>NZ_JALNTS010000005.1:0-453276 GCF_023161725.1 Vibrio sp. 1CM24A
TGAAGATAAACGCAGAGTCCAATCCCTCTGCTTTAGAGATTGGACTCTATTGGTAAGTTAATTAATGGAATTGGTATTAGAAAAGTGCAATGTTGGTAGGCAGGAGCAAAAGCGAGATTCCCTATCGCGTTCGTGCCTCACTGTAGGGAATGAAGACTATAGGGTGGTATTGATCCATTGTTTACATGAGTCGAAGTCTTTAGTCGTCATCTCAGAATCGAGTAGAACGAGATATCAGAGATCTGCTGTTTGTTAAAATTCACAAGTGTAATTTGATGTATGGCTGAAATGCTTTGAATAGCGCTTAACAACGTTTAGTAAAAAACTAGGTCGGATAGCAGAGGACAAACGGTCAGTGTGTTTGTCACTGATTGAGGGAGCTAGGAGAAGGTTTTCGGTGTGATACTCAGTAATGCCTATCTGAGGTATTGAACAAATATAACAGGCACAAAAAACGCCACCCTTAGGTAGCGTTTTAATTAAAGCAGATAAGTAATCGAAATTACTTAGTTACTTTAAGAACTGGAGTTTCGCCAACAGTTACAGAACCAGAAAGCTTGTTCAGCTCCTTGATTTCGTCCATGTTAGAGATAACAACTGGAGTAAGCGTAGATTTCGCTTTCTCTTCTAGAAGCGCTAGGTCGAAAGTGATGATAGTGTCACCAGCTTTAACAGATTGACCTTCTTCAGCTACACGAGTGAAGCCTTCGCCTTTAAGTTCAACAGTATCGATACCGAAGTGAACGAAAAGCTCAACACCGTCGTCAGACTCGATAGAGAATGCGTGGTTAGTTTCGAAGATCTTACCGATAGTACCGTTAACTGGAGCTACCATTTTGTCGCCAGCTGGTTTGATAGCGATGCCGTCACCAACGATTTTTTCAGCGAAAACTACATCTGGCACGTCTTCGATGTTTACGATTTCACCAGAAAGAGGTGCGATGATTTCGATTGCACCAGCATCAGCGCTGTCATCAGATACAAGCTTTTTCAGTTTGTCAAACAGACCCATTGTGTCATGCTCCTAACGTTTAGTTTTATTCTGTAGAATATACTATACCAATCTAACAAATTAGACGACTATTTTTAGCCGTCTAACTTTATTAAGCATTTGGCGATTACTGAGTTTTCTCAGCGATGAATTTTTCTACGCAAGCTTCAATTTCTGCAGCTGTAGGTAGAGATAGTGCTTCGTCAGCCATAGCTTTAACTTCAGCGAAGTTAGAGTTACGGATTACTTTCTTCACTTTAGGGATAGAGATACCGCTCATAGAGAACTCATCTAGACCCATACCAAGAAGAAGTAGCGTTGCACGTTCATCACCAGCAAGCTCACCACACATACCAGTCCACTTACCTTCAGCGTGTGATGCATCGATCACTTGCTTGATTACTGTAAGAACAGCAGGAGATAGTGGGTTGTACAGGTGAGAAATCATCTCGTTACCACGGTCTACCGCAAGAGTGTATTGCGTTAGGTCGTTAGTACCGATAGAGAAGAAAGATACTTCTTTCGCTAGGTGGTGTGCGATTGCAGCAGCTGCTGGAGTCTCAACCATTACGCCGATTTCGATTTCTTCATCGAAAGCTAGGCCTTCAGCGCGAAGTTCAACTTTGTACTCTTCGATTGCTTTTTTCAGTTCACGGATCTCTTCAACAGAAATGATCATTGGGAACATGATACGTAGTTTACCGTGTGCAGATGCACGTAGGATACCACGTAGTTGGTCACGTAGGATTTCACGACGATCCAAGCTGATACGTACTGCACGCCAGCCTAGGAAAGGGTTCATCTCTTGTGGAAGGTCCATGTATGGTAGGTCTTTATCGCCACCGATATCCATAGTACGGATAATCACTGACTCGCCTTCCATTGCTTCAGCTACTTCTTTGTAAGCAACGTATTGCTCTTCTTCAGTAGGAAGCGCGTCACGGTCCATAAATAGGAACTCAGTACGGTACAGACCAACGCCTTCACCGCCGTTACGCAGGATACCGTCACAGTCTTTTACTGTACCGATGTTGCCACAAACTTCTACACGGTGACCGTCTAGAGTTTCAGCATGTAAATCTTTTAGTTTTGCTAGTTCAACCGCTTCTGCTTCGAAATCTTCTTTGATTTTCTTAGCTTCTGCTAGTTCAGCATCTGAAGGGTTTATGATGATCTTGTTGTTCATTGCGTCTAGCACAAGCATGTCGCCGTTCTTAACTTGCTTAGTGATATCGTTAGTACCAACGATAGCTGGAAGCTCAAGAGAACGTGCCATGATTGAAGTATGAGATGTACGACCGCCGATGTCACAAGCGAAACCAAGAACGTAGTCTAGGTTGATTTGTGCAGTTTCAGATGGCGTTAGGTCGTAAGCAACTAGGATAACTTCTTCATTGATATCTGCTAGAGATACAATGTTGATGCCTAGAGCATTTTTAACGAAACGAGTACCGATATCACGGATATCAGTTGCACGTTCTTTTAGGTACTCATCATCAAGAGACTCTAGTGCAACAGCTTGCTCTTCGATCACAGTGTGGATCGCGTTGTCTGCGTGCATTTTGTCTTTCTTGATGAGTGCTAAAATCTCTTCTTCTAGCTCTTCATCTTCAAGCAGCATGATGTGGCCTTCAAAGATTGCTTCTTTTTCTTCGCCAAAAGTTTCAAGTGCTTTTTGCTTAACAACTTCAAGTTGCTGAGAAGATTTGTTACGAGCGTCAAAGAAACGCTGTACTTCTGCTTCAACTTGGTCGTCAGAGATAGATTGAGTGTTTAGGACAATTTCATCTTCTTGAAGTAGTAGTGCTTTACCGAAAGCAATACCAGGAGATGCTAGGATGCCTGAAATCATAGCCTTACCTTAGTTGTTCAACTGTAAACGGGAGAGTGTGTGACTTTAAGTCGTCGACTAATGTCGCGCTTATTCCTATCTATTTCGAACAAAGCCACTTTGCTATGCAAAATGGCTTTGAAAGAAGGAGACCGTATTAGTGTAGTTGATCCATAAGAGCAACTAGGTGGTCTACTGCTTGCTGAGCTTGAGGACCTTCAGCTGAAATAGTAACGTTAGTACCTTTTACTAGGCCTAAAGTTTGTAGTTTGAACAGGCTTTTCGCGCTAGCGCTTTTGCCGTTAGAAGTCACTGTGATGTCAGCGTCGAAAGATTTTGCTTCTTTAACGAACTGTGCAGCTGGACGAGTGTGAAGACCGTTTTCTGCTGTGATTTCTACTTGCTTCTCGTACATTTTATATACCCCAATTAATTTATTTTTTGTAAGTTTGTAACCAGATTAGCTTAACTGCTTTAGCCCAAATGCGCTAGAGGCTAGTACGCCATGTTCGTGTTAGAACTTAGACTGGTTATAAATTTTTATCCAGCCATGGTCGTCTTTTGTTGAGTACTCATGACTTTCAGAATTTGTTTATTGCTTCTTTTATTTTGAAGCGAAAAATAAAACAGACCCGATATTACCAAAGGTGGGGCAGGGATCAACAAAAAAGCCCCTAAACGGGGCTTTTTTGGACGAAAAATTGATTTGACCACATATTATTGTTGGTTCTCTTTTTCCGTAAAGATGCCAGCAAATAGGGCTGTGCTTAGGTAACGTTCACCAGAACTTGGCAGTACGGTAACGATGGTTTTTCCTGCAAATTCAGGTAGTTCGGCGATTCTGTTCGCTGCTACAACTGCCGCGCCAGATGAGATGCCAGCAAGAATACCTTCTTCTTTCATTAGGCGTTGAGCCATCTCAATCGCTTCTTCAGAAGTTACCGATTCAACACGGTCAATAATCTCTAAATCTAGGTTTCCAGGGATGAAACCTGCACCGATACCTTGAATTTTGTGTGGAGCTGGTTTGATTTCTTCGCCTGCAAGTGCCTGTGCAATCACTGGAGACTCTGCTGGTTCAACCGCTACTGAGGTGATCGCTTTGCCTTTTTCACCTTTAATGTAACGACTTGTACCTGTAATAGTACCGCCAGTACCTACACCCGCGACAAACACATCGATTTCGCCGTCTGTTGCTTCCCAAATTTCAGGACCAGTCGTCTGCTCGTGAATCTGTGGGTTTGCTGGGTTGTTGAACTGTTGTAGTAGTAAGTACTTGTCTGGGTCTGAAGCAACAATCTCTTCTGCTTTAGCTATCGCGCCGTTCATGCCTTTTGGCGCTTCAGTTAGCACTAGGTTTGCGCCAAGCGCTTTAAGCAGCTTACGACGTTCTAGGCTCATTGATTCAGGCATAGTGAGTGTTAGTTTGTAACCGCGTGCTGCTGCTACGAATGCAAGTGCAACACCTGTGTTACCACTGGTAGGCTCAACAAGCTCGATACCTGGCTTAAGCGTACCCGCTTTTTCTGCTTCCCAGATCATGTTTGAACCGATACGACACTTAACACTGAAGCTTGGGTTACGAGCTTCGATCTTAGCTAGGACGTTACCTTTGCTTACTTTGTTAAGGCGGACTAGAGGTGTGTTACCAATCGTTAGGGTGTTGTCTTCGTAGATCTTGCTCATGCGATATTCCTTCATTTAATGACAGAACTAAACGTAGTATATCAATCACTTTACCGTCTAGTGTCTTTCGATGTTTGTTCAGCTTGAATTTAGATTAAACAAGTTGAAAAAAAGGTAAAAGGATTAAAAAGTTATATCATATAGATATGTAGCAGAATTCACGCCTATCTTTATTGAAATTAGAACTTCAAAAAGATAGGCGAGACTAGGGCGTGTAGGAAATGTAGGGACGGTTATAGACGAGAGCGCAGAGCTTGGTCTTTAAACTCAGCAACCCACATTGCCGTCGCGCCGCAAACGGCAACGGGCATCACGATCAGGTTTAGAATTGGAATTGTGGTGAACACAGAAACAAGCGCGCCAAAGCTGTAGCTCTTGCCTTGTTTTTGTTTCAAATTGTTTCTCATATCATCAAACTTGATTTTATGGTTATCGAATGGGTAGTCGGCGTATTGTATCGCTAACATCCATGCTGTGAAAATAAACCATAAAAACGGTGCAACGGTTTGTCCTAGTGCTGGAATTAACAAAAGCAGGAATAAACCGATCGCTTTTGGCAGAATGTAGACAAGCTTGCGCCATTCTCTCGCTAATATACGTGGGGTATCTTTGAGAACATCAAGTAAACCATCGTCATTAACTTTTTTACCACTCAACAACTCTTCAACTTTTTCCGCGAGTAAACCGTTGAACGGTGCGGCAATGAAGTTAGCGAGCGTACTAAAGAAATACGAGAACGTGGCCAAAACGGTTAACACAAGCAGTGGCCATAAAATGTATGACAACCACGACAAGAAGCTTGGCAATGCACCAATCCAACCTTCAATCCAAGTGTTTAGGTTGGAGAAGATATAAAACAAGGCACCACCAACGAGTAACACGTTCGCGATAAGTGGCATTAGTACAAACTTACGAATGCTCGGTGATAAAGCGATTTTTATTCCGAAAATAAAATAGCCAAAGCCGGAGCGGGGAACAGATTCAATAGTCATATTTAAATTAGGTCACATGTGAATTTGGTTAAATAGCAAACATGTCTAGTGTACTCGACCGAAATTAAGAAAAAAAGCGTGGTGAAAATCACACCATGTAAGGAACTAATTGTATTAAGTTGTTCTAAAACAGTGGCTACTTTTGATAGAGTAGTGAGATTAGCCAAATTAACCCAACTTAGTGACAGCGTGTTTATAGCTAGTTGACTAAGAAAGCTGAGAGCGAAAAATGCAGGAATTGCGATTTGTACTCATTATTGTTGGCGCATTAGCTATCGCCGCATTATTGTTCCATGGTCTATGGACGAGTAAAAAAGAAGGGAAAGCAAAGTTTGGAGATAAGCCGCTCGGTAAGCTTGATAACGACAGCTTAGATGAAGCAGAAACTATTCCAAACCGTTCATTCGCCCCAGAAGATGATTTTGAGATAATCCGAAAAGAACGTAAAGAGCCGGATTTTGCTGTTTCACCCTCTGAGACTGATCCGCTGATCGACTCAGATCCGTTAACAGCGCCACAATCGAAAGAAGCTTACGAAGATGACATCGAATTGAATGATCTTCCTTCTTTCAGCGTAGAAGACCCAATTAAGGTTGAAAGTGAACCTGAAGTGATTGAGGAAGAGAAGGTCGTTGAGCCTGAAGTTCCAAGCTTTGAGTTGACTGACGAGCAAAAAGAAAACCATGCCGGCTTTAAAGAGCAGTACGGTTCGTTTGAAGAACCTTCTGAGACAGTTGATGAGCCAGTCGTTCCAAACGAAACGCTTACTCAAAGAGAGCCCGTTGTTGCGAAAGAAGTCGTGACTCCGCAAAGTGCGCCCGTTGAAGAAACTCAGCCAGATGAAGAACTTGGCTTAGACGTGATTGTTCTTAATGTTCATTGTGCTGGAGAGGTCCCGTTCGTTGGGACGGAACTTTTCCGCAGCATGGAGAACAACGGTCTAACTTATGGTGAGATGTCTATCTACCACTGCTTTGCACAATCTACAGACACACCAAAGGTTATTTTCAGCGTAGCGAACATGATGCAGCCGGGAACGCTAGAGCATGATGATCCTGCTGACTTCACGACTAAAGGTATTTCGTTCTTTATGACGCTACCTTGTTACGGTCAAGCTGATCAAAACTTCAATGTGATGCTGAGTGCGGCGCAGAAAATTGCCGACGATATGGGCGGAAACGTGTTGGATGAGTCACGCAACTTAATGACACCAAACCGTTTATCTGACTACCGCAAGCAAATCAGAGACTTTATGACGGCATCGAATGCCTAGCCGTATTGTTTAGCCTTGTAAATAATCTATATTTATAGAAAAGGGCTCCTAAGGGAGCCCTTTTTGATATTTCAATCACGACAGAGAATGATATGAAAGAATCGATTCAAGTTACCTTAGAGCAGTTAAGAGAAACTCTGCATTATCACGCCGTTCGTTATTACGTAGAAGATAGCCCTGAGATCCCTGATGTCGAGTACGATCGATTAATGCAGCAATTGCTAAAGATCGAAGAAGAGAACCCGGAACTAGTGACGGTAGATTCTCCGAGCCAACGTGTTGGTGGTCAGCCTCTCGATGGTTTCACTCAAGTGACTCATGAGATCCCAATGCTTTCTCTGGACAATGCTTTCTCTGATGAAGATTTGGATGCGTTCAATAAGCGAATGTCTGATAGAGCGCCAACCGCAAACCTCAAGACTTTCTGTTGTGAACCTAAGCTTGATGGCCTTGCAGTTAGCCTACTCTATGTGAATGGCACTTTAGTTCAGGCTGCGACACGTGGTGACGGTGCGACGGGGGAAAACATCACTGAAAACGTGCGTACTATCAGCTCTATCCCACTTAAGTTGCAAGGTGAAGGCTGGCCGGAGCGTATTGAAGTTCGTGGCGAAGTGTTTATGCCAAAAGCGGGTTTCGATAAGTTGAATGAGATGGCATTAAAGAAAGGCGAGAAAGTCTTTGTTAACCCACGCAATGCCGCTGCAGGTAGCCTACGTCAGCTTGATTCTCGTATTACAGCGAAACGTCCATTGGCTTTCTACGCATACAGTGTCGGTGTTGTACAAGGCGCTGAGCTATCAAATAGTCACTACCAACGCTTCTTACAGCTTAAAGGTTGGGGCTTACCTATGTGTCCCGAGACTAAGCAACTGAGCTCTCTCGAAGACGTGAAAGCCTATTACCAAGATATTATGACTCGTCGTGATGCACTAGCTTATGAAATCGACGGCGTGGTGATTAAAGTCGATGATATCGCGGCTCAAGAAGTACTTGGCTTTGTTGCTAGGGCTCCTCGTTGGGCGATTGCTTACAAATTCCCAGCGCAAGAAGAAATCACTCTGCTTAACGATGTTGAGTTCCAGGTGGGCCGTACTGGCGCTATTACGCCGGTTGCTAAACTGGAACCTATCTTCGTTGGCGGCGTGACAGTCAGCAATGCCACTTTACACAATGCCGATGAGATTGCGCGTTTAGGCGTGAAGGTAGGAGACAGTGTTATTATTCGCCGTGCAGGTGACGTCATTCCACAAATAGTGGCTGTTGTACTAGATCGTCGCCCTGAAACGGCTAGAGACATTGTTTTCCCTGATGCTTGCCCAGTATGTAGCTCTGCGGTTGAGCGTGTAGAAGGCGAAGCGGTAGCGCGTTGTACCGGCGGTTTAGTGTGTCAGGCGCAGCGTAAAGAAGCCCTTAAACACTTTGTTTCTAGAAAGGCGCTAGACGTTGATGGACTGGGCGTGAAAGTAATTGAGCAGCTTGTGGACCGTGAAATGGTCGAAACACCTGCTGATTTATTTAAGCTAAGTGCTGGCGTGATTACTGTTCTTGACCGAATGGGGCCTAAATCGGCACAGAACGTCGTGAGCGCGCTGAATAAAGCCAAAGACACGACATTAGCGCGTTTCCTCTATTCACTCGGTATTCGTGAAGTCGGTGAAGCGACAGCGATGAACCTAGCGCAACACTTTAAGACGTTGGAACTGGTTCAAGCTGCAACTCATGAACAGCTAGTGGAAGTGTCAGATATTGGTGACATCGTTGCTAGCCATATCACCAGTTTCTTCTCACAAGAGAAAAACAGAGCGGTTGTTGATCAGTTAATCGAGCTTGGTGTGAACTGGCCTGTGATCGAAGAAGCTCCTGATGACCAAGAACTGCCTTTGGAAGGTAAAGTCGTTGTGTTAACAGGTTCATTGTCGCAATTAGGTCGAAGTGAAGCTAAAGCTGCGTTACAAGCATTAGGTGCGAAAGTGACGGGTAGCGTATCGAAGAAAACGGACATCTTGTTTGCCGGAGAAGCTGCGGGTTCTAAATTAACCAAAGCACAAGATTTAGGTATCGAAATAAGAACCGAAGAAGATCTAATAGCCCTTATTTCGTAAGTAAATACAGATAAAAAAAGCTCAAAGGCACTTCTTTCAAGGGAGTGCCTTTTTTGTTTCTGATATAAAAATGAGGGCTTTTTAATTGTTGAGAATTTTGTTCCTATACGAACTCTAAAATCAGGACAGTGACGCTGCTCAACATTAATGAAATACCATTGTAGTTGTATCAAAAATGCGAGTCACTTCTATTTTTACAAGAGTGCGCTCCATTCAAGTGGTTGATATTTATTGTTTTTATTGTTTTTGGTTGTGAGCTTTACAATTTATCGATCTGGATCACTAAGTACCTACTAAATTTGCACCAACTCATATTTTTTTAGATGAAAATTAAGTTCTCATTGATCTTTTTGAGGGCGAAGTTAGTCTTAATGCCATGGATGCACACGATGTGTATAACCAGAAAGGAAATAGAGAATTCAGAGTTTAGGGTTCTCAAACAAGAAAAGGTATTTCTCTCTACGGCGGCCAACTTTAGGCGGGGAATATTCAAACAGCTATATCCATTTTTAGGAGTTTTATTCCATGGAAAACAAAATTTTCAAACGTACTCTACTAGGTGCATCTGTTGCACTTTTATCGACAGGCGTAATGGCGAAAGAAGTTGGTATCAACTCTGACTTCAACGTTGACGTTTACGGTGTTGCAGCTATCTCTCTAGTGAACTACAACACAACTGACAACAATGACTCTAGCTCTGGTTACGCAGTAGAGAACGAATCTCGTATCGGCTTCCGTGCTCACAAAGATATGTTTGAAGACGTTACTATCACAATGCAGATCGAATCTGGCTACGTAGATAGCACAGACTGGTCTCACGGTGGCGTTTCAGGTGGTGTTCTAGGTTTCCGTGATACGTTCGTTGGTGCTTCTGGCTCTTGGGGTAACCTTCGTGTGGGTCGTGTTCTTACACCACTATACGAAATCGTCGACTGGCCATTCTCTAACCCTGGTTTAGGTTCTGTATTCGATTGGGGCGGCATCAACGGTCACTACGATCGTCAATCTAACCAAGTACGTTACGATTCAGCTAAATTTGGCGGTTTCTCTTTTGCAGCTTCTGTTGGTCGTGATGATAACGACAACGGTGGTGGCGCAGCGACTCGTGATGCAAACTTCGTTGGCGCAAGTGCTAAATACAGCTTTGAGAAAATCACATTCATGGGTGCGGTTGAATCTGGTACTCGTGTAGTTGCGGCTTCTGGTGGTGAGTATGTTGTAGCTCAAGAAGACATTAAAGATGCAAACGGCAACGTAACTACGCCTAAAGGTGAAATTTACCAAACTGATGCTGTAGCTGGTTACGATGACGACACATTCGCATACATCGTTGGTTTTGAAGCTAGCCTACCAGCTGGTTTCGGTTTCGCTGCAGCATATAAAGGCGAAGAGCTAGACAACGGCATCCGTAAAGTGACTCAAGATTCTTACTCAATCATTGGTCAATACTGGAATGGTCCAATCGGTTTCAAACTAGGTTACGCAGCTAACCTTGAGTCTGAAACAAATGGTTCTAAAGATGCTAACTCTGACAGCAACACTATTTCTGGTCAGCTAATGGCTGTTCATAACGGTTTCGTACCTTACCTACGTGTAGCGGGTCGTACTGTTGGTGATGCTGATACAGATATCGTAACTCGCGTTGGTCTTGAGTACGGTTTCTAAGCTAGAATCTTTAGCTTAAACAGTTAGATAAAAATCAAAACGCTGGTAAATTTTGTTTGCCAGCGTTTTTCCATAGTGAACATAAGGAATTAGTCATAATGAATAAAGTTAGTGTAGTTGTATTATCATTATTTTTGGGAGCTTGTAGTTCACTCGATTCACAAAGTAATTTTGCAGACTCAGTCGCAGATGTACAGCCAAAAGGTGGTTACATTCAAGTGACTGGACAATCTTATGTAGCGGAAAGTAAAGCGAACGTCGGTGCTGATATCCTGAAATCGTCACTTTACTTTACATACAACAAAGAAGTAACGCAGAATTCAGCGCCAGAATCTTCAATTATCATGGATGTGAGTTACTTCCAGAGCTATAAAGAATACGAAACTGTAAGCTTTCTTGGAAAGACGATAGACCTTGAAGAGAGACAGGTTCCAAGAGAGAGTTGCAGTGAACACTGCACAAAGACTCAATATATTAAATTTCCGTTGAGCGACGCTGATATCCAACAAGCAAGAGAGAAGAACTTAGAATTTACGCTTGATGGACAAAACTCAGTAATGAGTACAACTTTCATTGTGCCGAAAGCGTATATCGACACAATTTATAACGGTGCAAATAATCATACTGCTATCGCGGTTGCTCCAGTAGTCGTGCCTGCAGCAGCAGCAGCAGCAGCTGTTGTTGCTCAAGAACCAAAAGCGTCTCAAGCTCAAGAGATGGTTAATTACTGGTATGGACAAGCTACAAAAGAAGAGCAATCTGCTGTGACGGATTGGGCATTCCAAAACCGTAAGAACGCGACGCCGGCATCACTAGAAGGCTCAAAAGAAATCGAAATGGTTTCATATTGGTTTAATAAGCTAAACAGCGAAGAAAAATCTCAAACTATGATTTGGCTGTTGGAGCAAGAGTAGGCTTCTAACGTAAGTCTCTAGCTATGTTTTTCAACCGCAGTATTGTATAACAACAGTACTGCGGTTTTTCATTTTAGGCTTACAGGTAAGATTGTGAATATTGGTGAAGTAGCGAAACGTGTTGGTACAACAGCGAAATCTATTCGTTTTTACGAAAGTAAAGGCATGATGAGTCCACCGCACCGATCAGAAAATGGTTACAGGCAATATGGCGAGATTCATATAGAACAGTTAGAGTTCGTATTGAGAGCTAAAATGGTTGGTTTCACTCTCGAAGAGTGTAAGTCACTTGTCGAGTTGGCAATGAATCCAAACAGAGAAAGCTACGAAGTAAAGAAGAAGGCCACTCAGAAGTTAGATGAAATAGAGTTGAAGCTTGCGGAGTTAAACAAGATGAAGGCTCAGCTACAATCTTGGGTACATGACTGCCCTGGAGATACTTCAACGGAATGTCCTATCTTGAATAATCTATCTGGCCGCAGTTAGGTTATTCCAGTTCTAAATAATCGTCAGGCAGCAATTACATTACTAGCCTGACTTTAATCACCTATCACAGCACCTTTCCGCCGTAATGTTTACAGATCAACAGTGGTACATGAGTGACTGCGTTACCATCTGAACACTTAACAATCGGCCCCATGTTTCCGTTACCAGGAGACTGGCTGCTCGCTAGAGCGCTTCCAAATGATAAGCTGAAAATAGCCGTTAGAATTATTAAAAAATGTCTCATACAAACTCCATTAGGTTTATCTCTAATTGAGATAATTGAAAGTATGGACAAGGAAAAGAAAATTTCAAAAATTGAACGGACTTAACATTTTTAATAATTATAAATAAGCGAGAGTAAGGTTAACTATTCATATATATCTTGGGTAAGAAATCTGGCTTTCTTATACCTTTTTAGCTCAATCAAACTTTTTAGCTTTACGAAATAAGAACTTATTTTTTTTTCAATTCAATCTATCGCAATGATAATTCGAATATTATTAAGGTTCAAAAATAGAAAAAGCCTGTATTTATTGAAAATGCAGGCTTCATATAGCTCTTGTTTATAAAGGTTCTATTATTAGAACGATTCCGTCTAAAGCGACAATCTTAATCTCGGTTCCAGATGGAATATCTTGACTGGCCTTTGCTGACCAAGAAGAGTCACCGAACTTAATTCGACAGCTACCTTTCTTTACGTCTTCACTTAGAATAACGGTTTGACCTACCAGTTGTTTTTCTCTTTGGTTTAACTCTCGTCCTGCATCTGACTGCTTGTCATTAGACAGTTGTCTTCTCCACCACAACCAAGTGGTAATCAGAGAGAAGCTTGCAAAGGACAGCCATTGCATCTGCCAACCGATTGGTAGTGCGCCTAATAGGGCACCGACCAGCATGGCAGATATGCCTATCCATAAAAAGTAACCAGCGGTCCCAATTAGCTCAAGCGCTAACAATGCTAGACCAAACGCTAACCAATGCCAGTGGTTTACTTGTTCTAGTAATTCGACCATAAGTTAGTCCTTACTACCTTTGTCATTCTTATGTGCAAACATCTCCGCGATACCCGCTACAGAACCCATAAGGCCAGTTGCTTCGAGTGGTAGCATGATGATCTTGCCGTTTTCAGCTTGGCCTATAGATTTTAATGCGTCGGTGTAACCTTGTGCAATAAAGTAATTGACCGCTTGCATGTCACCTTGAGCAATCGCCGTTGATACCATTTCTGTCGCTTTAGCTTCTGCTTCTGCAGCACGCTCACGGGCTTCTGCTTGCAATATTGCCGCTTGCTTCTCACCTTCGGCTTTCAGGATCTCTGATTGCTTGTGACCTTCTGCTTTCAAGATCTCAGCTTGTCGTACACCTTCTGCTTCTAGGATATCAGCACGTTTATTACGCTCGGCTTTCATCTGGGCATTCATCGCAGCAGTAAGGTCTGCTGGTGGCTGTACGTCTTTAATTTCGATACGGGTGACTTTTACGCCCCAAGGGTTTGTCGCTTCATCAACGATGTTCAGTAGCTTGGTATTGATCATGTCACGCTGGCTCAGCATCTCATCCAGTTCCATCGAGCCAAGCACAGTACGGATATTGGTGAGGGTTAAGTTACGGATCGCATGTTCAAGGTCATTCACTTCATAAGCCGCCTTAGGCGCGTCGATAACTTGAACAAAACAAACCGCATCGATAACCACATTTGCATTATCTTTGGAGATGACTTCTTGTGCTGGGATGTCGAGAACACGCTCCATCATGCTGATGCGCTGTCCAACTTTATCAATAAATGGAATAATTAAGTTAAGACCCGGTTTAAGGGTGTGTGTGTATCGCCCGAAGCGTTCAACGGTCCAGTTGTTGCCTTGTGGAACGGTTTTTACGCCAGCGAAGATAAATAACAGTGCGACGGCAGTAAAGACGCCGATAGTAATCAAGGTATCAATAGGCATACAAAATCCTTTGCAAGTTTAAGTTTTTGATAGTTCAGTATTGATACTGGCTCATATTTAAATTCTGAGCAAATTTATAAACGAGAAATGGGCCATAAAATATTGATTTCATGGCCCATTTTACATTCTGTTATTCGATAAACTAATTGATTAAATTGTCAATTTTCGATGTTTAATCTACCGCTTTTTAGGTTTAACTAGTAAAGCAGAGAGTACAGCTGTCGACGGTACTTACTGGCAACTGGGTTACCTTGTCCAAGGGCACTCAAGATGTCCATGAACTCTTTTTTCATGTCACCATCGAGAGCATTAAGATCTTTGGCTAGGAAAGACCATAATAGATCCATAGCTTCTTCACTGCGGTTCACTTGGTGATATTGCAATGCTAATTCAGATGCTGTTTTAGCGTCGCTCGGATTTTGCTGAAGAGCGGCTTCTAGTGCTTGTATTTCAGGGCTGTCTGCTGCTTGTTTATGAAGTTCAAGCTTTGCAACTAAGCCTTTGTAGTAGTTGTCTTGGTACTCAAGAGGGATGGTTGCTAGCTGAGCTTCAGCAAGGTCAAATTGTTGCGTTTCTAACAAACACTCTGCGATCGCCAGTTTTACTTCACCTTTATTCGTCAGCTCTGCTGGGAGTTGTTGCATTGCTGCTAGTGCTTGTGTGTGCTCGCCAGCTTGCATTTGCTCAAGAGCTTGACGCAAAGCAAGTTCATCTTGGCTAGGAAGGTGCTTGCTTAGCATATCGACGATAGCTTCTATGCTTTGAGGGCCACCGAGCCCATCGACTGGCTGACCGTTAACAAACAGTGCAATAGTAGGCAGTGCTTGAACACCAAACTGGCTAGCAATAGCTTGCTCTTGTTCGCAATTGAGCAGGGCTAAGGTGAAGGCACCGTTGTATTGCTGAGTTAAAGTTTGAAGTTCAGGAATGACTTGGGCGCTCTCTTGGCTCATTGGTGCCCAAAAATGGATGAGTACAGGGGTCTGCATCGAACCTTCTAATACTTGACGAAAGTTCTGCTCATTAAGTTCAACAATATGCGGAGATTGCATTTACGTTCCTTGAGGTTTGTTTTGTGGATACGTTGCAAATATGGGGGGATTAGTCGGTAACTTCAAGATCTAACTCGGTTATCTCGGATAAAAAGAACCAAAAATAGAAAAACGCTATGCTTCGATGTTGATAGAGTTGTTATCTCAACATGGAAGGCATAGCGTTATCATCGAGGTAGTTAGTGAGGCGTTGCGTGAGATACTCAAAACAGTATAAACAACGTAATAGCCAGACCCACACCTACCCAATTAAGGCGGTTTAAAGTCATGAGATTTCCAGAGTAGAACCATCAATTGGGAATAACTGATGGGATAGGATAATCATGACATCTTATTGTTACGGAAAAATTACATCGTTACATTAAAGTTTGCGACTCTGCATTCAAAGTTAGTAATTTATGCAGCTTTTCTCAAAATAGGGTCTAGCAAGCGACTCGGTAGGATCCTTTTCAATACCGCGAACACTTTAGTCGGGGTTGTCACTCGGTATCTTAGCTTGGGCTTGTCGGCGGTGAGAGCATGGAATACCGGCTCAATACAACTTTCTGGAGGTAGAACAAAAGCATTATTCGATGATTCTTTTTCGAGTCGATCTTTTTGTTGTTGGTAAGCGTCTTGGTGAGCGCTGCCAGAAACGTTGATCCATTTATTGAACGCTTTCAGGGCATTAGTTCTAAATTGAGTCTCAATTGGCCCTGGTTGCAGTAATGAGATCTGTATACCGCTGCCATGCAGTTCTAATCGTAAGGTATCCGTCCAACCCTCAATCGCGAATTTAGAAGCATTATAAGCACCACGATACTTCATGGCTGCAAAACCTAATACGGAACTGTTTTGTACGATTCGACCTTCGCCACGCTCGCGCATGTGCGGAAGGATCTGACAGACGAGATGATGCCAACCAAAGAAGTTGGTTTCGAATTGTTCTCTGAGTCCTTGGGTTGGTAAGTCTTCTAGCGCACCTGCTTGACCGTAAGCACCGTTATTGAATAATCCATACAATCCATTAGGTGCGAGATCAATAGCAAGCTTGGTGCCATGCTCAATACTTTCTTGGTTGGAAAGATCTAATTGAATACAGGTGAGGCCTTCATCTTGAAGGCGTTGAACATCTTGTGGATCACGACAAGATGCAATGACATGAAAACCACGCTTTTGAAGTGCATGAGCACATGTATAGCCAATACCTGTTGAGCAACCGGTAATCAGAATCGACTTGTTCACACTTAATCCTTTATTAGAGTCTCTATCGCTCTAGGGTAAAGAATTAGTCTTGATGTTGTAACAAGTTTTTTAGTGCTGGCTCGATTCTTGAATAACTAAAGATGAATCCCATCTCAGTGAGTTTCTTCGGCTTGGAGCGAATGCTGTCAAATAGCAAACAAGATGATTCCCCCATTAGAATCGACATCGCCCATTTCGGCGTGAATAAGAAATGCGGTCGGCCTAATTGTTTCGCTAACGTGCTGCTGAACAGTTTGTTGGTCACAGGGTGAGGAGCACACATATTGAATTCCCCTTGAGCGTGAGGGATAGACAACAAGTGGTTGATGGCTCTCACCATATCGAGAATGTGAATCCATGGCATGTACTGCTCACCTGAACCTAGTGGACCACCGACGCCGAGTTTATAAGGCAATAGCATCTTCTTGAGTGCGCCGCCATTCTCGCCAAGTACAACCCCTGTTCGCAGTAGTATCACGCGTGTGCTTTCTGATTGTGCTCTTTTGGCTATCTCTTCCCAGTGGGCACAGACTTTATGAGGAAAGCTTTCATCTTCTACTTGCAGTGACTCGTCAAACGGGTGCTGCTGTTGATCGCCATAGTAACCCACGGCTGAACCGCTAATAAAAGCGTGTGGCGGGTTGCTACTGGCATGAATTAATTCGACCAGCTTTTCAGTGATGTGCCAGCGGCTGTTACAGATCCTCTCTTTTTGCTCTGTACTCCAACGCTTATCGGCAATCGGTTCACCTGCAAGGTTGACCACCACATCAAAGTCGTTGAGATCACTGAGCTCATCAAGGGATTGAATATAATGAAGGTTGTTCTGGTTGAGGTGATTTAGGTTTTGCTTCGCATTTTCAGGACTCCGCGTCAGCAGTGTCACGTCGTCAGTGTTCCAACTCTTGACCAATTCAGAGCCAATAAATCCAGTACCACCCGTTAACAATATCTTCATACCAATCTCCCTATTAAACATAATTATAGACATGGCTTGTTTTTAGTCGCCAATCAATACGAAAAAATCACTATAACGATCATAAGGTTTCAATCGTGTGATACCCAAATTACGCCTTTTTCAATTTACAAAGGAGTGAAATTAAATTCATCAAGTCAGGATGTGTACCGTTATCACACTTATGCACTTTACTCGGATATGTTACCAACTGCGTAATATTTGTCACATAAGCAATGATAAGGATTTGCCATGATTATTGTTAATTCATAATCAACGACAAGGAATTGCGATGACGGCGGTGCTTGCTTTGTTTCGATCCATGTTAGGTAGCCTGAGGGATCTATTGCCAATCGTGGCGGTAATCGCTTTCTTCCAGCTTGCTGTCTTACAAGAGCCACTTCCTCATCTTTTATCTATTCTAACCGGATTAGTGCTCGTCGTTTTTGGACTCACTTTCTTTATCTTTGGCCTTGAAATGGGGTTGTTTCCAATTGGCGAATCGATGGCTCAAGCATTTGCCAGAAAGGGGAGTGTGTTCTGGTTATTGATCTTCGCCTTTTGTTTGGGTTTTGGTACTACCATAGCCGAGCCAGCGTTAACCGCAGTCGCTGCCGAAGCCGCAGAAGTGGCTGCCGAGGGAGGGGTAATCCCCAATACGTTAGATGAAATGGAGCAGTATGCCGATGGCCTGCGCTTTACTGTGGCACTGTCAGTCGGTATCGCTATTTTACTCGGTGTGCTGAGAATCTTAAAAGGTTGGCCAATCCAGTACATGATCATCGGTGGATATATTGGAGTGGTGGTGCTAACTGCATTTGCTCCGGAAAACATCATTGGAATTGCGTATGACTCTGGCGGAGTGACGACATCGACGATCACCGTCCCATTAGTGACCGCATTAGGAGTGGGTTTAGCCTCGGCAATTAAAGGGCGTAATCCGATGATAGATGGTTTTGGGTTGATCGCGTTTGCTTCGTTGTTGCCGATGATGTTTGTCATGGTGTACGGGATGGTAGTGACATGATCAGTGCCCAACAATTTATCGACACTTTTTTAGGCACTGTGATGGATGTGATCCCGATTGCGATCATCATCTTCGGTTTTCAGTTAGCGGTACTGCGTAAGCCCGTCAATAACCTAGCCAAAGTGCTGATCGGTTTCTTCTACGTCATCCTCGGTTTATCTCTATTCTTGATGGGGTTGGAGCTCGCGTTGTTTCCTTTAGGGGAGACGATGGCAATGCAACTCACCGAGCCAAGCTTTTTGACTGAGTTTAAGATCAGTTCTGGTCTTGCTTTGGTTTGGTTTGATTATTACTGGGTCTATCTTTTCGCGTTTTGCATTGGTTTCAGCACCACGATAGCCGAGCCCTCTTTGATTGCTGTAGCGATTAAGGCGAACCAAGTTTCCGGTGGCAGTATTAGCGTCAATGGGCTGAGGATCGCAGTGGCATTGGGCGTTGCTATCGGTATCTCACTGGGTAGCTACCGTATCGTTGCGGGTGACCCGATCCATTACTACATCATTTTTGGTTATGTCGTCGTGGTCATTCAAACCTTTTACGCCCCAAAACTCATTATTCCATTGGCCTACGATTCGGGTGGCGTAACTACATCAACGGTGACAGTCCCTTTAGTGACGGCGCTCGGGCTTGGACTCGCTTCAACCGTACCAGGAAGAAATCCTGTTATTGATGGCTTTGGGTTGATCGCCTTTGCCAGTTTATTTCCCATCATTTCAGTGATGGGCTATGCCCAAATAACACAATGGTTAAACCGTTTACACACCTCTAAGGAGAGCAAAGATGCGCTTTAAACTTATCTTAGCGTTTGTAGAAGAGAGCAAGACCGATACTGTGCTCGATGCCGCGCGTGATGCGGGCGCGACTGGAGCAACGGTGATTAATAACGCCAGAGGGCAAGGCTTAAACCAAAAAACCACCTTCTTCGGCTTAACGTTAGAGGTGCAAAAAGATGTGTTGCTGTTTGTGGTTGAGGAGCATTTAGCTAGGCATATTCTTGAAACTATTGGCGAAGTCGGTGAGTTTGACCAGGAGTCAGGACAAGGTATAGCGGTGCAGATCGATATCGAAGACGCAGTCGGGGTTGCGCACCAAGTCGAGACATTAACTAAGGTTGTGGAGGATGAGTTATGAGTACCAGTGAAAAAATCCGAGTAGGTGATGTCATGGCCAATACGTACGTGATTATCGATGGGCTAACCACTGTGTTAGAAGCGATAGAGATGGCGAAGAAGCACAAAGTGAAAGCAATTATTGTCGATAAGCGCCACGAAGATGACGAATACGGCATCGTATTGATGAATGACATTGCCAAGAAAGTACTGGCTAAGAACCGATCTCCGAAGCGAACTAATGTTTATGAGATCATGACCAAGCCAGCGCTAAGCGTGTCTGCTGAGATGAACGTAAAGTATTGCGCTCGCCTGTTTGAACGCTTTGGTATCAGTCGTGCGCCAGTAGTTCGTGATAACAAGATAGTCGGTATGGTTAGTTACAATAATATCGTGATCAACGGTATGGCGAGAGATGACGTGTAGCATTTAGATACGTACAATAGGCTCATAAATTTTATGGAGAAGTACGTGTGAAATTATTTTTTGCTTCAGACCTACACGGTTCGCTGCCAGCAACAGAAAAGGTATTAGAACTCTACCAAGCGTCTGGTGCGCAATATTTAGTTCTATTGGGTGACATTCTGAATCATGGACCAAGAAATCCGATCCCAGAAGGATACAACCCGCCGGCGGTTGCAGATAAGTTGAATGCGTTTTCTCAAGAGATCATTGCCGTTCGTGGTAACTGCGATAGCGAAGTGGATCAGATGTTGTTGTCTTTTCCAATGATGATGGATTACTCGTGGGTGCTATTAGAATCAGGTCAACGTATCTTCCTAACCCATGGCCATTTGTACAATACCAATAAACGCCCTGCGCTGAAGGCGGGCGATATCATTGCACACGGTCATACCCATATTCCTGTCGCCGAATACCAAGATGACATCTTTATCTTTAATCCTAGCTCGGTGACATTCCCGCGAGAGGGACACGCGGCGAGCTATGGCATCTATGAAAACAATACCTTCAAAGTCATTAGCCTTGAAGGTGATGTTCTCGTGAGTGGCCAGCTTTAAATCATTGGATCGGCTGTGAAAGGCTTATTTTGAGTCTACGTGGCCGAGATCTCTGTCTGGAGCAATGATGTTTCGCACTCTTTGCTTCAGAATTTTAGCTTCTGGAAAACCGCCATCTGCTTTTCTTTCCCAAATCTGCACACCATTACAAAAAATTTCGAACCTGCCTCCTGTGTCTGGGTGTAAGCTCACTTGTTCAATTTCTTCGCTGAAGGTATGCAGTAGCTCTTGGCATAACCAACTAGAGCGAAGCATCCAGTTGCATTGACGGCAATAGTGTATGGCGATTGTGGCTTTTATTGCTGTTTCTTTCGCTGGCGCTAGATTGGGTTGTTCCGTCTTCATGGTTAATCCTTTTAAATTCTATATCAGTAGTTTAATGCCAACGGCAAACGTCAATATTTCAAAAGCGGTTTTGACGAGCTGATTGCTTGAACGGTTGGCTAGATAGGCTCCTAAACTGCCACCTAAAAATGAACTTGCCAACAATATTGGTAGCCATAACCAGTAGACGGGGGCTCCCGCTTGAACGATGGCGAACCCACCAATACCATTCCAGAACAAACCCACGCATATCATGGTGAGTGCAACCGCCTGTTTGTATGTGAAGCCAAACCACCGAACGAGAAACAAGGTCACCAATAGCCCTGAACCTGCGGTCAGTGAGCCGTTAATAACACCGATCAGTGCCAGACCAAAGCCACCGATGATCCACCCTCGGGTATTGCGGTTTTTCAGGTGCTCCTCTTGGCCTAGTTGTTTCTTTAGACGAGAGTAGACACCTAGCGCTAAGATCATTGCCCCAAGCAGTTTCTGAGCAATATTGTCGGGAATCATTAGCACAATATTCGCGCCAATGACCACGCCAATGCTGCCGACAACAATCAAGTAACAGCAAAGCTTCCAATTCAGAGTTCCGCCTTTAATGTGGGTATACGCGGCGCCCAAACCTAATGCGACACTGGCGACTTTGTGAGTGGCTAAAGCGACTGAAAAGGGTAAGCCAAGAAATATAAGCAGTGGGAATTGCAGGAGTCCTGCTCCGCCACCCGATAAGGAGGCTAAGGTATTGGCGATTAAAGAGCCAAAGAACAGAGCTAGCGAGTTTATCCAATCCATAGAGTCTTCGTATTTGTTAGCTTCAGATAACAAAAAGGGGCTTCATGCCCCTTTTTCTATTGGTTTTCCGTTTCATGGTATTCAGCTATTCATAAACAGTAAATAGCGATCCAATCTTAGTTTGAAAACAATACGGTAGAACCATGATTTAAGCTAGTCAGTAGCAGTGCCTTCGGGTTAACAATGTCTATGCGGCGGCTTTGCTCTGCGTCCATCTTAATGACTTGAGTGATAAGCTCTAGCTGTTCTTCTGAAAAGTCTTGGCGCTGAGCCGAAGTCACATCTTTAAACTCCGTTGGCGAAACCAGTAAGTAGTTATCGTTAATATCCCACTGACCCGTTTCAGAGATGTTGATGACATTCGCAGGCTCAGTTTGATTACCGTAAAGTCTAACCACTGACATTCTTAAATATGTACCATTTGGTAGGTATTTCGCATTCGATGATAGTTCAACTCTACGAAGTGGGCCGATTGAGTCAGCTTGCTTGTTATCACTAATCAGCGTCACCATTTTCGATTGCCATTCATGCTGAGTGAGCAAGCGCTCTACTTTTGCATCGCTGCCCCAATATAACCAACCACTCAAGAATGCCGATAGAACCAGTAAAATAATCGATACTTTTAATTTCATGTTACTGACCACCGTTACAAATGTCGTTTAGATCCGACTGATTTGCGTAAATTCTTAGAGTTACATTTTCGCTCGAGTAATCTTGCGGATGAATGTAGTTGAGGGCAAGGTTGTTAGTTTGTCCACCTGTTGCAATCACTTCAGTCGGCTTTAGCATGCCAGTGTGATTCGTGTTGTAACGTAATACACACTTTTCTATCGCTGGCAGCCAACTGCTGAGGTCTGGGTGGTTAACCGGTGATTGAACCTTTACGCCATCGACTTCAGCCAATGTTTTGAACTCAGACTCTGCCGGGTTGGTAAACGTTAAAACGAGAATCGGCATGATGAAAGCGGCAAGCAGCAACCAAAATGTTAGCCATTTATTGGTGCTTTTAGTCGGAGCCACAACAGGCGCTGTTACTGGTTCTACTTCTACCTTGTTCTCTTGAACTTTTGCAATTGGCTCAGGTTCAACCGTTTCAGTGATCGCATCTTCAGTCGCTGCAGGCGTTGCAAACGTTAGGATAGGCTCTACGTCATTTTCTGCAATTTCAGCGGCTACTGGCTGATCATTTGATGATAGTGGGGCAGAGCGCTCAACGGTCGCAATAAATTGGTAACCGCGCTTAGGTACTGTCTTTACGAATTCAGGAGATTTAGTCGAGTCTTTGAGCATTTTTCTCAGCGTCGATACGGCTTGCGTCAAGCTTGAGTCATCCACCTCAAAACCTTGGTCTCGCCAAACATACTCGTGCAACTCATTGCGAGTGATAACTTCATTGGGTCTTTCTGACAGCATCAGGAGAATGCGGCTTTCATTGCTACCAAGACGTACGACTTCACCGTCGCTCATTTGATCAACAAGTGAATTGCTGTTTGGGTCGAATACGAACCGCTGTGCGAGAATAAACTTTGTGCCGATATTGCTCATTGAATTCTTCTATTTTGGGTTGTTTTGGGTGCGAAATAGACAAATCTCAGGTGAAGTTCCGTTAATTCTTCACCAAATCATGGCTTCTTTTATGTTCTTTTATATTTATCAGACTCAAGGATAATAAAAACAGATCAAAAAAACAGTGTTTTTATGATTTTTGACCTTGAATTTACATTTGTCATCCTCATGTTAATGAACAGAAGAGTGGCATCAAGTGTTACGCCCCTATGATTATTCAACATAAAGTATAGATGTTTTGGAGTAAAAATGAGCGAAACGGCAACGCAAAATAAAGAGACTCGTGGCTTTCAATCTGAAGTAAAACAACTACTTCATCTAATGATTCACTCACTGTATTCAAATAAAGAAATCTTTCTACGTGAGCTGATCTCTAACGCATCTGACGCGGCTGATAAGCTTCGTTTTCAAGCTCTATCGAACGGTGACCTTTACCAAGGTGATGCAGATCTAGGTGTAAAACTTTCATTCAACGCGGAAGCAAACACGTTAACCATTTCTGATAACGGTATCGGTATGAGCCGTGACAACGTTATTGAGCATTTAGGTACGATTGCTAAGTCAGGCACTGCAGACTTTTTCTCAAAGCTGTCTGAAGACCAAAGCAAAGATTCTCAACTGATTGGTCAATTTGGTGTGGGTTTCTATTCTGCATTCATCGTCGCAGACGCGGTAACGGTTCGCACACGTGCAGCTGGCCTGCCGAACAATGAAGCTGTTCAGTGGCACTCTGCAGGTGAAGGCGATTACACAATCGAAGACATCACTAAAGAGACTCGTGGTACTGACATCATTCTTCATATGCGTGAAGACGGTAAAGAGTTCTTAAATGAGTGGCGTCTACGTGAAGTGATTGGTAAATATTCTGACCACATCGGTATTCCTGTTTCTATCTTCACAGCAGTGAAAGATGACGAAGGTAAAGACACCGAAGAGAAACATTGGGAACAGATCAACAAGGCGCAAGCGCTTTGGACTCGTAACAAGTCTGATATCGAGAAAGAAGAGTACCAAGAGTTTTACAAGCACGTATCTCACGACTTTGCTGATCCATTAACTTGGAGCCACAACAAAGTTGAAGGTAAGAACGACTACACAAGCCTGCTTTACATCCCAGCGAAAGCACCTTGGGACATGATGAACCGTGACCACAAGAGCGGCTTAAAACTTTACGTGCAGCGTGTATTCATCATGGATGACGCAGAGCAGTTCATGCCATCTTACATGCGTTTCGTTCGCGGTCTGATTGACTCAAACGATCTGCCATTGAACGTGTCTCGTGAAATTCTGCAAGATAATAAGGTAACTCAGTCTCTTCGTGGCGCATGTACCAAGCGTGTCCTGACTATGCTTGAGCGCATGGCGAAGAATGACAATGATAAGTACCTAGAGTTTTGGAAAGAGTTCGGCCTAGTATTGAAAGAAGGCCCAGCTGAAGACATGGCGAACAAAGAGAAGGTCGCTGGTCTAATTCGTTTCTCGTCAACGGAAGTGGATTCTGCTGAACAAACCATCAGCCTAGAATCTTACGTTGAGCGTATGAAAGAAGGCCAAGATAAGATTTACTACCTAACAGCAGATAGCTACGCTGCCGCTAAGAACAGCCCACACTTGGAGCAGTTCAAAGCTAAAGGTATTGAAGTGGTTCTAATGTACGATCGTATTGATGAATACGTGATGAATTACCTGACTGACTTCGACGGTAAACAGTTCCAATCGATCACTAAAGCGGGCTTAGACCTAAGCAAGTTTGAAGGTGAAGAAGAGAAAGAGAAGCAGAAAGAGACAGAAGAAGAGTTCAAATCTGTTGTTGAGCGTACGCAATCTTACCTAGGTGGTCGTGTTAAAGAAGTTCGCACTACCTTCAAGCTAGCAACAACACCTGCGGTTGTCGTAACTGACGACTTCGAAATGGGCACGCAAATGGCGAAGCTTCTTGAAGCTGCGGGTCAAGCGGCACCGGAAGTTAAGTACATCTTTGAGATTAACCCTGAGCACGCACTTGTGAAACAGATGGCTGATGAAGCCGATGAGCAAGCGTTCGGCCGTTGGGTTGAGTTACTCCTTGGCCAGGCTATGCTAGCTGAAAAAGGCTCAATGGAAGATCCGTCACAATTCTTGGGTGCAATCAACGAGCTACTAACAAAGCGTTAGTCTTTCGACTTTAGGTTAAGCCAACAATTGTAATAAAAAGCTCGCAAATGCGGGCTTTTTTTATGAACGTCGTTGAAAAATGACCTAACGTGGTCAACGTCACCGTTATCGTCATAACAAATGTTGTCGATGCATTCTTTAGTCGTAAATTCAGCCAAATTGAATATTAATGTGATAGAATGCTCGACCTAATCAGCTGGGGTTAGGAAGCGACTATCTCCAGTTGTATGATTTTTAAACGTTATACCGAAACTTACCGTTTTGCTTCTGTTCACAGTTTTGCTTAGCCTCAATGGTTACTTAACGCTTTCTGTTCATCCTAAAAATGAGCAAGAATGGAGGGATAGTGAGCTTCGGTATAAATCATAATTTTATAAGAGGATTAAACATGCGCATCATTCTTCTAGGTGCTCCTGGCGCGGGTAAAGGTACTCAAGCTAACTTCATCATGAACAAATTTGGTATCCCTCAAATTTCAACTGGTGACATGCTACGTGCTGCTATCAAAGCGGGTACTGAGCTTGGTAAGCAAGCAAAATCAGTAATCGACGCTGGTCAGCTAGTTTCTGATGAAATTATCCTTGGTCTTATCAAAGAGCGTATCGCTCAAGATGACTGTGAGAAAGGTTTCCTACTAGACGGTTTCCCACGCACAATCCCACAAGCTGATGGCCTAAAAGAAATGGGCATCGCTGTTGATTACGTTGTTGAATTTGACGTAGCTGACGATGTGATTGTTGAGCGTATGGCTGGTCGTCGTGCTCACCTTCCTTCTGGTCGTACATACCACAATGTGTACAACCCACCTAAAGAAGAAGGTAAAGATGACGTAACTGGTGAAGACCTAGTTGTACGTGATGACGACAAAGAAGAAACAGTTCGTGCACGTCTAGGTGTATACCACGATCAAACAGCTCCGCTAATCTCTTACTACGGTAAAGAAGCTGAAACAGGTAACACTCAGTACCTTAAGTTTGACGGTACTAAGCAAGTTGCTGAAGTTAGTGCAGAACTTGAGAAAGCACTAGCATAATTGGCTAACAGCCAGTTTTAGAATTTGATATATTGGAAGCGACCTTAAGGGTCGCTTTTTTTGTTTCAATTTTTAGTACGATACCAATCTAGATAATTTGATTGCACATGATTCAGAACGGTTCAGGCCCGATGGTAGTGGCTAGCAATTGAGAGTGGATGTTGTGTCTCTCATATGAAGAATGATTATTCAGACTTTCATTGAGGCGCAATGATCTTAAACTTATGCAGATTAGTATATTACTTTCCAGAAAATCACATATTGGTCTCAGGTATCTATGGAAAATAATAAAAAGCAGGGCGTTTTACTGGTGAACTTAGGAACACCAGATTCGGCGACCCCCGCTGGCGTTCGTCGATTTTTGAGTGAATTCTTACACGACAAGCGAGTTGTAAACCTAACGCGTTGGCTTTGGTGTCCTATCTTGCATGGGGTGATTTTACCGATTCGCTCGCCTAAAGTTGCTAAGCTGTATCAGTCTGTCTGGATGGATGAAGGCTCACCACTGCTTGTGTACTCTCAAAGACAAGCGGAAAAGCTCCAGAAGAAGCTAGAGATGCCTGTTGCACTGGGTATGACCTATGGCAACCCAAGCTTAAAGACTGGTGTTGAGCAACTGATGGAGCAGGGCGTTGAGGACATCATCGTACTGCCTTTATATCCGCAGTACTCTGGCACAACCACAGCGGCGGTTTCTGATGGTTTAACCAAAGCCTTTAAGCAGATGCCAGTTATCCCGAGCTATCGCTTTATTCGCGACTACTACGCGCACCCAAGCTATGCAAAAGCATTGGCTGAAAGCGTTCGTAGTCATTGGGATAAAAATGGCAGAGCCGATCATTTAGTGTGTTCTTTCCACGGTATTCCGAAGCGACTGGCTGATGAAGGCGATATCTACCCTCAGCATTGTGAAGCGACAACAAAGCTGCTTGCGGCAGAGCTAGGTTTATCTGAAGAAGACATCACCATGACCTACCAATCGCGATTTGGTCGAGAAGAGTGGTTGAAGCCATACACTGACGAGACACTTGAATCATTGCCAAGTAAAGGTATCAAGAAGATCGACATCATGGCACCTGCATTTTCGGTTGACTGTTTGGAAACGTTGGAAGAGATTTCAGACCAGTGTAAAGAGACGTTCATTGACGCTGGTGGTTCGGACTTTAGCTACATTATGTGTTTGAACGATAGAGACTCGCACATCGATATGATGGCAGAGTTAGTCGCTCTATATCGCTAACAGCTGCTGAGCCTTGATTATGGCTTATCGTTAACATTAAGCCATATCATACAAATAACAAAAGGGCTGCTCATTGAGCAGCCCTTTTTGATCAGGATATTTGGTGTTGAAACAGCGTGAGAGTTAAGCCGCAGATGTTTCTGTTGCTTGCTTAGCTTTTGGCTCTGCTTCAAGCGTCATGTTGGTTTCTACGCCATGCATCCATGACACAAGCTTACCAGCACAAAGCAGCAGTAATATGCCACTCACCGTTGCTGTGATAGCAATACCACTGAAGATAGACATAGCACCAAGCTCACCAACGTGAGAACCAACCAGGCCTGCCACGTAGTTTGCCACCGCATTGAAGCCAAACCATGCACCCATCATCAATGATGCTAGGCGAAGCGGAGCTAACTTAGTGACCAACGACAGGCCAATAGGAGATAGACAAAGCTCACCAAGGGTATGGAAGAAGAAAGCACCGACTAGCCATAGCATTGATGTTTTCACTGTTAGGTCGCCGCCTTGCTCCATTACCGCGCCCATCATGCACACAAAGCCCAGAGCTAAGAAGAACAATGCCATTGCAAACTTAACAGGAGAGTTGGGTTCACGCTTGCCCAGTTTCACCCAGAACGCCGCAATGATTGGAGCAAGTGTAATGATGAAGAATGGGTTCAAAGATTGGAACCACGCAGCAGGAACTTCAAAGCCACCAATCATACGGTCAGTATATTGTTGAGTGTAGATGTTCATTAGGCCGCCAGCTTGTTCAAAGCCCGCCCAGAAAACAATCACGAACAGACCCATGATAAGAATCACTTTTAGTCTGTCGAACTCTTCTTTGGTCAGTGGCGCTTTTTCTTTAGATTTGTTCAGTGCTTTCGCTCGAGCAGCAGCAGGCACAGAACCGATGTTGCCTAACCAAGACTGAGCCATTGTCACTTGCATGATCAAGCTAATAACCATACCAATACCAGCGGCTAGGAAACCTGCTTTCCAACCGAATGAATCGACAGCAGCACCTGAAATTAAGCCACCAAGCAGCGCACCTAAGTTGATGCCCATGTAGAAAATGGTGAAAGCACCGTCACGGCGGTTATCGCCTTCTTGGTACAGATCGCCAACCATGGTTGAGATGTTCGGCTTAAACATACCGTTACCACTGATTAGCAGTGCTAAACCAAGGTAGAGAGCGTTCACTTGGTCTAAACCGATGAAGCCGTTAGGTAGAGCCAGTGTAAATTGGCCAAGTGCCATTAATACACCGCCAATCAGAATTGATTTACGCTGACCTAGGTAGTTATCGGCAATCCAGCCACCAATTAATGGTGTGATGTAGACTAAGCCGGTGTAAATACCGTAGAGATCGAGTGCGTCTTTTGTTGACCAACCAAGTCCACCGTTGAGGGTAGTGTCAGTCAAAAATAAGACAAGGATGGCACGCATCGCATAGTAAGAGAAACGTTCCCATAGCTCTGTGCTAAAAAGTAGAAATAGGCCTCTAGGGTGGCCAAAGATGTTGTGGTTGCTTGGCATAAGTTTTACTAATTTTAGGTATTAAAAGATTTTATAGTCATTCATGTATACACAGTGGGATAAAAGTCTGCAATAGACGTATTTTATGGTCACGATAACTCGAATTGACTAAGGTATTGATACTTATGGCTTTTACTTTTAATGTTACCCATTTTAAGTGTGCTGCAAACTAATTTTCCAGATTTGAGCTGGTTGGTTAATAACCTTCTTTAAAGCCATGTCGAATAAAGATGTTTAGATGTATTGCTCTGGTGTATCGTTTTGAGTTTAAATGGAATGGCATTCTCATTAATTGGGGCGTACATATGTTTACAACAATGAGCCTTTTGATCTCTAAATTATCCCTGTACAATGCTTAACCACTTTCGACACCTATAACTTTTTGTTGATAAATTGGTCTGCTACGCATTATTTTTCGTTCGCGACGATTCATTTTATTAATGGCGATTCAACCGTTTTAGGCATGTGGTAAAATATCCAAAAATATAAAATGGCTAGTTAAATGAAACGTTGGTATTTGCTTTACTGTAAGCGTGGTGATCAAAAACGCGCCCAGCAGCACTTAGAGAATCAAGGGGTAGAGTGCTTTTACCCTCAAATAGAAGTCAATAAGGTGGTGAGAGGGAAAGAAAAGCAGGTCAAAGAACCGCTGTTTCCGTCTTACATCTTTGTTCGCTTTGACTATGAGCAAGGCCCTAGTTTCACGACCGTTCGTTCAACACGTGGTGTTGTGGACTTTATTAAGTTCGGTGCGAGGCCGCACGAGGTCCAAGGAGACTTGGTATTTGAACTCAAAGAGTTTGAGAAGTGCTGCAGTAACGAAGTGGAAGATTGTTGTGTTGAGTTTGAATCTGGGCAGGTAGTCAAGATTCAGAGTGGCCAGTTTGCTGGGGTTGAAGCTATTTTCGATCAGAAAGACGGTGAGGCTCGATCGATTATGCTGGTGAAAATGATCAGCCAAGTCGTTCCAATCAGTATTGAGAACGAAGCACTACAAGCTCGCGCATAACTGCAGTAATAAAAAATAGGCTTAAAACAAAAAGGCGCATAATGCGCCTTTTTTAGTCTTTAGGATTTGTTCAAAACGCTCTAAGCGTTGTAAGCATCGTTGTGAACGGCTTGTACGGCACGGCCTGATGGGTCGACACAGTTTTTGAATGACTCATCCCACTCAATCGCTTTCGCTGATGAACAAGCCACTGAAGGACCTCCAGGTACACACTCTGCCGCAGATTCTAGAGGGAATAGCTCCTCAAAGATTTCACGGTAAGCATAACCTTCTTTGGTTGTTGGCGTGTTGTAAGGGAAACGGAACTTAGCAGCTTCCATTTGTTGATCCGTTACTTTTGCTTCAGCCGTTGCTTTCAATGTATCAATCCAATCGTAGCCAACACCATCAGAGAACTGCTCTTTTTGACGCCATGCGATTGAATCTGGTAGGTAGTCTTCAAAACACTCACGCAGGATGTGCTTCTCCATCTTACCGTTACCACACATCTTATCTTCAGGGTTCAGACGCATTGCGACATCGATGAACTCTTTATCCAAGAATGGTACACGGCCTTCAACACCCCATGCCGCTAGCGATTTGTTTGCACGAGCACAGTCGAACATGCTTAGAGCAAGCAGTTTACGTACTGTCTCTTCGTGGAACTCTTTCGCGTTTGGCGCTTTGTGGAAATACAGGTAACCACCAAAGATCTCATCAGCACCTTCACCAGACAGTACCATTTTGATGCCCATTGCTTTGATCTTACGAGCAAGCAAGTACATTGGCGTTGATGCACGAATCGTCGTTACATCGTAAGTCTCGATGTGGTAGATAACATCACGGATGGCATCTAAGCCTTCCTGGATGGTGTAAGTCATCTCGTGGTGTACAGTACCGATCTTGTCCGCAACTTCACGAGCAGCGATAAGATCTGGTGCGCCTTCAAGGCCAACAGCGAATGAGTGCAGTTGTGGCCACCAAGCTTCAGATTGCTCATCATCTTCGATACGCATTGCAGCAAAGCGTTTTGCGACTGCTGAAGTAATTGATGAATCAAGGCCACCAGATAGAAGTACACCGTAAGGAACGTCAGTCATTAGTTGACGTTTAACTGCTGCTTCTAGCGCTTCAGTCAGTTCTTCTTTGCTTGTGCTGTTGCCTTGTACCGCAGCGTACTCGTTCCAATCGCGGATGTAGTAGCGTTGAGGTTCTGCATCTTTAGAAGAGTAGAAGCTACCAGGAGGGAACTCACTGATCGTCTTACAAACTTCAACCAATGCTTTCATCTCTGAAGCCACGTAGTAGTTACCGTGCTCATCGTAACCTTGGTAAAGCGGGATAATACCAATATGGTCGCGGCCCACTAGGTACTCGTCTTTCTCTTCGTCGTATAAAACGAACGCGAAAATACCGTTAAGCTCTTCTAGAAGGTCTGCACCCATCTCTTGGTATAGCGCTAGGATAACTTCACAGTCAGAATCAGTCTGGAACTGGTACTTATCTTCATAGCGTGCGCGAAGTTCTTTGTGGTTATAGATTTCACCGTTTACTGCAAGAATGTGCTTTTTGTCTTGGCTGTATAGTGGTTGAGCACCACTGTTCAAGCCGACAATAGCAAGACGTTCGTGAGCAAGGATTGCTTTTTCACCCGCATAGATACCAGACCAGTCTGGACCACGGTGACGAAGCTTTTTAGACATTTCTAAAGCAATAGGGCGAAGTGCTGCGGCATCACTTTTAATGTCGAGAATGCCAAATACTGAACACATAGAACTTCCTTTTAAATAATTTCCAAATCAACTGCATTCAATTTGCCATTCTGGCTAAAAAAAGCAACCGGATGTGAGCAAAAAAATAATATAAAGGGTGTTCTGTTAGAAATTATCTAATTTTTATGTGCTTTTGGTGTGTGGTGTTTAATTGCGGTTGGTTTTTTAAACAAAAACCTCTCAAAAGTGCGAAAAATAGGCAATTTTGAGAGGTTTAGTTGAACACCGTCTAATACTAGATTTTATTGATATTTGGATTTAACTGTTCGCAAACGTGGCGAGCAAAACCACTACCAGCCTCGCTGTAAATGTTAAATGCCGCATCAACGCCATTCTCTTTCAGTGTTTCGAGTTGATCTGGGTATTCAGCAATCGCGGCAATTTGGCCTTTAAAGTTACGTGACTTTAATTGTTCTAAAGCGGTTTGATTACCTTGGTGGTGAGGCATTGCCAAAATCACCAGTTTTACATTTGCTGTATCTAGAATTCGTTCCCAAAAATCTGGGTCAGTCGCGTCGCCAGAAATCACGTTTCTGCCATGGCTTCTATGGTTATGCGCAGCTTCTTCACGAACTTCGACACCTAGGCTGACTTTGCCGTAGCGAGAATGTAATTCGTCATAAGCTCCAGTACCAATACGTCCCATACCTAGGATCAGTACTTGGGCTTGGCCAGGGTTAATAAGCTGATCGCGTTGGTTGAGACTTTCTGCGGCATGTTCTTTCAGCCATTTTCCTGATTGCTGGTAGAGCTTATGGCCTATACGGTTAATCGGCGCGGCAATGATAAATGAGAGGGATATAGTCAGTGCTAATGCGATCAGAATATCACTCGACATCCAACCGTTCTTAAAGGCTAATCCGCCAACAATCAGGCCAAATTCACTAAAGTTAAAGAGTGATAGAGACGTTAGTAGCGATGTTCTAACGCGGAATTTGTAGGCATTGAGTACCAAAAAGTAAAGAATACCGTTAATTGGTAGCAGTAATAGAAATAGGATTGAAAGAGAGATCGCGGAGAGGGTAGGAGCTCCCGATAGACCGATACTTAGGAAGAAACATACCAGAAGTAGCTCTTTAATATTAAACAATGATTTTGACAGTTCTGATGCTTTGCTATGACCTGCTAGCAATATACCGAGTATCAGAGCACCTAAATCTGGTTTGATACCGACGAAATTGAATAGCCCAGCGCCAACGACTAAGCCGAAGAATACGCCGCAGAGAACCAACATTTCGCCATGACCGACTTTATCCAGCAGGCGATAAAAAAGAGGGCGCAAAATTGGCAGTACGAATAGGAAGATAGCGTACCATTCTGGAACTTTGCCCGTTGATATGGTTAGGAAGAGAACTGCAAAGATATCCTGCATAACCAAGATACCGATTGCTAGCGTACCGTAGGTTGAATTCATTTCACCTTTTTCGTGCAGAGTCTTAACTGCAAAAACGGTGGATGAAAAGGAGAGGGCGAACGCGAGTAATACTAATTGCTCGATAGGCATGGTTGCTAGGCTAGATATACCGAGAAACTTGAAAAAAAGCAGCGCTGCACTAAAGGATAGTGTTGAAAGAAGGTTGTGAAACGTAGCACCTGCCCAAATTTCTTTGGATAGTAAGACCTTTACATCGAGTTTTAACCCAATGGTAAAGAGCAGCAGCGTTACCCCGAGGTCGGCTAGAACGGTGATAGTATCATTAGTTTCAAAGCCAAACGCTTGAAGTCCAAAGCCTGCTAGCAAAAAACCGACCAGAGGTGGAAGGTTGAATTTGAGAGCGATAAAACCTGCTAAAAAAGCAGTCGTGATTAATATTAGTTCCATAGATTTATTTTATTGAATCCCTAGCTGTAAAAACGGGCCGTGTTTATACAAACACGGCCCGTTGGTCAATCTGATTGAGACTTTAGTCTTCGAGAAGCTTTTGAAGCAACACACCGTTGAGCATGGCGCGCTTAATCATAGCAAAAGCTCCCATCGTAGGATGTTTATCGATCTGTGATGCTACAATAGGCAGGCCGCTATGGAAAGTCGTTAACGACTGATTCTCTACATTGCGCTTAATTGCAGGGAAAACAATCTCTTGTGCCTTGGTAATATCACCAGCAATGATAACTTTTTGAGGGTTAAATAAGTTAATCGTCATCGCGATAGCCTTACCTAACTGGTTTCCTACTCGAACTAAGCTTTGCTTGGCTAGCTCATCACCATTAATCGCGTGGTCACAAACGTCTTGAATCGTAATATGCTCAAGCTCTGTTAAAGAAGACTCATAGCCTTGCTTAATCAGCTTCTGCACGCGTTCAACGATAGCTGGGTTTGCTGCTACGGTTTCAAGACAGCCGAAGTTACCACATTGGCATTGTTCGCCTAGCGGATCAATTTGGATATGACCAATTTCACCCACGTTACGGTTATGACCTAGGAAAACCTGACCATTAACGATAATACCTGCACCTGTACCACGGTGGACACTGACCAAAATAGAATCTTGGCTGTCTTTACTTGCACCGAAGTAGTGCTCAGCAAGCGCCATTCCTCGAACATCGTTACCAACAAAACAAGCAACATGGAATGTATCGCGAATAATGTCGCTCAATGCGAGGTTATCGATGTCGGTATTCGGCATGTACTCAACAACACCGGTCGTTGGGTTAACTAAGCCTGGAAGCGTGACACCTATGGCAATCAGCTGGTCGATCTTTGGTTGATGCTCAGCAATGAAAGCCTTGAGGTTATTGACCAAGCCTTGGGTAAGGTCTGATTGGTCTGAATAATTCAGGTCTTGCTGTTGGAAAGCCAATTCACGACCACCAAGGTCATGCAGGCTTATTTGAATGTAGTCTCGACCTAAGCGCACAGCGACAGAATGAAAAGGTTCTACTTCTGTGGTTAGGGAGATAGCGCGTCTACCGCCAGTAGACGCTTGCTGCGCAACCTCTTTAATTAGGCCGCGCTCTAAAAGTTGGCGGGTAATTTTTGTAACACTTGCCGGTGCGAGTTGGCTTACATCAGCCACTTGTATACGACTGATAGGCCCTTGTTGGTCTATAAGTCGGTATACCGCCGCACTGTTTAGTTGTTTAACTAAGTCTACGTTACCTATTTGTCCGCCATTCATACTTAATTGTGCTCGTATTGTCCGTTAACAACAGTCGCTTTAACGTTAAAGTCTCGGTCAAATACAGCTAGGTTTGCAACCATGCCTTTTTTGATTCGACCTAGCTTGCTTTCTACACCGATAGCCGTAGCTGGGTATAGCGTAGCCATGCGAAGAGCTTCGTCTAAAGCGATACCAGCGTGCTCAACTGTATTCTGAACTGCTTCAATCATAGTCAGAGCTGAGCCGCCCAGTGTGCCGTTTTCATCAACACACTTACCATCACGGTAATATACTTTCTTACCGACAAAAATAAAGTATTCCATGTCAGCACCTGCAGGAGCTGTGGCATCCGTCACTAATACCAACTTTTCTCCCTTGATTTTATGCGCAATTCTGATGTTTGCGTAATCAACGTGGAAGCCGTCGGCAATAATGCCAGCGTAAACCTCAGGCGTATCGTAAATCGCGCCAACAACGCCAGGCTCACGACCAACCATCGGTGTCATTGCATTGAACAGGTGAGTAGCGAACGTGATACCAGATTCGAAACCTTGGCGCGCTTCTGCGTAAGTTGCGTTAGTGTGGCCGATAGAAACCACAACGCCAGCTTTGTGTAGGCGTTCGATGTGTTCAGGGTCGTTCAGCTCTGGAGCCAATGTTACTTTTGCAACAAGGTCACGGTTCTCACAGATAAGCTCAATCATTTCGCTGTCAGATTTACGAATGTGATCGACGCTGTGGATGCCTTTTTTCGCTACGTTTAGGTAAGGGCCTTCAAGGTGTAGACCTAAAGATTGGTTCTGGTATTGGTTGTGGTATTCACGAGCTGCCGTAATAACCGCACGCATATCTTCGTCTGAAGAGGTGATAAGTGTTGGCAGGAAGCTAGTACAGCCAGATTTCAGGTTTGCTTTGTGCATGATCTGCATGGTTTCTGCAGTGATCTCATCGTTAAGCATTACACCGCCACAACCATTCAATTGTAGGTCGATGAAACCTGGGCTTAGGTTTGCTCCCTCTAGGTCGCGAACCTCGATTCCTTCTGGCAATTCAGAGATAGGACAGACTTTTTTGATCAGTTCGTTTTCGATTACAACAGCATGATCGGTTAGAACATCACTACCAGTGTAAATTTTACAGTTACTTAGCGCGTACATAGTCAGCTAATCCTTATTTCGTGAGATCTTTTAAATTCGTTCGTTACCTAAATGTGGACTTAGTTTGCGAGCATCATTTACGTAACGATTTATCTTTTATGGGCAAACGGCTTCAAAACGGGAATCGATTTAAGTTGTTGAAAAATATATGAACAATTGATTGTTATTATACATTTAGGTTCATTGATAATGATTGTTCACGGTGCTCTATAAGCCCGGAGATACCATCTTTTTGCCTAATGATTAGATTTGGATTTTATCCATAAATGTTCATTTTTTTGAATGATAAAATAAGTTTTATGATCTCGCTAGCAAAAACCTCTGGATTTGGTAAAAACTGGTGATTAGGATCACAAATGGTAAGGTTTTAATTTGCGGAGCAAAATTAATTGAATACACTGAATAGGACTAAATTGAGCGACTAAAATAAGTTTCTCAAACGAATTCTAAAAAATCCTATAGGGGGAAACAACTGGTGAATATTCTAGGATATGCACAGAAGCTTGGTAAGGCGTTAATGCTACCAATCGCAACGCTTCCGATTGCGGCGCTTCTTTTACGTTTAGGTCAAGGCGATCTACTTGATATTCCATTCATGGCGCAAGCTGGTGGTGCTATCTTCGGTAACCTACCATTGCTCTTTGGTCTAGGTATCGCGATTGGTCTTTCTAAAGACGGTAACGGCGCAGCAGGTCTTGCTGGTGCAGTTGCTTACTTCGTACTAACTGCTACAGCAACGACAATTAACGCAGACGTTAACATGTCATTCTTCGGCGGTATCTTCGCAGGTATCATCGCAGGTCACTCTTACAACGCTTTCCACGCGACACGCCTTCCTGAATGGCTGGCTTTCTTTGCGGGTAAACGTTTAGTACCTATCATGGCCGGTCTATTCGCACTTGTTGCAGGTGCTGTGTCTGGTGTGGTATGGCCTGGTGTTCAATCTGGTCTAGACGCACTTGCTCATGCAGTATCAACGTCTGGCGCTATCGGCCAATTCGTTTACGGTACTCTTAACCGTGCACTTATCCCTGTAGGTCTACACCACGTATTGAACTCATACTTCTGGTTCGGTATGGGTACATGTCAAGAAATCATCGTTGCTGGTCAAGGCGCATTCGCTAACATCACTCAACTTTGTGTTGACCCAGCACTTGCTAAAACTCTAGTTGTTGGCCAAGAGCACACATTCACATTCGCTAACTCTGTAACTCCAGAAATCACTACTGTAGTTAAAGAAGTGACTGAAACTGTTAAATCTGGCGACCTACACCGTTTCTTCGGTGGCGATAAAGGCGCTGGCGTATTCATGAACGGTTTCTTCCCAGTAATGATGTTCGGTCTACCAGGTGCTGCACTTGCAATGTACCTAGCTGCTCCTGCCGAAAAACGTAGCCAAGTTGGTGGCGCACTATTCTCAGTTGCATTCTGTTCATTCCTAACAGGTATCACAGAGCCGCTAGAATTCATGTTCGTATTCCTAGCTCCTGCTCTATACGCAATGCACGCTGTATTTACAGGTCTGTCTCTAGTAGTTGCTAACATGTTTGGTACTCTGCACGGTTTCGGTTTCTCTGCTGGTCTTATCGACTTCGTATTGAACTGGGGTCTTGCAACTAAACCATTCGTACTACTACTGATCGGTCTTGGCTTCGGTGCTCTATACTTCTTCACTTTCTCTTTCGCAATCCGCGCTTTCAACTTGAAATCGCCAGGTCGTGAAGATGATGACGAAGCTGTTGCTGCTCCTGCTGGCGACGCACCAAAGGGCGACCTTGCACGTCAATACTTGAAAGCTCTAGGTGGTCACGAAAACCTAACTTCAATCGACGCTTGTATCACTCGTCTACGTCTAACTCTTAAAGACCGCTCTGTTGCAGATGAAGTTGTTCTTAAGAAACTAGGTGCTAAAGGTGTGGTTAAACTAGGTGAGAACAACCTACAGGTTATCCTAGGCCCACTAGCTGAAATCGTAGCTGGCGAAATGAAAGCTATCGGTGCAGGCGAAGACCTATCTGATGTAAAACTTCCATAGTAAGGGAAGTACTTAATTAAGACGTAAAGTTACTCTTAAGTAAGTGTCAAATTGAAAGCCTCCCACATGGGAGGCTTTTTTGTGCCTGTAGTTTAAGATGAGTGAACACGGTTCGTTCTATTCTTCATCGAATAGCAGAAATAATCGTAATTAACAGACGGTTCTTATTGTGCAAAGGCTAAGAATTGTGGATGATTAGCAACAATGATCTTTCTATCTTTGACTGGCGCTATAAGCGACCGTTTTCTTGGAGACGAAAGATAACTTTCTCTGACAATACTAAATACATAGAGGTGCTATAGATGAGTGAAGCTGAGGCTCGTCCATCGAATTTCATTCGCCAAATTATTGATAAAGATTTAGCGGATGGTACACACAGTAGCGTGCATACTCGTTTCCCGCCGGAGCCAAATGGCTACCTGCACATTGGTCACGCTAAATCTATTTGCTTGAACTTTGGTATTGCTCAGGACTACCAGGGACAATGTAATCTTCGCTTCGATGATACAAACCCTGAAAAAGAAGACGTTGAATACGTTGAGTCAATTAAGAATGATGTAAGCTGGTTAGGCTTCGAATGGTCTGGTGATATTTGTTACTCATCAAACTACTTCGATACGCTTTACGCTTATGCTGTGGAATTAATTAATAAAGGCTTAGCGTATGTTGACGAGCTAAGTCCTGATCAAATCCGTGAGTACCGTGGCACGCTAAAAGAGCCAGGTAAAGCGAGCCCATACCGTGACCGTAGCCCCGAAGAGAACCTAGCGCTGTTTGAAAAAATGCGTGACGGTGGCTTCGAAGAAGGTAAAGCATGTCTACGTGCTAAGATCGACATGAGCTCTTCGTTCATGGTTATGCGCGATCCTGTTATCTACCGTGTTCGTTTTGCTCACCACCATCAAACGGCTGACAAGTGGTGCATTTACCCAATGTACGACTTTACTCACTGTATCTCTGATGCGTTGGAAGGTATTACGCACTCTATCTGTACGCTTGAATTCCAAGATAACCGTCGTTTGTACGATTGGGTTCTAGATAACATCACGATTGACTGCCAACCTCGTCAGTACGAGTTTAGCCGCCTGAATCTTGAATACACAGTGATGTCTAAGCGTAAGCTGAACCAACTTGTGGTTGAAAACCTAGTTCAAGGTTGGGATGACCCACGTATGCCTACTATTTCTGGCCTACGTCGTCGTGGTTTTACTTCAAGCTCGATTCGTGAATTCTGTAAGCGTATTGGTGTGACTAAGCAAGAGAACATGATTGAGTTCGGTTCACTTGAATCTTGCATCCGTGATGATCTGAACGAAAATGCACCTCGTGCAATGGCTGTTCTGGATCCAGTTAAGATCGTTATCGAAAACTACGAAGCAGATACAGTAGAAACGCTAACGGTTGCAAATCACCCAAACAAGTCAGAAATGGGCACTCGTGAAGTACCATTTACACGTGAAGTTTGGATTGAGCGTGATGACTTCCGTGAAGAAGCAAACAAAAAGTACAAGCGTTTGGTTCTAGGCAAAGAAGTTCGTCTACGTGGCGCTTACGTGATCAAAGCTGAACGTATCGAAAAAGATGCAGAAGGCAACATTACGACTATCTTCTGTTCTTACGACAATGAAACATTGGGTAAGAACCCTGCAGATGGCCGCAAAGTGAAAGGCGTTATCCACTGGGTATCAGCTGATAAAGCGCTGCCTGCTGAGATTCGTTTGTACGATCGTCTATTCACAGTGCCAAACCCAGCCGCTGCTGATGACTTCGCTGCAACGCTAAACCCTGAATCACTTGTTACGCTAAATGGTTTTGTTGAACCTAGCCTAGCAGAAGGTGTTGCAGAGCAAGCTTACCAGTTTGAACGTACAGGCTACTTCTGTGTGGATTCGAAAGACTCTAAAGCAGATGCACTAGTCTTCAACCGTACGGTTGGTCTACGTGATACTTGGGGTAAAACTGAAGCTTAATGCTTGAGTATTTAGTTTGTTAAAAACGACCCAATAAAAAACCGGCTTAGAGCCGGTTTTTTTGTATCTTAAATTTGATTACTAAGGCGCTTCTAGTGACCAACTAGCGTTTTAAGCACTAGAGCCAGAGCTTTAGGGATTATTGGGGTCTTGTTGGGTTACTTCACCCGTGCGTGAGTTGTACCAGAAAACATAACCTGCATTTCCAGGATCGCTGTCGAAATCGACTCCAGTGTAGATGTAGTAGCAAAGCGCGAGTTTGTTTTGAGGAGTACCGTCTTTGGCAACAAAGCTATGGTTTTGACGGCGGGTAACAAAATCAAAATTGTTGGACTGGCTTGGGTTTGTGGTCGCGGTCAGGTCGGTTGTCATAATGGCATTCCATATTGACACACACCCTTGATCACCTTGACCTATGTTGTAAGGCTGACCCATAGGGTTGCCTTTATCGACGCCAAGTGGGTAGCCGACGTCATTTATGTCCAATTGAGCATTGCCGTCTGCGTCTTCCCCAAAACCTGGCATGTCATTCATTTCAGCGTTGCCGCCGCCGCTGACTAGCCATTTACTGTGAGCAAACGTGATCGCACTTTGAAATTGAGATTGAGCAGCGTCAAACAGAGCGATACGGCCATCGGTTTGAATGTTAAGAAAACGGGGAAGGGCAACAACAGCAAGTACGGCGATAATCACCACAACAACCAACATCTCAATTAAAGTAAAAGCCTTAGCTAGCGGGATTCTTTTCATGGATACTTTATGGAGCCCTATATAAAAAACGCCGGCCTAAGCCAGCGTTCTGTATTACTTCTTCGCTTTATGCGCGTCTGGATTGCCTTTGCAATCTCCGCTAATGCTTTTCCCGTACAAGTACAAACTGTGGTTTGTTAGTTGCACGTTGTAACGCTGAGCAATCTCTTTTTGTCTTTCTTCGATGATGTCATCAGAGAATTCGATCACTTCGCCACAATCTAAACATACAAGGTGGTCGTGGTGGTGCTGTGTAGAAAGTTCAAATACAGACTTGCCGCCTTCGAAGTGGTGACGAGTTACAATGCCAGCGTCATCGAATTGGTTAAGTACTCGATAAACGGTTGCAAGACCGATTTCTTCACCTAGGTCGATCAGCTTCTTATATAAATCTTCAGCACTAATATGTTGGCAGTCTGGCTGTTGTAATACTTCTAAAATTTTGAGCCGTGGAAGGGTCACTTTAAGACCTGCATCTTTTAGCGCTTGATTATTGTCTGACATATACTTTCCTGTTGATGATCTGCAGCAATTAACAGAATTCAATATTAATACCATTATAGTTTAGTCAGGCATAACAATAAACCACGAACTTCAAAGGGTTACTTACTGACATCACAATCTGTTTTGTAAATTGGAAGTATCTCACTTATAGTGGAGGTACGACCAGTCAAGGTGACGGTGTTTCTGATATAAACATGGAATGTTGTTATGAATAAGCAACTCGCAAAAATATATAAACCCAACATTGTAAAATTTGCTCTTAATATTTGGCCTCCCTTTTGGGGAGCGGGTATTCGAATAGCCCACATTAGCGCTGACTTTAGGGTTGTTAAGACTGTACTTAAGCTACGCTGGTGGAATAAGAACGCCAATCGTACTCAATATGGCGGCAGTATCTTTTCTCTTACCGATCCCGTTTACTCATTGATGTTAATGGGAATTTTAGGTGAGCGATATTATGTTTGGGATAAAGAAGCGAGCATTAACTTCATCAAGCCGGGGCAATCGGACTTGTATGCAGATTTTGAGATAAGCCAAGGGCAGCTTGACGATATCTATCGTCAGACGCAACTCGGTGAAAAGTGTTTCCCTGAATTTATTATTCACGTGAAAGATAAGCAGGGTAATGTGGTTTCAGAAATTCAACGCACCCTCTATGTAAGAAAGAAGCCGCAATTTAGAGATGACGATGAAGCATTAGAAGCTGAGTGCTAATTAATAGATTTTAAATAGCAAAAAACCTCCTATAAGGAGGTTTTTTCATGTCTACATAATGGTTATTAATTGTAACAATTAACAACCACTAGAGAATTAGTCTTCTAGCTCTGCTAGGCACATCTCTTCGTGGATTTGTTTAACCCAGTTAGATACGCGCTCATCAGTTAGCTCAGGTTGACGGTCTTCATCGATACATAGACCAACGAATTGGCTGTCATCGCCTTCAACTAAACCTTTCGATGCTTCGAATTCGTAGCCTTCAGTTGATGTGTGACCTAGGATAGTACCGCCTTTCGCTTCAACGATGTCACGGATAGTACCCATAGCATCACAGAAGTATTCTGCGTAATCTTCTTGGTCGCCACAACCAAAGATAGCAACAAGCTTAGTTGAGAAATCAATAGCTTCTAGCTCTGGGAAAAAGTCATCCCAATCACATTGTGCTTCGCCGTAGTACCACGTAGGGATACCAAGCAGCAGTAGATCGAAGTTATCGATATCTTCTTTGCTGCTTTTTGCAATGTCTTGAACGTGAACGAGCTGTTTGCTCAATTGCTTTTGAATCATCTTAGCAACAGCTTCAGTGTTACCTGTATCGCTACCAAAGAAGAGACCTACACTTGCCATAGAATCATTACCTTTCATTTTGTCTGTTGTCGGTGTAATAAAGTTCGGAAGAGAATCGTTAGATCCCAGTTCCTTCCCAGCTTAGTTGGATTATCCCTTTGGCGATAAAACCCGCACAGCCAAGGAAAAGTACTAACCATACGATGCGACGACCAAATGGAGGAACATTTCCCTGCTTGAGAACGTCCTTAATTGCCATACCGATTAAAAAGAAAATCGCGGCAAACAGGAGATCTAAACCAACAGATTCGATGATGTTCATGTAGTCGTAAAGCATGGGAACCTTATATACCAATTTTGCTTGGGCGCACTATATCACTGTTGTGAGATAAAGTTAATCTGCAGTAATTACACAGCTCTCATTTATCTGCACGAAAAAGCGCAGTTAAGCGATGAATTTTCTAATTGCTCTAAGTACTTCTGCTGGTTTTTCAGCATGCAGCCAGTGACCGGTGTTGGCAATGACGTGCGCTTTTGCGTTAGAAAATTGCTGCTGAACGGCTGCTTGATGTTCTGCTGTGAGGTAATCAGAATCCCCACCTTTTATGAGTAAGGTTTTGACCGAGGTTTTCTCAATCGGTTCCCAGCCAATGATGTGCGCGTAATTAGCGAGCAGTGATGCGACGTTAAAGCGCCACTCCATGATGCCTTGCTCTGTTTTGAACAAAGATTTGGTTAAAAACTGGCGAACGCCATCGATCTCGATATGTTTTGCGAGAACCTTGAGTGCATCTGAGCGTGAAGTTGGTTTTTCTTCTATCACGGCTTGCAGGCCTGCGAATACGTTGTCGTGGCGACTTTGAGTGTACGCGACTGGCGCCATATCCAAGACAATCAATTTATGCAGTGCAAGATGCTGTGTCAGTGCCATCGCTACTTTGCCACCCATCGAGTGACCAATCACAGTGACGTCTTCTAACTTAAGATCATGCAGCAGTTGAGCCACGTCTTGTGCCATCGCTTGATAGTTATGAGTGTCACTATGGAAGGATTGACCGTGGTTGCGGAGATCGATACTAAGTACCTTATGATCGGCTTTTAGATCCCTAGCGAGCAAGCCAAGGTTGTCCAGATTACCGAATAATCCATGGATCAAAACAATGGTGTGACCCTCACCTTCAATTTTATAGTTGAGCTGTACTGACATTTTTATCTTATTCATGGTGGGTTTGACGTAGAGTATCCGCGCGGATCTCGCTATAATCCCCCAGAGTTTAAACATTGAGATTGTGAAAAGCGAATGAAAACAATTGAGGTTGATGAGGACCTATACCGTTTTATTGCGGGTCAGACAGAACGTATTGGCGAAAGCGCTTCAGATATTCTGCGCCGCTTGTTACAGGTTGATAGCCAAGGCATGGCTCCGATCGAAGAGATCGTTGAGCCAAAAGGTATCGTTGTTAGCAAAGAGGTAGGCTTTACTCCAGAGAAGTTCGATGGCGTTAAAGAAATGCGCTCACTACTAATATCAGATGAGTTTGCATCACTAAAGAAAGCCATTGATCGTTTCATGCTTGTGTTATCAACACTGCATAAAATCGACCCTTTAAGCTTTTCAGAAGCAACTCAAGTAAAAGGCCGTAAGCGCGTTTACTTTGCAGATAACGAAGCGACGTTGCTAGCAAACGGCAACACGACTAAGCCTAAAGCTATTCCACAAAGTCCTTTTTGGGTTATTACTAATAACAATACAAGCCGAAAAAGACAGATGGTTGAGCAGCTTATGAGCCGCATGAGTTTCCAAGCAGAATTGATAGAAAAAGTAACAGGTTCAATTTAACGAAATCTGATTTAAACCTCATAATATCCATGGATAAGAAGATATTATGAGGTTTTTTTGTTTTTAAATTTTATATATAAGGATGTCGAAAATGGCTATGCACCCTCGTGCTGGGCAGAAAGCTCAGCAGGAAGATCTTCATAATATCCCGGCTTTAGTTGCTAACTATTTCTTACAGCAACCGGATGCTACGAACCCAGATCATAAAGTACTTTTCGGTACTTCAGGTCACCGCGGTACAGCAGACAAATCAACATTTAACGAAAACCACATTCTAGCAATTGCACAAGCGGTTGCTGAAGTTCGTGCCGAGCAAGGTACAACTGGTCCTCTTTTCTTAGGTAAAGATACTCACGCTCTATCTGAGCCTGCGTTCTCTACGGTTATCGAAGTGCTTGTAGCGAACGGTGTTGAAGTTATTATTCAAGAAAACAACGGCTTTACTCCAACACCTGGTATCTCGCACGCGATTCTTACGCACAACCTAGTGAATGATAAAAAAGCCGACGGCATTGTTATCACGCCTTCACATAACCCACCTCAAGACGGCGGTATTAAATACAACCCGACACACGGTGGCCCAGCTGAAGCTGAACTGACTCAAGCGATTGAAGACCGTGCGAACGTGATCATTGCTGAGCAAATGCAAGGTGTTAAGCGTACGCCTATCGCACAGGCTAAACAGTCTGAGCTAGTAAAAGAAGTTGACCTAGTCGCGCCATACGTCGCTGATTTGGTGAACGTTGTGGATATGGAAGCGATCCAGAAAGCAAACATCAAGATTGGTGTTGATCCACTGGGTGGCAGCGGTATTGATTACTGGCGTCAAATTGGTAAAGCGTACAACCTAGATCTTACTCTGGTTAGTGAAGCGGTTGACCCTTCATTTCAATTCATGTCTCTAGATAAAGATGGCGTGGTTCGTATGGACTGTTCTTCTCCATACGCAATGGCAGGCTTACTGGCGCTTAAAGACGAGTACGCTCTAGCGTTTGGTAACGACCCTGATTACGATCGCCACGGCATCGTGACACCTAAAGGCTTGATGAATCCAAACCACTTCTTAGCGGTTTGTATTGATTACCTATACCGTAACCGTGAAGGTTGGGGTAAAGACGTTGCTGTTGGTAAGACACTGGTATCAAGCGCATTGATTGATCGTGTTGTTGCTGACTTAGGTCGTGAGCTTTGTGAAGTGCCAGTTGGTTTCAAATGGTTCGTTGATGGTCTATACAACGGCAAGTTTGGTTTTGGTGGTGAAGAGAGTGCAGGTGCTTCTTTCCTACGTAAAGACGGTACGCCTTGGTCAACAGATAAAGATGGCCTGATTCTTTGCTTACTTGCGGCTGAGATCACAGCTGTGACAGGTAAGAACCCACAAGAATACTACGAAGAACTTGCCGCTAAACACGGTGAATCTAAGTACAACCGTATTCAAGCGGTAGCAAATGGTGCACAAAAAGACGTGCTGAAGAAACTATCTCCAGAGATGGTTTCTGCTGAGACGCTGGCTGGTGATGCAATTACTGCACGCTTAACACACGCTCCAGGTAACGGTGCTGCGATTGGTGGCTTGAAAGTGACAACTGAGAACGGCTGGTTTGCTGCTCGTCCATCAGGCACTGAAGACATCTACAAGATCTACTGTGAAAGTTTTAAGGGTGAAGAGCACCTGAAAGCAATCGAAGCAGAAGCTCAAGAGATTGTGAACCAAGTATTTGCAGCGGCTGGCCTATAATCGAATCTCGATTACTAGAGTTGCTACGTAAATAGAAGAAGGGTTGATGTGAAAGCATCAGCCCTTTTTATTTGTGTTGATTTTGTGTAAGCGGGAAAGTTAACTGAGTTAGCTCAGACGACTAACCGTGTGGCCAACTTTGTGGCATCACAAACCAGAATTGCCCCGACTTTGTTTGCCCATGGACGAAGCGATCACCAAATTCGGTGATAGGTTCACAGGTGAAGTCATCAGTGCCAGCTGCCCATTGCTCTTTGGTGAGTGAATACAGTGGTTCACTGATTAACTGAGCCTGATCTTGATAGCACCAAAAGCCGTTTACTTGGCTTGGGTTAATGTCGTAGCCCAAGCATTTTGTCGGTACGTTTTGCTCTAAGAATGGGTTGGTATATAGACGACCTTGCATCAGTAAGTGCTTTGAGTCGACATCGATCTCTGGATATTGATCAACAAAGGCGGCCGAAGAGGACATTTCGAGCTGGTGGCTGAGCATCCTGTCGAGTTTCTTATCCAATTGGTCGTGAGAGTTGGGTCCAAACCATGTTTGTTCGTGGAGCAGATAAAACTTAATCGCCACTTCCCAATGTTCTAGCTTTTGGCTGCTCTCTTCTTCAAGAATAAAGTCGATTGCACCGAGAGTTCTGCCTTCCACATTGATCTGAATCTCGTCGTGCTTTATCGAGTAATTCGGTGAGCCAGCGATCACTTGTTCGCATAGATATTGGTAGAGGAAACCTAATCTAGGATTACCATCATAAGTATGTGATGAGTCGATGGCATGGTGGCTAGAGAATGCACTGAGATCCGAAACCGGTGGCTTGATTTCTAGTAATGGCGGTGAGTCGATGACCCATTGGTAAAAACGTTGCAGTGCTGTCATCTCTTCCTCATAAACTTATCGTGGGGCTTTCGACATTCTACCCGTAAATTGATATAACGACGTTATTATAAAGGTAAGCTGGAAAGAAAAATGAATAACTTACAATTAGAAAAGCTACTTAACGAAAAACTGCAGCCACAGCAGATTAAAGATTACTGTCCTAATGGTCTTCAAGTTGAAGGCGCAACAGAAGTGAAGCGAATCGTTACTGGTGTGACAGCTTCTCAAGCCTTGATTGATAAAGCGGTAGAACTGAACGCAGACGCTTTGTTAGTCCATCATGGTTTTTTCTGGAAAGGCGAGTCAGAAGCCATTCGTGGCATGAAGGGCAAGCGCATTCGTACCCTGATTAAAAATGACATCAATCTTTTAGGTTATCACTTACCGCTTGATATCCACCCTGAACTTGGTAACAACGCGAAACTGGCGGAGTTACTTGAGATAGAAGTCGAAGGCGGTTTGGAAGGGCACCCACAATCGGTTGCTATGTTTGGTAAATTAAAAGCGCCAATGACAGGTACTGAATTTGCAGCAAAAATCGATCAAGTTCTGAATCGTAAACCACTGCATATCGCTCCAGAAAATCAAGACAAAATGATTACGACCGTCGGTTGGTGTACCGGTGGCGGTCAAGACTACATTGAGCTTGCGGCTTCTCAAGGTATTGATGCTTTTATCTCTGGTGAAATTTCAGAGCGCACTACTTACTCAGCACGCGAGCAAGACATTCATTATTTTGCTGCTGGCCACCATGCGACAGAACGCTATGGTGTAAAAGCGCTAGGTGAATGGTTAGCGAAAGAGCATGGCTTGGATGTTGAGTTTATTGATATCGATAATCCAGTATAAGAGCAGATGCGAGGTGAGGGATACGAGTAAATAGTATTCGTCATTCCCTAGACTGACGAAGGAGGGAGTAGGGAATCTCTTAAGGTTCTCTATAAATTAAATGAGATCCCCAACTCACTCGTCCCTCGCTCTTGAGGATGACGACATTGTTTCGCTCTATAAGTACCGTCATTCCCTAGACTGACGAAGGAAGGAGTAGGGAATCTCTTAAGGTTCTCTATAAACTAAATGAGATCCCCAACTCACTCGTCCCTCGTTCTTGGGGATGACGATATTATTTTATTCGTTCGCTTCTCACTGTTGAGGATCATGATGAACTGTAAATTTGTACCCTTGGATGGGGCGGGCTAATTAGAACTCTAATGGATTCAACTTAGAGAGTTCATAAGTAATTCGTCATTCCCTAGACTGACGGAGGAAGGAGTAGGGAATCTCTGAAAGCTTGTAGATGCAATTAATGAGATCCCCAACTCGTTCGTCCCTCACTCTTGAGGATGACGGAGTTGAGAGCGTACAAAAGAAAAGGGGTTGATGTTCTCACATCAACCCCTTTTAACATTATAATTTATAGCAACTATTCACGTTCGTGAAGTGCTTTAAAGTCACGTTGTTCTTCACCAGTATACAGCTGACGAGGACGACCGATACGGTTCGTCGGATCGCTGTGCATTTCGTTCCAGTGTGCAATCCAACCGATGGTACGAGACATCGCGAAGATTACAGTAAACATAGATACTGGAATACCGATTGCTTTCAGAATGATACCTGAGTAGAAATCTACGTTCGGGTATAGCTTCTTAGAAACAAAGTACTCATCAGAAAGAGCGATACGCTCAAGTTCCATTGCTACGTCTAGTAGTGGATCTTGGATGTTTAGCTCTTTAAGTACTTCGTGACACGCTTCGCGCATTACTGTTGCACGTGGATCGTAATTCTTGTAAACACGGTGACCGAAGCCCATTAAACGGAATGGGTCATCTTTGTCTTTTGCTTTCGCAACGTATTCTTCAATGTTATCTACGCTACCGATCTCTTCAAGCATGCGCAGACAAGCTTCGTTTGCACCGCCGTGAGCTGGGCCCCAAAGTGATGCGATACCTGCTGCGATACACGCAAACGGGTTAGCACCAGATGAACCAGCAAGACGTACTGTAGACGTAGAAGCGTTCTGTTCGTGGTCAGCATGTAGAGTGAAAATCTTATCCATTGCACGAGCAACGATAGGGTTCACTTCATACTCTTCACATGGGTTTGCAAACATCATGTGTAAGAAGTTTTCTGCGTAGCCTAGGTCGTTACGTGGGTAGATAAACGGCTGACCGATTGAATATTTGTAACACATTGCAGCCAGTGTCGGCATTTTTGAAATCAGGCGGTATGCCGCAATTTCACGGTGTGTATCGTTGTTGACATCAAGTGAGTCGTGGTAGAACGCCGCTAGAGCGCCTACAACACCACACATTACAGCCATAGGGTGAGCGTCACGACGGAAGCCGTGGAAGAAACTAGCGATTTGCTCATGCACCATAGTGTGACGTGTCACGGTAGTCTTGAACTTTTCGTACTCAGTTCGAGATGGGGCTTCACCGTAAAGAAGTATGTAACATACTTCTAAGTAATCAGCGTTATTGGCAAGTTGGTCAATTGGATAACCACGATGTAAAAGAATGCCTTTTCCACCGTCAATAAAAGTGATTTGAGACTCACAGGATGCAGTGGCAAGAAAACCAGGGTCAAAAGTGAAAAAACCATTAGAACCTAGTGTACGAACATCGATCACTGGAGTACCAAGTACACCTTCTGTAATCGGCAGCTCGATTGGCGCTTGACCTTCAATGTGAAGGGTAGCTTTCTTATCCGCCATAACAATCTCCTTTGTTTATTATTTAATCCGTCCAGGATGTTTATGTGCCATTTTTTTACTGGTCTTACGTGGGAAAGTCAATTTTTCTGAAGCTTTGTGTGCACTTGTTAGTGTTTTTTACATTAAATTCGTTAAAAATCTGGTCTGTGTAGCATTATTTGTTACATCAATTGTATTAGAATGTTGCCAGCCGTATAGTGGCGCTGAAAAGTTTGGTTAAAACCTTATAAATGCAAGGCTAAGAAGAAATGTGAGGTGTCTTTCTTAATCGAGCAGTTAACAATTATTTTACAATTATCTAAGGCTCAACTTCAGTTATTTGTTAAGTTAATGTTAAATTTTGAAGGTTTGCAATCAAATTTTGTCCATAACAATATCATAAGGTTATTTAATGACCATAATGCTCAATGGAGCTGAGTGAGCAAGCCCGTGAAAGAAAGAAAGACAAGACCTGTTAATTTAGATTTACAGACCATCCACTTTCCAATCACAGCAATAGCTTCCATCCTACACCGTGTGTCTGGGGTGATAACTTTTGTCGCGATTGGAATTTTGCTTTGGTTACTATCCATTTCCCTCTCATCCCCAGTAGGCTTTGCCGAAGCTAGCGACATTGTCGATGGTTTCTTCGTGAAGTTTATTCTGTGGGGCATTTTAACCGCTTTGGCTTACCACATTGCTGGTGGTATTCGTCACCTTCTTATGGACCTTGGTCACTTTGAAGAGCTGGAATCTGGCGCTAAGAGCGCTAAGGTTGCATTCGCAGCAACAGCGGTATTGTCTCTACTAGCGGGGATCTTAGTATGGTAAACAACGTTTCTACTTTTGGTCGTAATGGTGTCCACGATTATCTATTGATTCGTGCTACTGCCATCATTATGACGCTTTACACTATCTACCTAGTTAGCTTCTGTGCTTTCTCTGGTGATATCTCTTACGCATCTTGGACGCAATTCTTTGGTGGAACCTTCACTAAAGTCTTCACCATGTTAGCGCTTACTTCTGTTTTGGTTCACGCGTGGATCGGCCTATGGCAAGTACTAACTGACTACATCAAATGCGCAAAACTGCGTGTTGGTCTTCAAGTCGGTGTTGTTGCAGTTCTTCTTGGATATTTCTTCTCTGGTCTGTTTATTTTGTGGGGTGCGTAAGTGACTATTCCTGTTCGTGAGTTTGATGCCGTAGTTATCGGCGCTGGTGGTGCAGGTATGCGTGCCGCACTGCAAATTTCTGAGCAAGGCCTTTCTTGTGCATTGCTTTCTAAAGTTTTCCCTACTCGTTCTCATACGGTTTCAGCGCAAGGCGGCATCACTGTTGCTCTTGGTAACGCGCATGAAGATCATTGGGAACAACACATGTATGACACAGTAAAAGGTTCTGATTACATCGGTGACCAAGACGCTATCGAATACATGTGTAAAAACGGTCCTGAGTCGGTAATCGAACTTGAAAAAATGGGCCTACCTTTCTCTCGTTTTGAGAACGGTACTATTTACCAGCGTCCTTTCGGTGGTCAATCGAAAAACTTTGGTGGTGAGCAAGCGGCTCGTACCGCAGCTGCAGCCGACCGTACTGGTCACGCTCTGCTTCACACGCTTTACCAACAAAACATTAAACACAAAACGACCGTTTTCTCTGAGTGGTATGCACTGGATCTTGTTAAGAACGAAGATGGTGCAATCTTAGGTACTACTGCGCTTTGTATGGAAACGGGTGAGGTTTGCTACTTCAAAGCGAAGGCAACAATCCTTGCTACTGGTGGTGCTGGTCGTATCTACGCATCAACAACCAATGCACATATTAATACTGGTGACGGTGTTGGTATGGCGATCCGTGCTGGCGTTCCTATGCAAGACATCGAAATGTGGCAGTTCCACCCAACGGGTATCGCTGGTGCAGGTGTATTGGTAACGGAAGGTTGTCGTGGTGAAGGTGGTTACCTTCTCAATAAAGACGGCGAACGCTTCATGGAACGTTACGCACCAAACGCTAAAGACTTAGCGGGTCGTGATGTTGTTGCTCGTTCAATGATGGTTGAAATTCGTGAAGGTCGCGGTTGCGATGGCCCTTGGGGTCCACACATTAAGCTTAAGCTTGATCACCTAGGTAAAGAGACGCTTGAATCTCGTCTTCCTGGTGTATGTGAACTTTCTCGTACCTTTGCTCACGTTGATCCAGTGAAAGAGCCAATCCCAGTAATCCCGACATGTCACTACATGATGGGTGGTGTTCCAACACAAGTTTCTGGTCAAGCTATCAAGCAAACCGAAGACGGCAGCGATGTTGAAATCCAAGGTCTATTTGCTTGTGGTGAAATCGCATCAGTATCAGTACATGGTGCCAACCGTCTAGGTGGTAACTCACTGCTTGATTTAGTGGTATTTGGTCGTGCGACAGGTCTACACCTAGGTGAGACACTGAAGAAGCAAGACGAAGCGAAACCTGCAACTGAAGCTGACATTGAACGTTCACTAGAGCGTTACAACCGTTGGGAAAACAGCACAGACGGCGAAGACCCAGCGCAAATTCGTAAAGATCTTCAGCAATGTATGCAGAACAACTTCTCGGTATTCCGTGAAGGTAAAGCAATGGCTGAAGGCTTAGAAGAGCTTAAGGCGATTCGCGAGCGTCTGAAGAATGCACACCTATCTGATAAGTCTACAGAGTTCAACACTCAACGTATTGAGTGTCTAGAGCTTGAAAACTTGATGGAAACGGCATTCGCAACGGCTGTTGCTGCAAACTTCCGTACAGAGAGCCGTGGCGCACACGCTCGATTCGATTTCCCTGACCGTGATGATGAGCAATGGCTATGCCACTCACTTTACAACCCAGAGTCAGAGAGCATGACTAAGCGTGGTGTAAACATGGAACCTATCCATCGTGAAGCGTTCCCACCAAAAGCACGTACGTACTAAGGAGATATGACCATGAAACTGAATTTCTCTTTATACCGTTACAATCCAGATGTCGACCAGAAGCCTTACATGAAGGAATACACTCTAGAAGTGGATGAAGGTTCAGACATGATGCTTTTGGACGCGCTTATTCTGTTGAAAGAGCAAGATCCAACAATCTCATTCCGTCGCTCATGCCGTGAAGGTGTATGTGGCTCGGATGGTTTGAACATGAACGGTAAAAATGGCCTAGCGTGTATCACGCCATTGTCTGCGCTTTCTGGCCAAGACAAGATTGTGATTCGCCCACTGCCTGGCTTACCTGTTGTTCGTGACCTGATTGTAGACATGACTCAGTTCTACGATAACTACGAAAAAGTGAAGCCATTCTTAGTGTCTGATGGCAATGTGCCACCGGCTCGTGAAAACTTACAAAGCCCTGATGAGCGTGCTCATTTAGATGGATTGTACGAATGTATCATGTGTGCATGTTGTACAACGTCATGCCCATCGTTCTGGTGGAACCCTGACAAATTCATCGGACCAGCAGGCCTGCTTGCAGCGTACCGTTGGCTAATTGATAGCCGAGATACAGCGACAGACGAACGTTTGTCCGATCTTGATGATGCATTTAGCGTTTTTCGTTGCCATGGCATCATGAATTGTGTAAGTGTTTGTCCTAAGGGATTAAATCCGACGAAAGCGATTGGTCACATCAAGACCATGCTAGTGAATCGTTCGGTTTAAGTTATATAAAAATTGCCGCCCTAGAAGTTTTGGGGCGGCCTTTTAATAGCTCGGCATAGACCGCAGCAAACGTGAAAACTACTGGTTAAGGGAAAATATGCACAACGGCGTGATGAAGGCATGGCTCGAGTCTTCACACTTGGCTGGCGCCAATGCAACGTACGTAGAAGAACTCTATGAACTGTATCTAAGTGACCCAGATTCGGTAAGTGACGAATGGAGAAGTGTTTTTGAAGAATTGCCTGTGCAAGCTTCAGAGGCAGTGGAACAACCACACTCTCGTGTTCGTGAATACTTCCGTCGACTCGCTCAAGAAACAAAGCATTACAGTGTCCAAGTTAGTGATCCAGATGTCGATGCGAAACAAGTAAAGGTTCTGCAACTTATTAATGCCTATCGATTCCGAGGGCATCAAGCAGCAAACCTAGACCCCCTAGGTTTATGGAAAAGAGCGACAGTTGATGAACTGGCCCCTTCTTTCCACACTCTTACCGAAGATGACCTCAATGAGACGTTTAACGTCGGCTCTTACGCCATTGGCCAAGAGACGATGGTGCTTAAAGATCTCTACAAATCTCTAAAGCAAACGTATTGTGGCTCTATTGGTGCTGAATACATGCACATGACAAATACAGAGCAAAAGCGTTGGATCCAACAACGTTTAGAGTCTGTATCTGGTCAACCCTCTTTCAACAAAGAAGAAAAGCAAGCTTTCCTAGAAGAGCTAACTGCTGCTGAAGGTCTTGAGCGCTATCTTGGTGCGAAATTCCCAGGCGCAAAACGCTTCTCGTTGGAAGGTGGTGATGCTCTTATCCCAATGACGAAAGAAATTATTCGTCATGCTGGCGGACAAGGCATGCGTGAAGTTGTTGTTGGTATGGCTCACCGTGGTCGTCTAAACATGTTGGTCAACGTGCTTGGTAAAAAGCCACAAGACCTGTTTGACGAGTTTGCGGGCAAGCATGATGACACGTGGGGTACGGGTGATGTGAAATACCACCAAGGCTTCTCTGCGGACTTCGCAACGCCAGGCGGCAACGTTCACTTAGCACTAGCATTTAACCCATCTCACTTAGAAATCGTAAACCCGGTAGTTATCGGTTCAGTACGTGCACGTCAAGATCGCCTTGGTGATAATGATGGTAGCCGTGTACTTCCAATTACTATCCACGGTGACTCAGCTATCGCTGGTCAGGGTGTCGTACAAGAGACGTTTAACATGTCTCAAGCGCGTGGTTTCTGTGTTGGTGGTACGGTTCGTATCGTTGTAAACAACCAAGTTGGTTTTACAACGTCTAACCCTCGCGATACACGCTCTACGATGTACTGTACCGATATCGCGAAGATGGTTCAGGCTCCGATTTTCCACGTTAACTCTGATGATCCAGAAGCGGTTGCGTTCGTTGCGCGTCTTGCATTGGATTACCGTAATACGTTTAAGCGTGATGTTGTTATTGATTTGGTTTGTTACCGTCGCCACGGTCACAATGAAGCCGATGAGCCGAATGCAACACAGCCTTTGATGTACCAAAAAATCAAAAAGCACCCAACACCACGTAAGCTTTACGCTGACGTGCTAATGGAGCGCGGTGAGTTTGGTATTGATACAGCAACTCAGCTAGTTAACGAATATCGTGATGCACTTGATCACGGTGAAGTTGTGGTTAAAGAGTGGCGTCCAATGGCACTTCACTCAGTAGACTGGTCTCCTTACCTAGGTCACGACTGGAACATCGAGTGGGATAACAAGATTGATATCGAGCGCCTGAAAGAGCTTGGTACCAAACTTTGCCAATACCCAGACAGCCACAAGCTGCAAAGCCGAGTAAATAAACTGTACAACGATCGTACTGCCATGGTGAATGGTGAGAAACAAGTCGATTGGGGTATGGCTGAAACTCTGGCTTACGCAACACTTGTTGACGACGGTAAGCGTATTCGTATCTCAGGCCAAGATTCAGGTCGTGGTACGTTCTTCCACCGTCACTCAGTACTGCACAATCAATCAGATGCAAGCACGTATGTTCCTCTTGCGAACATTCATGATAAACAAGGGCCATTCCAAGTGTTTGACTCTGTGTTATCTGAAGAAGCGGTACTCGCATTTGAGTATGGTTACGCAACAGCAGAGCCAAGCGGTCTAACCCTTTGGGAAGCACAATTTGGTGACTTCGCAAACGGTGCACAAGTTGTTATCGACCAATTCATTTCATCAGGTGAGCAAAAGTGGGCACGTCTATGTGGTCTAACTATGCTGCTTCCTCACGGTTATGAAGGCCAAGGCCCAGAGCACTCTTCTGCACGTCTTGAGCGTTACCTTCAGTTATGTGCTGAACAAAACATGCAAGTTGTTGTTCCTTCAACACCGGCACAGGTTTACCACATGATTCGCCGTCAGGTTGTTCGACCAATGCGTCGTCCACTGATTGTAATGTCACCTAAGTCATTGCTTCGTCACCCTCTGTGTACTTCTTCTCTTGAAGATTTGGCAGAAGGCACGTTCCAACCAGCTATCGCAGAAATTGATGATCTGGCACCTGAGAACGTAAAACGCGTCGTATTCTGTTCAGGCAAGGTTTACTTTGACCTGCTTGACCAAAGACGTAAGAACGAGCAAGACGATGTCGCTATTGTACGTATTGAGCAACTTTACCCGTTCCCTTACGAGGACGTGAGAGCTGCAATCGCACAGTACACAAATGTAGTCGATTACGTTTGGTGTCAAGAAGAGCCACAAAACCAAGGTGCTTGGTACAGTAGCCAACATAATTTCCGAGCTGCTATCCCAGTAGGTGCTGATATTCAATACGCAGGTCGTCCTGCATCAGCATCACCAGCTGTTGGCTATATGTCAGTACACTTGAAACAACAAAAAGCGTTAGTTGACGACGCTTTGACCCTACTTAAGAACTAGAAGTAAAAGGAAAATACGCACATGACAATTGAAATTCTGGTTCCAGATTTACCTGAATCTGTGGCTGATGCAACAGTTGCTACTTGGCACAAAAAACCGGGCGAAGCGGTTGCACGTGATGAAGTCATTGTAGATATCGAAACAGATAAAGTAGTTCTAGAAGTACCGGCTCCTGAAGCGGGTGTTCTGGAAGCTATCATCGAAGAAGAGGGTGCTACGGTACTTTCTAAGCAGCTTCTGGCTAAAATCAAGCCGGGTGCTGTCGCTGGTGAACCAACGAAAGACACCACTGAAGATACAGAAGCATCTCCTGACAAGCGCCATAAAGCTGCGCTAACAGAAGAGAACAACGACGCACTAAGCCCAGCTGTTCGTCGCCTGCTTGCTGAGCACAACCTACAACCAGCTGACGTTAAAGGCACAGGTGTTGGTGGCCGTATTACTCGTGAAGACATCGACGCACATCTAGCAGCAGCGAAAGCGGCTCCGGCAGCAGCATCTGCACCAGCAGTTGAAGCGCCAGCAGCGGCTCGCAGCCAAAAACGCGTGCCTATGACTCGCCTACGTAAGACAGTTGCAAACCGTCTTCTAGAAGCGAAAAACAGCACAGCAATGCTGACGACTTTCAACGAAGTGAACATGAAGCCAATCATGGACCTTCGTAAGCAGTACAAAGACCAATTCGAGAAGCGTCACGATACGCGTCTTGGCTTCATGTCTTTCTACGTGAAAGCAGTAACAGAAGCACTGAAGCGTTTCCCAGAAGTGAATGCTTCTATTGATGGTACAGATATCGTTTACCACAACTACTTCGACATCAGCATGGCGGTATCTACGCCACGTGGTCTAGTGACTCCAGTACTGAAAGACTGTGACACACTAGGTTTCGCTGATATCGAAAAAGGCATCAAAGAGCTAGCAATCAAAGGCCGTGACGGCAAGCTAACTGTTGATGAACTGATGGGCGGTAACTTCACTATCACAAACGGTGGTGTATTTGGTTCTCTAATGTCTACGCCAATCATCAACCCGCCTCAAGCGGCAATTTTGGGTATGCACAAAATCCAAGACCGTCCTATGGCTGTTGATGGCAAGGTAGAGATTCTACCAATGATGTACCTAGCGCTTTCTTACGACCACCGTCTAATCGATGGCCGTGAATCAGTTGGCTTCCTAGTGACCATCAAAGAGCTTCTAGAAGATCCTGCACGTCTGCTATTAGACGTTTAGTATCGCTAAAACGTCTAGTTAACCCCGTTAGCTAGACGTAAAAAGTTTCAAAGGCTAGGCTGCTCAACGTCTGGCCTTCAATTGAACTGTAAAGCCATTAGAAAATGGACAGCAGTTGATTTGAGAAGACCCTACAGACGTAACACAGGAAACTGTGTCGTTATGGAAATAATAATCCCTTAAGGGAAAATAAACGGAATATCAAAATGAATTTGCATGAATACCAAGCCAAACAGCTGTTTGCAGAATTCGGTTTGCCTGTGCCAGAAGGTTTCGCATGTGATACTGCACAAGAAGCTTTCGAAGCTGCAGGTCGTATCAGTACAGCCAAGAAAGTCGTTAAGTGTCAAGTACACGCTGGTGGTCGCGGTAAAGCGGGCGGCGTAGAGCTACATGACACTAAAGAAGGCGTTAAAGAGTTTGCACAAAAGTGGCTAGGTAAAAACCTAGTGACTTACCAAACAGACGCTAATGGTCAGCCTGTAACAAAGATCCTAGTTGAAGAAGCATCAAACATTGCTAATGAACTTTACCTAGGTGCTGTTGTTGACCGTGCAACGCGTAAAATCGTATTCATGGCGTCAACTGAAGGCGGTGTGGACATTGAGAAAATCGCTGAAGAAACTCCAGAGTTGATTCACCAATCTGCGATCGATCCTCTAGTTGGCCCTCAAGCTTACCAAGGCCGTGAACTGGCGTTCAAACTTGGTCTAGTTGGCGATCAAATCAAACAGTTCGTTAAGATCTTCATGGGTCTTGGCCAAATGTTCTCTCAGTACGACCTAGCTCTACTAGAAATCAACCCGCTTGTAATTACTGGCGAAGGCAACCTGCTTTGTCTTGACGGCAAGATCAACATTGACTCAAACGCAATGTACCGTCAGCCAAAACTTCGTGAAATGCACGATCCTTCACAAGAAGACGAGCGCGAAGCTCACGCAGCACAGTGGGAACTGAACTACGTAGCACTAGATGGTAACGTTGGCTGTATGGTTAACGGTGCAGGCCTTGCTATGGGTACGATGGATATCGTAAACCTACACGGCGGCAAGCCAGCAAACTTCCTTGATGTAGGCGGCGGCGCGACCAAAGAACGTGTAGCTGAAGCATTCAAGATCATCCTTTCTGATGACAATGTTAAAGCAGTACTCGTAAACATCTTCGGTGGCATCGTTCGTTGTGACATGATCGCTGAAGGTATTATCGGTGCAGTTAAAGAAGTCGGCGTAACAGTTCCAGTAGTTGTTCGTCTAGAAGGTACAAACGCAGACCTAGGTCGCGAAGTACTTGCTAATTCTGATGTTGATATCATTGCAGCTGAATCTCTAACAGATGCTGCTCAGAAAGTTGTTGCTGCTGCGGAGGCTAAATAATGTCTGTATTAATTAACAAAGACACTAAAGTAATCTGTCAGGGTTTCACTGGCGGTCAAGGTACATTCCACTCAGACCAAGCTATCGCATACGGTACGCAAATGGTTGGTGGTGTTTCACCTGGTAAAGGTGGTCAAACTCACCTAGGCCTTCCAGTATTCAACACAGTACGTGAAGCAGTAGAAGTAACTGGCGCAACAGCAACAGTTATCTACGTACCAGCTCCTTTCTGTAAAGATGCAATCCTAGAAGCGATTGATGCAGGTATCGAGCTGATCGTAACGATCACTGAAGGTATCCCTACAACAGATATGATCGACGTTAAAGTGAAGCTAGAAGAAACTGGCGTTCGCATGATCGGTCCTAACTGCCCAGGTCTTATCACTCCAGACGAGTGTAAGATTGGTATCATGCCTGGTCACATCCACAAGAAGGGTAAAGTAGGTATCGTATCTCGCAGCGGTACCCTGACGTACGAAGCAGTTAAGCAAACAACAGATGAAGGCTTTGGTCAGTCTACATGTGTTGGTATCGGTGGTGACCCTATCCCAGGTTCAAACTTCATTGATATCCTAAAACTTTTCCAAGAAGACCCAGAAACTGAAGCAATCGTAATGATTGGTGAAATCGGTGGTACTGCGGAAGAAGAAGCGGCTGAGTTCATCAAAGCAAACGTAACTAAGCCGGTTGTATCTTACATCGCTGGTGTTACTGCTCCTCCGGGTAAACGTATGGGCCACGCTGGCGCAATCATCTCTGGCGGTAAAGGTACTGCTGAAGATAAATTCGCAGCACTAGAAGCAGCAGGCGTTAAGACTGTTAAGTCTCTTGCTGACATCGGTAAAGGCCTACGTGAAATCACGGGTTGGTAATCAGCTGGCTTTTATCGATTGAGATAGAAGTTAACTGAACGATATTAAAAAGGCTTGGTCACTGACCAAGCCTTTTTTTACGTTCTCGTGATACGAGATCGTACTGCTAAGTATTAAGCTCGGCTTCTAACCATTTGAGATAACATAAACATCGCAGCTGCACTGATAACAACAGACGGGCCAGCGGGCGTATCATAGAACCAAGACAAGCTTAACCCTCCGAAGACTGCGATAGAGCCAATAACCGATGCGAGGAAGGCCATCTGCTCAGGTGTGCTCGAGAACTTCCTTGCCGTTGCTGCAGGAATAATTAGTAGCGATGTCATGATTAACGCACCAACAAACTTCATACCGACAGCAATCACGATACCAACCAATAGCATCAGAATCAGACGCATTAAATCAATATTGATACCATCAACCGCCGCGAGATCCTCGTTAACCGTCGTTGATAGTAGTGGTCGCCAAAAGATAGCAAGCACCAATCCGATCACAGCAGCACCCGCATAGATAAATACTAAATCAGTCGGAGATACTGCCAGCAAGTCACCAAACAGGTAGCTCATCAGATCAACACGAACATTATCTAAGAAACTGACAGCAACCAAACCAAGTGATAGCGCACTGTGAGCCAAAATACCGAGTAGGGTATCGGTCGCGACCAGCTTTTGTTTTTGTAAAGTAACTAGCAACACGGCCAGCATCAAACAACAAATCAGCAGCGCGAAATACAAGTTAATGTTGAACAGAAAGCCAAGCGCTAAGCCCATCAAAGAAGCGTGAGCAAGCGTGTCACCAAAGTAAGCCATCTTACGCCACACCACGAATGAACCTAGTGGGCCTGCAATAAGAGCAATGCCTAAGCCTGCAAGAATAGAAGGTAAAAGAAACTCAAGCATTAGTGGTGTCCGTGTTTATGGTTGGAGCAGTCGTGCACATCCCCAGAAACAGGCTGGCCTGCCAAGTCATGGTGATGGTGGTCATGTTGATGGTGGTAGAAAGCCAAGCTCTCTTGAACCGCAGTACCGAACAAGGCGATATACGAAGGGTGGTGTTTGATATCAGCCGGTGCACCCGAGCAACAGATGTGGTGATGCAAACAGATCACATCGTCTGTTTTTGCCATCACTAAATGCAGATCGTGCGAAACCATAAATACGGCACAACCAAAGCGGTGACGAATGGTGTCAATCAAATCATACAGGTCAATTTGCCCTTGAACATCAACGCCTTGAGCCGGTTCATCGAGAACCAGTAGGTCTGGTCTTCTTAACAATGAACGAGCAATCAGCACACGTTGGTTTTCACCGCCGGATAGCTGGTGCATGTTACTCTTCTGCAGATGTTCAGCACCAACGAGCTTCAATGCTTCAAGGATCTCTTGCTGACTGAACTTGCCAGTGAGCTTTAGAAAACGCTCTACGTTGAGCGGTAGGGAATCATTGAGCTTTAATTTTTGTGGTACATAGCCAATTTTCAGTTTTTTAGCTTTTGTTATTGTGCCTGAAAATTTGGTCTGTAAACCCAGTACCACTTTTACTAATGTCGACTTTCCTGCACCGTTTGGCCCAATCAGGGTGGTGATTCTGCCGCGCTCTAAATTTAGAGAGATGTTGTCTAGAACTTTTCGACCGTCAAATTCGACGCTCACAGAATCTAGTTGGATTAAGTTATCCATGAATAGAACTCATTTGCAATTCGCTAATGTTATAATGTAACATTTACCTCAAGCCTAAGCTACTTTTCTATTATCGAGGGATTATGTCACGTTCATCTTTTATACTTGCTACTTTGCTTTTAGCGCCAAGTGTCGCAAGTGCCAATACTATTCTAACAAGCTTTAAACCAATTCAAATGATTGTGACGGAATTAACGCAGGGCGTTAGTGAACCGGATGTGTTGATGAACAGCAATGCTTCGCCGCACGATTATGCGCTTAAGCCATCTGATGTCAAAAAAGTTCACAGTGCCGATATGGTTATCTGGTTTGGTCCTGACCTAGAAGCCTTTCTGACTAAGGTGATTGGTTCAAAAGAAAACGTTATCAAGATCAGTGAGATTCCAGGAATTAACTTGCGAGAGTTCGGACATGATGACCACGATTCTCATGAAGGACATAATCATGGCAGCCATGACCCGCATTTTTGGTTAGGTATCGACCAAGTTGAAGTAGCCGCAAAATATATCTCAGCAAAGTTGATTGAATCTGACCCTGATAACGCAATGGCGTATCAAGAAAACCTAGATTCTTTCCTGCTTGCTTTGAAAGAAAAGCAGCAGTCTATTCATGAACAACTTGCGCCAGTGAAAGATAAAGGTTACTACGTATTCCACGATGCGTATGGCTACTTTGAGCAAGAGTTTGAACTGAATAACTTAGGCCACTTCACGGTGAGTCCAGAGCGTAAACCGGGTGCAAAAAGCCTGATCGCTATTAAGAAAACGCTAGTACGCGATAATGTTCAATGTGTATTCTCAGAGCCTCAATTTACCCCTGCTGTGATTGAATCAGTGACTCGCGGAAGTAACGCTAAGCAAGGCCAGCTTGATCCTATCGGTTCAACAGTTGAAGTGAAGAGTGGAAGTTATTTCGATTTTCTTCAGCAACTTACAGACAGCTACACAAGCTGCTTAAGCGGGAAGTAATTCATAACGAGTATTCTTTACTCTACTTTGCTCTCGTTAATTTATGAATCATGCCGCTTTTTGCGGCATTTTCGTGACCGCTAAGATAAAACCTCCCAACAAATAGCAAACCTCCTTTCTCCTTTTCTAATTTCCGCTAAAATAGAAAGATAATAATAAGCACAAAAAAACTCAGTTTTTGGTTAAGCAACGATAAGACGTTGTGGTGCCCAAAATTTCATGCGTTGTTGCTGTTCAGGATTAAGAGTTGTATCGAATTATCTTCAAAATGTTCATGTTAATGAGCATTTCATTTAGCGTTCTAGCGGTAAATACATCACCCTCCGTTTTCTATCCTTTGCCTGTTCAAGCGCAAGGGAATTTCCTTGCGGCTAAAAACTTGTACTTAGGTGCCGGAGGCGGGCTTTGGGTTCATGATGTGCATGGAAAAGTACTCTTTTACGACGGCCGAACTCTATTCCCTCGCAAGGGGAGCTTACTGCAATTTTCTTCGGAAAGAGTCGCGTTTCTGAACGATGAGTTTTGGACATTTTTCGATAACGAGGTGTATCGACATAACCCTGGAATTGGCAACGAATTGGCGTTTAGCCTAAGTCCCGGCGCTGAAATAACCAATATCGGTGCATCGGGCGATTATATTTGGGTTACTGACGGTAGTAATTTCTATACCTACAACACTCAATCTTTAGAATTCAACACCTACTCTCTACTCAAACTGTACCGATACAATAACAGCAGTGACATTGCGATTAACGACGCGGAGTGGGTGCTATCAAAGTGGGTGCTAGCGACCAGTTCTGGCGTTTACCTTTCAGAGAATCAAGAGTTTACCCATGTCACCGCATCCGACAAAAACCATATTGAGACGGTTTATTTTTCGAATGCTCGACGTGAGTTAGTGATCGGTACTTTAAATGGTGCTGTGATTGTAGATCTCGCGAACCCAGATAAAGAGACCATAGTTAAAGGGTCGCATGTTCTTTCGTTGGCCGAAACTTCGGACCAGTATTGGATTGGTACAGAACATGGCCTTATTAGCTACAACTTTATTACGGGACAAATTACTCGATTCGAACAAGCCGCTAATCAAGACTTCTCGTTACCGGGTGAGAAAATATATTCGTTGATAAACGATCATGCTGGTGGCATGTGGATTGCGACAAACAACGGTATCCGATATTTCTCACTGTTCAGTAAGACCTTCTCGAGAACCCCCCTAACTGGAATGGGCATGCATTCGAGTAGTGTGGTGATCAATAAAGTACTGCCTGTCAGTGACCAGTTATCTTGGGTCGCGTCCTCAATGGGGCTCTACTTGGTTGATTCTGAAAGTGAAGAGAACCCAATTCGTGTTTACTCTAACCCTGTTAATGATTTTGAGCTCTTTGGCTCTTCCATTTGGTTGGCGACCGAACAAGGCATCATCAGTCTAAATACGGAAACGCTACAACCCGAAGCCCTTGATTTACCAAGGCCGATTAAGGGAGTGCACGTTGAAAACTTTGCGCTTCAGGCTGATAACGTTCTTTGGATGACCTCTGGGCAAAACCTGTATTCGTTATCTATCGAAACCATGAAACTGACGAGTTATGGCACTGACTGGTTAGTCGACAAGTTCTTGCCTGCGAAGATCACCGCTCTCAATGTCGGCTTGCTAGGTCGCATCTATATAGGAACAGATCATGGTTTCTACTCGTTCATTGATAAACGAATTAGCTTTAGTCGTTCAAGCGAACGGTTTGGCAAAGTCGTCGATATTGAAAAAGCGAAGGATGGAGCGCAGTGGTTTGCTAGCAGTTATGGCGTGTATCGAATCCCGGATGACAGCTCTATTATTCAAGAAATCACTCTTGTTGAAGACAATATTAGCCCCAACTGCCTGATAAGCGATGACAATGGTGTTTGGTTAGGCTCTTCGAAAGGCATCAGTTATTACGGATTGGATGGGCAGCTGCATAAACACATAGGTTCGCCATTTGGTTTGATCACCAATGAATTGGCGGCGGGAGCATGTGCTCTATTTTACAGTGAAGAGAGCCAACCTTCGAGGCTTGTTTTCGGCTCAAAGTATGGCGTAGTCAGCGCGTTGTCTAACGAGTTACTGGTATCAACCACACCTCATAGCCGTGCCTTGTTGAGTAAGATAAGTGTCGACCAACAAACGGTGTCACTTGGCGGGAAAACGGCTGAACTGGATGAGATTCCTTATGGCTCATCGATGGGGTTTAAGCTGGGCATCTTACCAGCAACGTTCGCACCGGCGATGGAATATCGACTGAGCGACGATGAACCATGGAGTGAGTTTGAAGGGGGCTTGTTAACGCTCGACCATCTTCTTCCTGGGGATTACACACTTGAAGTGAAACCGGTTAAGGACTCCCATTATCGCTTTGTATCAACCAATCAAAGCTTCTCGATTGCAGAGCCTTGGTATCTGACCAATTGGGCTGCAGCAAGCTCTCTGATGTTACTGATTGGCGTTGTGACTATCTTGGTCTTTTGGCGCTCTCGTTATGTCACTTTTGCCAACAGGCACTTAAAAGCGCAAGTTGCATTGAAGACGGATCAATTGAGGCACCAAAGCCGGATATTACTCGCGACTAATCAACAGCTTAAAAAGCAGCTATCCGTTAAGAATGCGCTTGTGTCTCATACTGCCAATGAACTCTCTTCTGAAGTGAATCATATTGCTGCGATGATCCCGAATTGGAATGACGAGCATGGGAAGTCGCCAATTTTAACCTTGAAAAATGGCTTAGCTCAATTGAGTAATACCCCTCAAGGAGAAGGGCAAGTTTGTTACGATATAATTTTAATCTTAGAAGCGGTACTCAAAGCTTGGCAGGATGATTTAGCCAAAGCTGGTATTGAACTGGATATTAAAGTCGAAACAAAACAACGATATGTCTCGTTGCTGTATTTTAATCTCGATATTATCTTCAATAGCTTGGTTGCGAGCATCATCAAGAGAAACTTTAAGTCGCAGAGTATGGTGGTTCTGGTTGAAGAGGTTAAGGAGCATCTTGTTGTGACCATTCGAGATCATGGGATGCCTTTCCCTAAGCTGGCATCAAGCATGGGTGACAATACCGGAAAGTCGACCGACCTCAACATCGAAAAGCTGCCGCTATTGATGAATCAGAGCGGTGGCGAGCTTAATGCCTTTGTTTCGGAGTCTCAAAATAAGGTTCAGCTGTCGTGGCCAATTGAGTATCAAGTGCTCGTTAATCTTGAAGCCAGCACAATTGAACAGATTGAAACCATTAAGCTTGCCGCTTCAACGCCAGAGCAGCAAAAACTGACAGCGGAACAAGAGTGGAAGAACAGAGTGTCGCAGCTTGTGAGTGAAAACTACGCTGATGCCGAGTTCAGTACTGCAACTGCCGCTAAGTATTTGTTTATGTCTGAGAGAAGCTTACAGAGACGCTTTAAATTGGCTTACAACAAGACCTTCAAAGAGCACTTGAATGAAGTACGTCTAGAACATGCGTGTGAGCGCTTACTCGCTGGAGAGAAGATCTCTGATGTGGCGTTTGATTCGGGCTTCAATGACCCTTCCTATTTCAGTCAAAGGTTTAAGCATCACTTTGGTATGTCACCATCTAAGTTTGCTGAAAACAATGACGAGTAGCGCGCAGCGGATACTCAGCTAGAACATAAATAAAGATACTTTAGCCTCGACATTCGTGTTGGGGCTTTTTTATGCTTCTACGAGATACGAGATACGAGATACGAGATACGAGATACGAGATACGAGATACGAGATACGAGATACGAGATACGAGATAAATGGGGAGTTTAAAAAGGTTGTTGGGATAATACAAAGGGAAGAAAAAAAATATCGTGGCATAGCCGGGGGGACTATACCACGGGTGCCAATGACACCTTCGCTTGCTGCCGGAGTGATATAGCAAAGCCATATCACCTCTGGAATAAAATTAAAGAGAAGTAGTTTCTCTTCGATGGAGTAACTATACGTCCAGCTACTTATTTTACTTATAAAATTAACGACAGATGCCTATGAGAAAACCGACATTGTTTTAAATGATTGATAATTAATGATTTGTTGTTGTCTGGGAGGGTTTGTACTAGTGGGGTAGTTCTCGCTAGTTGTTGAAAGTAACGTTTTTGACGTAAACGTTTTTAACGAAATTTACGAGTATGTATTTTCGAAAACATTGATTTCACACAATAGAATTGTGGGCATGTATGTGTATCATAGCGTTAATAACAATCTTTCTCATTATCAGTCACGAATTGGGTACTTATGAAACTCTCACAACTAGAGCAAGGAAAGGCGGCTTCTATTGTTGCACTAACAGGTTTAACACCAGACGTAAGGAAGAAACTTATGGTCATGGGTATGTTGCCAAAAACCGAGGTGACGCTTATCCGCCGTGCACCTATGGGTGATCCGCTTCAAGTTGAAGTGAGAGGTGTTTCTATCGCCATTCGTGAAAGCATTGCAGAACAAATCGAGGTTATCTAAATGGATTATCAAGTTCTTACCGTTGGTAACCCGAATAGTGGTAAAACAACACTGTTCAACGCACTGACTGGTGCTAAGCAGCACGTTGGTAACTGGGTTGGTGTCACTGTTGAAAAGAAGACGGGTTTATACTCGCACGCAGGTGATCAGTTTCAACTAACGGATTTACCGGGTATCTACGCACTAGACAGTGGTAATGATGCGAACAGCATCGATGAGTCTATCGCGTCTCGCGCTGTTTTAACTCACCCTGCAGATGTGATCATTAATGTTGTCGACGCTAGCTGCTTAGAACGAAGCTTATACATGACATTACAGCTACGTGAGTTGGGTCGCCCAATGATCGTTGTGTTGAACAAAATGGATGTATTAAAGCGCGAACGTCAGGTGATTAACCTTAAAGCACTAGAGAAAGAGCTAGGTTGCCCAGTTCTAAGCTTGTCTGCAAACGATAAAGGTCAAGTGGTTCGCTTTAAAGAGCGTCTGCATAAACTGCTTGTTCAAGGTGTGAGCCTTGACCCTATCTCTATTGATTACGATGCCGCGTTAGAAGCTCTTATCCCTTCTGTTGAGTCACAATTTGATGATGCTGACGTATCTCACCGAGCGCTCGCGATTCGTGCTTTAGAAAATGATTACTTGGTATTGAATGGACTGGCTCCACAAACTCGCACTCAAATTGATAGCGTGCGTCTTAGTGCCGATTTCGATATTGACCTTGCTGTTGCTGACGCTAAATACACTTTCTTACATGACCTTTGTAAACGCGTTCGTCGCAGCGAAGGCAAACTAAGCCGTAACTTTACAGAGAAAGCCGATCAATTCATTTTGAACAAATGGGTCGGTATTCCTTTCTTCTTCGTCATCATGTACCTAATGTTCATGTTCTCTATCAATATCGGTAGTGCGTTTATCGACTTCTTCGATATTGGTGTTGGGGCAATATTAGTTGATGGTGGACACCACTTATTAGATGGTCATTTACCAGTTTGGTTAGTCACTGTACTTGCTGATGGTATTGGCGGTGGTATCCAAACGGTTGCGACCTTTATTCCTGTTATCGCAGCGCTTTACCTATTCTTAGCGGTACTAGAAAGCTCTGGCTACATGGCTCGTGCTGCATTCGTACTTGATAAAGTGATGCAGAAGATTGGTTTACCGGGTAAAGCATTTGTGCCACTTGTACTGGGCTTTGGTTGTAACGTGCCTTCAATCATGGCAACGCGTACTCTTGACCAAGAGCGCGAACGTAAACTGGCAGCATCAATGGCGCCGTTTATGTCATGTGGTGCTCGTTTACCGGTATACGCACTGTTCGCAGCGGCGTTCTTCCCTGGTGCAGGACAAAACGTAGTATTCGCTCTGTACATCATGGGTATCGTTGCTTCTGTGTTTACGGGCCTTTTCCTGAAAAACACGATCTACCCAGGTAGCAGCGATAGCTTAGTGATGGAAATGCCAGATTACGAATTGCCGACAGTGCAAAACGTAATGCTAAAAACTTGGCAGAAGCTGAAGCGTTTCGTACTTGGTGCAGGTAAAACAATCGTGATGGTTGTGGCTATTCTTAGCTTCCTAAACTCTCTAGGTATGGACGGTAGCTTTGGTAACGAAGACAGCGAAAACTCAGTACTGTCTAAAGCGGCTCAAATTGTAACGCCTGTATTCCAACCGATTGGTATCACTGAAGAGAACTGGCCTGCAACGGTTGGTATCATCACAGGTATTTTCGCTAAAGAAGCTGTTGTAGGTACATTAAATAGCTTATACACAACGCCTTCTGATGAAGAAGCGGCTGAGTTTGACTTAGCAGCAAGCCTGCAAGAAGCGGTAATGACAATCCCTGAAAACCTAGCCGGTTTGAGCTACTCAGACCCATTAGGTATTGAAGTTGGCGACTTGTCTGACTCTAATTCTGTAGCAGCTGACCAAGAAGTCGATACCTCTATCTTTGGTAACTTGAAAGACAAGTTTGTATCTGGTCATGCGGCGTTCGCTTACTTGATTCTTATCCTGCTTTACACGCCTTGTGTGGCCGCGATGGGGGCTTATGTTCGTGAATTTGGTCAGACTTTTGCACGCTTCATCGCGGTTTGGACGATGGCTCTTGGTTACTTTGGTGCGACTTTCTACTACCAAGCGGCAAACTTTGCTGCACACCCAGTGACAAGTGCAGTATGGATGGTGGCGATTGCTGGTGGTTTTGTGGTTACGTATCGCGTCTTCAAGAAAGTGGGCAGTAAGCAGAAAGCACTAGAGGTGCAAGTAGTATGATTTTAACTGAACTTCATCAATATATTGATAGCCAAGGCGTTGCGGCTCGTAAAGAGCTCGCTGCAAAGTTTGGCATGAGTGAAGATGGCGTCGATGCGATGCTGAGTGTGTGGGTCAGGAAAGGGAAAGTATCTCGCTTGGTCGATACGAATAAGCATGGTCATACAACGCGTATTCGCTACACCATTAGCAAACAAGATGGTTTGTCGCTTAACGTGATGATGTAGTTCAGGTCTTCATTATCTCGTTGAAAAAGGCGAGATTAGAAAATGACAAAGCCGCTTATCTAAAATGAGCGGCTTTTTGTTATGTGTCTTTTCTGAAGTGTATTGCTTTTAAGCTCAATGGGATGAGCTCGAATTACGCTTTCTTGAAGATAGAGCTCAGTGACAGAACGTTTTGAATACGAGTCAGGATAGCGGTTTGATCTTCTTCACTGCGCTGTTCGCCCTTTGTATTTCCCCATACTGGGCCAGGCCAAGCAATGTCGTCTTTGAAGCGTGCAATATGGTGGATGTGCAGTTGTGGCACCATATTACCCAGCGCACCAAGGTTCAATTTGTCTGGTTGGAACGTGGCTTCAAGTGCTTGGCTTACCGCCTGAGATTCATGTAGGAACTGTTGTTGCTCTTTCATTGGTAAGTGGTGCAACTCTTTGAGGTTGGCACGCTTTGGTACCAAGATAACCCAAGGTACAGCGTTATCTTTGTGCAGCAGAGCTAAGCTCAGCGGAAATTCGCCGATAAGTGTGGTGTCTTTCGTAAGTTGCGGGTGAAGTTCGAAGCTCATGATCTTTCCAATTAATTGTTTTACATGAGTATAAGGTCGGAGTTTGAATGTGGCTAGGGCTTACGTTCTCAATAAGCAGATTCCCTATCACGTTCGTGCCTCACTGTAGGGAACTGACGTTTGGGGAAGTGATGGTGTATTGCTTTGCTAGTGTTACGCGCCTAGAGGTGGATTCTCAATGACGTTGGTTCTTCACTAAAGGAAGTGACGATTGGGGAGAGTGATAACGAATTGGTTTGCTGTTGTTACGTGTTTTAGGGGATTGCCTATCATGTTTGTCCCTCACTGTAGGGAATGATGGTTGGGGAAAGTAACAACGATTTGGTGTGGCTTGATGGCGCTTTATTGATGCAGTCTTGGATTCACTACACTACACCTATTCTCGTCATCCCCTAGAGCGACGAAGGAGCGTAATAGGAGATCTCTTGCGTGTAGGTTCGCTAATCGTATAAATAATCGAGTAAACAAACCTCCAGATAAAACAAAAGGTTGACGCTTTCACGCCAACCTTTCTAATTTTCTCGAATCGCTTACATGCGCTCTAGAGTATCGATACCTAGAAGCGATAGACCTTGCTTGATCGTCTTCGCTGTTAGTGCAGCAAGCTTCAGACGGCTCTGCTTAACAGCTTCGTCTTCAGCAACTAGGATAGGGCACGCCTCGTAGAAGCTAGAGAATTGACCAGCTAGTTCGAACAGGTAGCTACACATGATGTGTGGTTGACCTTCACGAGCAACAGACTGAACTGCTTCTTCAAATTGTAGAAGTTTCGCGATAAGCGCTTTCTCTTTCTCTTCAGTGATTTTGATTTCACCTTCAAGCGAGTCCATAGAAATGCCAGCTTTAGCAAATACAGAAGCAACACGAGTGTATGCGTACTGCATGTACGGTGCTGTGTTGCCTTCGAATGCAAGCATGTTGTCCCAATCGAACACGTAGTCAGTAGTACGGTGCTTAGAAAGGTCTGCGTACTTAACCGCTGCCATAGCAACTGTGTTCGCGATCGCTTTCTTCTCGTCTTCTGCTAGTTCTGGGTTCTTAGATTCGATTAGCTGCGCTGCACGAACTTCTGCTTCATCAAGAAGATCTGCAAGACGAACAGTACCGCCTGCACGAGTCTTGAATGGCTTACCATCTTTACCAAGCATCATGCCGAACGCGTGGTGCTCAAGAGAAACAGATTCTGGGATGTAACCTGCTTTACGAACGATAGTCCAAGCTTGCATTAGGTGTTGGTGCTGACGTGAGTCGATGAAGTAAAGTACGCGGTCTGCGCCTAGTTCTTCAAAACGGTATTTTGCACAAGCGATATCAGTGGTTGTGTAAAGGAAGCCGCCGTCACGTTTCTGGATGATAACGCCCATTGGGTCGCCATCTTTGTTTTTGTATTCGTCAAGGAATACAACCTGTGCGCCGTCATCTTCTTTTGCAAGACCTTGCTCTTTTAGGTCAGCAACGATAGTTGGAAGCATGTGGTTGTACATGCTTTCGCCCATTACGTCATCGCGTGTTAGAGACACGTTTAGGCGATCGTAGTTGCGTTGGTTTTGAATCATTGTTACGTCAACAAGCTTCTTCCACATCTCTGCGCAGAACTCGTCGCCGCTTTGCAGTTTAACAACGTAGCCACGTGCTTTAACTGCGAACTCTTCGTCTTCATCGTAAAGCTTTTTAGATTCACGGTAGAAGCCTTCAAGGTCAGCAAGTTCCATTGAAACTTCGCCAGACTCAGCCTGAACGCGCTCAAGGTTTGCGATAAGCATACCAAATTGAGTACCCCAGTCGCCGATGTGGTTAGCACGGATAACGTTGTGGCCTAGGAATTCAAGAGTACGAACTACCGCATCACCGATGATCGTTGAACGTAGGTGACCAACGTGCATCTCTTTCGCAACGTTTGGTGCAGAGTAATCCGCAACAATTGTTTGTGTTTCTGCTACTGCAACACCAAGGCGAGAATCAGCCAATGCTGCGTCTGCTTGTTGAGCTAGGAAAGCTTCATCTAAGAAGATGTTAAGGAAACCTGGGCCTGCGATTTCTACTTTAGAAGCGATACCGTCTAGGTTAAGAACGTCCAATACTTTTTGAGCAAATTCTCGAGGATTAGTGCCTAGTCGCTTAGCAACGCCCATAACGCCGTTTGCTTGGTAGTCACCAAATTGTGGTTTTGCAGATTGGCGAACAGCCGCAGGAGAGCCTGCAGGTGCGCCAGCGGCTTCTAGAGCCTGAGATACTTTGTCATTAATAAGTGCTTGGATATTCACACGCGTTTCCTTCAATTCAAGGATGATAAGAGTGGCCGTTATTTCGAGGTCATTAAATTGGTTAATTATGCGTCTAGTTAACGATTTAATGCCGAAATGAACAACAGACACTGTTTAAGTTCACAAAAATGGCGTTAATCATACCAATTTTGTGGGGTTTCTTATAGGTCGAATTGATAGAAAATTAACATTTCCTGAGTGGTTTTTGACAATCGACTTTTACCAAGACGCGTTTGCATGTTTAAGGAGCGAAAAGAACATACTTATTGAGTATTTTTTGTAAAAGCAACGCTTGTTGCAAAAGGCAAAACTGATAACATGCAGCCATTATTTGGAGAACACAGACAATGACGATGAGCCTGAAGCAAGCTGAACTAGAACCACAACAAATGATTGCCCGCCTTGATACCTTTATGTCAAAAATCGAGAACCTAGGAAATGCCTTAGGTTTGGATTTAAGCTTTGCTCAAGCCGATCATATTGCGCTTCGAATCAATGAAACTGAGCTAGCGAAATCTGCCCATCAAGCGTGGTCTGATTACGGCTCTACGATTTCAGAGGCGATGATTAATGGTCGTCCAATTGTGGTGTTGGCTTTCGATGAACCGTTGCAAAGCCTTGGTTGGAGCATTGAATGCTTAGAGCTGCCATATCCAGCTGAAGGTAAGATTTACCCAAGCCAAGATTGGGAACATGTAGAGTTTGTGATTCCCTCTCACGCCCAAACGGCTGATGAGTATTTAGCGGATCTTAAAGAAACTTACCCGCAGTTCGCTGCTAACTTTGAAACGCTGGCTGAGAAAGGCGTTAAGATCAAACTCTCTAGCCCGAAAGGCGAGGGTGAACGCTTGAATAACCCAACAGTGGCTTTTAAACATCAAGGGATTTGCATCAAGCTGCATCCACACTCACTTAAGCGTATTGTCGAATCAGAACAGGCTTAATTTGAATAGAGAGTTGCTAGGAAAAGATTCCTGATCTCGCCTAGGCTCGTCGGAATGACGGGGTGTTCTATGAAATTTGCCAGAGTCTATCTTTGGGTACTGACAAACTGAGCGTTCGAGGGCGTATGTTAGAGCTTATTGTTCGAAGATTCGTCACCGAGTTCGTCATTCCCGATAGCGACGAAGGAGCGTAGTCGGGAATCTCATAAAGCGAGTTTGATCATCAGATACAAAAAACGCGCGATGGGCTGTCCCTATTGCGCGTTTTTATTGGGTTCTAACTGGAAGTCTTAACGGAAATCGTTATCCGACTTACAGAATCACAGTCTTGTTGCCGTAAACAAACACATGATCGTTGATCACCTTGTTTAGCGCCTTACTTAATACATTCTTCTCTACGTCACGACCGGCTTGTGCCATGTCTTTCGCGCTGAAGTTGTGATCCACAGGGATAACATCTTGCTTAATGATTGGGCCTTCATCTAAATCATTAGTCACAAAGTGTGCCGTTGCGCCAATGATCTTCACGCCGCGCTCATACGCTTGTTGGTATGGCTTCGCGCCAATGAACGCTGGCAAAAAGCTGTGGTGGATATTGATGATCTTGTGGTTGTACTTTTCAACAAATCCTGGAGTCAGCACTCGCATGTACTTAGCTAAAACAAGGTAATCAGCCTCGTATTGGTCAATTACTTCTAGCATCTTCTTCTCATGTTCTTCACGGTTTAGCCCTTCGTGAGAAACATGGTGGTAAGGGATGTCAAAACGCTCGGTCAGGCTTTGTAGAATGTCGTAGTTACCGACAACCGCAGCAATTTCAACGTCTAAGCTGCCATCGAAGTTCTTCATTAGAATGTCGCCAAGGCAGTGTGCTTCCTTGGTCACGAGTATCACAACACGCTTGCGAGATGAATCAACGAGCTTACGTTTCGTGTTTTCTGGCAGGGCTTGGTCTAAATCGGCAAGCAAGGTTTCATCATTGAAATACCCTTCAAGCTCGGTGCGCATAAAGAAGTGACCACTTGTGTTATCTACGAACTCATTGTTGTGAATAATGTTGAGTTGGTGCTTATAACAAATGTTGGTGATCTTAGAGATGAGGCCCGGGGCATCAGTACAATGTGTTAGTAAAGTTTTTCTTTCCATTTGCATCTTACTTCCATGAAATATTTTTATTCTTCAAATTAAATGCAGGCCGTCGAACGGTGAACTGAGCCGCAATATCACCGTTATAATTAATCTATTATCAAGTTGGTTTCAACAAATTCTGCTGCTGATTTATCGCTTTGATAAATTGTTTGATATAGAAATATCAGTTTTTAGATAGAAAAACAGGCAGAAGCTTCATTTTTAAAAGTTTTGACCGTAGTACGCATTTGAACTTCAACCGAGGCATTTATGCCTTGGCCAAAAATAGAGGTGATACTTATGGATAAAGAGTTATTAGCCAAAAAACTGTACTGTAAGCGAGTGAATTCATTGGCAAGAGGTACCGAGTTAGATGGTCATGTTCTAGATGAAATGTGGGAAAGTAAGACCTCACCAACCGATGCAGCGAAAGCCATACAGCCCGATGATAACCATTTTGAAGGTGCCCCTTGGCTGTCACGTTATCTAAGTCGAAAATAAAAACGATTCTCTAATTCTTACTTCTTCAGTTCTTACCTTCAAGGTAACTTAAGTCACGTCAAACTAAACCAAACACCTCCGGTGCGAAGTCAATCTTGATTCGCGCCGGCTCACTAAACCTGCCATAATTCGCCTTCTATTTTTCTAAACTTCGTACTCTATGATATCTAAAACGTTTTCTGCTGATGGTGCTCTGGGTAAAGCGATCCCCGGGTTTCAACCACGACAAGCTCAGCTAGACATGGCTGAAGCGGTTTCACAAGCGATTGAGAAACAGAGCCAATTAGTTGTTGAAGCGGGAACGGGTACCGGTAAGACCTTTGCTTACTTAGTGCCAGCGCTGCTGAGTGGTAAGAAAACCATCATTAGTACGGGGTCTAAAAACCTTCAAGAACAGCTGTTTCACCGAGATTTACCCTTGATGGTCGATGCGCTTGGCTTTTATGGTCAAGTTGCGTTACTCAAAGGGCGTTCAAACTATTTGTGTTTGGATAGGCTCAGCCGTCAAATGATCGAGAGTCATGGTGCTCATACCGACCCAACACTGCTGGCTCAGTTAGTCAAAGTGCGTAGTTGGTCGTCATCCACTCAAACGGGTGATTTGGGGGATTGTGATGATATTGCCGAAGACAGCCCGGTTATCCCGACGATTACCTCGACCAATGACAACTGCTTAGGTAAAGAGTGCCCAAGCTACACCGATTGCTTCGTGCTGAAAGCGCGTAAAAAAGCGATGGACTCTGATGTGGTTGTGGTAAACCACCACTTGTTCTTAGCGGATTTGGCGATTAAAGAGACCGGATTTGGTGAGCTGATTCCTGAAGCTGATGTGTTTATTTTCGATGAAGCGCATCAACTTCCTGACATCGCCAGCCAGTACTTCGGACAATCGGTTTCCAGTCGACAGATCCAAGAGTTAGCCAAAGACATTGAAATCGCTTACCGAACTGAAGCCAAAGACATGCGTCAGCTACAGAAAGTAGGGGATAGGCTCGTTCAATCGTCAGCCGACCTGCGTATTGTGCTTGGTGATACCGGCTTTCGCGGTAACTGGCGTGAAGCCTTGAAATCCGAGTCGATTGCACGAGAGTTGGTTCGTTTGCAAGATGCGCTGCAACTTGCGGTTGATGTATTGAAGTTAGCACTTGGGCGAAGCCAGCTGTTAGACACGGCTTTTGAACGTGCAAACATGATTAAGTCACGTATTGAGCGTGTGTGCGATGTGTCGATCACTGGCTATTCGTATTGGTATGACACTACACCGCGCCACTTTGCTTTGCACATCACACCGCTTTCTGTCGCCGATAAATTCCACGAACAGATTGAGCTGAAACCGGGCGCTTGGGTGTTTACCTCTGCAACCTTGGCGGTATCGGACGATTTCGACCATTTCACCTCACGCTTGGGACTAAAACCGTCGGCACAGTTTTCACTGCCAAGCCCGTTTGACTATCCGAATCAGGCGCGCTTATGTGTACCTCGTTATCTTCCTGAACCGAATAGCCCAGGCTTAGCCGATAAGTTAGTAAGAATGCTGACCCCAGTGATTGAGCAAAACCAAGGTCGCTGTTTCTTCTTATGTACTTCACACAGCATGATGAAAGAGTTGGGGGAGCGATTCCGTGAAACCCTCTCGGTTCCAGTTCTGCTGCAAGGTGAGACAAGTAAGCAAAAAACCTTAGCCGAATTCATGGAATTAGGTAACGCATTGCTGGTGGCTACTGGTGCTTTCTGGGAGGGGATAGATGTTAGGGGCGACGCATTAAGCTGTGTTATCATCGATAAATTGCCCTTTACGGCCCCTGATGACCCTTTACTTAAGGCTCGAATCGAGGACTGTAAGTTAAAAGGGGGTGATCCTTTTGCACAGGTACAGTTGCCAGACGCCGTGATTACCTTGAAACAGGGTGTCGGCCGATTGATACGTGACAAGCGCGATAATGGCGCTTTGATTATTTGCGATAACCGATTGGTGACTCGCGATTACGGTGGCATATTTTTGGCGAGTTTACCGCCTATCCCACGTACCCGTGACTTAGGGGTCATTAAAGAATTCTTAGCTAAAGACCATTCAACCGCTGCTGATTAATTGGCATTGTTGAGTTTAGCCATTATTTTTAGATTAGATAACAGATATTTGAGACACAAATGAGCGCGAAAATTCTTGCAGTAGATACCGCAACTGAAAACTGTTCAGTTGCATTAGTAATGGGTGACCAGGTGTTCGCACGTAGCGAAGAGGCTCCTCGAGACCATACGAAAAAAATTCTACCTATGGTGGATGAAGTACTGAAAGAAGCGAATGTCGCTTTAACCGATATCGATGCTATCGCGTTTGGCCAAGGCCCAGGCAGTTTCACGGGTGTACGTATTGGTATTGGTATTGCTCAAGGCTTAGCTTTTGGTGCTGATTTACCGATGATCGGTGTCTCTACACTGGCAGCGATGGCGCAAGGCAGCTACCGTAAATTTGGTGAAACTCATGTTGCGACAGCAATTGATGCGCGTATGAGCGAAGTGTACTGGGCGCGTTACAGCCGCGAACAAGACGGTCGTTGGACTGCGATTGATGCCGAATGTGTAACGCCACCAAGTGAATTGGCTGCGCAGTTAGAAGCAGATTCTGAAACATGGGCGAAAGTCGGTACCGGTTGGGAAGCTTACTCTGAGCATATGGATACACTAGCGATCAACACCAAAGCGTGTGAAGTGCTATTCCCAGAAGCTCAAGATATGGCGTTCCTTGCTCAATTCGCTTATGCAGAAGGTAAAGCGGTTGCAGCAGAAGAGTCTGAGCCAGTTTATCTTCGTGACAAAGTGACTTGGAAGAAACTGCCAGGTCGCGAATAATTTTTACAAGGTTCTGATGCAAATTAGGTCTAAATGCGTATTATTTAGATTTGAGAGGGCAGATATTTAGTCATGGTATCAATTAACAACTTACCTCCTTCTTCGATAGGGAGCACGTCTAAGCCGAATCGAATTAAAAAGAAGGAGCAGGCAAAAAAATCTGATGCTAGCACTGCTGCTGGGCAACCGACTAAGGTGGCTAATGCTGTTTCTCATTCTATTCGTCAAGTTAAAGAGTCTGAACTCCATAAGGCTCAAATCCAGTATGATCTTCCAGAAGGCCGAGGACGTAAGGCTATGGAAGAGTATATGGATGTAATGAATCAGGCGAAGAAAGAAGAACTTGCAAAGCTTATCGGTGTCGATATCTACATCTAGAGCTTCTTATTAATGCCTGTTTAAGGACCAGAACCATGTCAAATTATCTCTCTAAATCACGCTTAATAGCCCTTTCTCTTGGTGTCTTGGTACTTGCCGGGTGTTCATCACTTCCTAGCGAGCTTGAAGCAAAATCAGAGCCTGTGATTAGCGATTACCAACAATGGGTCGACCAACTACCGGATGCGAAAAGTGTTCGATTAGGTGGCGTTATCTCTAAAGTGACCAACTTGAAAGACAGGACTCGAATCGAAGTCGCTAATATGCCGATTTCGAGTAGCGGTAAGCCAGACCTAGACGCAGAGCCAAGCGGACGTTTTGTTGGTTATATTGAAGGGTACGTTGAGCCTCTAAGCTTTGCAGAAGGTCGTCTGATTACTTTGGTTGGTCAGTCAATTGGAAGTGAAGATGGAAAAATAGGGGAATACCCTTACACCTTCCCTGTAATGAAAGTGGACAACCAACGACTGTGGAACATTACTGAGCGCGTTGTTGTTAACGATTTTGCACCAACCTACTACTCGTGCAGAAGTTTACATTGCCGCAGCTTTCAAACGATGCCAAGACAAGGCCGAGTGATACAGGACGTAGAGTAATTAACTTTATTCCACGTTGATTGCGCAAACAGATGGAACTACATGTTTGATGATTGAAAAGTCATACTCCCTTGCGGGCGGGACGCTTGCAACACAACAGATTGGCAACCCACAAACGACCGCAACGACGGTCGTTTTTATTCATGGGTGGTTGGACAATTCGTCCAGTTTTAACCAGGTTATGCAGCAAGTCGCCAAACTTGCTCCCAATGCTCACCTTGTAGCTATCGACCTCTTCGGACACGGCTTCTCGTCGCACAAATCGGGAAGTTACTACCCATTTCATGATTATATTGATGACTTGCATCAGTTGGTGACTAAATTATCGCCAAACAGACTGGTACTGGTAGGACATTCACTTGGTGCATTGATAGCAAGTTGCTATAGTGCCGCCTTTCCTGAAAAGGTGTCAGGATTAATTCAAATTGAAGGTCACGGACCTCTTTCTGAAGCTCCCCACGAAACAGTCTCTCGTTTGAGGGATGGGGTACTCAGTCGTCTTCGACAGCGAAGAAAGCCTTCACGTCCTCTGGCAAGCCTTGAGGATGCTATTAAGCTGAGAGCTCACGCCAACCAAATTAATGCTGAATTAATCGCTCCTATTGTTGAGCGAGGTATTGTCGAGTTCGAGAACTCTTGGCAATGGCGATGCGACCCTAATCTAAAATGTGACTCGTTATATCGAATGTCACAGGCGCACGCTGAAGCGATTATGGCGGCTATTGAATGCCCTCAATTAATAATCCTAGGGAATGATGGATTCCGACATTTGCAGCATAATCGCTACAAATCAGTGCATAGTCCTCTGCAAATAGAGACTGTTCCTGGTGGACATCATTGTCATTTAGAGAGCCCAGAGCTAGTTTCAGAGCTAATTCTTGGTGTAGTTAACAAAATTTAAACAAGTGTTTGAGCCTTTTAGTGCTCATGCACTAAAGCTGTGCTGTAATACCGCAATGATAAAAAGCGGCGAAGCAGTCGTCAGCTGATAAACGAGGAGTAACATCGTGGATAAACCTTGGCTTTCACGTTATCCAAGTGACGTACCAGAAACGATCAACCCAGATCAGTACCCATCTCTTGTCGAAATGTTTGAACAGTCGGTACAGAAGTACGCGGACCAACCTGCATTCGAGAACATGGGCTCGATTATGACATTCCGTAAGCTTGAAGAGCGCAGCCGTGCTTTCGCTGCTTACCTACAGAATGACTTGAAACTGAAGAAGGGCGATCGCGTCGCGCTAATGATGCCAAACCTACTGCAATACCCAATTGCACTGTTTGGTGTATTGCGTGCCGGTATGATTGCAGTGAACGTCAACCCACTGTACACACCTCGTGAGCTTGAACATCAACTGAACGATTCTGGTGCAAAGGCGATTGTTATCGTATCTAACTTTGCGAGCACTTTAGAGAAAGTCGTTGATAACACACCGGTTAAACACGTTGTTCTAACTAGCCTAGGGCAAATGCTGCCACGCGCGAAAGGGACCATTGTCGACTTCGTAGTGAAATACGTAAAAGGCATGGTGCCTAAGTATGATCTGCCGGGTGCTATTTCATTCAGAAAAGCGCTGCACAAAGGTCGTCGTCTTCAATATGTGAAGCCGTTCATGGCGGGTGATGACATCGCGTTCCTACAGTACACAGGTGGTACTACGGGTGTAGCGAAGGGCGCAATCCTAACGCACCGCAATATGATTGCGAACGTACTTCAAGCGAAAGGGGCTTATGGTCCTGTTCTGCAAGAAGGCCGCGAGTTGGTTGTAACGGCATTACCGCTTTACCACGTATTTGCACTGACGGTGAACTGCTTACTGTTTGTTGAGATGGGTGGTCGTAACCTTCTAATTACTAACCCTCGTGACATTCCTGGCTTTATTAAAGAGCTGCAAAAGGTTCCGTTTACCGCAATTACCGGCGTAAACACCTTGTTTAATGCGCTAGTTAATAACGAAGATTTCCACGAGTTGGATTTCAGTAACCTACGCCTATCTGTTGGCGGCGGCATGGCGGTTCAACGCGCTGTTGCTGAGCAATGGAAGAAAGCGACAGGCATTCACCTATTGGAAGGCTATGGCTTAACTGAGTGTTCACCACTGGTAACGGGTAACCCATACGACCTGAAAGACTACACAGGTGCTATCGGCCTACCAGTACCATCGACAGAAGTTCGTATTGTTGATGATGAAGGTAAGGTTATTGCTAATGACCAAGTAGGCGAACTACAAGTTCGTGGTCCTCAAGTGATGCAAGGTTACTGGCAGCGCCCTGAAGCGACTAAAGAAGTGATCGATCAAGACGGTTGGTTATCGACAGGTGACATCGTTAAGTTTGATGACGAAGGCTTGTTGTACATCGTTGACCGTAAGAAAGACATGATTCTTGTATCAGGCTTCAACGTCTACCCGAACGAGATTGAAGACGTAGTGGCTCTGCATGGCAAAGTGTTAGAAGTAGCAGCTATCGGCCAGCCTCATGAAGTGTCTGGTGAGTTGGTTAAGATCTACGTGGTTAAGCGTGACCCTAGCCTGACCAAAGAAGACATTATCGCGCACTGTCGTGAGCACCTAACGGGTTACAAGATCCCTAAATTAGTCGAGTTCAGAGATGATCTTCCAAAGACTAACGTAGGTAAGATCTTACGCCGCGTACTGCGTGAAGAAAACGATGCAGAACTTGCGAAACGCGCTAGCGAATAACTAGCCCGTTTACCAGAAAGTACTGCACCAAAACCATTGAGGCGCTTAATCTAAGCGAGCGCTGAAAAATGGTGTTAGAATGCCGACAGTTAATGTCGGCATTTTTGTATCCGGCGATCAAATAGAAACCTGTGAGAGTTTTTGTGGATTATCAAATCATTACCCAATTGAAAGACCTTGAGCGAGTTTGCCAACAAGCACGTGAAGCCGATGTCGTTATGCTTGATACGGAGTTTGTTCGTACAAGAACCTATTACCCTCAATTAGGCTTAATTCAGTTATTTGATGGTGAAACGCTGTCACTGATTGACCCTATTGCTCTTGGTGAAATGACACCATTTGTTGGACTGTTGAAAGACGCTTCTGTTCTGAAAGTGCTGCACGCTTGCGGTGAAGATTTGGAAGTGTTCCAAAACGCATTTGGCTGCACACCAACCCCAATGGTTGATACCCAGATCATGGCAGCTTTCTTAGGTCATGGTTTATCAACGGGCTTTGCTGCTCTGGTTTCAGAGTTTGTTGGTGTTGATCTCGATAAGAGTGAATCGCGCACTGATTGGCTAGCGCGTCCGCTTTCTCAAAAGCAGTTAGACTACGCAGCGGCAGATGTGCATTACCTAATGCCAATGTACAACAAGCTTCTAGAAAAAGTGATGGAAGCTGGCTGGTGGGAAGCGGCTCAACAAGAGTCTGATTTACAAGTTGCCAAGCGTATTCGTAAAGTAAACCCAGATACAGCCTATCTTGATATTAAAGGGGCGTGGCAGCTTAAACCTAAGCAATTAGCGATCTTACGACCTTTAGCAACTTGGCGTCTAAAAGAAGCAATAAAGCGCGATTTGGCGCTGAACTTTGTCTTCAAGGAACAAGACCTATGGGCTGTGGCGCGTTTTGCGATGAAAGATCCTAAGCACATGGAGCAAGAAGGTTTCGATTACCGCTCTGTGCGTCGCCATGGTGCGAAGATCAGCTCAATTGTTAAGTTAGCTGAACATACACCAGAAGAAGAGTACCCAGCACCAGTAGAACGTCTAATGGACTTCCCTGGCTACAAGCAACTGTTCAAAGTGTTGAAAGATGAAGTGAAAACGGCATCACAGCACAGTGGTTTGGCGACGGAATTCTTGGCATCGAAGAAGCAACTTAACCAAGTGTTAAGCTGGGTGTGGAAGCACGATCGTAACCCAGAGAAGCTGCCTGATGTTATGCAAGGCTGGCGTTTAGATGTGGTTGGCGAAAAGCTGAGTAAAGCGATCAAATAACCGTTTGCTGCTTTAAAGCCTAACTTAGTTACAGCTATAAACTGCACATATAAAAAAGAGAGCCTAGGCTCTCTTTTTTATTCAATCAATACAAGCAAGTGTATTACCTGCCGATCTTGTACAGAAAGATTATCGATCTTCTTCTGGAAGCTTAACATTCAGTTCTAGTACTGAGATGTCGTCATCTTTGTGTTCAAAAGTCAGATCAACCATTGAAGGATCAACCTCAACGTACTTGGCAATACACTTCAAGATGTCTTCTTTCAGTTGCGGCAGGTAAGACGGCGCTGGATCGTCATGGCTGCGTCGTTCGGCAACAATGATTTGCAAACGTTCTTTGGCTAGGTTTGCGGTTGTCTTTTTCTGTGGTCTAAAAAACTCTAATAATGACATTGTGCATTAGCCCCCGAACAGTCGTTTGAAGATGCCTTTCTTCTGTTCCGTTAAGAAGCGGAAGTCAACTTGGCTACCCAGTAGTCGCTCTACAGTATCATTGTAAGCCATACCTGCGTCGGTTGCTTCGTCAAAGATCACTGGAACACCTTTGTTCGATGCGTTCAGTACCGCTTGGCTCTCAGGGATTACGCCCAGTAGAGAAATGTGTAGGATCTCTTCAACATCTTCCACACTCAGCATCTCACCTTGATTTACGCGAGCTGGGTTGTAGCGAGTCAGTAGAAGGTGTGTTTTCACTGGCTCTAGGCCGTCTTCTGAACGACGAGATTTAGAGTCAAGAATACCTAGAATACGGTCTGAATCGCGTACTGAAGAGACTTCTGGGTTCGTGGTTACAATCGCTTCATCAGCGAAGTACAACGCCATTAGAGCGCCTTGTTCGATACCCGCAGGAGAATCACAGATGATGAAATCAAAGCCCATTTCATCCAGCTCATCAAATACACGACGAACACCATCTTTTGTTAGTGCGTCTTTATCACGAGTTTGAGAAGCAGGAAGAATGAACAGGTTCTCGGTGCGCTTGTCTTTGATCATCGCTTGGTTCAACGTCGCTTCACCATTGATAACGTTAACGAAGTCGTACACAACACGACGCTCACAACCCATGATTAAATCTAGGTTACGCAGACCGATATCAAAGTCGATAACTGCGGTTTTCTTTCCTTTTAAAGCCAGACCCGAGGCAATAGCTGCACTGGAGGTCGTTTTGCCTACCCCGCCTTTACCTGACGTTACAACGATAATGCGTGCCATTCTGTTTTCCTTTTATTTCTCTTATATTGCGAGGACATCAACGTGTAATACATCGTTTGCCATACTGAACATGGTTTTCTTCTGCCAGTACTCGCTTTCAATTTGATCGCTGAGCCAGTAATTTCCAGCAATGGAAACCAGCTCGGCTTGTAAGTCATTACAAATTATTTTTGCTTCAGTTTGACCACTTGCACCTGCAATCGCACGGCCGCGTAAAGTGCCATGAATATGGATGCTACCATCGGCAATCACTTCCGCGCCTGCACTCACATGGCTGAGTATCAATAGATCGCCATCTTTCGCATAAACCTGCTGACCAGAACGAATAGGGGTTCTAATCACTTTGATTGGTGCCATCTTCGCTGGAGCTTGAGATGGCGACTTGCTTGCCGTCATCACCGCAAAACCGGCTTCTTTGGCGAGATTTTGCATGCGCTTATCAGAACAGCCAGCCACACCAACTGGGATCATGCCCGCTTGAGATATACCATTTTTAAGTTGCACAAAATCGATATCGCCCACAACTTTGCTGATGTTGATAACAACAGGCGCGGCAGCGAAAAACGTAGGTGCTTGGTCTACTTTCTCTTGAAGAAAAGAGACTGCATTTTCGACTTGATCATCGGATAAGTGCAAAACAGATAGCGTAAAGCTGCTACCTTTTAGATCTGGGTTACTAGACATCGAAAAACTACAGGACCTCAATAGCGGATTGGTACAATTTCTTTATCAATAAAATAAAGGGCATTGCCTGAAACTAGGTTTATCATGTTATATTCCCAAACCAAGCACAGCAAGTAATCTTGTTGTCAAATGGACGTTTTGTTCCCAATATTTCCCTAACATAAACTATTGATCTCGCAAGTGAGAGTTTTGTAGTCATAATCAATTAAAAGGTTTGTCATGCTGTGTTCTATATATAAAAGCTCAAAGAAAGAAGGAACATACCTTTATATCCCTAAGAAGGATGATTTTTCACAAGTTCCTGACGCATTGATGCAAATGTTTGGTAAACCTAGTTTTGTAATGGTAATTAAAATGGATGGCCGTAAACTGGCTCAAGTAAACATCGAAAAAGTGAAAGAATCACTGAATACCGATGGTTTCTTTTTGCAGGTTCCACCACCACCAGTTAACGAACTTGAGCTTCATAAAGAGCGTAAAGCCCAACAGAAATCTCAAGACGAAGAGTGATAGCCACCTCAATTCAAGGAGGAGTGATCGTTGAGTAAATTTTCGAAAACCATATTGGCTGTGTCGGCATTACTATTGGGTAATAGCCTGACCATAAGTTCAGTACAAGCTGAAGAACTGAGCTTCGAGCAATATGTAGAAAAACTAAAACAACAAGGCCGTGAAGAAGGCATCTCTGAAGCGATCATTGATGAAGCCTTTGATGGTGTAACGTTTAAGCCAAGAGCGGTAAAAGCCGACAAAAACCAACCTGAGAAAAAACTGACTCTGGATGAATACATTCCACGAGCAGTTCCAGATTGGAAAGTGAAGCAAGCAAGGTCACTCTACAAGGAGCATTACACCGCGTTAAAGCGTATTGGTGATGAATATGGTGTTCAACCAAGATTCATTGTCGCGCTATGGGGCGTTGAGAGTAATTTTGGTAAGTTTACGGGCAATTACAGCGTTATCGACGCCTTAACGACCATGGCTTATGAAGGACGCCGAGAAGCTTTCTTCCGTAGCGAAGCGATGGCGGCATTGAAGATTCTTGATCAAGGCCATATTGCACCAAAAGAGATGAAAGGCTCTTGGGCTGGTGCGATGGGTCAACCTCAGTTTATGCCAAGCTCATTCTTAGCTTACGCCGCTGATGGCAGTGGTGATGGCAAGAAAGACATTTGGGGCACTGAAGAAGACGTATTTGCTTCGGCGGCCAATTATCTCAGCCAATCAGGGTGGGATGACAAATATACTTGGGGTCGTCAGGTTCATGTTCCGTCAACCGTGTCGATCGATTTACAGGGTCGAGACGAAGACAAAGCGAAATACTTAAAAGAGTGGTCTGAACTCGGTATTAAACGCTATGACGATCGCCCACTGCCAACGCTTGATGAAGACATTAAAGCTTGGTTGATTATGCCGGATGACGAAGCGGGTCGTTCGTACCTCATTTATAACAACTACAATGTGTTAATGAAGTGGAATCGTTCTTACTACTTTGCTTTGGCTGTTAGCCATCTAGCAGACAGAATCAAGTTTGATTAGTAGACCTAATTGTATTTATCGGTATAGCTTGCTTTGATAGCAATTGGCCTACCATAGGCAGAACGAACTAAAGGACTCTTCGGAGTCCTTTTTGATTTTATATTTCAGAGATTTAATAAGGTGATCTTGTGCTAACAGATAGAGCTGCACAGATGGTGATATTTCATGCGCTGATCAAGCACGAAGGCTTTACCAGTGCTGCAAAAAGCTTGAACGTTTCGGTGTCTCATATCAGTAAGCAAGTCGCTTTGCTTGAAGACTCAATCGGCATCAAGCTGGTGCAACGAACCACACGAAGCCTCACGCTGACTGAAGCGGGAGACGTGTTCTATCAACATTGTGAGCAGTTGTTTAACACGGTAAAAGCAGCTCAGATGGATATGGACAGCCAGCGCGATGATATCTCTGGAATACTACGCGTCGGTTTGTCGCAGTCATTTGGCACACTCCATATCATTCCTGCGATTGATCAACTCAGACAGCTTTATCCTCAGTTGAGAATCGAGGTCCACTTGTTCGACTACAAGGTGGACATGATTGAAGAGCGCTTGGATCTCTGGATCACCAACAATGAAGACTTGCCTGAAGGTTACATTGCGCAGCGATTAGCCGACAGCCAGTTTGTGGTGGCTGCGTCACCGGATTATCTGATTAAGGCTGGGACGCCACATGTACCTTCCGATTTGATTGACCATAACTGTCTTATCTATCGCAGCCGTGAACGAGATTACACATCGTGGGCGTTTGACAACGGGCAAGAAAACCTCAGCGTCAAAGTCGCGGGCGATTACTCAGTCGATTTGGCTGAGGCAGTACGAGACGCGGCAGTATCAGGGTGGGGCGTTGCTTATTTGGCGACTTACTTAGTGAAAGAAGAGTTTAGAACGGGCAAGCTGATTCAAGTATTACCAGAGTGGAGAGCCAGTCAGCTGATGCCATTTTATGCCGTTTACCCGAGCCGAAAGAACATGCCGAAGAAGCTTTCAGCTGTGATTGAGTTCATCAAAGATCATATTGGGTCGCCGACGTATTGGGACAAAAACCTCAAAACTTGCGTTGAACTGCATCGTTAACTGTTTCCTAATCTATAAATATAATTTCCATATGGAAAAAGTACGCTTTTTAATCAAAGTTAATTATTAAAATTCAATAACTTAATTATATTCATAGTTAAATCGTGAATACCCCAACATCACGTTAACAACCTCAGCTTGCCGCAAACGATTTCCTCTATAGAATGCGTCGCCTTTCCTATCTACAACTTTTAGGTTGACGCACATGGCTTCCCTACTTGGAATTATCACTATTTTAGTTGCCGCTTGGTTACTATCTACGGACAGAAAAAATATTCCACTAAGAACAGTCTCTTTGGCTTTCTTATTACAAATCTCATTCGCGCTATTGGTTCTGTATGTACCAATGGGTAAAGAAGCGTTGAATGCAGCCACGGGTGCGGTATCTAGCTTGATCAACTACGGTCAAGAGGGGATTAACTTCCTATTTGGTGGCCTAACGAATAACGGATTTGTTTTCGCGATTAATGTTCTTGGCATCATTATCTTTTTCTCTGCACTGATTTCAGGTTTGTACCACATCGGCTTTATGCCAAAGGTGATCAACCTTATTGGTGGTGCGCTACAGAAATTCTTGGGCACAGGTCGTGCGGAATCACTGTCTGCGACTGCCAATATCTTTGTCGGCATGATTGAAGCGCCATTGGTGGTTAAACCTTACTTAAAACACATGACAGATTCACAACTGTTTGCTGTTATGGTGTGTGGTTTGGCTTCTGTTGCTGGCGGCACGCTAGTGGGTTATGCATCGCTGGGTGTTGACCTAAACTATCTGATCGCTGCGGCATTCATGTCGGCACCAGCTGGTCTATTGATGGCTAAAATCTTAGTACCAGGCAGCCCAGAGGATGTTCAAGAAGATATTGAGTCTGGTGTAGAGATTCCACGAGCAACAAACGTAGTTGAGGCAATGGCAGATGGGGCTATGTCTGGACTTCGTATTGCCGTTGCGGTGGGTGCGACACTTCTAGCCTTTATCAGTGTGATTGCGATGCTGAATGGCTTGTTAGGTATTGTTGGTGGCTGGTTTGGCGTAAACCTAAGCTTCGAACTTATCCTAGGTTATGTGTTCGCACCCGTTGCATGGCTGATCGGTGTACCGTGGTCTGAAGCTGTGGTTGCAGGCTCGCTGATCGGTAACAAAATCGTTGTGAATGAGTTTGTGGCTTTCATCCAGTTAATGGACGTAAAAGATGCACTGAGTGAGCACTCAAAAGCGATCGTTACTTTTGCACTATGTGGTTTTGCTAACATCTCTACCATGGCGATTCTGATTGGCGGTTTGGGTAGCTTAGTTCCAGAGCGTCGCTCTTTCATCTCACAATATGGCTTCAAAGCGATTTGTGCGGGTGTGCTTGCCAACTTAATGAGCGCTGCGATCGCTGGCGTGGTGCTTTCTCTGTAGCTAGATGATAAGTACAGAGTGGATGAGTCAGTCACTTTATTTCCCCTATAGTAAAGTGACTGATTAATCACACTAATATTCGGTTAGCATGAAAAAGAGAGCCTATAGTTTAATTACATAGGCTTTCTTGTTTCAGCAAATAGGTTTGTATCACAAGGTGTGGTGCAAATTTTTTAGGGGCACAAATGGATTTGTCGATTACTTCATCCTTGGCGTTAATTGGACTGCTGTCCTTAACGTGTCAATTGTTAGGCTGGCGCTTACGTCTTCCTGCTATTCTTCCTCTTCTTATTGTCGGCCTACTTTTAGGTCCCGGTCTTAACATCCTTAATCCCGATGCCATTTTTGGTGACGTGCTATTTCCGCTGATTTCATTAGGTGTCGCTATTATTCTGTTTGAAGGTGCATTGACCCTGAATTTCAAGGAAATAAGAGGTCATGGTCGTATGGTGACGCACCTCGTGAGTTTCGGCATGCTGATTACTTGGGCGTGTATTGTTGTTGGTGCTTATTACTTTGTGGACTTCAGTTGGCCATTAGCCGCGCTGTTTGCTGCCTTAGTGGTGGTGACGGGTCCAACCGTTATTGTTCCCATGCTGCGCAGCATTCAGCCCAAATCTTCGTTAGGCAGCATCTTGCGCTGGGAAGGGATAGTGATTGATCCGATTGGCGCTCTGTTTGCCGTTCTCGTTTACGAATACATTGTTTCTTCAGCCGATCCTACAAGCCATGTACTGTCGGCTTTGGGGCTGACTCTAGCCATCGGTTTAGGCTTAGGGATCATCGGTGGCTATTTGATTGCCAAGATGCTGAAAGGGCATTGGGTTCCGCATTATTTGCGTAACGTGGCAGTCCTAACGTTGATGTTGGCGGCGTTCTCTTTTTCTAATGATCTGAGTGAAGAGTCTGGCCTATTAACCGTGACCATCATGGGTATCTGGCTCGCCAACGTGAAAGGCTTGGATCTTGAAGATATTATTGAGTTCAAAGAGACCTTAACCGTGTTACTCATTTCTGCCTTGTTTATCTTACTGGCGAGTAGACTTGATTCTGGGACTTTCCTTTCAATAGGTTGGGGCGGTATTGGCTTATTAGCGGTCGTCATGCTGGTGGCTCGTCCTTTGAGCGTGTGGATCAGCGGGATCGGCACGGATCTTACTTCAGCAGATAAATGGTTTTTGAGCTGGATGGCACCTCGCGGGATCGTTGCTGCCGCAGTTTCTTCTCTGTTTGCTATCAAACTTCAAGAGAAGCAATTGATTGAAGGGGCTGATCTACTGGTGCCAATGGTGTTCTTGGTCATCATCGGTACGGTTGTGATTCAAAGCCTTACCGCAAGTTGGTGGGCGAGAAGGTTGGGTGTGACTCAAGAGAAGGCACAAGGCGTTATCTTCTTTGGTGCGACTCAGTTTTCACGCCAGTTTGCCAAAGTGTTGGCGACACACAACATCAACAGTGTGCTTGCCGATACCAACTGGGAAAGCATTCGCTTAGCACGCATGGAAAACTTGAATGTTTATTTTGGTAACCCGGCTTCGAGCCACGCTGAAAACAATCTGGAATTGGATGGGATAGGGCGTGCGATGATCGTGTCGCCTTATCGTCAAACTAACCCGTTAGTTAGCATGCACTATCAAGACGAGTTTGGTGAGAATAAGGTGTTTGAGCTTGAATCCTCAGAGAATAAACATGAAAGGCATCAAGTGAGTCGCGATGGCAATAGAAGTCTATTTTCGGAAGGGATTACCTATTCCAAGCTTAACTCGTTGATGGCTCAGGGTAGCCAAATTAAAAGTACAGGTTTGACCGAGGCATTTGATTTAAAAGAGTTTAACGCGCTGTACCCTAAAGCTATCCCTCTTGGGGTGTTTAATGGCGGTGATTTCCGTTTAATTACACAAGGAGCTGAGTTGGAAAAACTTATATCAACGGAGTGTGAGCTTATTAGTTTATTACCGCCTTCTGAACAGACGGAAAAAGTTGAGACTCCAGATAAGTAGCAACGAGCACTTCATCAAAAGCGAGTCACCCCGTTGTAAAAACGAATAGCTAAGTACCAAAGCATCAAAAAAGCCGCAACGTTCATCACGTTGCGGCTTTCTAATTTTATTTATATGCGCTGCGGATTACTTCGAGTGAAATTGCTCACAAGCGATCATTGTGTTCTCGATTAGGCTTGCAACCGTCATTGGACCAACACCACCCGGTACAGGTGTGATGAAGCTTGCGCTTTCTTTCGCTACGTCGTATTCAACGTCACCCACTAGTTTGCCAGACTCCAAACGGTTGATACCCACATCGACCACAACAGCGCCTTTCTTAATCCAAGCACCAGGAATGAAGTTAGGCTTACCAACGGCAACTACAACAACGTCTGCTTGACGTACGTGGCCTTCAAGGTCTTTGGTGAAGCGGTGACATGTAGTCGTTGTACAACCTGCTAGAAGAAGCTCTAGCGTCATTGGGCGACCTACAATGTTTGATGCGCCAACCACAACCGCGTGCTTACCACGTAAGTCGATGTTGTAACGGTCAAGCAGCGTGATGATGCCTTTTGGCGTGCAAGAGCGAAGCTTAGGCATGCGCTGAGCCAAACGGCCGACATTGTATGGGTGGAAGCCATCAACGTCTTTTTCTGGCGTGATACGCTCAAGAACGTGAGTGCTATCAATGCCTGCTGGTAGAGGCAGTTGAACAAGAACACCGTCGATCTCTGGATCGTCGTTCAGTTGGTCTACCAGTGTTAACAATTCGTCTTCTGTCGCAGTGGCTGGCAAGTCGTAAGATTTAGATACGAAGCCAACTTCTTCACACGCTTTACGCTTACTTCCAACGTAAACCTGAGAAGCAGGGTCTTCACCCACTAAAACAACCGCTAGGCCCGGAGCGCGTAATCCAGCTTCAGTACGAGCTTTTACACGTGCAGCAACTTCGGAGCGAACCGTTTGAGAAATTAGCTTTCCATCAATATTTTGAGCAGTCATGAATTTCCTTAGTATTGATATTCAAGTTAGTGGCTGATGTTTTTGGCGCATTATTCCAGAAAATCTTTTTGATTACCATCAAGCAAACGTTTGCTTTGGTCTATTTTCCAACAATTATATGTTTGTTGGCCTTTTTTTACCCACTTAGATCAGAATGTTACATAAAGCCGTTGCTTTACTGATTCGAATTCGTATAATTCGTTCCTGTAGCGCGCCCTTAGCTCAGCTGGATAGAGCACCTCCCTTCTAAGGAGGTGGTCGAAGGTTCGAATCCTTCAGGGCGTGCCATTATTTAAAGAAACCCGATAACTCTCCGAGTTGTCGGGTTTTTTGCATTTCAGGGCAATCTAATCTTCTTTGTATTTGTGGCTTCGCTTGTCGGCGTATCTGTTGGTTTATGTTAAACAGCCACGACCTCTGGAATGTATCGAAGGCCTAACATCGTGCACCCATCTTCTAAATAACTATCCGTCACCACGTCGAAACCGAATTTACCATAGTAGTCTTTAAGGTGTGCTTGTGCCGAAATAAAAATTGAGCAGTCAGGATAAATCTTTCGAGTTGCATCAAAACTCACCTGCATGAGTTGGTTACCTACCTGTTTGCCTCGATAGTCCTTCGCGACAATCACTCGTCCGATACAAACATCATTTGCGTCTGAATCGAGCAGGGGAAGTACATCGGTTGGATACCCAAGTTTCTGAGCCATAATTCGACTGTAAGCCACTAAGTGTCCGTTCTCGTAGCCCATGACGTGATAAGTCTCCGGATGGTTATCTTTGCCATCCAAATCACTGTAGGGCGTGTTCATATCCACAATAAAAATATCAACTCTTTGCTGCAAGAAATTATAGAGCTCTTGAACAGACAGATCCGTAAACTTTTTAACTCTCCACTCAATCATTATTCTTCTCCTTATTATTGTGGGGTACAACATAGAGAGTATTTAAAGTGACTTCATTAACCTTTGTTAATTGGGCAATGTTACTGGTGAAAATGGACACTTCAAAGCGACGCTCATTTCTCCTCGTCATTCATTTCATTCGGCTCATGTAATAGAAAGTTAAAATTGTTCGTTTTTTGGGGTTTACATCATTTGGTAATAAAGCCACTATGAATTCACGAAGAATAGACAAGTAAAGCTATTAGCCAGTCGGTTTAGGAATCAAACCTTTTGCTCAATAGCTGATTTAGAGGAAGTAATGGCAGGAAACAGTATCGGACAACATTTCCGCGTGACCACGTTCGGAGAAAGTCACGGTATCGCACTAGGATGTATCGTAGATGGGTGCCCACCAGGATTAGAAATTACCGAAGCAGACCTTCAAAGAGACTTGGATCGTCGTCGCCCTGGTACTTCTCGTTATACAACGGCTCGCCGTGAAGCGGATGAAGTGAAAATCTTATCAGGTGTATTTGAAGGCCAAACTACGGGCACTTCTATTGGTCTATTGATTGAAAATACAGACCAACGCTCTAAAGACTATTCCGAAATTAAAGACAAGTTCCGCCCTGGACACGCTGATTATACGTATCATCAAAAGTACGGTGTGCGTGATTACCGAGGTGGTGGTCGTTCTTCAGCTCGTGAAACTGCAATGCGTGTAGCGGCAGGTGCGATTGCGAAGAAATACCTAAAACAAGAATTTGGTGTTGAGATCCAAGCTTACCTTTCTCAAATGGGTGATATCTCAATTGATAAAGTGGATTGGAACGAGATTGAAAACAACGCTTTTTTCTGTCCAGATGCCGACAAAGTACCGGAATTTGACCAACTGATTCGTGACTTGCTAAAAGAAGGCAACTCGATTGGTGCGAAGATTCAAGTGGTTGCGACTAAAGTGCCTGTAGGTCTTGGTGAGCCAATCTTTGATCGTTTAGATGCAGACATCGCGCACGCTCTAATGAGCATCAATGCGGTGAAAGGTGTTGAGATTGGTGATGGCTTTGATGTGGTTAATCAACGCGGTAGTGAACACCGTGATCCATTAACTCCAGAAGGTTTCAGCAGCAACCATGCTGGCGGTATCTTAGGTGGTATTTCTACTGGCCAAGATATTGTGGCAAGCATTGCGCTTAAACCAACATCAAGCATTACCGTTCCTGGTGACACGATCACTAAAGACGGTGAAGCAACGCAGCTAATCACTAAAGGTCGTCATGATCCATGTGTGGGTATCCGTGCTGTGCCGATCGCAGAAGCGATGTTAGCGATTGTATTGCTTGATCACTTGCTACGTCACCGTGGTCAAAACTTTGGTGTGACCACTGAAACGCCAAAAATCTAGTTCTGCTTCGTTTAATTCAGAACAGATTTGAAACTGATTTGATAGAAACAAAAAAGGGTTGCTTCGTAATGAAGCAACCCTTTTTATATTGTGCGTAATTGAGAATATATTATCTAATGTACCGAGCTTTCCGGATCAAGCTGGAACGAAGGTAAACGCCACTTGAATCGCACGGCCGCCATACGCAGCAAGTAACCAACCACAAGCGTAACAATCGTCGCGGTTACGTCGTTGATGCCAAGCTCAAGCAAACCTAGGTATAAACCTGAAGCGACAAGTGCGACAGATGCATACAGCTCTTCATGCAATACCAATGGTGTTTGACGACAGATAAGATCGCGCAGCAAACCACCAAAGACGCCAGTGACTAGCGCAGACACCATGCAGATCATTGGGTGAAGACCCATAGTCATCGCTACCTTAGTACCAATGATACTGAACACGATAAGCCCGAGTGCATCTAAACGAATGAACAAGCCTTTTAGCTTGATTACCCATTTAGCCAGTCCTGTTGTGATAACACCTGCGATACAGGTGATCGCCAGATACTGCGGGTTTTCAACCCAACCTAAAGGGTAATGGCCAAGTAAGATATCGCGTACTGTGCCGCCGCCAATTGCCGTTGCACTCGCAACCAACATTACACCAAACCAATCCATTTTTTGTTTGCCAGCACTGAGAGCGCCGGTCATGGCTTCTGCCGTGATGCCAATGATATACAAAACACTTAGTAGCATTGCTGTAGCTCTATAATATAGGTCTATAAATTGGAGTCTTATAGGCCTTAGGGATATAAAAATGAAGCGCGAGTGTAGTAGTAAAAACGCTGATTGACGAATGAATATTTGTACCGTGAATGGGCATTTCAGATTAGCTAAACTAATCATTCACCTCAAAGTAGTGTAATCTGGGATCTGCAATCGATTGTCACGGTAAAGTATTGGGGTCAACCCAATGCCATTGCTTGTGATAGGGCTTTACCGAGCGCTTAAAAAAACGCAAAATGCCCCCGTTCTTTTTACTTAAATTTGATTTTATGACGCACCAATACTCAGACATCATCGATATTTTCAATCAAACCTTTTTCGAGAGCTACAATACTAAGCTCGAACTGGGTGCAGACGAACCTATTTACCTGCCAGCCGACGAACAGATTTCTCATCACCGTATCGTTTTTGCTCGCGGTTTTTACGCGTCAGCCCTACACGAAATAGCACACTGGTGTGTCGCTGGGCCTGAGCGTCGTTTGTTGGAAGATTTTGGCTATTGGTATGAGCCTGATGGTCGAACTGAGACGGTTCAAGCTGAGTTTGAAAAAGTAGAAATTCGCCCACAAGCGTATGAATGGATCATTGCGATGAGTGCGGGCTTTCCTTTTAATGTTAGCTGTGACAATCTACACGGCGATTTTGAGCCAGATCGTTTGGCCTTTATGAATAAAGTACACAGTGAAGTCATGGGTATCTTTGAAGCTGGTCTTCCGCCTCGCGTGAAAATGCTCTCTGAAGCATTACGCAGCTTCTACGATGTAGAACCTTTATGTACTAGCCAATTTATTGTGAAATAAGAGAATATTATGATTATCGAATTTGAAGAAAAACTACTTGAAGTAATTGATGCTCGCATTGAAAATGCATCAGACGATGAACTGTTTGCTGGTGGTTACTTACGTGGTCATATTTCTCTTTCAGTGGCTTCATGTGAAGAAGAAGGCATTGAAGATGTGGCTGAAGTAAAAGCTCGTATTGAACAGAGCCTAGACGACGCTCGCTCTGAACTAACACCAGCAGACCGCACTATCGTTAATGACCTTTGGGTTGAGCTACAAAACCAAGCTTAATCGCTAACTATTTATCACTATCCGCTCAGTCCCTTCCTTTCCATTTTGCTGAGCGAACTGGTTTATTTGAGACTCGTTCGAAATTTTTGAATGAGTCCGTTCATTTCTTGTGATGGTTCCATTTTCTTACTACGTTATTCTAATCCCACTTAACGGAATTACAGAAAAGGTCACATCATGAAAGTTATCGCATTTGGCGCAAGCACAAGTTCTACCTCAATCAACAAAACACTAGCAACTTACGCAGCAAACTTGATTGAAGGTGCTGAAGTTAAAGTCCTAGACATCAACGATTACAATGTTCCTATGTTCAGTGAAGATACTGAAAAAGAGATTGGCCAAGCGGAAGGCGCTCAAGCATTCTTGCGCGACCTAGCTGAAGCTGATGCGTTTGTTATCTCGTTCGCAGAACACAATGGTCACTACCCAGCAGCGTACAAAAACCTATTTGATTGGGCGACACGCATTGAGCGTTCAGTATTTGGCGAGAAGCCAGCGGTTTACCTAGCGACTTCACCGGGCCCTGGCGGTGCACAAGCGGTACTTGGCGCAGCAACAGGTTCTGCACCTTACTTCGGTGGCAACGTGCAAGCGTCAGTTTCAGTACCAAGCTTCTACGATAACTTTGATTTTGAATCTGGTTCTATCAGCAACGAAGAGATCGCTCTACAGATTAAAGACGCGGTTGCTAAGCTGTAAATACTGCTCCGTTTAGAACATCAGTTTAGATCAACACGAACAACAAAAAGCCCGAGGGACATAATGTCGCTCGGGCTTTTTAGCTTTTAACTTATTAGTTCAAGATATTCAGAAATTTCAGATGTTCAGAATAGCTGAACTAGAAACTACGGCTTTGATTTAGAATGCTTGTCAGCAACCCATCCAGCCGTTAATGCCTTACCTTTACGCAGTCTGCGTACCCACATTCGACTTGGGTGAATCGCCTCAAGCACATCAACAGGCAAGGGCAGCGGATCGCCACAGATCTGTGATGCTAACACTTCGGCCAATAATGGTGCAGAGCTCAAGCCACGTGAGCCTAGCCCGATAAAGCAGTATAGGTTAGGGAAGCTTGTTACCGTTTCAACATCCTCAACCGAGTCACGCTGCGGGTTGAAGTTGTGCAGGTCTTGGTACTGCTCCTTAATGGCTTCAAAGTCACCAACGTTTCCGACAAACGGAAGGTGGTCACGGCTTACGCTTCGGATACCTTGGCGCGCTAAGTTGTCACTGGTGTCGACATCTTTTGTCCATGCTTGGTCTGGTAACGACCCATGTAGGCGCTCGCCATTGTGCTGCTGAACCTCAATATCAAATTCTTGATCGATATTGGTTTTGTCGTAGTTCGCACCAATACAGTGATGACCATTGTTTGGATTCTGTGGCGTCAGGTAGCCATCAAAGCACAACACGGTTTTTAGCTGGCTGAGATTTTCCGTGGTCGGAATATGGCTCACTTGCCCTTTAACTGGCGTCAGAGGTACTGGCTGAGTTTGTTCAAACTGAATGAACTTGTGTCCATTCGCGACAACCACTTGGTCGTGTTTGGTTTGAATCTCACCTTGAGGTGTCTCAATCGTCAGTAACCATTGTTGTTCAGCTTCGAGCCACTCAAGTTGTGTTACTTGATGTTGATAGTGTGCGCTCACTTGGTTGCTCTCTTCTAGCTTGCCAATCAAGCCTTGAGTCAGTTGAAGAGGGCTTAGCCAACCACCCAGAGGAAAGTAAACACTCTCTTTATCGACCGGTAAGCCAATCTTTTCGTTGGCTTGCTCTGGCGATAAACGCTGAATTAGGTCGGTGTGGAAGTTGCCTTCCAACATGCGGTTGAGCTTTTTAGTGGAGCCTTGATCCCACATCAAGATGTTCACGCCACACCAGCTGTGATCAAATTGGATAGACTGAGCCGCTTGATTAATAAATTGACGAGCAAACAGTAACCCTGGGCCAAATACGCGAGACACGTTCGAGGTCGCTTCACTCAATAACGGGTAAATCGCACCTTGGTTGTTACCCGAGGCATTGCCCGCAGCTTGTGGGTGTTCACAGTAAAGGGTGATATTTTTACCACGACGGCTTAGCGTTTTGGCTAATACAGCACTGGCTACACCACCACCAATGATCGCAATGTCTTGTGATTCACTGTGTTTAGAAAGGTCATACCAAGGTTTTATGTTGGTATGAGCCTGCTTTTCGCCAAGTCGGCCGGCAATCATTTCTCGCTTAGTACCAAAGCCTTTAACCTTTTTCATTTCAAAGCCAGCTTCAATTAAGCCACGGCGAACAAAGCCAGCAGCGGTGAAAGTGGCGCAACTACAATCTTGCTTAGCGAGCTTGGCCATGCCGTTGAATAGGTTTTGATTCCACATCTCTGGGTTCTTGCTCGGAGCAAAACCATCTAAGAACCAAGCATCAACCAAACCTTCACGTGGGGTTGGTACGTTAGGCATGCAATCTTTAATATCGCCAAACCACAAATCAAGCGTGATTGCACCGTCGCCCAGCACAATGCGGTGACACTCAGGTAGAGCGATAGGGTAGTGTTCTTGGAGTTGCGTCGCATACTCGGCTAATTCTGGCCACGATTGGTGCGCTTTGATGAGATCCTCTTTATTTAAAGGATATTTTTCAAAACTGATGAAATGTAACTCTTTGGTCATCGCTTGTGGGCTATCTTTAAGAAAAGCATCGAACCATTGCCAAACTGCAAGAAAGTTCAAACCTGTGCCAAAGCCGGTTTCAGCAATCACAAAGCGGCGTTGTTCATGTTCAAGCCAACGCTCTGGAAGGTGGTTTTGCTTTAAAAAGACGTAGCGAGTTTCTTCTAAACCGTTAACATTGGAAAAGTAAACGTCGTCAAATTGGTCTGAAACTGGCGTGCCAGACTCATTCCATTCCAGTTCTGCATTAGTAATTGAAGTCATAAAATCTATCATTTTGTGATTTGAAGCGATATGTTGGTAGGGATTGTACGAATTTCTAGGAAAGCTGACCACTTTTGTTAGGCTTCTTAGTTATCATCTAGCTGAATTTAGAATTATAGGAATGTCACATGAAACGAGTCGTAATCACCGGTATGGGTATTGTTTCAAGTATCGGTAACAACGTCGAAGAAGTTTTAGCATCACTGAAAGAGGGTAAATCTGGTATTACCGCTTCAGAGCAGTTCAAGGAAAATGGCTTGCGCTCTCAAGTATGGGGTAACCTAAAAATGAACCCTGCTGACCATATCGATCGCAAAAAAATGCGCTTTATGGGTGATGCAGCGGCATTCGCTTATCTTTCAATGGAGCAAGCAATTGCTGATTCTGGTTTAACTGAAGATCAAGTATCTAATGACCGCACGGGTATCGTTGCGGGTTCAGGTGGTGCTTCATCTCTAAACCAAGTAAACGCGGTAGACATCATCCGTGAGAAAGGCGTGAAGCGCGTTGGTCCATACATGGTGCCACGTACAATGGCTTCTACGGTTTCTGCTTGTCTTGCTACACCATTCAAAATCCGTGGCGTGAACTACTCTATGAGTTCTGCATGTGCGACATCTGCACACTGTATTGGTCACGCAATGGAGCTTATCCAACTGGGTAAACAAGACGTTGTATTTGCTGGTGGCGGTGAAGAGCTGGATTGGTCTCTGACTATGATGTTCGACGCAATGGGCGCACTTTCTACTAAGTACAACGACACTCCAGAACTTGCTTCTCGTACCTACGATGCTGACCGTGACGGTTTCGTTATCTCTGGTGGCGGCGGCATGCTAGTTATCGAAGAACTTGAGCACGCAGTTGCTCGTGGCGCAAAAATTTACGGCGAGATCGTGGGTTACGGCGCAACTTCAGATGGCTACGACATGGTTGCTCCTTCTGGTGAAGGTGCGGTTCGTTGTATGAAGATGGCAATGCAAAACGTTGATGGCGTTGACTACGTGAACACTCACGGTACTTCAACTCCAGTTGGTGACGTTAAAGAGCTAGGCGCTATCCAAGAAGTATTTGGTGGCAACAGCCCAGCAATTTCTGCAACTAAAGCGATGACAGGTCACGCTCTAGGTGCTGCTGGCGTACACGAAGCTATTTACTCAACGCTAATGCTAGATAACGGCTTTATCGCTCCAAGCATCAACGTTTCGAACCTAGACGAAGCTGCTGCTGGCCTAGACATCGTAACTGAAGCTCGTGATCAAGAGTTAACTACAGTTATGTCTAACAGTTTTGGTTTCGGCGGTACGAACGCAACGCTAGTAATCAAAAAGTACCAAGCTTAACTTAAGCTTGAGTTACAGAGACAAGGTTAATCGTTAAAGGGTTGCGCTAGTGCCGATTCAACACGCACAGGTCACCCAGTAATAATGACCATCAGAACAAAGTTTTTAGACATAGGTTGGTAAACGTGTTTTTTGAACATAGTTTTTAAATCTGGGTTTAGAAATTGAAAGGTTTCCAGAGCTTGACCAGTACTGACCTTGGTTAGTACTGGTTGAACAGACGCAAGACTCTGTCTCCTGGAGAGCGAGATAGGATCCTTTTGTTCTGGATGTTTGCCCGATTGTTTATTCAATCGGGCATTTTTCGTTTTAGCCGTTTGATATTTGGGTATGGAATCTTATGCCTGTTGTTTGTGCAGACTCAGTGATTCAGCCCTTTATTTATAATGTATTCCAATTGCTACTCGACACCGTGTGTGGAATTTTGCACAATCATTTCAATTCACATTTAGGTCGATAGACCCCAACAAAAGTACTCGCCAAATGAAAATCTTAATCGACGAAAATATGCCTTACGCTGAAGCGCTTTTTAGCCAGCTAGGGGAAGTGACAATGAAGTCTGGTCGCACATTAACAGCTGACGACCTAGTTGACGTAGACGCATTGATGATTCGCTCTGTTACCAAGGTAAACGAGTCATTGATCAGCAAAGCCAATAAGCTGAAGTTTGTCGGTACTGCGACCGCTGGTATGGATCATGTTGACCAAGAATTGATGAAAGAGCGTGGTATTTTCTTTACTGCGGCGCCTGGCTGTAACAAGGTGGGTGTTGCTGAGTACGCGTTCAGTGCGATGATGGTGCTTGCGCAGCAACAAGGCTTCTCTGTTTTTGATAAAACGGTTGGTATTATCGGCTGTGGTCAAGTGGGCAGTTACTTAGCGAAGTGCCTAGAAGGCATTGGTATTAAAGTTCTGCTGAACGATCCTCTAAAACAACAAGAGGGTGACACTCGCGAATTTACTGATTTAGAGGCTCTGCTTGAGCAATCAGACGTTATTACATTACACACACCGATCACTAAGACAGGTGAGTTTCCAACGCATCACTTAATCAGTGAGCAAGTGCTGAACAACTTACGTGCTGATCAAATTCTGATTAATGCAGCTCGCGGTCCTGTGGTTGATAACCAAGCGCTAAAAGCTCGCCTGCAAAAAAACGATGGTTTTACCGCAGTGCTTGATGTGTTTGAGTTTGAACCTGAAGTCGACTTTGAGCTTCTTCCGTTACTCGCTTTTGCGACTCCTCACGTAGCGGGCTACGGTTTAGAGGGTAAAGCGCGTGGTACCACGATGATCTTCAACAGCTATTGTGAGTTTTTAGGTACTGAACAGCGTGCTTATGCGAGCGACTTATTGCCGACAGCGCCTGTACCTCAAATGAAATTAGATAGAGCTTGGGATGAAGCAACACTGCACAATTTGACTCAGTTGATCTATGATGTGCGCAAAGACGACGCCTTATTCCGTCGCAATATCGTTACGCCGGGTTCTTTTGACAAGATGCGTAAAGAATATTGGGACCGCAGAGAGTACAGTGCAGTCGAGTTAACGGGCGACGAATCTTGTAATTTAACGCCGTTATCTAAACTCGGTTTTATGGTAAAGCCAACTTTATAAAAGAGAGAAACAATGAGCCAAGAATTTAATATTGCTATTTTAGGTGCGACTGGTGCGGTTGGTGAAACCATTCTTGAAGTACTTAAAGAGCGTAAATTCCCTGTCGGTGAACTGCACTTACTAGCAAGTGAACGTAGTGAAGGCAAAACTTCCCGTTTTAACGGCAAAACAATACAAGTACAAAACGTAGAAGACTTCGATTGGTCTCAAGTACATATTGCGTTTTTCTCTGCAGGTAGTGAGCTTTCAGAGCGTTGGGCTCCAATTGCGGCTGATGAAGGTGTGGTTGTTATCGATAACACATCACGTTTCCGTTACGAATACGATGTTCCCCTGGTTGTGCCAGAAGTGAACCCTGAAGCAATTGCTGAATTCCGTAACCGTAACATCATCGCGAACCCTAACTGCTCGACTATCCAAATGGTAGTAGCGCTAAAACCAATTCACGATGAAGTGGGCCTTGAGCGTATTAACGTTTCAACTTACCAATCTGTGTCTGGTGCAGGTAAGCCAGGTATCGATGAGCTAGCGGGTCAAACGGCTAAGCTTCTTAACGGTATGCCAGCTGAAAATTCAGCGTTCTCACAGCAGATCGCTTTCAACTGTATCCCTCAAATCGATGAATTTACAGAGAACGGCTACACGCGTGAAGAGATGAAGATGGTTTGGGAAACTCAAAAAATCTTTGCTGACTCTTCAATCACAGTGAACCCGACTTGTGTTCGTGTACCAGTATTCTACGGTCACGCAGAATCTCTACACATTGAAACTCGCGCACCAATCGGTGCAGAGCAAGTGGTTCAGCTTCTAGAGAACACAGAAGGTGTTGAAGTATTCCAAGCGCTAGACTTCCCAACTCAAGTTCGTGATGCTGGTGGTAAAGACCACGTAATGGTTGGTCGTATTCGTAACGACATCAGCCATCACAGCGGCGTGAACATGTGGGTTGTCGCTGATAACGTTCGTAAAGGCGCAGCAACAAACGCAGTTCAAATCGCTGAAGTTCTGATTCGCGATTACTTCTAAGCTTTATTGCTTTGATAAACAAGCCTCACTCTTTAGTGGGGCTTTTTTAATCGATTAAAAATATTGTTAGTCAAATTGTGTGAAATTGCTGCGAATATTGTTGCTGCAACACATTTTTTGTTTTCATCTCTATAGTTTTACGTCATTTATCCGATATATTTAATAGATCATCACTTTTCCGAATTTAAGCACCTAGCTGAGCCTTTTATGTTTCAAATTTTCAAGCCGTGGTTAATGCCTTTTGCCTTTATCCTTGCGACTCAGATTTCCGTTGTTCGTGCAGATTCCATTCGAGTTGTAGGGCCTAATGGCCAGATACAATCAGCGCCTACGTTTTCAGAACCTCTTCAAAGAGCGCAATCGAATAGCGCTGAGCCTTCACGTTTCTATGGTCCAACTCGCGGCTCAGAAACATTGTGGTCTATTGCTTCAAAGTTACGCCCTGATAACTCCGTGTCAGTCCAACAAACCCTGTTGGCTATTTATCGCTTAAACCCACAAGCGTTTGAAAATCAGAATATCCATAGCCTGCTGCCTGCCAGTAATTTACGTGTGCCTTCTTTAGAGCAAGCACGTGCAAGCTCCACACAGCAAGCTATCAACATCATGAACTCACATCTTGCTAAGCTTGATGCTCCCGCAAGTAAGCCTGTCGCTTCAAAACCCAAAGCGCCGAGTTCTGATGCAAAAAATGTTGCTCCTGCTAAGCAAGTAAGCACTACTGAAACCGCTAAAAAGCTATTGTCTACAACTCAATCCTCTCTAGCTCAATCTGCACCAACCCAAGAGATGAACAAGTTAGAGAAGCAGCTAGAGCTTTCAGAAACTGAACTGTTGTCACTTGAAGAGAAAAATCACCAACTTCGTTTGATGTTATCGAATGTTCAATCGGAAGTGGATGAGCTAAAAACTGAGCTCAGTGATGAAGATCGCATTCGTAGTGAAGTGGAAAAACTGCTTGATGAAGAGCGCAGAAAGAACGCTGAAATTGAAAAAATGGCACCAAGTGCCATGGACGAACTGTTATCGAATGGTTGGTTAGTGGCGGCTCTAGCGATTATTCCAGGCCTGCTCATTGGTTTGATCGTTGTGATGCTGTTGGGTCGTCGTTCTAAAAATGATGAGCAACAGCAGACGACTCAAGAACAACCGCTCCAGCCAGAACCAAGCACCGTTGCGCCTATTACATTGGGCGACGAGATGGATGACCTTAACGAGCTGTCTTTAGACGATGACTTGTTTGGTACGGAAGATGACGCCAACAAGTTGTTTGACGATCAAGCGCTAGCGGAGGAAGACGATGTCTTTGCTGGTTTAGATGAATCTGATCTTGATTTCAATTTAGATGGTGAAGACGATGACCCGTTTGCTAGCATTGGCGAAAACGGCGATTTAGACACCAACTTCGACGATCTAGACTTAGACAGCAGCAACGGCATTAGTGTTAATGGCGAAGAGAAGGCGCTTGGTCTTGAAGAGATGGAGCGTGCGCTAGACAAAACTGCGGAAAGCGCCGTCGATACTGATGATGTCGACTTCGACCTTTCTGATGATAACGCAATGTCTGCTGATGACATTGAAGCTTTACTATCTCAAGAGTCTGAAACTGAAGATCTCGGTTCCAACGAGCTAGACCAATCTTTATTAGATGATCTGTTTGCTCTTGATGACGGAGATGATGATAGCTTCGATATTGATGCTCTGATTTCGGAAGAGCAAAGTGATTCGCCTTCTAGCACTGAAACACCAGCAAGCGATGATTTTGACATCGATGCGCTTATCTCTGAGCAACAAAGTGAGACTAAGCCTGCTGATTTGAGCAATGACGACTTTGATATTGATGCTCTAATCTCTGAACAACAGTCCCCTGAGCCAGCTTCACCGACAGCGAATGATGATATTGATGACATCTTTGCCCAGGTTGCCGCTCAGAACGATCAAGCGAATAACCCTTTCAACCTCGATAGCGACGATGAGATTGCCACTAACCTAAACAGTGGTTTGGCGTCTGATGATGATATCGAAAACATTCTGTCTCAGTTCGATAAGCCCATCGTTAATGAAGAACCTCAAGACAGCGTTGATCTGCTTGATGAGCAACTGGCAGGCGATGACGTAGACCTAAGTAACTCGACAGACCTTCTTGATGAGATGCTAGGGGACGATTCGGATGATGAGTCTGAAAGCGAACCTCTTGGCTTTGATTCTCTGTCTGAGCTTGAAGAGCTTTCTGGCCTATCGAGCGATGATGATCTAAACATTGCGGAAGATAGCACGGAAACTTTAGATGAATTGATAGGTGATTCTGACGATGATGATTTCGAACTTGACGCCGAAAGTACCGACTTACTGGATGACTTCCTTGATAGTGAATTGTCAGATGATGAGCTTTCAGCGGATGCACCAAAATCAGAATCTCTAGACCCGTTTGATGACTTACTGACAAGTGGCATTGAAGACGAGCTTGAATCTGAAGATAAGACATTTGATAAAGAGTTAGATGCAGCCTTTGGTTTTGACAACGTCAACGATGAGCCTGAAAAGGACTCAGACGTTGAGCTTACTCCGTTAACCTCGGAAACATCCGAAGTTGAGCCTGAGCAAGCATCGGACATTAGTGAAACACCACAACCTGAAGTCGTTACTGATGAATCGTTAGATTCTGAAATGACTCAAGAAAGTTCTGACATTAAGCCAGAAAATGATGAAGCCTTTAATCGTGATGGTTTTATCGATGATTTGTTCGGTGTCGCACCGGCAACGGATGCTTTGCTTGATGAGTTAATGACTTCTGATGACAATGATTTGTTTCCAGCGATAGAAGAGCCTGTTGAACCATCAATTGACAATACGGTTGAACCAGAGCAAGCGCCTCTTTCAAGCAGCAACGAAGTATCAGCGGAAGAAAGCGCATCATCGGTTGAAGATGATGAATTGGATATCGACTCGCTGTTATCTGAGAATTCTGATTTTGATAAACCAGATTTTGAAGAGCGAGTTCAAGAACAAATCGCACAACCAGAACCAGAACCAAAAGAAACCGACATACAAGAACAAACTTCGCCATCCTCTTTAAATGATATCTCTGAAGATGAAGAAGATACGGTTGAAGACTGGTTAGCTGAAGCCATCGACGATGTAGAGTCGCCAGCGAACGTTACCTCTGATTTTGACTTTGAACCGAAAATCCAAGGTAGCGATCAGCTTGAAGATGTCGTTGAATCCTTGCCAGAGCCAGAGCCAGAGCCAGAGCCAGAGCCAGAGCCAGAGCCAGAGCCAGAGCCAGAGCCAGTTCGTGCTGCAAACATGCCAGAGATCATTCCGAATGAATTTGGTGTGCCACAAGACGATGATTGGCTGATTGAAGATGAGGCGTCTGAACCAGAAGCATTAGCGGAAACTGACGTAACACCAGAGCTAGTTACACCAGTCGCTGAACCTCAGTTAGATGCTGAACCGCAAGTTGAAGCTACACCACAAGCGGAAGTAGCAGAACAAGCTGAAGTTCTAGGACAAGAAGGCGAAGAAGAATTCTCGTTTGATGACTTTGAATTGCCAGAGTTTAGTGAAGAAGACGCACTAGCGGAAGCCGATGCTGAATCAACACCAGAACCAGTAACGCCAGCTATTGATGCTCAACCAAGTGTTGAACCTCAAACTGAAGCCCAAGTTAAAGCTCAGGGGCAAGACGACGAAGAGTTTTCGTTTGATGATTTCGAGTTACCAGAGTTTGGTGAAGAAGACGCACTAGCGGAAGCTGATGCTGAATCAACACCTGAACCAATAACGCCAGCTATTGATGCTCAACCAAGTGTTGAATCACAACCTACCGCTGAGCCTCAGCTAGATGCCGCACCAAAGGCTGATACTGCGCAACCAGAAAGCGAAGAAGAGTTCTCATTCGATGACTTCGAACTTCCAGAGTTTGGTGAAGACGATGCGTTAGCGGAAGTGGTGAGTGAACCAGATGAAGCGCAGCTAGAGCAAGACTTAGCGCCTGACACCGAGAAGTTCGAGTTCGATGACCTTGAGCTTCCTGAGTACGATGAAGAAAGCGCAAAAGCGGACTCTGTTTTAGATGATATTGAGCAAAGCAATGCTGAGCCGGTAGCGGAAGACCAAGGCGTAGAGTTTGATGAGTTTGATTTACCGGAATACGGTGAAGACGAAGCCATCTCCGATGCGTTTGCAGAGAAGCCAACACCACTGACTTCTTTCAGCCCACAAGGCGAAGAGCAAGATGCGTTGCATGATTTGTTCTCAAATCCGCAGAGCTACAGTCAGGCTGGTGATTTCTCGAACGCTGAAGACTCTGAACCGGCTGGTTTTTCACAGCCAGAACAATCACTGAGCGCGGCTTCAGAGCCAAACTCAACGCCTGCAGCGGTTCAAGACGAGCCACTAGAAGGCTTTGATGACTTTGATGAGACAGCATTAGCTGAGTTGCTTTCTGAAGATGTTCAAGACTCTGTCGATAACATGTTTGATAAGCCATTGGACGCAACTTCGATTGATAGCGCAGGGCTAGATATTGACGCCATGCTTGAAGTTGGCGGCGAAGACTGGAAAGGCTTTAACCTAGCACCAGAGCAACAATCGAGCATGCATAATGATGTGCCTGATGACCAACAAGAGATTTGGGCATCGGCTGAGCAGCAAGCTGAACCGAAAATCAAAGAAGAGAATTGGGCTCAACAAGACAACCTAACCGAATCAGGCAACAGTCGTGATAAGCAGTACATGACGATTGATGAACTGATGGCTCAAGTCGAGCAAGAAGGTGAAGAAGTCATTAACCCAGACGATGAAGAGCTTAAACTGGATGTTGGTCTAAACGAATTCCCTGATGTTATCGGTGATATTGGCAATTATGATGTCGACAGCAATGCAGAAGCTGCGGGTAAGCTTGATTTGGCCAAAATCTACATCGAGATGAGTGACTCGCAAGGGGCAATTAAGCTTCTAGAAGAGGCAATCGTTGATGGCAGCGATGATATTCGTCGAGAGGCAAAAAATCTTATCGATACGTTAAACGGTCGATAAATTTACAAATCAGAAAGGGTAGCGTTGGCTACCCTTTATTTTAAGGCGGTGCAGAGCACTATTGCTTGATTTGGTTTTTCAACAGCATCGTCTCGGTCTATGCTGATTGTTTATTAAAGTTTTAGCCCCATCCTATTTGGGCTAGCACTGATTTCCGTATATACTTCTCGCCCATTTTCAAAGAGAACAAGAACATGAAAATTGCTTTAGGTATTGAATATAACGGTACCCACTACTTTGGTTGGCAGCGCCAACGAGACGTGAAAAGTGTCCAAGAAGAATTGGAAAAGGCTCTTTCAGTTGTCGCGAATCACCCTGTAGAAGTTATGTGCGCAGGTCGTACAGATGCCGGTGTTCACGGTACGGGACAAGTCGTTCACTTTGAAACTAATGTCGATCGTAAAATGGTGGCATGGACAATGGGCGCGAATGCCAACATGCCGAAAGATATTGCGGTTCGTTGGGCGACAGAAGTGAATGAGGATTTCCATGCTCGTTTTTCTGCAACAGCTCGCCGTTATCGCTACATTATCTTTAACCATGCACTACGCCCAGGCATTTTGAATTCAGGTGTGAGCCATTATCATGGTCATCTTGATGAGAAAAAAATGCATGAAGCGGGTCAGTACTTACTTGGTGAGAATGACTTCACTTCGTTCAGGGCAACACATTGTCAATCTCGTAGCCCATGGAGAAACATGATTCACTTGAATGTGACTCGTCATGGACACTACATTGTGATCGATATTAAAGCGAATGCGTTTGTTCACCACATGGTGAGGAATATTACTGGTAGCCTTATTGCCGTAGGTAAAGGTGAGCAGAAACCAGAGTGGATCCAGTGGCTTTTAGAAGCTAAAGATCGAAAAGTAGCCGGCGCAACTGCAAAAGCGGAAGGTTTGTATCTGGTGGATGTTGATTATCCTGAACATTTTGAGCTACCACGAGAGCCAATTGGTCCTCTATTTTTACCGGATAATTTGAACTAAATGTGAGACTTAGGTTCAAAAATTATTACGGTTTAGTGCGTAAGATAGTCCCAGAAAATAGGTACAACCAGTTTTTTATCTACAGTCGCTGTTTTATGTGCTTTAATTCCCACGCATAATTCCCAAATTTATTTCTTTCGCAATCAAGCGGAAGAATCGAAACAAAAAGGTCTTCCATGAGTTGGCTTGAAAAGATTTTAGAAAAAAGCAACATCGTAACATCTCGTAAAGCGTCTATCCCTGAGGGTGTTTGGACTAAATGTACTTCTTGTGAGCAGGTTCTGTACCATGCTGAACTAGAGCGTAACCTAGAAGTATGTCCAAAATGTGACCATCACATGCGCATGAAAGCACGTCGCCGTCTGGATACATTCCTAGACAAAGGTGAGCGTGTTGAACTAGGTGCTGATCTTGAGCCACAAGACAAGCTGAAGTTTAAAGACTCTAAGCGTTACAAAGAACGTATCTCTGCTGCTCAAAAGAACAGTGGTGAAACAGACGCATTAGTTGCAATGAAAGGCGAACTATTGGGTTTACCTATCGTAGCGTGTGCTTTTGAATTCTCATTCATGGGCGGCTCAATGGGTTCTGTTGTTGGTGCTCGTTTCGTGAAAGCGGTAGATGCTGCTATCGAGAACAACTGTGGTTTAGTGTGTTTCTCTGCAAGTGGTGGTGCTCGTATGCAAGAGGCATTGATGTCTCTAATGCAAATGGCGAAAACCAGTGCTGCGCTTGAGCGTTTGTCTGCGAAAGGCCTACCGTTTGTTTCAGTCATGACTGATCCAACAATGGGTGGTGTTTCTGCAAGTTTGGCAATGCTTGGCGATATCAACATTGGTGAGCCAAAAGCACTGATCGGTTTTGCTGGACGTCGTGTAATCGAACAAACGGTACGTGAAGACCTTCCTGAAGGTTTCCAACGCAGTGAGTTCCTACTAGACCACGGTGCTATCGACATGATCGTTGACCGTCGTGAGATGCGTCAGCGCGTTGCAAGCCTTGTTGCTAAAATGACCAACCAGCCTTCACCATTAGTAGTTTCTGTGAACGATTCACCGAATGAAGCTACTTATGAAGTACCAGAAGCGCCAGAAAAAGGGTAAAGTACCTTCTAACAAACCAACTTTATTATGGTTATGAGTTAGATGAGTCAACAACCTATTCCTCAAGCCACATCCTCTTTGGAGATGTGGCTTGATTATTTATCAAACATCCACACAAGCGCTATTGATCTTGGATTAGACCGAGTTCAGGCCGTCGCCTCTAAGGCAAACCTCACCAAACCTGCTCAACATGTTATTACTGTTGCCGGAACCAATGGCAAAGGCTCAACATGTGCACTGATGGAAGCGATTCTATTGGACGCTGGTTACTCAGTTGGTGTCTACAGCTCTCCTCACTTAATTCGCTATAACGAACGTGTTCGTATCAACGGCCAAGATCTATCTGATGAAAAGATGGTTCAGTCTTTCGATTTCATTGAGAAAGAGCGTGGCGAAATCAGCCTGAGTTTTTTCGAATATGGCACTTTAGCGGCGTTACGTGCATTTCAAACTGAAGCGGTTGATGTTGTGCTTTTAGAAGTGGGTTTAGGCGGGCGCTTAGACGCGACCAATATCGTTGAGCATGATGTTTCTGTGATTACTAGTTTGGCTGTCGACCATGTTGACTGGCTAGGTGATGACATTAATGTGATTGGCTTTGAGAAAGCGGGCATTTATCGCAGCGGTAACCCCGCTATCTGTGGTCAACCCAAGCCACCAGCAACGGTTGCAGCGCACGCTGATGATATTAAGGCTGAGTTCTACCAAGTCGGTATTCAATACACTTATGATGTTGACGGTGATACGTGGAACTGGCGCAGTGGGGCATTCCAACTAGAATCACTACCTATTCCAAGCCTGCCGTTACCTAACGCGGCAACAGCATTAATGGCATTGGGCACATCAGAGCTTAGTATTAGTGACGTGAACGTGGTTAACGGCATGAAGAATGCGCAGCTTCCAGGGCGTATGCAGCAAATTAGCGAACAACCCGTGATTGTGCTGGATGTGGCGCACAACCCGCATTCTGCTGAATACTTTGCGCAGCAAGTTACGAAAAAGTATGCAGGTAAAAATTTACACGTTGTAGTCGCCATGCTTCATGACAAAGATATCCCAGCGACATTGGAAGTATTAGCGCCAATCGCAACTCATTGGTATCCAGCTTCATTGCAAGGGCCACGCGCTGCGACAGCCGCTGAACTGTGTCAAAGCCTACCAGAAGGCGTAGAACAGCATTCAAACCCTGTCACAGCTTTTGAAGCGGCTTTAGCTTCTGTTAAAGGTGACGATGTTGTGTTGGTTGTCGGTTCTTTCCATACCGTGGGTGAAGTGTTGGAGCATTGGCAGAAAAAAGGAAACTAAATGGCAAGTAAATTCCAAAGCCGATTAGTCGGCACCATCATTTTAGTGGCCATTGGCGTGATTGTATTACCCGATGTGCTAGATGGTAAGAAGCTCCACTATAAAGAAGAGTTTGCAAGCATTCCGATTAAGCCTGAGCTTGATAGTAATGTTGAAGTGTTTGAAGTACTCGATCCCGTTGAAGATCAGATAGCGCTACCAGATTCTCCGGTTGAGCAAGTGGTTGAAAGTGGTCGTACTGATAATTCAGATTCGCAAACGGCATCGGTTTCTGAAAAAGAAGCAGATAAAGTAGCAGTCGTGGTTAAGCCAGTACCGGAAAAAAATGAATACCAAGACAGTGCTTGGATTATTCAATTGATGGCTTTGAAGAATGCTGACAATGCAAAAAACGTTGTTAAGGATCTGCAAAAGCGTGGTTATCAGGCTCACACCAAGCAAGAAAAAACATTTACGCGAGTAATTATTGGCCCGGATGTCTCTAAATCCAAACTTGAGCGACAAATTAAGGAATTAGAAAAAATTACGGGTTCAAAAGGCCAATTGCTCAAATTTAAACCGTTAAATCCATAAGAAAACGTTTGCGTCAGCATTTTTTCTGTTAAAATGCGCGCCAACTTAAGATGAAGAATTCATGAATTGGTTAGATTTTGTCATTTTAGGCGTGATCGGCTTCTCTGCCGTGATCAGTTTAGTCCGTGGTTTCGCTAAAGAAGCCTTGTCACTCGTTATTTGGTTTGGAGCATTTTTTATTGCTAGCCAGTACTACGCTAAATTAGCGATGTACTTCACCAATATCGAAGATGAGATGTTTCGAAACGGAACTGCGATAGCAGCATTGTTTGTTGCAACGTTAGTTGTGGGTGCCTTAGTTAACTATGTCATCGGTCAACTAGTTCAGAAAACAGGCCTGTCAGGTACAGACAGAATCCTCGGTGTCGTCTTTGGTGGCTTACGTGGTGTTTTGATTGTTTCTGCAGTGTTGTTTTTCATGGATGCGTTTACTGCATTCCCAAGTTCTGAGTGGTGGAAGAATTCGCAATTGGTTCCGGAATTTAGTCGAATCATTGCGCCGTTCTTCGAGCATTTACAAGCAACATCTAGTTTCTTATCTGGCGCGCTCTAGCGCCAGTTAATGTCGAAAAATCGAGGATTAGGACATGTGTGGTATTGTTGGAATCGTGGGTTCAACACCTGTAAACCAGTCTATTTATGACGCTTTAACGGTATTGCAGCATCGTGGCCAAGATGCCGCTGGTATTTGTACCATAGAAAGCAATCGTTTCCGTCTGCGTAAGGCGAACGGTTTAGTAAAAGATGTTTTTGAAGCAAAACACATGCAGCGCCTACAAGGTGAAGTTGGTATTGGCCATGTTCGTTATCCTACTGCGGGTAGTTCAAGTGCGTCTGAAGCTCAGCCTTTCTACGTAAACTCTCCTTTTGGCATTACGTTGGCGCACAACGGTAACCTGACGAACGCAAACGAAGTTCGTGAGAAGTTGTTCGAAAAAGACCGTCGTCATGTAAACACAACCTCTGACTCTGAAGTTCTACTGAACGTATTAGCTCATGAGATCGATACCGTTAAAGGTAACGTAACTTCAGATGACGTTTTCCGTGCTGTGGCAAATGTGCACCGTACAATTCGTGGTGCTTACGCTGTAACGGCGATGATCATCGGCCACGGTATGATCGCATTCCGTGACCCACACGGTATTCGTCCACTGTGTCTTGGTAAGCGTGAAGTTCAAGGTAAAACAGAGTACATGGTTGCGTCTGAATCGGTAGCACTCGATGCTGTTGGTTTCGACTTCATGCGCGACGTAGCACCAGGTGAAGCTATCTACGCAACGTTCGACGGTGAGCTTTTCACTAAGCAATGCGCAGACAATCCTCAACTAAACCCATGTATCTTTGAGTTTGTATACTTTGCACGCCCAGATTCATTCATCGACAAAATCTCGGTTTACAGCGCACGCGTTGAGATGGGTGAGATGCTTGGTAAGCGTATTAAAGAAGAGTACGCAGACTTAGATATTGATGTGGTTATCCCAATCCCTGAAACATCAAACGATATTGCGCTACGAATCGCTCAAGCGATCAATAAGCCATACCGTCAAGGTTTCGTGAAAAACCGCTATGTTGGTCGCACGTTCATCATGCCTGGTCAGCAACAGCGTAAGAAGTCAGTTCGCCGTAAGCTCAACGCAATCCGCTCTGAGTTTAAAGGTAAGAACGTTCTTCTGGTTGACGATTCTATTGTTCGCGGCACAACATCAGAGCAAATCATTGAGATGGCTCGTGATTCTGGCGCAAACAAGGTCTTCATGGTTTCAGCGGCTCCAGAGGTTCGCTTCCCTAACGTTTACGGCATTGATATGCCGAGCGCGACAGAGCTGATTGCTCATGGTCGTGATAACGAAACGATTTGTAAGCAGATTGGCGCAGACGCATTGATTTTCCAAACACTACCAGATCTGATTTCTGCAGTGGGCATGGGCAATCAAGACATTTCTCGTTTCGATACTTCTGTATTTAACGGCGAGTATGTAACGGGCGATATCGACCAAGCGTACCTAGATTTCCTAGACTCTTTGCGTAATGACGACTCAAAGGTTCAGCGTGAGATTCAACAAGATCTTGCTAACCTAGAGTTACACAACGAAGGCGCTTAATTAGCGTTTCGTTAGTCATACAGAGTTTCGCTAGCGATACAGAAAATAAAAAACCAGAGCATCGGCTCTGGTTTTTTTGTTTATAGAGAAGGGGATTAACCTTAATGAATGTGGTATGCGATCACAAAATCAATAAACAATCTCACTTTCTCTGGTAGATGGTCTTTGTGGTTATAAAGCATGTAAATATCACGAGGGTTAGCGCTCCAGTCTTCTAAGACTTGCACTAAGCTGCCATCTTCAATGTATTCACGAATCATCACGTCAGGCATCAGGGTGATACCTAGGCCTTCTGAGCACGCTTGTCTCACGACATTAAGCGCATTGGCGTTGAAACGGCCTTTCTCGCTATTTACCACCGTCTCTTCATTCGAATTACTCAGCTGCCACTTAATCAGCGGGTAGCCTTTAAGTAGCGAATGGTTCGCTAGCTCTTCAGCATGGCTTGGAGCTGGGTTCTTCGCTAAGTACTCAGGGCTCGCGATAAGAATATCTTTGACTTCACTGATTTTTCGAGCGATTAGGCTTGAATCACGCTGCGGTCCGACACGGAAAATCACGTCCCACTCCGTTGGATCCAGCTGATCCGCTTGGTTGTTCATCATCAGCTCAATATTGATATCAGGGTATTGAGTCATGAATTCACTGAACATTGGCATCATCATGCGCTTGGTCAGATTTGAGGGTGCCGTAATACGAATCTTACCGGAAGCGCCTTTACACACGTCAGTTAACTCTTCTGCAGTAGAAGAGAGACGTTGCAACAGCGGAGAGCATTCATTGAAGAAACGTTCGCCTGCCTCTGTTAAAGAAAGTTTACGCGCGTGTCTATTGAGAAGCCTAAGGTTCAAAGAATCTTCTAAGGCTTGGATGCGTCGTGTGATGGTCGCAACCGGAATCATAGTCTTGCGCGATGTTGCGGTGTAGCTCCCATTTTCAACGACGAGTCGAAAGAGGTTTAAATCATCTAATTTCATAAATCCAGACACATTTGTTTACAATCTCATCTAATTTATACGTAACAGTGAGATCAATGTTTGCGTTACGTCAACTCGTTGCACTATTTACAAGTATTCCAACCCTCGTCACGAATTACCAGTAAAGAGTGCAAATTTGTGTATTTAGCATTTTATTACTAAGTTTTATATTAGTTCTTAGAACAGATAACAATAATAATTCGACTTAGTTTTGTGAGGTTATAGATTATGTACAAAACTCACAGTCAGCCAGTAATGACCTCGGCTCAGGAAGTAATTAACCAAAAATGCGTGATGTTGGTTGATGATGATCCTATTTTTCGCCGTATAACCAGCGCGTACCTAGACAAGGTCGGTTATAAAGTGGTTGAGGCTGAAAATGGACTGGACGCTTTGCAGAAACTTAGAGACTCAGCGCCAGATTTAATTGTGTGTGACTTATCAATGCCAATACTTGATGGTATCGAGCTTGTGGAAGAGCTCAGTTTAGAGTACCCGTCACTGCCTATGATCGTTGTGTCCGGCACTGATGATATGTCTGATGTGGCGAAAGCCTTGCGATTTGGTATTAAAGACTTCTTAGCGAAACCGTTAGAGGATCACCGTCACCTAGGAAGTGCGATTGCGAATACATTGACAGATTCGTTCGATAACATTTCAGACCAACGAGATTTTTCGAGCCAATGGTTCTGTGTGGATGACGGGGGGGAGATCCCTGAAGACCAAGAACTGCATTGGCATCTGAATTACCTTCAAGATAATCCAAGCGCAGCAAAAGACTTACTGCATGCGTTGCTTCCAGAGAAAGATACGCGACAAGGATCATGGCGTTGCAGTTACCGGTTACTGCAATCAACAGAGATGATGCCACTTGTGTTTGATTATGCGTGGATGATGAACGGGCAGTTTGCTTTTTACCTCGTCGATTCATCGTCGTCTGATAATGGCGGCTCCGCGACAACATTGTTAGTGAGAGCGCTGTTCCACGATTACATAAGAAACAGAAAAGATTTTAACGTTGATCTCAAAGATATTGCTGAGATCTTAGAGAAGGGGATTCGTTGCTCTAAATGTTCTACCCCAGTGAATGCCTTGTTTGGTGTTGCAGACCTTGCCGAGGGAACCATCTCCATTTTACCTGCGGGTTTAGATGGGCAATGGTCGAATGGTGAATTGAATCAACATATTGCAGCAGGTGAGCGCTTGGGCGAGAACTGCAAGAAGAACTTTATTACGCGGGACCTTCCGATCGAACAGGGCTGCCAACTTTCGTTGAGCCTACTTGGATCGGCAAGTTTTAGTTTAGACATACACCAAGGGTCTACTGATTAACCCTATATTTCCTCGGTTTTTGTGAATAATTGATTAAGGTATAGTTGCGCAAATGGTGTGGCTATGCCTTTTTTGTTAAATGTCGATTTAGCAAAGCGGGTTTGGTTCGCCGGATACTTACCTTTACTAACAAAAACAAGAAGCAATCATGGCAGATAACAAAGACTTTCAAGACCCGTTTAATGTATTCTACTTTTTAGGATTTTTAGCCGCATTTTTAATGATTCCATTGCTACCAGCAACACTTACGTTGATCCGAGTATTCAATGGTTACGCAACATTCTAGTTAAGCTGTCGTCACTGACTGGTGATAGCTAACTCAAGGAGGCCACAATTAGCGTTCGAGTTTTAAGCCTCAATATTGCTGGTGGCCTTTGTATATTTCTCGCAGTTCTAGGGATAGTTTTGCCCGTTCTGCCAACCACTCCTTTCCTCCTTCTTGCTAGCGCATGTTTCATGCGAAGTAATCCGAAAGTTCATAAATGGATGCATGAGCACAAAACGCTGGGTCCTTTGCTGAACAATTGGTATCAACACGGTGCCGTCACCAAACAAGTTAAAACGCGTGGCGTATTCTTTATCTTGTTGAGTTTTGCTTTATCCATCTACTTTGCCCCTATCATTTGGGTCAAGGCTTTCCTAATTTGTGTACTTGTTATTCTTCTCACATGGTTTATGCGACTTCCAACCCATGAGTTGGTTGCTGACCGCAAAGAAAATCACTACCATTAAGCTAGTGTGCCTGCTTGTATAGCGGGCGTTTATTATTTCAGCAATCAGAGTTATGACTCTCGTTGCAATGAATACCAATCGTACCTTTCCTTAATTCCAAGCGTTGATGTTTGATTCGTTAACGAGAGTTTGGAAAGCGGCCTAATGAAGTGCATAAGATTATGAACACAGAAAAAATCTCTCTGATCAAAGCAAGCATCAAAAGCATTCCTGATTACCCTAAAGCGGGTATTTTGTTCCGTGACGTAACAAGCTTGATGGAAGATCCAGCAGTTTACAAAGCGACTATCGACCTGCTAGCGGAAACATACAAGGACATGGGCTTTACTAAGATCGTTGGTACTGAAGCTCGTGGTTTCCTATTTGGTGCGCCTCTTGCTCTTGAGCTAGGTGTTGGCTTCATTCCTGTTCGTAAGCCGGGCAAGCTGCCTCGTCAAACTGTGGCACAATCTTATGAGCTTGAGTACGGCACCGACACTCTAGAAATCCATACTGATGCTATCGTTGAAGGCGACAAAGTGTTGATGGTTGATGATTTGCTAGCAACAGGCGGTACGATTGAAGCAACAACAAAGTTGATTCGTCAACTTGGTGGTGTGGTAGAACACGCTGCATTTGTTATTAACCTTCCAGAAATCGGTGGTGACAAGCGCTTACAAGGCTTAGGTCTAGAAGTGTTTAGCATCTGCGAATTCGACGGTCACTAATCCTTTTCGGAATTATTCATGAGCTATCTTGCGTTAGCGCGAAAATGGCGACCAACCAAATTCAAAGAAGTGGTTGGTCAAGCCCATGTTTTAACAGCATTAGAGAATGCCCTTAGCCAGAACAGGTTGCACCATGCATACCTGTTCAGCGGTACACGAGGTGTCGGTAAAACGACCATCGGCCGTTTGTTTGCTAAGGGACTCAACTGTGAGACAGGCATTACCTCAACACCTTGTGGTGAATGTGCAACCTGTAAAGAGATCGATGAAGGTCGCTTTGTTGACCTACTTGAGATTGATGCGGCATCACGTACTAAGGTAGAAGATACCCGCGAGCTTCTGGACAATGTTCAGTACAAGCCTGCACGTGGTCGCTTCAAGGTTTACCTAATCGATGAAGTACACATGCTTTCTAGGCACAGCTTTAACGCGCTTCTAAAGACCTTAGAAGAGCCGCCTGAGTATGTGAAATTCTTGCTCGCAACAACGGATCCACAGAAGCTTCCAGTGACTATCTTGTCGCGTTGTTTGCAGTTCCACCTCAAGCCGATCAGCGTTGATAATATTCACGAGCAGCTCGATCATATTCTTGAACAAGAAGATGTGACGTCTGAGTCTCGTGCGCTTGGAATGATTGCTCATGCTGCTGATGGCAGTATGCGTGATGCATTAAGCCTTACAGACCAAGCTATCGCATTGGGTAATGGCAGTGTCGTAACAGATACTGTTGCTCACATGCTCGGAACACTGGATACCGACCAAGCTATCCACTTGCTTGAAGCGATTAGCAGTAAGCAGCCACAGCAAGCGATGGCGTGTATCCAAAGCCTTGCTGAGAACGGTGTCGAGTGGGATGGTTTGCTGAATCAGCTTGCGACTCAACTGCATCGTCTTGCGATGTTCCAAGCTTTGCCATCTACATTAGATAAGGCACAGCCTGACGCAGAGAAGCTTGAACTACTGAGCAAAGCGCTTAGCCCACAAGACATTCAACTCTACTACCAGATCGTGTTGAAAGGTCGTGAAGACTTACCATTGTCACCAACCGCTCGCGTTGGTATTGAGATGGTGGTTTTACGCATGTTGGCATTTAGACCAGCTGAACAAGCGGTTGCTACTGCAATCTCGACTCAGTCGGCAAGCCCAGCGCCAGTTCCAGCAGCTCAAGCTCAGAACGTTGCTCAGTCAGTGAGTCAACCTGCGCCAATGGCAGCTCCGAGACAGCCTCAGATGCAACAACAGGCGCCTCAACAGCAGCCTATGCAGCAGCAACCCGTGCAACAGGCTCCGCAGCAGAACCCAGCACAGTATTCAGATTCGCAAGGTTACGCTGAACATTCAGGCAACCAAGGTTATCCAGAACAGGATTACCCGCATAGCCAGTATGACGCGCCTCCTGCTTATGATGAGCGTCCAAGCTACGGTGCAGAGCAGCCTCAGCAGCAACAAACGAATTATCAGAACCAGAGCCCGGTTCAACAGCCAAGCGCTGCACCTTCTGCTCCGCAAGAGCAGCCAGTGCGTGCAACTTCGCCTGTGAGTGGTTTACGCCACCAATTACGTTCTCAACGTAGAGGCAGTTCGGCAACAGAAAACAAAGGCTCGGCGCCAAAAAAGGCTAAAGCGACACCTGCTAAAACTTCAGTTCTTGATCGAGTTGCTCAGCAACACGGTGGTTCTGAGCGGGTGTCGCCAGCTTCTTTATCAGCCTCTTCGACAGAAAATGTGACCAACGATAATGAACCTTATCGCTGGAAACCGTCTAAACCTGTAGTGAAAGAGGTGAGCAAAGAGCTTACACCTACTCAGATCAAGCGTGCGTTAGAGCATATTAAGACACCAGAAATGGTCGATAAATTGCTTCAAGAGTCGATTGCTCAAGATGAATGGTCCGCCACGATTCAAAAGCTAGAGACAGCCAAGCTTGTTGAACAGTTAGCATTGAACTCAGTGTTTGCTAAAAACGACACATCAATCACTTTAACGTTAAGAGCGAGCCAAGCTCACTTGAATACGGACCGTGCACAGAGTGAGCTATTGCAGTCTCTCAATACTGTGCTTGGAGAAGAGTGTCATTTGAGTGTTGAAATCGGTGATGGTGGAGAAACGCCGCTAGAATTACGAGAGCGATTGTATCAAGGTAAGTTGAAAGACGCGTTTACCGCTTTAGAAAACGATGCCAACGTACAGTTCATTGAAAGACGTTTTGCCGCTGAACTCGACAGAGACAGCGTTCGTCCTATCTAGAACGTTTTCTTGTTTAGTGACCGGCGTATCATCCCAGATAAGCAAATCTGAGAACTGAACATCGAGGGGTTGAATCACACTGTTTTAACCCCCATTTAAGCTCGTATAGCTTAATTAATTTTAATAAACCAATTAGACCAGAGAGTATTAACATGTTTGGTAAAGGCGGTATGGGCAACATGATGAAGCAAGCCCAGCAAATGCAAGAGCGCATGCAAAAGCTTCAAGAAGAAATCGCAAATATGGAAGTTACAGGTGAGTCAGGTGCTGGCCTTGTAAAAGTAACGATCACTGGTAGCCACAGCGTTCGCCGTGTTGATATCGATGAAAGCCTAATGGAAGACGATAAAGAGATGCTTGAAGATCTTATCGCTGCTGCTTTCAACGATGCGGCTCGTCGCGTTGAAGAAACTCAAAAAGAGAAAATGGCTAGCGTAACTGGCGGAATGCAACTTCCACCAGGTATGAAGATGCCTTTCTAAGTAACTTATTCTTAAAGGTTAATTCAGGTGGTGGTTTGTGTTGAACAGGCTATTACTTGAAAATTAGAACGGTTAAATATGCGTACCAGTCATATGCTGGAGCATTTGATGGAGGCCTTACGTTGTCTACCTGGGGTTGGCCCCAAGTCGGCGCAGCGTATGGCCTTTCATTTGTTACAGCGCGATAGAAAAGGCGGCCTACAATTGGCTGAAGCTCTTAGCCAAGCAATGACCGAAATCGGTCACTGTAATGAGTGCCGTACTTTTACTGAAGAAGATACTTGCCACATTTGTACCAATCCTAAACGTCAGGAAAATGGTCAAATCTGTGTAGTAGAGAGCCCTGCAGATATTGCAGCAATAGAAGCGACAGGCCAATATTCAGGTCGTTACTTTGTATTGATGGGTCACCTTTCACCACTTGATGGCATTGGTCCAAGTGACATCGGTCTCGATGTTTTGGACTACCGCCTGCGTCGTGGTGATATCTCTGAAGTAATCCTAGCGACTAACCCAACAGTTGAAGGGGAAGCAACAGCGCATTACATTGCTGAGCTATGTAATGCCCATGAAGTGAACGCTAGTCGTATCGCTCATGGTGTTCCCGTTGGTGGTGAGCTAGAGCTGGTGGATGGCACCACGCTTTCGCACTCCTTACTCGGTCGTCATAAGATCTAAAAAAGCCGCTTGGTGAATCATCACTAAGCGGCTTTTTCTTTTATTGCTTTAGACGTTTTTCAGCGCTTAATCTGAACCTCTCACCGCTTTGTATATCATCGCGCCAATCACGGCACCAATAATTGGTGCCACCCAGAATAGCCATAGTTGTGAAACAGCCCAGTCACCGACAAATACAGCCACGCCGGTACTTCGAGCAGGGTTCACAGAGGTGTTAGTGACAGGGATACTGATAAGGTGAATCAAGGTCAAACAGAGACCAATCGCAATGGGTGCAAACCCAGCAGGCGCTTTTGAATCAGTTGCGCCCATGATCACGAATAGGAATACCATGGTCATCACCACTTCACAGACCAGTGCAGCGGTAAGTGAATAGCCGCCCGGTGAGTGTTCACCGTAACCATTTGAAGCAAAGCCAGATGCCGCAGCGTCAAAGCCTGCTTGGCCTGAAGCAATCACGAATAACACACCACCCGCGATAATACCGCCAATGACCTGAGCAATAATGTAAGGTGCGACGTCTTTGGTATCAAAGCGACCACCGCTCCAAAGACCTATTGTAACAGCAGGGTTGAGATGACAGCCGGATATATGGCCAATAGCAAAAGCCATGGTGAGTACGGTTAAACCAAATGCGAGGGAAACCCCGAGTAAGCCGATACCTACATCGGGAAAAGCGGCGGCTAAGACGGCACTACCACAACCACCTAACACCAACCAAAATGTACCGAACATTTCTGCGATATACCTATTCATAACGATCCTTATTAATCTGTACCAGTATCAACAAGATAGTTTAGATTTCGAAGAATTGTGAAATCTTGGGCATATAGGAGGAAGAAAAGGTCAGCTAATCTTAGGTAATGGCTTCTAACTCGATCAGGTTATCAAGGGCTTCTTGGTCGGTTTTACCACAAATGATAGGGCAAGCTTTGAATTGGTGACATACCTTCGGGCGTGAAGGTTGACCAAATAATTTGCAGAGATCTTGCTCATTTAATTGGATGCAGCGTACGCCAGCAGGCTTACCATTAGGCATTCCAGGAATAGCAGATGTAATACTTGGAGCGATACAACATGCTCCACAACCTAGACGACATTCCATCAAATTAAACTCACTAAATAACAGGGTGCGCGATAGTAGCAAAAAATGATGAGAGTGACAGCTGTTGATTGAATCAAAGAATGAACAATTATTATCCTTGAACTTTTTATGGGCTAGCGGTATAACACGCACCCCAGTAAAAGAGTAAGAAGTAATCCTATGACGAATTCATTTTGGCAAGAAAAGACACTAGAGCAAATGACCGAGAATGAGTGGGAATCACTTTGCGACGGTTGTGGTAAGTGCTGCCTGCATAAACTAATGGATGAAGATAGCGATGAAGTTTACTACACCAATGTGGCGTGTAGCTGGTTAAACGACAAAACATGTTCGTGTAAAGACTACCCGAACCGCTTCACTTCAGGTGAAGAGTGTTTGAAGCTGACTCGTGACAAGATCGATGAGTTTCACTGGCTACCAGACACTTGTGCTTACCGCCTACTATCAGAATCTAAGCCGATCCCTGAGTGGCACCCATTGATCACCGGATCAAAAACAGAGATGCATGCAGCAGGTGAAAGCGTTCGTAACAAAGTGGTATACGAAATCGATGTGGTGGATTGGGAAGATCACATTTTGAATCACCCGAACCGCTAGTTAACGAAGACTAGTCAATCACCCGAATAAAAAAAGGCTCACATTTCTGTGAGCCTTTGTCGTATTTAGGAGGGTCCAAATCAATGGACTGTGTCATGGCTAATGTCAAGCAAGCGGTAAGTCTGCAACCACCTGGTTGAACGTGATACGAGCATTCTGAGCTTGCTCAGATAACTCGATCTTTTTCGCTTGTGCGGCACTAAGATTACTCTCGGCCTGCTCAAGTGCTTGTTGTAGGTTCTCTGGTAACTCGTGAGTTTCCATTTGTGAACCTTGTTCTAGCACATAAGCGCGAATTTCTTTCTTCACTGCGGCAAGTTCTGTGTAAGCAACACGCTCAAGTTCTGCAGCTTCTTGTGCTGCATCTCTTTCTTTCTCAAATTGAGCCAGCGCCATACCTTCAGCAGACCAAGGGTCCATGTCTGGCAGTTCTTCGATGTTGATCGTTGGCTCGATGTACGCATCTTGATGGCGTAGGTCGAGGTTAGTCGCACGAACCGCTGAAATCATCAACATGACAGAGATAGCAAGCAGCGGTAAGCCACCAACAATCGCTGCGGTTTGTAGCGTACTTAGGCCGCCCAAGAACATCAGAATAGTTGGCAAGAACGATAGAGTAAATGCCCAGAACATACGGTTCCAGCGCATTGGCTCTTCGGTCACGTTGTTTTGTACAACAGACGCCAGGATGTATGAGATAGAGTCAAATGTCGTTGCCGTGAAGATAATACACAGCATTGTAAATACAGCAATAACCAGCGTGCTCATTGGCAATTGTGCAAGCATCGAGAAGATAGCTTTGGTTGCGCCTTCAGCATTCAAAATCGCAACGACATCCAGCTCACCAGAAAGCTGAAGTGATAGGCCGTAGTTACCTAAGATCATGAAGAATAGGAAACAACCTAGAGAACCAAAGAAGATCGAACCTGACACCATTTGTTTGATGGTTCTGCCGCGAGAGATACGCGCAACAAACAGACCCATACTCGGTGCAAATACTAGCCACCATGCCCAGTAGAAAATCGTCCAGTCTTGTGGGAAGTGAGTGTTTTCGAATGTACCGTAGCCACCAAATGGTTCAGCCCACGTTGCCATCACGAAGAAGTTAGACAGTAGGCGACCAATTGAGTCTAAACCTGTTTCTAACATGAAGATTGTTGGACCCGCGATCAGAACGAAAGCCAACAGACCCATTGCACCCCAGAAGTTGATGTTACTTAGGATCTTGATGCCTTTTTCCAATCCAGCATAAGATGAGTAAGCAAAAATCGCAGTACACACTAAAAGCACCATCACTTGCGTTAGGTTATTTTTAGGTAGACCAAATAGGTGATTCAGACCTTCAGTGATTAGAGGTGCAGCTAAACCTAACGTTGTTGCAGCGCCGCCTAATAGACCGAAAATGAAAAGGATATCGACGATTTTTCCAGGTACGCCTTTACTGCGGTGTTCACCAAGAACAGGCATTAACGCACTAGAGATCTTTAGAACTGGCTGTTTACGTACATAGAAGAAGTAAGCGATAGGAATCGCAGGGATCAGGTAGATAGACCACGCGATTGGTCCCCAGTGGAACAAACCGTAAGTTGCAGCCCAACGAACCGCTTCTTCACTGCCCGGCTCTAGTTGGAAAGGCGGTGATTGGTAGTAGTAAGCCCACTCAATACAGCCCCAGTACAAGATACTTGCACCGATACCGCCACAAAATAGCATTGCAGCCCATGATGCTGTTTTGAATTCAGGCTCTTCATCAGCTTCGCCCAGTTTAATTTGTCCCATATCACTGAACACAACGTAAACCATAAATGCACAGGCAGCGAGGCCTAGCGCAAGATATAAAAATCCAAGTTGGTCCGTCATGAATGTTTTCGCAACCGCAATCCAGTCTGCGCCCTGTGCAGGGAACAAAATGAGCGGGAAAACTATCGTGAGTAGGAGTGCAATCGCACCAAAGAAAGTAGGCTTATCAATAAGCTCAAAAGTGTTTTTCACGAGTATTATTCCATTAAAATGAGAGCGGAATTATGGAATGAACTCGTTTTTTAGACCAAATCGGGTCTGTTGTCGTGACGACAAATCGCTTTAATGCAGAGAGGAAAGTACAGTAACAGAGGGGAAAGTTAGATTAAGGCAAGTAGAATGCCACCAACGGTTGCCGCTGCGGATAAGTATTGCCCAGCTGAATAAGAACCATCGTCCTCTTCTTCAATCTTATCTGGGTGATCCATACCTAAAGCGCCATGAGCAAATGACTCAACCTTATCGGTAACGGTCTCGTTTTCAGCTTCGACTTTCTTGGCTTCTTTATCGATTTCTTTAAGTGCAGATAATAGGGCTTTGCCTTCATCAGAAAGCTTCACGGTATTTTGCTCAACCTTAAGCGGCGCAGGCTTTTCAGCTTCAGTGCTTTTAGCTTGTGCATTCATTTGCGAAGGTGAATACAGCTGAGTATTACTCGTTCCTACTGGCGTCATATCGCTCTCCTTACCTATCCTTAAATATAGTATCGGCAGAGGTGTGAAAAACTTGTGCAATTAATCATCGATAGTGATGTTTTTTATTCGCACATTACATTTTCGTCTGCTTGGTTAAATCGTCTATTTACTAAGCAAGTCTTGTGCCGATAAGAATGTTTGATTTAGATAGAGTTAGGATGAATGACGGGAACGTGATCAAGTTTTGACGATGGGCTAATTATCTAGGATTAGCCCATCGACTCTTTAGCTTAGAAGAGTGGATCAACAGACCTTACTCACACTCTAGGCTAGCGCTGCGTTTTGACAGGTGCTTGTATGCCTTCATTCGGTTCTCTTTCTTAACAAAGCGAGCCGGCGGCGAAAGTACTTTTAGCTGGTAGTCATTGCTATCTGATGAAACCTCTTCAACTGGGCTGATGATGGCGATTCTCAAATCAGGGTTACGACGTAGAATTGATGCCGCCGTCCCTAAACCACCCTCGGTGTGGAACTTGCCAGCCACATGAATTACTTGTTTATCAGGGTTTGATGCTAGGTAATCCACAATCGACTCAGCCATGGTTTCATCCCAGGTTACCTGAGCGGCAAACTGTTTTTCTGTTTGCTCTGGCGTACCGTGGTGCATAGAAGCCATGAACTTTTCTTTGTAAGGGCTATCGCCAGTATTCACTTCGGCAGCAATCCATTGGCGTTGCTCGGTCGATAATTGGTCTAGGTAAGGCAATCCTTTACGGCCAATACACTGCACGAATGGCTTTGGTGCATTTGCCGCAATAACATCGACGTCGTTGGCTTTTGCGAACTCAACTAACGCGCGGTAATCACTTTCGTAATTTGGCCAAGCTGCCGCTTGAGACATGAGAATTTGTTCGCCAATTTCGCCGTTTAAGTATTGGTCAAGTGTGGCTTGGTGCTCTCGAGTGAATTGTTCCATTGAAAGCGCAATGTTTGATGTTGCGTTGCGGCGCGCTTTTAAGAAGTCGGTTTGGAAGCGGTGAATGGCAGAATGCGTGTGCCATTCGCCAATTAGAACCACATCAGCGTCAATCAGCTGCTCGGGTAATGCATCGAGAGAAAGTGTTTCGCCTTGTGGAGAAGCGAACTGGTAGTCATAGAATGTGGAAACGGATTCCGTTTGAGCCACTTTTTGAGAAGTGTCTTTTGCAGGTTGACTAGCACAAGCCGTGAGAAGAGTAGCTAATCCGATAAGAATAATACGTTGCATGAAATGCCTCCTTGAAGAACACGCATACTAAAGGAGGCAAGATAAGATTTCAATGCAAACGATAATCAATATCAATTAAATTTGTTTGCGGTACACTCGCAGCATAAAGTCAGCTTCACAGTTGAATTGCTCTGCCTCGGTGAGTTGTTGTTTAAACTCTTCACTCGCCTTCCAAGCAAACGGCGTCATCTGTAGCAGGTCGAATGCATCTGACCCCGATAGTTCCATCATATAGTTTAGTTGCTCTTGGTGCTCAAGCGTAAAACCTTCGATCACTTCTGGATCTTCATCGTGCAAACGAACGCCATCATAAATTACATCACGCAGTTGATACAGGTGTCGGCTAGCTGGTGTCACGGTGATCACCACACCACTGTCTTTGATGGTGCGTTGTAACTCTTCAGCCTTGCAAGGCGCATAAATGCGTAGAATGCCGTCTAAGCTGCTTTCAGCAAAGGGTAGGCGATGACTTGATGCAACTGAGAAGTCGACAGCAGGGTAGCGTTTAGCGGCGTATTTGATAGCAATCTTAGAAATGTCTAGGCCAAAAGTCGCACCATTCTTTTCTTGAAGATTCACAGCAATTTCGTTGGTGTAATACCCTTCGCCACAACCAATATCCAATAGGCTAGGTGCCTCAGCTGGTAGATAGCGAGAACACAATGTCACCACCGCATGGCGCATTGGGTCATAGTGGTTACCTTCAAGGAAACGACGACGTGCCTGCATCATCTCTTTGTTGTCACCTGGATCTTTTGAGCGTTTGTGGTGCGCAGGCATCAAATTGACATAGCCTTCTTTCGCTAGGTCGAACTGATGGTTCTTTTCACACTTAAACGTACGATCGTTTTGAGATAAAGGTTGGTGACACAAAGGGCATTGGTAAGTCATTGCGAACTCGAGGTAGAAATTTCAAGTCCAAAATTTTAACAGGAAGCATAGTGGGGCGCTAGAATAAACGCAGCTGTGTTGGTTAACGGCAATCCGAGAGTAGATAGAACCAGTCAGTGAAGAGATAGAGCCAACGAATGGTTGGCTCTATTAGTTATGAGCGAGTCGCTGATAAAACAGAGAACTCAGCTTTTAGCTAAAGAAGTTAACTTGATTCTTCAACGATTCCGCTTGTTTCTGAAGTTCATCAGCACTGTGTGAGGTCTTAGCGCTGGTTTCACGGCTTTGTTGGTTCAAGTCGCTGATCGCATGCGCGTTCGCTGCTATCTCTTGAGAAACCTGAGCTTGCTCTTCTGATGTCGCAGCAATGGTTTCAGCTTGAGAAGCAATAGATTCAACTTGAGAAGCAATCGACTCTAGTGCGGTGCCTGCTTCTTGCGCTTTATCGAGTACTTGGTTGGCGTTCGATTGGCTTTGCGTCATAAGGTTTACGGCATTGTGGGTCGAAGACTTTAGCTTCTCGATGATGCTCACTACATCTTGTACTGATGTTTGTGTTCTATGAGCGAGCGTTCTTACTTCATCAGCAACAACGGCAAAACCACGACCTTGTTCACCCGCTCGTGCCGCTTCAATCGCAGCGTTCAATGCAAGCAAGTTGGTTTGCTCTGCGATGTCATCAATCATCTTGGTGACGGTTTGAATGCTTTCGCTATCAGAGCTTACTTGCTCGATAGCCGATGCTGACTTGTCTAATTGATCATTCAGTTGGGCAACATCAATACACACACCTTCAACGACTTCTAAACCTTTCTGGCTGTCTTCATTGGCAAGGCGAACATTTTCCGCAATGCTGTTTACCTGCTGCGCTACTGATTCAGCGGAGGTGGCCATCTCTTCTATGGCAGTAACGACTTGCTCAACTTGTGCTTGCTGGCGATCAGATTGACTCAAGTTGTGGCTGGCATCTTGTGACACACTGCTTGAGCTGTTCTGTACTTGATCACTGGTTGCACGAATCTCGCCCACGAGTGTGTTCAGCTGGGCTGCCATGTTCGCAACACCGGTATTCAGATTGCTGATCTCGTTTTTGGTCTGCTTACCATTGTTTGGAATATGCAGGCTTACTTCGCCTTTTCCTAGACGTAGCATGTACTCGTTTAACGTCGTTAGTGGCGTCAGTGTACGGTTCAACACGAAGGTTAACGCGACGATGGTGGCGGCAGCAATCAAGGTGGCAATAATAGCGATGAGCTTCAACAGTTCATCACTGCCCTTGGTCACTTCCTTGATAAAAGTCCCACCAAGCAGTTTCCAATCCCACCCAGAAACTTCAGTGTAGACGAGATATTTTTCACCTACCGTCCCTTGGTACTCAAAAGGGTAGAGAATCAAACCGGATTGCTGTTCAAAGATCTGATAGAAAGGTTTGTTGCCGTCGTAGTCAGCCACGTCAACAATCGATTTACCACCGCCAACGTTAGTAGGGTGCAGTAAGTACTGGCCTTGATGCTCTTTCTCGTTATCAACAATGATGGTGTATCCGGTGTCACCCCATGATACAGAGCGTAAAGATTCAAACAGACTTTGAGTTGCCTCTTCTACTGGCAAGCCAATGAAAGAGACACCGTTTACTTTACCTTGAGCATTGGTCAAAGGCGCATAGTAGGTGATGTAACGTTGGCCGAAGAGCTTAACTTGAGAGTAATAAGGCTGGCCATTCTTGAGCTTGCTATAGCCTGGATGATTTTTCCCTAGCGTGGTCGCAACGACTCGTTCGCCTGATGGCTTTTTAAGAGAAGTCGACACACGAATAAAGTCGTCGCCAAATGGGGCAAATAGGGTCGCTACGGCGCCGGTGTCGCGAGTAAAGCTATCAACCAGTTTGGTGTCGTTGATTAAGCTCTCACCGTATTGAGTCATGTTAGGAATGGAATGACCGTTGAACTCAACATCATAACTTTCAACATAAATACCTGCTAGGTAACCGTTGCGAAAAGTGGATTCTAAAACTTTGGCGGTATGCAGGTAGGCATCGAACTGACCAGAGATGGTTTTGGCCATCGCTTCTACTTTGGATTGGTGTTCTTTTAACGTGTTGTCTAATAACACCTGAGAGGCATTTCTATATACGAGTGTCGCAATGGAGCCAAAGGCGATAAGCAAGCACAGCAAAATGACCAACTTAAGTTGGAAGCCAACACTTTGATTTTTGTATTTCTCGAACATGAATTCACTATCCTGTCTTCATTGAGGTGTTGTTAAGTGGTTTTAAGGAAGTTTGTTATTGAGCTTTCTATCATAGGTAATTATTTATCGGCAGTGATTGATAATAATTAATGAATTGATAGTTATATTTATAAACTAGAGTTATGAGAGCTAAATGGTGCGGGGTTGAACAAAGAGGTGATGGACTAATAGGCTTGTTCTAAAGCATTGATTACTAGGCGATGCGTGTGAGGTTAGGGGCAATAAAAAATGCAGCTCAATGAGCTGCATTTTTGTTTGTAATTAAACTAGTTAGAGAGCTAGTTTGAGGCAATCATGGTAATCAGCTGGTGGCTTTCGCCAGGCTGTAACGTTTTGCCTGCTTCTAGGCTTGGTGCGTGCAGCGTTGATTCAACACACAGCATGGTTAGGTAACCGTCGTTCTGCATGTCGCCCATACCAGCAGCGCCTTCAGCCCACGGGTTCCACAGTACTGCAGAGTTATGACCGTGGTTTTCAACTGTTAGCGTGCGGTTTAGCTTCTTGTCAGCAACAAAGATTTGCGCTTCTGGTTGCGTGTAAACACGGTCAATTGTGTCGGTCAGTACCAGTTCAGAACCGCCTTGGCAGATCTTGCCACCTTGCAGGCTATCAATGTACTCAGCACCCATACCTGTTGTGGTTGTGGTGTGAATATCACCAACGTTTAGGTAAGTGTGTAGTGCACCAGAGAAAGTCCATGGTTGAGAGTCAGTATTCTTCACGTTCAGCGTTACTTTTAGCTGCTCGCCGATCTCAACATTCAAACGTGCATCAAACTGATGAGGCCATACTGCTAGCGTCTCTTCGCTTGGCTTCAGACCTAAGCTTACAATCACGCCAGCTTCGCTTTCACGGTGCTCAACCAATTGCCATTCACTTGAACGGGCAAAACCATGTGCTGGTGCTGCAATGCGACCAAACCAAGGCCAACATACTGGAATACCACCACGCAGAGCCGTTTTACCGTCGAATTTAGCTTGTTGGCTCATCCAAATCAGGTCTTCTTGACCTTGCGGTTGGAATGACACCACATGGCCGCCAAACAGTGAAATCGCTGCGTTTGCTTTATCGTGGATAATGCGAACCAGTTTTACACCTTCGTGTTCAACGATAGTCACGTTGTCAGAAAGTACCGCTAGTGCAGGTAGAGTAGATAAATCCATTACATGATCCTTCTAAGGAAATTGAATTCAAATGCTGACTAGAGTGATGCTTGTGTTTTCATGAGTGATAAACAGAGTCAGTATTAGAATTGAATTTTGCATTTGGGCTATCTTGATAGGCTTAGGCAGACGCGGTTTAAAAGATAGCAGGTATTAAAAAGGCGACACTAAGGTCGCCTTTTTCAAAGTCTGCTCAAAACAGTCTTCGCTAATGCTTATCTAAAGCGATTTCTAAAAAGAAATTACTTAGAGATGTGAGCGATTAGGTCTAGAACTTTGTTTGAGTAACCGATTTCGTTGTCGTACCAAGATACAACTTTAACGAATTTGTCAGTTAGAGCAACACCAGCTTTAGCATCGAATACCGAAGTTTGAACTTCACCGATGAAATCTTGTGATACTACTTGGTCTTCAGTGTAACCAAGAACGCCAGCCATTTCGCCTTCAGAAGCTTCTTTCATTGCAGCACAAATTTCTTCGTAAGATGCAGCTTCTTTTAGGTTAACTGTTAGGTCAACTACAGATACGTTAGCAGTTGGTACACGGAAAGCCATACCAGTTAGAAGGCCGTTTAGTTCTGGAAGAACAACGCCTACAGCTTTAGCAGCACCAGTTGAAGATGGGATGATGTTTTGAGAAGCACCACGGCCACCGCGCCAGTCTTTAGCAGAAGGGCCATCTACAGTTTTTTGAGTTGCTGTAGTAGCGTGAACTGTAGTCATAAGACCAGACTCAATGCCCCACTTATCGTTAAGTACTTTAGCGATAGGTGCAAGACAGTTAGTAGTACAAGAAGCGTTAGAAACGATGTCTTGACCAGCGTAAGATGCTTGGTTAACGCCCATTACGAACATTGGAGTTGCATCTTTAGAAGGACCAGTAAGAACTACTTTCTTAGCGCCAGCAGTGATGTGCTTACGTGCAGTCTCGTCAGTTAGGAAAAGACCAGTTGCTTCAGCAACTACGTCTACGTCGATAGCATCCCACTTAAGATCTTCTGGGTTACGCTCAGCTGTAACACGTACAGTTTTACCGTTAACGATTAGGTTACCGCCTTCAACTTCAACAGTACCGTTGAAACGGCCGTGAGTTGAGTCGTACTTAAGCATGTATGCCATGTACTCTACGTCGATTAGATCGTTAATACCTACTACTTCGATGTCTGCACGCTCTTGAGCTGCGCGGAATACGAAACGGCCGATACGGCCAAAACCGTTAATACCTACTTTGATAGTCATTGTAGTTGCTCCACAACTTAATTTCTGATTAAAGATAACTGGTAGTAAAATTACAGAATCCAGTATACATCTGCAATAGATAATCCGACTTAACTTGTTTAATGTCAAAAAAAAGCGACGCTTTTCTTAACAATTGGGTGTAAGTGGTTGAAAATTGACCATTGCAAGTGGCTCTGTACCCTTCCAGTTGGGTAAAATACCCCTAAATGATGATTCACTTATGAGTGTATATGTACAATGTTTCCTGGTGAGAAAGTATGTGCTACAAAACGACTGATATGCAAGCCTTTATAGAAAAAAGTAAATATAATAACTGAGAATGTGGAGAGATATTAACGTGATTCAAAAGGGAGGAAATATGATAAAGCCTGATGAATACTGGCGTGAACGCCTAACAGACGACGAATTTGCAGTGTGTCGTGAACGTGGTACTGAAGCCCCATATAGCGGTAAGTTACTGCACAACCATAAGACTGGCGTCTATAGCTGTACATGCTGTGAAAGCCCTTTGTTTCTGTCGGATAACAAATATGACTCTGGGTGTGGTTGGCCAAGCTTTGATGCCCCAGTGAATGATGAAGCAGTACGCTATATAGAAGATCTAAGTCACGGAATGAAGCGTGTAGAGATCCGTTGTACCGCCTGTGATAGTCATTTAGGTCACGTTTTTCCTGATGGTCCGAAGACCACAGGTGAACGGTTCTGTGTTAATTCAGTGTCGTTAATTTTCAACAAAAATGACGAAAGTACGAAATAACTTGTAACTATTGTCTAATCCTTACAGGTCGCATTTGTCGATTTAGGAATGCTGAAACGCCCAAGATTTCAGATTTAACTCTAGTACAAATAAAAACAGCTACCAAAAAGGTAGCTGTTTTTATTTGAAAGCAGGTGAATAAGAAGCTTAAGTAAGAACACTATAAATGAAGCGATCAGTAACTCGGGACGATTGAAGGGCTGTAAATTCCATCCTCAATCGCTTCGACGATGTTGTCTGCGTCTTTATTTAGCTTCTTATAGGTTGCTTTGTCGAAATGGTACAACACCGTGAGCTCGGCTTCAGAAGCAATCGGCACATCAAAGTCTTTGGCAACCATTGCCCAAACGTACGCTTTTTCCATATGACCCAGGCTGTGGTTGATACTGGCCATCGACTTGAAGATTTCAGTGTTGGCTGCCGAGCCATTAGAAAGCGTTAACGCATTATTGAGTAGCTTAAGTGTCTTTATATGATTGCGGGTAGTATAGAAGGTTGCCAAGGCATATTGCATCTCAGCTGTGTTTAACGCTTCAGTGCCTTCTAGTTGTAGGAAACTGCGTCTGGCGTTGGTGTCCCCAGTTTGCGACCACAAGAAGTATAGCGTTTCCGGTGTATCGGATTTCGATAGCTCATTAACAATGCGCTCAGACTCTTCGATACTGTGCATTAAAGAGGTAAAGCGACGTTCTTGCAGCTTAGATTGATCGATCGTTTCGATCTGCGCCGCGAGTTCTAGGCACTTTTTGTAGGCAGTGACTAATTCGAATTCTTTAATTTTGTTGATTTCGGTGGGTTGCTTCTGAACTTCAAATCGATGCCAGATGAGGTCGGTACGTGCGACACGACATTGCCCATCGTTCATGTTCAATTGTTCACATTGAAGACCCGGGTTGCTTTGGCACAGTTGATCGGTATTTTTGTTCCCTTCAAGACACCCAACCAGAGTGAAAGGCAATAGGCTAATCGCCAACCATTTCATAATTTTCATATTCCTTCACTTGTGATCAGATGCACTTATTATTGGTCAGGTTCTTGACTCAATTCTGTTACGGGTTATTTTCTGGTGAAAATTGTTAAAACTAAGGCTTTACCATGGATGCAGAACAACTTCTTAGCGCAATGACACCCGAGGTCTACGAACGTTTAACCTACGCAGTTGAAACGGGTAAATGGCCAGAAGGTACGGCGCTCTCAAAAGAACAGCGCGACTCGTGTATGCAAGCGGTTATGTTATACCAATCTAAACATAACTCTGAAGCTCAACATATGACGATTGCAGCTGGTGGTGAGATTAGCTTTAAATCTAAGTCTGAACTAAAGAAACAGTTTAAGTCAGATCAAGAAGACATTGTTAGGGTTAACCCGAATCATTAAGCTTAAATTACAACAAAGGGGTGGCAATGTGCCACCCCTTTTAGTTTAACTCGTTTATTTATAAGCAATAAAACGATTTAGTTCACGTTAAGCCGCCGTTACTTTCATAGAATAATTGGGTTTAACGTGAATCCTTGAACCGGTTATAAGCTCATCTCACCGCGCAATACTTGTTGCATCTGAGCCTTCACTTCTTCGTAGCCTAGGTTTTGGCTTAATAGATAATGCAACTTCGCCAGTGCCGCTTCTGGTGTCATATCGTAACCACTGACAACGCCCGCTTCTGCTAGTGCACAACCCGTCGCGTAACCACCCATGTTGACTTTACCAGCCAAACATTGAGTTAGGTTCACCACAATAACACCGCGCTCTGAGGCATCTTTCAGGTGCTGAAGCAGTTCTGGGTTTTGTGGTGCGTTACCCACACCAAAAGTAAGCAGAATCATCGCGTTAACAGGTTGTAATAGCGTGTTACGGATAACTTCGTGTGAGATGCCTGGGTACATTGTGATTACGCCGATAGGTTGCGGAGTAATGTTATGAACCTTGAAAGCACCTTCAGGTTGTTCGTTTACCTTTACGTTATTGCTAAGTTGGATATTGATACCCGCCTCTAGCAATGGATTCAGGTTTGGAGACGTAAACGCATTGAAGCCATCTGCGTGTGATTTTGTGCTGCGATTACCACGCATCAACTTGTTGTTGAAGAACAGTGTCACTTCGTTGATTGGGTAGTTTGCTGCAATGTGTAGCGCATTCAGCAGGTTTGCTTGTCCGTCTGAACGAAGCTCTGCTAATGGGATCTGAGAGCCCGTAACAATCACAGGTTTGCCGAGGTTTTCAAGCATGAAAGACAGTGCAGAGGCAGTGTAAGCCATAGTGTCTGTGCCATGCAGGATAACGAAACCATCGTACTTATCGTAGTTCGCGCGAATGTCATCAGCGATAGTCTGCCAATCAAGTGGCGTCATATCTGAAGAGTCCATTAATGGAGAGTATTCGTGAATGGTGTACTCAGGCATCTCTGGGCGATGGAATTCAGGCATGCCAGCTAGCTGCTTATCCATGAAACCTGCGACTGGAACATAGCCGTGGTCAATAGACTTCTGCATGCCAATTGTGCCGCCGGTGTACGCGATATAGATGTGTTTTCTTTCCATGGCGATTAATACTTAGTGTGATGTAGGGAACAGGGGGGCGATTATAGCGAATTATCATGCAATAAAAAGAGGCACCTCACACAGAGGTACCCCTTAGTCATTGAGTTATTGGCTCAACTTATTGAACTTGGCAATTTAAGCAGAAAGCGTATCGGCCTTGTGGGTCGTTAAAGTTGCCTAACAGCTGGCTATCTTGAGCTAACTGCTGAGTAACAGGCTGTAAACTGCTTGGTATCATCGATTGAATATCTAGGCCTATCGACATCTGAACTTGGTTCATAAATTCTTGAATAAATTGTTCAGTGGCCGAAAGTGGCTCTTCTACCCAGTAGATGTTGTAGCTTTCAAGCTCTGCAAGTGAAGCCGCAGCTGCAACCGCATCATCGAAATCACCAATCTCATCGACTAAGCCCTTCTGAATCGCATCTTGACCTGTCCAAACTCGACCTTGAGCAATCTTGTCGACAGCATCGACTTCTAGACCGCGATTTTCTCCAACTAGGCTGATGAATCGGCGGTATCCGTTTTCAATGCCCATTTGGAACGCGTCTTTCGCGCCATCGCTAAGCCCAGTTGTAATACCAAGACCTGAGAAAGGTGAGGTACCAACGCCATCTGTGTAGACACCAATATCATTCAGCCCTTTTTCGAAGGTGGTGATAACACTGAAGATACCAATCGAACCCGTTAGTGTGGTTGGTTGAGCTAAGATCTTATCCGCCCCCATCGAGATCCAGTAACCGCCTGAAGCAGCAAGGCTCGACATCGACACAACAACCGGCTTACCCGCTTGCTTGATCGCTTCTATTTCATTGCGAATGACTTCTGAAGCAAAGGCACTGCCACCTGGACTATCGACACGAAGCACAACGGCTTTCACTTTATCGTCGTTACGTGCTTGGCGCAGTAGGGCTGCTGTGGTGTCTCCGCCAACGGTGCCACGCGGTTGCTTGCCATCCATAATTGCGCCGCTCGCTACAATCACGGCAACGTCGTGAGATTCACTGGTCATGTCTGGAAGCATGGTTGCACGGTATTCGTAGTAACCAAACGCGTTGTAGCTGTCTTGGCCGTCACTGCCGAAAACATCGGCAAGCTCTAGTCGAACTTGCTGGCGTGTCGCTAGCTCATCCACTAAGCCAAGTTTCTCAGCCAGTTTTGCAATGTCACCGTCCACAGACTCAAGCTCTTTCAAGAAGGTGTCCATGCTTGGGTTCAGTGTTTTAGCATCGATCTGACGGTTGTTGCTGACGTCATCAACGTACGCACCCCATAGTTGGCTCAACCAACGAGAAGCGGACTCTTTCGCTGCGTCTGACATGTCATCGCGAATGAAAGGTTCGATAGCTGATTTATAAGTACCCACACGGAACACGTGCGTGTTTACGTCTAGTTTCTCTAACAACGTTTTGTAGTAAAGCGAGTAAGCGCTATAGCCTTTAAGAAGAACCCCACCATCTGGTGATAGGAATACCTTAGTTGCGTAGCTGGCTAGGTAGTATTGGCTTTGGTTGTAAAAGTCACCCACCGCATAAATTGGTTTGCCTGTTGCTTTGAACTCATTCAACGCTTTAGCAATGTAGCGTAGCTTAGTCAGGTTGGTTTCTGGCAACTCTTTGAGTGCTAAAACGATACCTGTAACCTTGTCATCGTCTTTTGCGTAGCGAATCGTTTCAACGATATCAAACAGGATGTTCTCTTTTGGAAGGTCTTTGCCAAGCAGTGAACCTGTGACTGAATCCATCGGATTGATATAGCGACTTTGTTCCACAATAGGGCCAGACAGGTTAAGCACTAAAGCCGAATCCTGTGGAACCGTCGGTTGAGCTGTATCTGAATGGAAGTACACAAAGTAGATGATGGCGATACTGAGTAAAAAGACTAGGTTAACCAGCGCAAGACGTACAAACGTAATGAGCTTCCAAATCCCTTTAAAGATCATGCCTATAAATTTGAATATTTTTTTCATTCTGTCTCCGCAGTGAGATCACGTCGCTTTAACAAGCCGTAGTACCATTAATCTCAATAATATGAACTGCTTAGTATCCTACGATAATTCCCAAGCTCAAACTACACCAAGAATTGTTAATCGATATATATTCTCATTAAGTGTAGTCAAATTAAGGGGTTCTGAACGATTAATACCTTCAGCACTATGATCGGTGTTACAAAAATGTAAACGGTTGTTTGAACTTTTGGTAATTGAACTATACTGTGGTCAGACCACAAGGATAAAATAATAGAAGTGATGTCTGCCATGTACCCACATTTACTTGAACCACTCGATCTTGGATTTACTCAGTTACGTAACCGTGTATTGATGGGATCAATGCACACAGGTTTAGAAGAAAATAAAGAAGGCCTACACAAACTCGCCGCGTTTTATGAAGAGCGAGCAAAAGGAGGCGTTGGCCTTATTGTTACCGGTGGTTTCTCTCCTAATTTACGTGGCAGATTAACCCCATTCAGTGCTGAATTCAGTAAAGTGAAGCACGCAAAAGCTCACCAAGTTGTTACCGAAGCCGTCCACAAGCACGGCGGTAAAATTGCGCTTCAACTATTGCATGCCGGTCGTTATGCGATGCACCCATTCGCGCAAAGTGCGTCTGGCATTAAAGCGCCTATCGCCAAGTTCGCTCCGAGTGAGATGAGCCCTCGCCAAATTAAAAAGACCATCGGTGCCTTTGCCAACAGTGCAGAGCTAGCTCAGGTTGCGGGCTATGACGGCATTGAGATCATGGGCTCGGAAGGTTACTTGATTAACCAATTCATCTGTAAACGTACCAACATGCGTTACGACGAGTGGGGCGGTTCTTACGAGAAGCGTATGCGTTTCCCGCTAGAGATCGTTAAATCGATTCGTGAAGCGGTGGGCAAGGATTTCATTATTATTTTCCGATTGTCGATGCTTGATTTGGTTGAGCAAGGCAGCACCTTTGAAGATGTTGTTCTTTTGGCTCAGAAGCTAGAAGAAGCGGGCGTGACTATCATCAACACTGGTATTGGTTGGCATGAGGCTCGTGTTCCGACTATCGCGACGCAAGTACCACGAGGCGCATTCTCTTGGGTGACGGAAAAAGTGAAACCATATGTGTCGATCCCAGTGGTGACTTGTAACCGAATCAACACACCAGAAGAGGCTGAACGCATTCTTAGTTCAGGACAGGCTGACATGGTATCAATGGCTCGCCCATTCTTGGCAGACCCGGATTTTGTTAATAAAGCCGCTCAAGACCAAGCTCAGTTCATCAATACCTGTATCGGTTGTAACCAAGCTTGTTTAGATAACGTGTTTAAAGGTAAACGTGCGAGCTGTTTGGTTAACCCACGAGCTTGTTACGAGACTGAAATTGTTGTTCAACCTGCTCAAGCCACTAAGACCATTGCGGTTGTCGGTGCAGGCCCTGCAGGCTTAGCTTGTGCGACGACACTAGCGCAGCGTGGGCATAATGTTGATCTGATTGAGAAAAATGACCGTATCGGCGGCCAGTTTAGATTGGCAATGCAGATTCCGGGTAAAGAAGAATTCAGAGAAACGATTCGTTACTTTGCTAACCAAATCGATGCATCAGGCGTGAACCTGAAACTGGATACTGAAGCAACGTTTGAGATGTTGTTGAAGTACGATGAAGTGGTGATGGCTGCGGGTGTTGAACCAAGAAAGCTCGATATTGAGGGCATCGACCAAGAAAACGTGGTCGACTACCAAACCTTGATTCGCGAAAAGACACCAGTAGGCGAAAAGGTCGCGATTGTTGGTGCTGGTGGTATTGGTGTCGATGTGGCAACCATGCTAACCGAGCCTACCTCTCACAGCCTAGACGATTGGCTGCATGAGTGGGGCATCGATAAGAATATGGAACACCCAGGCGGACTTTACCCTTACCCTGATTCATTCAGTGACAAAACGGTTTGGGTGATGCAACGTAAAGCGGGTCGTGTTGGTAAAGGTCCGGGCAAGACTACTGGTTGGATTCATAAGCGCACGCTAGAAAAACGCGGTGTAAACCTTTTAGGCGGCGTAAGCTACAACAAGATTGATGATAAAGGTCTGCATATCAGCGTCGGTAAGAAAGAGCAGGTGCTCGATGCTGACTCGGTTATCGTATGTGCAGGTCAGGTGTCAGTTCGTCCATTCGAAGATATGTGGCAAGAGTTTGGTGGCAAACTGCATGTGATAGGCGGTGCCGATTACGCAGGTGAACTGGATGCCGTGCGTGCGATTCGACAAGGTGTTGAGCTGGCGATTAAGTTATAGAATCAGCTGTCAAACTGTAATTTTATCGGTGGATATTGTTACTTGATTTGCTGAGTTAGATTTTGAACAAGGCTCCTAAGTCATAGATTTAGGAGCCTTTATTGTTTCTAATCGAGCCTAAATGGACAGCCGTTGAGATTTATTATCGTTTGTATTCTGTGCTAAAGTTCAAGTATACAAATAATAAAGAAATAGTAAGGACTTCAAATGGATGCTTTGGATCTATTGCTCAACAGACGCTCAATCGCAAAACTCTCTGATCCGGCACCTGAAGGTGTGGCGTTAGAAAACATCATCAAAGCAGGGTTGCGTGCTCCAGACCACGGTGCACTAACACCATGGCGCTTTGTTATCGCGCAAGGTTCAGGCCTACAAAAGCTTTCAGACATCTTGGTGCGCGCCGCTGAAGCGGATGACAGCGAAGAAGCGGTTATCGAGAAAGTAAAAAAAGCGCCGTTCCGAGCTCCAATGGTGATCACCGTGATTGCAAAAGTCACCGAGCACGAGAAAGTGCCTGCTATCGAACAACACCTCTCTGCAGGTTGCGCGGCACAGGCGATGCAAATGGCCGCAGTCGCACAAGGTTTCCAAGGCTTTTGGCGCTCAGGTAAATGGATGTTCCACCCAGAAGTACATCAAGCATTTGGCCTAGAAGGCGACGATGAAATTGTTGGCTTCCTTTATTTAGGTACTCCAGGCTGTACACCAATGAAGGTACCAGAACGCGACTTCTCTAAGTTCGTTGAGTTCTTGTAAAGAAAGTAGAAGCTTGAATAGTGGAATGCTAACTGTATAAACAACCAGTTTTTCTTGATTTATTAGGGCCACATTAGATAATGTGGCCCTAATTGTTTGTAGCATCTGGAAAAACATGTCTCGCCTTATTATTGCTGAAAAACCAAGCCTAGGCCGCGCGATCGCCGCCGCACTACCTAATCCACAAAAGAAAGACCAAGGGTTTATTAAATGTGGTAATGGAGATGTGGTGACTTGGTGTATTGGACACTTATTGGAGCAGGTTGAGCCAGATGCTTATGATGACCGTTATAAGAAGTGGAACTTAGCCGATCTTCCTATCGTGCCGGAGCAATGGCAACTAAGACCGCGTAAGACGTCAAGCAAACAGCTCACGGTGATCCGAAAGCTATTGAAGGACGCGACCCAAATTGTCCATGCGGGAGACCCAGATAGAGAAGGGCAGTTGCTGGTGGATGAAGTGATCGATTACTGCAAGGTGTCTAAGGCCAAAAAAGAGTCGATGGACAGGCTATTGATCAGCGACTTGAACTTACCTGCTGTGAAGCGTGCGCTCTCTCAAATGCGCAGCAACCGAGACTTTATTCCACTGTCTATTTCGGCTTTAGCGCGCTCTAGAGCTGACTGGCTGTATGGCATGAATATGACTCGAGCTTATACCTTGCTTGGTCAAAAGGCTGGCTATCAAGGTGTGTTGTCGGTCGGTCGAGTACAAACGCCTGTACTTGGTTTGGTGGTAAGGCGCGATGAAGAGATCGAAAACTTTATTCCGAAAGATTACTTCACTTTGCACGCTTTGATCCCTTATCAAAATAACGGCCAGAGCTTTGATATTCGTGCGCGTTGGAAACCGAGTGAAGCATGTAAGCCATGGCAAGATGAAGAAGGGCGCGTGCTCAATCGAAAGCTGGTTGAGAACGTGGCTAACCGAATTGCGAATCAACCCGCGACGGTGACGGAATCAGAGCAAAAGCAAAGTAAACAAGCTGCGCCACTGCCTTACTCGCTGTCAGCTTTGCAGATTGATGCGTCTAAACGTTTTGGTATGAGTGCTCAGCAGGTGTTGGACACTTGTCAGTCTTTGTACGAGAAGCACAAGCTCATCACTTACCCACGTTCTGACAGCCGCTATCTACCCAAAGAGCACTACTCGCAGCGAGAATCGATCGTTGATGCTATCGCTAACAATGCGAAAGAGCTGCAAAGTGGCGCTCAAGGTGCGGATCTTTCTCTTAAATCCAAAGCATGGAACGACAGTAAGGTCGATGCTCACCACGCAATAATCCCGACACCGAAGAAATCATCGGTGAACGGCCTGTCTGCCAACGAGATGAAAATCTATCAGCAAATCGCTCGTCAGTATCTGATGCAATTCTACCCACCTGCCGTTTTTGCTGATGCTAAGCTGGTCTTTGATATCGCTGGTGGCGTGTTCATTGCGAAAGGACGTCAGCTTATCAACCCCGGTTGGAAGGTGTTGATGGGTAAAACGGATACCGAAGAAAAAGGCGATGGCACGGATACGGTTCCTCCATTGGATAAAGGTACGGTGTTGACGTGTCGTGAAGGCGTGATTGGTGATAAGAAAACAGAGCCGCCAAAACACTTCACGGAAGCGACATTGCTTCAAGCGATGACAGGTATCGCGCGTTTTGTTGCGAACAAAGATCTCAAAGCCATTTTGAAAGAGACCGATGGCCTTGGCACAGAAGCCACCCGTGCGGGTATTCTCGATACTTTATTCAAAAGACAACTGCTAACGCGCCAAGGTAAGAGTATTCACAGTAGCCCTGCGGGCAGAGGCTTGATTCATGCCTTACCTGAGGATTCTACCTTTCCAGACATGACGGCACATTGGGAGCACCAGCTGCAAGGCATGGCAGAACGAAATCAAGCGTATCAGCCTTTCATGCAAGCGTTAGAAAGCAAGATTGATGGTTTGATGGGCAAGGTAAAAACCGGCGAAGTTCCTGAGTCTCTGCGCCATCTTCCTAAAGTCGAGAGACCTGCGTTCAAACGCCGTAAAGGCGGTGGTGCGAAGAAGTCTTATGCCAAGACAGGTACGTATGCTAAGAAAGGAACTTCCGCTAAAAAGAGCACCAAAAGCTAAGACTTATTGAGGTTAGGATTAACGACCAACTTTACGGCCACAGCGCTTAAACAGCTGCTGCCAATAGTCCACATGGCGACGAGTTGATGCTCGAAAAGCTTGATGTGCATCTTGAATGGGAAAGTAATAACTGTGCAGTTCAGGTTGCGCGTCAAACATTCCTAGTTGCGGGGCTAACTGCTGATAGTAGCCATCCAGTTGCGCCATGTAAGGCTGAACCTTACCTATGTATTGTTGCTCGAATACATTGTTGAGATAACGAAACTTGGTCGTGTCTCGTTGTTTACCACAGATGATATTGTCATCAAAAGTTGTCAGCTGTTTGGTGATGGTATCAAGTTCGGCCGAAGCTCGCGTGAGCGAGTAGTATAAATCCCCGAGCGTAGAGCTCTTCTCTAAGATTTCTTGAACCTCAGTGGTTCTGCCGGAAACGAGCGGAATGTTTAACGCTTGATTGATGTGTTGTAAGGCATCACTGGTTTGTCGTACCTGATCGCCGATATCAGCGCGTAACCACTGACTACCCCGCATTTGTGACTGCATCGCATCACTGGCATAGATGAGATTCCATTGATGCAGTGGAAACTGTGCGAGTTTCTGTTGCTCAATTTCTCTTAGTAATTCTACGATCTCTGGGTCTAATTCATTACTGGATAAACATTTACCCACACCTTCAAGTAGCGCGGCTTGATAATCGTAATTACGAAACTCATCCGCGACCTTGCCCAGAACCGAATTTCTTTCTGCTATCAGATTGAACAGTCCACATTGACGAAGCTGGTAGCTGTCGATGAGGCCGATAGAGAGTGAGGGCACGTCAAGAAGCAGTTCTCGTTTTCTCGGTAGGCTTTCAAATTCCCATTCCTCTTTTATCTCGTCAGCATCTTGTACTCTAGCTATCTTGGTTTGATAGTCGTCGAACAAGTCGCCGGGACCATCACTGAAACAGCCAGCTAGCATCACTGTCAGACAAAACAGCGTTGAGTGCTTAACTAGGTTTGAGAGATGCCCTGCATTCATCTGTGGATTACCAGTCTATTTCGCTGCCATCGAAATTGAAGAAGTGACCACTTACTTCGATATTCGCTGAGTCGATGACTTTAATAAGGCCAGAAGCTGAGGTGTCGGTGTCGATCAGAGCGTTTGGCCCTCCCATTTCAGTCTGTACCCAACCTGGATGCAGTGCTAACACCGTAAAGCCATCGGTTAAGTCGTTGCTTAAGCTCTTCACCACGGAGTTTAGAGCGGCTTTAGAGGAGCGATAGATGTAACCGCCGCCTGAGGTATTCTCGGTCATGCTGCCGACTCTAGAGGATAAACAAGCGACCTTTTTGATATCGCTGCCTTCTAATAAAGGCAATAGCGTTTCGACAAGCTTGAGCGGAGCGATGGTGTTGACTTCGAATACACGACGCCACTCTTCGACATCGGTATTACCCAGGCCATAACCTTTAGGACCATAGTAGCCAGCGTTGTTGATCAAGATATCAATCGACTCTATTTGCGATGTGAGGTGGCTCACCGCTTGGTAATCGGTTATCTCTAATTGAATGCAGGTCAGATTGCTGTTGTGGCCTGCGAGAGAGAGCAGTTCTTTTGCTGAATTGGCATCACGATAAGTCGCGTACACCTTGTGGCTACCTTCCAAGTATTGTTGAGTCAGGCTTAAGCCAATGCCGCGATTTGCTCCAGTAATGAAAATAACGCTCATGGTGATTCCTTTTTAGTTCAATTAGTTAAGTTTGATGGCTTAACACGAGAAAATCAACGCTCCACCAACTGGCCATTAGCATTCCTACAAAAATCATTACTGCTGCCGCTGAGCCGCAGATCACCCCAAAGATGAGTATTACGTTTTTCATTGTTGTCTCTTTTCCCTAATTAATGATAATCATTATCATTAATTAGGGTTGTCGCCAAGTCTGAGACTGTTATGATTTTGAGAAAGATACGCAATTAGCCTGATTATGATTCCTTTAATTTACCACCCAATCTATTCACAATTACCTTTACCCGAAGGTCATCGTTACCCAATCAACAAATATCAGTTGTTGCATAGTGCTGTTGAGGCGCTGATGGATAGTGAACCTCGATGGAAGAGCAGATTTGAAGTGCGCCAACCAACGCCCGTTTCGGTTGAGCAAGTAAAACAAGTACACGATAGCAAATATGTCGATTTGCTCGTGTCTGGTAATTTGCCTGCGGCTAAAATGAGACGCATCGGTTTCCCGTGGAGCGAGCAACTTATTGAGAGAACACTCTACTCAAGTGGTGGAACCTGCTTGGCCGCTGAAATGGCAATAGAGAGTGGTTTAGCGATTCATTTGAGTGGTGGTTATCATCACGCGCATCATGATTTTGGCAGTGGCTTTTGTTTGTTGAACGATTTGGTTTTAGCGGCAAAACACGCGCTGACCTTTGAACATATCGATAAAGTGCTGATCGTTGATAGCGACGTTCATCATGGTGATGGCACAGCAACTCTTTGCCAAGAGAACGACGACATCATTACTCTGTCGTTCCACTGCGATAAAAACTTCCCTGCACGAAAGCCACTATCCGATTTAGATGTGCCGTTAAGTCGTGAAACAGAAGATGCAGAGTTCTTACGTTGTTTTGAACAAGTCACTAAGTTAGCGATTGCTCACCATCAACCTGATCTGATTATTTATGATGCGGGGATCGATATCCATCAAGACGATGAACTGGGTTATTTGAATGTCTCGACACAAGGGATATTTGAGCGCGACTGTTTGATGATTGAATTAGCGAAATCAGAGTCTATTCCGATGGCCTGCGTAGTCGGTGGCGGGTACCGTACTAAACACCAAGATCTGGTGCCGATTCACATGCAGCTGTTAAAAGCGGCTTATCATGTTTACAGTTAACCTCTCAAATTAGCGACTGATAGCTCATTGAAATGATGGTGTGAAATAAGCGTATCTTGCACCATAAAAGACACGGTTGCACCATTGTGATTCATATAAAGTGCTTTTTTATTAATTAGTTACGTATTTGTGTGATTAATTGTGGTCTGTAAATTGCTTTACCCATGTGTCTATAAAAACACAAGGGATAAAAATGAACCTGACGGACAAGGAACGTAGTTGGCTTAATTGGTTTGGCGCAACAGGAAAACTGGCTATGCGCAGAGCTTGTTTCCTCAATCGAAGTAGGACGGAGGAGCTTGAACAAGCTTTTGAAAGTATTGCTCACACGCGAGTTCAACTTCTGCATAACTGGGTCAAGAATCAATGGGATTTTTTAGAAGACTCTGCGGTTTATTTAGCAAGTCGAACGGAAGAACAAGCTCAGGGGACGTTAGCTAGCCTTCTTAAACGCAGTACGGATTTTTCTGAATTGGCGATCGTCGATGCCAAGGGGGTCGCACAAGCATCGAGTTATCATGAACATATTGGGGTTACTCTTGGAGACAAGAAGGCTTTAGTTGAAGGGGCTTCAAAGCGTTATCTTCATGGGCCGTATATGGATCAACGCACGTTGAACGTAGGGGCGTCGAGTTCATCGTTTCATGACCAAGTGACGTTGATGTTTTATGTCCCCTTTTCTCGGGATGAAGGGCCACAACAGTTCTTATGTGGTCGTGTTCCAAATGATGTTATTGGTGACATTATTCAGAGAGAAGCGGGGCATATTTATAGCGAGTCGGGTGATAACTATATCTTTATGGTCGACTCCATTCATGATCCTCATACTCAGCCGGGTGTTGCGCTCTCTCGTTCTCGCTTTGAAGATAATACCTTTTCACACGGAGAGAACTTAAAGCAAGGGATTCATACGGATTGGGGAACGGTTAAGATTCAGCACCACACCGAATTTGAGATTCGCTTTACGGACCCAGCCACTAATCAGCTTCACCCAGGCGTAAGAGAAACCATTAAAAATGGCAATAACCTGTTTATCGGTTATCCGGGGTATTCCGACTATCGCCATATACCGGTTATCGGTAAAGGTATCACCTTTCAATTGGATGGCTCACCAGATACCTTTGGTATGATGTGTGAGTCCGATTTAGAAGAGGTCTACAGAGATCGAAGCCTAAGTTATACCTTATCTAAACACTTCATCAGCTGCATGCTACTGCCTCTATTTGTTCCATTATTGTTTGCCAACCTTTATACGCTCACACCTGTTATGCAGAGCGGTATTATGTTCGCTTGCGCCTTGCTTTCATTGGGCTTATTCCGGTTAGTTAGCGCTAAACCACTAGCGAAGAAGGTTCACGAAATGACCGGGGTAATGCAGACCTTAGCCGAAGGTGATGGCAACTTAAGTCGGAAACTTGATCCCACCACATTCAGTCATAATGAACTTGGCAACCTAGGGCGCTGGACTAACAGTTTTATCGACAATTTAGATAACACGGTGAGTGAGTTGATCCATGCGAGTCACGAAGTTAGAGAGGTTTCTGAATCGATGTTTCGTCGCAGTGTCGTGATGAAGCAAACCAGTGATGATGCATCACAAGCGTTAAGCAATATGCTTCAGTTGAGTCAGCATCAACAGAGTGAAATTACTCATGCGAGTGTCTCAGCAACGCAAATGGATACGGTGATGAAACAAGCCGTCCTGAGCGCGGAAAAGGAATACAACCAGTCTGTCGAAGGCATGGAGATTGTTCGCAATATCGTAGAAAGCTCGGCGCATAGCGTGAATGAGGTGAATAATGAAATGACCAAGGTGTCTGACATTATAGATATCATTACTGACATTACCGCGCAGACTAACCTTTTGGCCTTGAATGCGGCCATCGAGTCGGCAAGAGCAGGTGAACACGGGAGAGGGTTCTCTGTCGTCGCTTCTGAAGTAAGAACTCTGGCTGATCGTACTTCACAAGCCGCTAATCATATTAGTGACCTAATGAAAGAGCTGCATAGTAAGTCTCGCAGTGCTGTTGAGTCCATGGAGCGAGGCGTTGAGAATGTGAGTAAAGGAAACTTAACAGTCGACTCAAATGCTCGCAGTGAACAAATTCAAGCAGCGGTGAGTGATCTCTTTACCACGATGTCTAACTTAGATGAAAACAGTCAGAAAAATGGACAAACGGCAGATAAAGCCCAACGTTCAATATCTGACTTACAACTGTCTACTAAGCAACTCGCACGTCGAGTTTCTTTGATGGGCAATGCATTGAGCCGCTTAGACCAATTGATTGGACGCTTTGAAGTGAGCCGAAAGGTGGCGTAGTGGAAAATACGTAAGCTCTTTACGCAAACGCCAGATACAAGAAAGCCGCTGATTTCTCAGCGGCTTTCTTTAATGTGGTGGAGGGATAGGGATTTGAACCCTAGAACCGCTATTAACGGTTGCCGGTTTTCAAGACCGGTGCTTTCGACCACTCAGCCATCCCTCCAATGGCGCGTATAATATAAGGGTGGCTTTCGCTTGTAAATACCCTTATTAACTGACTGCTTTTTTTATGAACGCTTTTCGGTGTTTTTGTTCTGAATGATTATTTGTTGTTCGATTTATTAAGACGCAGACAAAATCTAATATTCAATAAGCCAAGTATTACCAACTTTTGTTATACCTGAAGTGTTTTCGTGCCATCAAAAAAGAAAGTATCTAATTGGTTTGCAGGCAAAGTTATGAGGGGAGTGGCTTAGGTGCATGAACTTTTAGTTTAGAACGGTGAGCTTGGAATTTAAAACTAGGTATAAAGTGAATGAGTTTGAAACTGGGACTGTAGAGAGTCTTGTTAGATGAGCTTTATATTTTAGATAAGCTTCAGATACAAAAAAGCCGCTGATTTCTCAGCGGCTTTCTTTAATGTGGTGGAGGGATAGGGATTTGAACCCTAGAACCGCTATTAACGGTTGCCGGTTTTCAAGACCGGTGCTTTCGACCACTCAGCCATCCCTCCAGTGGCGTGAATAATATAAGGGGCGGAGGATCTTGTAAACCCTTAATTTTCATAATTTTGTTTTGTTGCTTGTTTTCTAATCATTCACGGCAATAAAAAAGGGAAGCCATTGGCTTCCCTTTTCTGTTTGCTGATTATTTAGTCATTTTTTGTGTAGAAACGCTGTAGCTCAGTCAGGCCTTGCATCAATACAGGTAAGCGAGGGCTTACGTTTTTCAGGCGCTTGTAATTCTGGTCGTACAATTTGTAGTTACCAAATTTATCTAGCACCGTTGTTTGTTGATCAGTAACAAGCGCAAGTTCACGAGAGTCGCCCGCGAGAATCCACTTTCTGTTACGTTCATTAAACAGGCTGCGACCACTACTGAAATCCGTTGGGTTCGAAGATACACCCAATAGCTCTTGCATCAGTGTTACTGACACGTCTAGATGACTAGAACGGTGGGTGTATTCAGAAGCAGACTTACCAGGCCAGCTGATAAACAGTGGCACCTGTAATTGATAACGACTGTAGTTGGAGTTTGCACCCCAACTGTTAGTTTTGGTTTCGTTAAACTCAGTACCGTGGTTGGAGGTAATGATAACCACTGTGTTGTCGGCGAGCTCTAAGCGTTCCAGTTCAGCGTAGATAGTTGCTAACTGATCATCGGCCGCTGTCGCAGACTTTTGATAATCTGCTGCAAAACGCTCTGCTGTTGTTAGCGTAGAGTCCGACTCTGAGCTTGAATCGTAGCTGGCGAAGTTATCCAGTGTAGTTAGTTCAATAAAGTTAAACCAAGGGCGTTTAGCTTGCGGTGATTGAATCCAGTCAGACCAAGCTTTTATTGCACTCTGGTCATCATAAGTTGCTTGCTCTGGCATCACATCACGGCCTCGGAAGATAATATCCGAGTACAGTGCATCGCTAAAGTTGTCGCCACTAAAAGCAGCAAACTTGTAATCGTGATTCTCTAAAACATCGAGCAATACTGCGCTTGACCCTTGAGCTTCGATACTGCTTGCGTAGCTGCTCGGTAGGCCATAGAACAAGCCGAAAATACCAAACATATCGTTACTTGAACTGTAGTGGTTGGTGAAGTTGATCGACTGTTGTGCGTAGGCATAGCTGTTTGGCATCGCTGTCGCATTAAGTGCGTCAGAGCGAAGGTTGTTCACACTCACCATCAGGATATTAAGATCATCACTGCGGCGGTTGTATTGAATTTTTTCTAGCGGGTAGCTAACTAGGTTTACGTTCTCTTTGTTCGCTTCTAAACGCTCAAGGTATTCTTCACGGTCTAATAGGCCATGTTTCTCCATAAAGCTTTTCGCTGTCATTGGGTAAGACAGTGGGAAGTTCGCTTTCTGGCTAGTAATTGGGTTATAGAAATACGCATCAGCCCACATGTAGGTCAAGTGGCTGCTGATGAAACACAGGAAGAAGACGGCAGTAATCGGACGGCCAATGTGTTTATGAGACAGTTTACGCTGCTTACGCCAAACCCACTCAGACAGACCAAGCTGTAGTAAGAAGATAAATGGCATAACAATGAATAGGTGCTGCAAATCAGACGTGAATGCAGATTCCTCTCCACTGAATAAAACCTCCCACACGACAGGCGTCAGGTGGAGGTTTATATTTTGATACGTTTGGGTATCAATCAACAGGACAGTTAAACCTATGGTCGCGAAGATAACGGCAACCAAACGTAATAACTTCCTCGACGGAAGAACAAAAGTGAGCGGGAACAGCACTAATAGATAGAGCGCGAACACTAAAAAGCCAAAATGACCAACCCACGATGCAGCCAAATAGAATTGACCTAGCAAGGTTTCTGGCCAAGCAGATTGAGTAATATAACGAGTACCAATCAACATCGCAGCAATGATGTTGAAAAATGCAAACCAGTGACCCCAACCAACCAGTCGAGATACACGATCGCTATATGAGTTTGCGCTGTCTACCATTTATAATTCTTTTATCCGTCAATCAAATTTAGTGAGACTTTTTATCTTCAAGAGAAGAAATTAAAGCCTCGGCAAATTTTTCAGCAATTCCTTTGCGTTGTGAAGCAGCAACATTCTGATTTAAGACATTGGTTGCGATATTTCCAGCGATCATCAGTGAAAGTTCTGGCGAAGCTTTGTGCTTAGATAGTACAGCACCTACTTCAGCTAGGATTTTTTCAACTTGATCATCTGTGTATTTAGATATAATCGGCATAAGGACTCTAATAATGATAGTAAAAGCGGCTTATGATAACCTACTATGCACGACAACTGAAACCTGAACGGTAATATTTTCACTATGAGCCTTCACCTTTCCAACGTAATTTTACACCAGCTGAGCAAGAACGATCAGGATGAGCTGATTGTTAACTATCGTGCTGAATCTCTAGAAAACGATGCTTCATCTGAAAGCCTAGTTGCTGAACTTCACCGTGTTTTTAATTCAAAAGCAGGCAAAGGGTTTGGTTCTTTCAAATCTGACAGCGAATTCCAGCAGTGGTTGCATCAACTTCGTGCTGGTGAGACAAACTTTTATGATTTTTCTCAAAAGAGTGCGCAACGTCTAAAAGACGAACTATCAAAGTACCCATTCGCTGACGAAGGTATCTTGGTAATGGCTGAATATCAGTCACTTGCAACAGATTACCTTTTCATTGGTTTATTGCCTTCAAACCAAAGCCTAAAGGTAACTGAAGGGCTTGATATTAGTGCGACTGACTACCTTGATATCTCAAAAATGGATATCGCGGCTCGCCTAGACCTTTCAACTTATGAGACTGATAAAGAGTCAAACCGTTACTTAACTTATATTAAAGGACGTGTTGGCCGTAAAGTCGCGGATTTCTTCTTAGATTTCTTACAAGCTGAAGTTGGTTTGGATGCGAAACAGCAGAACCAAGTACTGATGCAAGCGGTAGAAGACTTCGTTTCTGACTCTAAATTAGAGAAAGAAGAAGCGATCAGCTACAAAAAACAGGTTGCGGATTACTGTAACGAGCAGCTTAAAGCGGGCGATGAAGTGCAAGTTCGTGAACTTTCTGGTGAGTTGCCAGCAAGCACAGATGGTACAAGCTTCTTTGACTATACTAGTGAGCAAGGCTACGAGTTAGAAGACAGCTTCCCAGCCGATCGCGCAACTATGCGTAAACTAACAAAATTTGTTGGTGCTGGTGGCGGTTTGAATGTTAGTTTTGATAGTCTGCTTCTAGGCGAACGTATCTTTTACGATCCAGAGACAGACACGCTAACGATTAAAGGCACTCCACCGAACTTACGTGACCAACTGACTCGCAATAAGTCATAGTCCGAAGTTAACGGATAAAAGCGGCAGCAGGACGTTGTCGCTTATTTTGTGCTTAATCTTTTAGCTACGGTCATGGCTTCAAGTTAACACGCACAAGGAATATAGATGGAACAATCAGTAGCAAAGCCCAAACGCTTTAAAAAACCAGCCACTTTTTTGGTTGTGCTCTTGGCTCTGTGGTTACTTCCTTCATTGGCTCTTCTTAATCTAAGCCGTTCCTACACCAATTCTCTTGCTCAAATCGAAGAGCTCGGTATTCGAGTCAACGAGTTGAGGCAATCGCTTTATTTCTCAGAACCACTTCGAGTCTCTCGTATCAATGATCTCGCACTCGATGCTCAGTTGGTTTATTCGATCCGACTGCAGATTGAATCTGATTTCCAACACGCCTTGTTTCGTCCTGATGTGAACCAACTGTTATACGTAGCCGATCAGTTCCTTGAAAAGTTCGATGAGTTCATTCCAATCGAAAGCCAAGTTCAAGACATCGTTGATAACATTAAGATCTTGCGTGCGGATAAAGAGCTTTCCCCTAAGCTAAAACCACTCCTCAACGAATTCGGCGTTGTGGTATTTGAAGCCATGTATTCTGACAATCAAAGTTCGTCAGCGACTTATCGCGCCTTTGATTCCATTTTGGACAAATCTTATTCGCTAGAAACCGAAGAGCAAGATGCACTCCAGCAGTTACTGGCTGATGCGTCAGCGTTGTTGAGTGATTATGCTCAACTTAACTATTTGGTTGATAAGATTAAGAAAAACTCAGTAAATGAACAGATCATAAAACTCGAAGCTGAGTTCCATGATCGTCAATTCAACCTATTGTTGGTGATGCTAGGCTTAAGCTTGGTGGCGATGAGCGGGATAGTGTTTTGGGGCGTTAGGTCCACAAAAACGATGAAAGAAGCAGACCAAGAATTCAGCTCGGAACTAGAAATTAATTCAAGTAAGGAAGACGCTTCGTATAGCGATGTTGTTTCCTCAGCAGTGAAACAAGCAAATAACGACGTTTATGTATCCGAGAACAGGCCAACGAGCCAGTCTTCCGCCTCTCAACCTATGCAGAGCGTTAACGTTACAAGCCAACCCGTTGTACAAGACTCTATTCAGCAAGCCTCTGAGCAGGCACCAGTAGTCGAGAAACACGTTGCCAGTGTCACAGATTCAAAGCCTGCGATTGATATCGAAGACATGTTAGAAACGCTCGATGGTGATGCTGAGTCTGTCGAACTCTTACTTGGTGTGTTTGTACAAGACCACGCCGATGATTACACGAAGTTCAAATCTCTTCTCACTAAAGATGAAACCTCTGCTGCTCGTATTGTACATAGCTTAAAAGGTGTGGCTGGCAGTATCAAAGCATCTCGATTAGCGATCATTGCAGCAACCATTGAAATGACAATGAAACAGTCGAGAGCGATCAGTGAACATGATTTAGCTGAACTAGAGCAGGCTATAAAAGCCTCTGTGGATTCTGCTCATGAATATTTAGACAGTCAGCGTTAACTTTTACAGGATTTTTGACAATACTCTGACGAAGCGCTCATACAATCCGCGCCCTTAGTCTTTGTCAGAGGTTTATATGTTACGAGTTTCGAGTCGAAGTTGGATGGTGTTGGTGCTTAGCATTGTGCTAAGTGGTTGTTCTCTCTTAGAAGTTAAGTTAGATAGTCAAACGACGCCTCTCACTCAACAAGAGTTAAATGCTCGGATCATGACGCGTGAATACGCCAAGATGTTCTTTACACGAGTAGAAGACTCAGCCGATCTCATTGCTCAATCTTATCCTGCTGATGACACCTTACATCAATCTTACGTCTTGCTTTGGAAGATCCATGCGGAGCAGGGCTTACAGCAAGCGGCTTATCAAACTTCCCCAATGTCTGCCTTAATCGACTCGTGGGTGTTCACTGCCCAAATGAATCAGTTTTATAGCCAAGGCGACGGCGCGGATCTGTTCGTGACGGATGATGCGGTAGAGACTGCTCGTTTTCTTGACCAAGAAGCCGAGAAACTGGCAAAGGGTGTATTGAGCTCCAGTGATTTCAAAAACAGCAAAGCGTTCGTTGCGCAGTTTGCTGCTAGCCACCCATTTAAAGACCTCACATTCAGAAGCACACCTGCTTACCGTGAATGGCTAAGTTACCTTGGTAAAGACGAATCGCAAATCGTTCAGAGCTTAGGCACCATGCCAGAAGCCATGAGTGACGCATCTGATCGTTTAAGCCTTATGGCTGACCAGACACCGAAACTGATGTCGTGGAAGGCGGAGCTGGTTGCATTAAATAGCTCACTAACGGGTGAAGACCTATCGATGACGCTGGAAAGCCTTCGTCAAACATCAGCAAGCATGCAAGACTTCATTGAGAACAACCCGGAGTACATTCAAACACTGGCTTCTATTATGTCGACAGAAATGCAGCCTCTACTCAACGATCTTAGCGACAAGACAGACCAAAAATTAGCAATGCTCACTGAAGAGCGTGTGGCATTAGAAAAAATGGTGACACGTGAGAGAGAAGCTCTAGTAGAGATGATTGCCAAAGAGCGCATTGAGATTGCCGGCATTGTGACTTCAGAAAGAGAACTGTTCACGCAAGACCTTGATCGCGTCTCTCAAGAGGTGGTGGTACTGGCGATTGATAAACTGATGGAGTTAATCAAAGGTGTGATTATTTACTTCATCCTGTTTATCTTAGTGGTGTTCTTTGCACCGTTAGGCATCGGTTACTGGTTGGGTAAACGAACCGCCAATAAATAGATAAATAAATACATAAATAAGTAAATCAGCAGATCAAAAAAAGAGCGCTCTAGGGCGCTCTTTTTGCATTTATCCATTAACGTTTTGAGTTACGTTCGAAAGCGTTAGCTCCTGAACTTAAGCTTGTTGCTTGCTTAACTCTGTCGCTTCTTCAGCTTCAAACGCTGGTGCTGTTGGTTCACACTTATCAACGAACCAACCCATGTAAGATGTCACGATAGTCACGATGATACAGATGAAGCTTAACCACATGAAGGGTGCGTAAGACAGCGTCGCAACACCAAGAATACTCGCCATGTAGATACCGTTATCACTCCACGGAACCATACCCGACGTTAGCGTGCCACCAAACTCAGCATTACGAGATAGGTTCTTACGTTTGTAGCCTAAACGGTCGTAGTTTTTCGCACAGATTTTTGGCGTAAGGATTAACGATACGTACATTGCAGAACCGAACACGTTACCCATGAAGGCCGTACCAATTGTGCTTGTTGCTAGTGAGCCTGCGCTGTTTACGCGGCGCTCAAACACCTTAGCGATTGTCTCTAGTACGCCCACTTTATCCAGTAAGCCACCGAAACCTAGACCAAATACGATAACCGCAACTGAACCTAGCATTGAAGACATGCCGCCACGGTTAAGAATCGAATCAATAAACTCGACGCCAGATGAGATTGAGAACGGTGCCCAAGCAGTGTTGAATGCCGTTAGGAAGTCGATATCTTGGATCATGACTGCCCAGATAATACCCAGCAGAGAACCAAAGCTGATAACCGGGAATGAAGGCATACGGAAAGCCAACAGACCAAGTACGATAAGTACTGGAACGAATGAGTAAGGCGTGATGTAGAACTGAACTTCCATCGCTTTGATGACAGAGTCTACTTGGCTCATATCAACGTTGCCCGCGTAGTGGAAACCAAACGCAGTGAACATGATACCGGTAATTACGTAGCTGATTAACGCAACTGGCAACATGCCCTTGATGTGTTCAACCACTTCAACACCAGACATTGAAGAAGCCAGAATCACTGAATCAGAAAGCGGAGACATCTTGTCACCGAAGTAACAACCTGACAGCACGGCACCTGCAGTAATCGGTGCTGGAACACCTAGACCTTGGCCGATACCCATCATCGCGATACCTGCTGTACCCGCAGCACCCCAAGAAGTACCGGTCGCCAATGCAGTTAGAGAACAGATGATCATGGTCGCTAAAAGGAAGATAGAAGGGTGGATAGCTTTCAGACCATAGTAAATGATAGTAGGTACGATCCCGCCTGAGATCCAAGTACCAACAAGAGCGCCAACGGCTAAAAGTATTAAAACCGCACCTAAGCCATTGGATATTCCTTTGAGTGCTGCTTTTTCTAAGTCTTTGTATTGGTGTCCAAGACGAATACCAAGAACCATGATAATGAACCAGCCTATATACAAGGCAAGTTGAATTGGAAGGTCAAGCTTTGCAGTAAAGGAAAAAGCAAGGGATAGAAATAGTCCTAACGCGATGAATACCTGCAATAGGTTCGGTAGGCGAGTTTTACTCTGCTTCATAAAAGCCTCTTGTGATTTCGAGCATTTATAGTGCTTCGTTATAGTGTGTGGTGCAAAACGGACACTACAGTAATTAGTTTATTATATCGAAAAAATACGCCCAAGTTGTGATATTTGACTGTTAACTCAATCAATTGTGGTTTCATAATCTAAAATTTTGTTAAATTCATGATTGTTACATGTTGAAATCTGTCGCACGTTGTTTTCGTTTTGTAAAATAAAATTCTGATTAACCTTGGTTTAAAAGAGGGATTTACTGTTTGTGATGAGCGTCGATTGAATCGATTTTGGCGATGTAAATGTTTGAATTTGACGATAATGGGCGCTTAATCAATGAGGTGGAGATGGAATGTCGATACAGAGATAACTGCACGATTCATTACGTTCACTTAAAAGAAACGAAAAAGTTACACTTTTTGACAAAAAGCACTTGAGTTCTGTTTCTGAAAAACTTATAGATGGGGGAGAGCAATTTTTAATTTATACATGGAGAGTGAGCGATGAGAGTAGGTCTAGTTGGTTGGCGCGGTATGGTTGGTTCTGTACTGATGCAACGTATGGTTGAAGAGAAAGACTTCGACTTGATTGAGCCTGTTTATTACAGCACATCTCAGATTGGTATTCCTGCCCCTGTTTTAGGTGGTAAAGATGCGGGTCTACTTCAAGACGCTTTTGATATTGATAGCTTAAAACAGCTTGATGCTGTGATTACCTGTCAAGGCGGCGATTACACATCAAAAGTATACCCAGCACTGCGTCAAGCAGGTTGGAAAGGTTACTGGATTGATGCAGCTTCTACTCTGCGTATGGACGCTGATTCAATCATCACTCTTGATCCTGTTAACTTGGCTCAAATTCAGCAAGGCATTCACAGCGGCACCAACACGTTCGTTGGCGGTAACTGTACTGTGAGCTTAATGCTTATGGCTCTAGGTGGTCTGTACGAGAAAGGCATGGTTGAGTGGATGAGTGCCATGACTTACCAAGCGGCTTCTGGTGCGGGTGCTAAGAACATGCGTGAGCTGATCTCACAAATGGGTGTGATCAACGACAGCGTAAGTTCTGAGCTAGCAAACCCTTCAAGCTCAATTCTTGATATCGATAAGAAAGTGGCTGATACGATTCGTTCATCTTCATTCCCAACAGACCAATTTGGTGCTCCGCTGGCGGGCTCACTGATTCCTTGGATCGATGTGAAGCGTGAAAACGGTCAGAGCAAAGAAGAGTGGAAAGCCGGTGTTGAAGCAAACAAGATTCTTGGTCTAGATGGTCAGCCAATCCCTATCGATGGTACTTGTGTACGAATCGGTGCAATGCGTTGTCACGCTCAAGCGCTAACGATTAAGCTTAAGCAAGACGTGCCAATGGACGAGATCGAAGAGATCATCGCAACGCACAATGATTGGGTTAAAGTGATTCCTAATGACCGTGACATCACGGCACAGGAGCTAACACCAGCGAAAGTAACAGGCACAATGTCTGTACCTGTCGGTCGTCTGCGTAAGATGTCGATGGGTAACGACTTCCTAAACGCCTTCACTGTTGGTGACCAACTGCTTTGGGGTGCTGCAGAACCACTACGTCGTACTCTACGCATTATCCTTGCTGAGAAAGCGTAACTGCCTCATTTTTGAGAATAATTAACGAAGAAGCGCCTTAGGGCGCTTTTTTTGTTTCTGATGACAGAGGCCTGACTTTAAAACCTTACCTTTCGTGCGTCTTAAAGTTGGAGCTAGAAAATGAAAGCAAACCTTAAAGGTTTTACTCTTATCGAGTTGATTGTTGTTATCGTCATTATTGGTGTTTTAGCGGTTGTTGCAGCACCTAGGTTTTTAAACATACAACATGATGCTAGGGCTTCGGTTATGGAAGGGTTGGGAGCATCTGTCCATACTGCGGCTGATTTGGCGTTTGAAAAAGCCGCCGTGGAAGGTATGGAAGACCAAGAATCATATTTGATTCCTGAGTATGGGCGAGTGAAGTTTGGTTACCCCGCGGTTGAAAAAGGGGGAATGGAAAACTTTTTAGCGATTGATTCAGGGTTTCATGACCTGACGACTGAATGGACATGGGCAGCGCATAATAATGGCCCAGTGAGCGACCCAGACCTATGGCTGATTACCCGATCGGAATATTTGTCAGACGTTCTTCCTAATGACTTCAATACCGCTATCGAGAAGACCCAATGCTATGTGAAATACACGGCCGTAATGGAAGCCAATGATGACTACCAAGTGGAAGTTTTCACAGACGGCTGTTAGTTGCTTTAGTTAGATAGTTAACAAAACAAAAAGAGCTCTTAGGAGCTCTTTTTTTGGTTTTTATTCGGTCTCGTCGGTGACGACCCGCTTGTCTGGATCTGCTAATTCGCTAGCACAGTGCTTGCAATAGATGGCGTCCGAATCATGACCCGCTCGGTTGCAGTTCGGGCACTTAACCAACTCTTTGTGCGAGTTCATCTCATTACTGAGTTCTGCAGTAATGATCCCGGTCGGCACCGCTAAGATAGAGTAACCCAATAACATGGTAAGTGAGGCTATGGCTTTACCAAGCGCGGTCTGCGGCACCATGTCACCATAACCTACCGTTGTGATAGTCACGATGGCCCAGTAGATACTGTGAGGAATACTGGTGAAGCCATTGTCAGGGCCTTCAATAACAAAGATCAGTGCGCCAAAGATAACCACCAAGATGCCTACGGTGCTAAAGAAGATCAGTATCTTTCGTCGTGCCATTAATAGTGAGCGCAACAGAATATTGGAATCTTGCAGGTAGCGAACCAGCTTTAGGATTCGGAAGATACGCATCACACGCAACAGTCTCACCACACCCATAAATGAAGCGCCTGGGAAGATGATCGCTAGATAGGTTGGAAGAATCGCCAATAGGTCAACGACACCATAAAAGCTGGTGGCGTAAGATTTTGGTTTTGGAGAGCAATAGAGCCTTAACAAATACTCAAGAGTGAAGAGCGCAGTGAAGGTGTATTCGATATAACGCAGCTGTTGTGACCATTCGGTCATCACATTAGGGATGGATTCTAAGATCAGAACCAACAGCGAAGCCAAGATTGCAACGATCAGAGATATATCAAATGCACGTCCGGCTGGCGTGTGAGTACCAAAGATAATGACGTACAAATGATGCTTGAGTGGCTTGCGTGACATAAGGAGAGGTTCGTCTTCTGTTAAATGCATTAACTGTCATTATACAAGCTTCATAATAACGAGGCGAGTGAAAGCCCAATTGCTTTACTCGCCTCATCTATATATCAATATTGTTGCCCTTTATAGAGCAACCGAAATGTCGTTAAACGTTATGCCAAACCTGGGAACAGATTACGTAGGCCATTAGCGATGAACTCGATGCCCAATGCGCCAAGAATCAGGCCCATGATACGAGTGATCACGTTGATACCCGTTTGACCTAAAAAGCGAACGATAACCGGCGCTGAACGGAACAAAAGCCAAGAGCATGTTGCGAATGCGATGATACTAATGCCGATGCCGACCGTATCAATAGCAGCAGGGTAGCGAGACCCGTAAACAATCGTCGAACTGATTGCACCCGGACCTGCCATTAGCGGCATAGCCAGTGGAACAACGCCAATTTGCTCTTTGCTGATGTATTCAGATTTCTCTTGTTTGTTCTGCTTATCTTCACCGAGTTTACCGCTCATCATCGAGAACGCGATGCTCAGCAATAGCAAACCACCTGCCACACGAAATGAGTCTAGTGAAATGCTGAACATATCAAGCAACATTTGCCCCGCAACAAGCGACACAATCAAGATCACGGCAACAGCAATGTTTGCTTGTAAGGCTGTCCTGTTCCTCTCTTCTGGCGGCATATGAGCAGTAAGAGAAACAAAAACAGGCATGATGCCGATAGGGTTTACGGCAGCAACAAGCCCAAGGAAGAATTGCATAAAGATTGCGAGTTCTAAGCCTTGCATGAGAGCGATCTCCAGTTAGCGTACTTTAAGGTTGAAGGGTTGATCTGTGAATAGTCTAGGCGCGTAATGTAAGGGACAAACTACATTTTCACGAATGAAAAAAACTAACTTGAAACGGGTGATTCTTTTTAGAAAAACTAATTGAATCTCACTTTTGTTTTAGGCTTGTTGCAAGCTAGTCGGTAGTGTTTCATTTTGTAACTTCTTATTGAGTAACTGTTAACCCACGCACGAAATTAATAAAAATTATGTCAGAATCTAGCCCGTGCAACGGTATGGATATACTCTCAGTAGCACGAATATAGCTGTATACATGTAATTTAACGGACTAAAAATGAAACTTTTTTACAGTTTATTACGCTATGTAGAAAAAAGTTGTCTGTTTGCTTGTTTTTTGCGCGAACGAAAAGTGTGAGTTTAATCTATATAAATCATGCTCTTAAGTTCATTTTTGCGATTGCCTTACTACTTTCTGGTTAATTCTTTTTGGGTAACTGATCTGGGTCAATTTTTTTCACACTGTGAAATAATATACTCAGCCCTGAAAGCAATTTACTAAGAACGCTGATGTTTAAGGTTAAAGGCAAGCAGCGAATTTAATAAAAAGTTTTTAATATTTATTATTTTAGGAGATCCACCATGCCTGTAACTAACTTAGCGGAACTTGATGCTCTAGTAGCTCGCGTTAAAGCAGCACAAGAAGAGTTTGCAACATTCTCTCAAGAGAAAGTAGACGCAATCTTCCGCGCAGCTTCTCTTGCTGCTAACCACGCTCGTATTCCACTTGCTCAACAAGCAGTTGCTGAATCTGGAATGGGTATTGTTGAAGATAAGGTTATCAAAAACCACTTTGCATCTGAATTTATCTACAACAAATACAAAGACGAAAAAACATGTGGCATCTTAGAAGAAGATGACAACCTAGGCACAATGACTATCGCTGAGCCTGTAGGTATCATCTGTGGTATCGTTCCAACAACGAACCCAACTTCTACAGCAATCTTCAAATCTCTAATTTCTCTTAAGACACGTAACGGCATCATCTTCTCGCCACACCCACGTGCAAAGAACTCAACTAACGACGCAGCGAAACTAGTACTAGACGCAGCTGTTGCAGCTGGTGCTCCAAGAGACATCATCGGTTGGATCGACCAACCATCTGTAGAGCTTTCTAACGCGCTTATGAAGCACGACGGTATCGCACTTATCCTTGCTACTGGTGGTCCAGGCATGGTTAAAGCAGCATACTCTTCTGGTAAGCCTGCTATCGGTGTTGGTGCTGGTAACGTTCCTGTCGTTATCGATGAAACAGCTGACATCAAACGTGCTGTAGCATCTATCCTTATGTCTAAGACTTTCGATAACGGCGTTGTATGTGCTTCTGAGCAAGCTGCAATCGTAGTTGGTGAAGTATACGACGAAGTGAAAGAGCGTTTCGCTTCTCACAAAGCTCACGTTCTATCTAAAGCTGACGCTGATAAAGTACGTAAAGTTCTGCTTATCGACGGCAACCTAAACGCTAAAATCGTAGGTCAACCTGCTCCAGCAATCGCTGAAATGGCTGGTGTTAAAGTTCCTGCTGATACAAAAGTACTTGTAGGTGAAGGTCTTGGTAAAGTTTCTTACGATGACGAATTTGCTCACGAGAAACTATCTCCAACTCTAGGTCTATTCCGCGCAGACGACTTCGAAGACGCTGTTGCTCAAGCGGTAACTATGGTTGAAATCGGTGGTATCGGTCACACATCTGGTCTTTACACTAACCAAGATACTAACGCAGACCGCATCCGTTACTTCGGTGACAAGATGAAGACTGCTCGTATCCTAATCAACATCCCGACTACTCACGGTGGTATCGGTGACCTGTACAACTTCAACGTTGCACCTTCTCTAACTCTAGGTTGTGGTTCATGGGGTGGTAACTCTATCTCTGAGAACGTAGGTCCTAAGCACCTTATCAACAAGAAAACTGTAGCGAAGCGAGCTGAAAACATGTTGTGGCACAAACTACCTAAGTCTATCTACTTCCGTCGTGGTAGCCTTCCAATCGCAATGAGCGACCTAGAAGGTAAGAAACGCGCATTCCTAGTAACTGACCGTTTCCTATTCAACAACGGTTACGCAGATGACGTAGTTAGCCTGCTTAAAGCACAAGGCATTGAAGTTCAAACTTTCTTCGACGTAGAAGCGGATCCAACGCTATCTGTTGTTGAGAAAGGCGCTGAAGCAATGAAGAGCTTCCAACCTGACGTAATCCTTGCTCTAGGTGGCGGTTCTCCAATGGATGCTGCTAAGATCATGTGGGTTATGTACGAGCACCCAGAAACTCACTTCGAAGAACTAGCAATGCGCTTTATGGACATCCGTAAACGTATCTACAAGTTCCCTAAAATGGGTCAAAAAGCTGAGCTTGTATGTATCACTACAACTTCAGGTACAGGTTCAGAGGTTACTCCATTCGCTGTTGTTACAGACGACAAGACTGGTGCTAAATACCCACTAGCTGATTACGAAATCACGCCAAACATGGCTATCGTTGATGCGAACCTAGTAATGAACATGCCTAAGTCTCTAACAGCGTTCGGTGGTTACGATGCAGTAACTCACGCTCTTGAAGCTTACGTATCTGTTCTAGCGAACGAGTACTCAGACGGTCAAGCTCTTCAAGCACTTAAGATGCTTAAAGAATACCTACCATCAAGCTACAAAAATGGTGCGGCTGACCCAATCGCTCGTGAGAAAGTACACAACGCAGCAACTATCGCTGGTGTAGCATTTGCGAATGCATTCCTAGGTGTGTGTCACTCAATGGCTCACAAAATTGGTGCTGAGTTCCACCTACCACACGGTCTTGCTAACGCACTACTTATCTCAAACGTTGTACGTTACAACGCGAACGATAACCCAACTAAGCAGACTGCATTCTCTCAGTACGACCGTCCACAAGCACGTCGTCGTTACGCTGAAGTTGCTGACCACCTAGGCCTAAGCCAAGCTGGTGACCGTACTGCTCAGAAGATTGAACGTCTACTGACTTGGTTAGAAGAGCTTAAAGTTGACCTAGACATCCCACTATCTATCCAAGCTGCGGGTGTTAACGAGTCTGACTTCATCGCTAAACTAGACGAGCTAGCTGTTGAAGCGTTCGATGACCAGTGTACAGGTGCTAACCCACGTTACCCTCTAATCACTGAGCTAAAAGAAGTGCTAACAACTTCTTACTTCGGCCAACCATACGTTGAAGGCGAAACTTTCGAAGGTACTACAGTTATCCTTAAGAAAGCAGACCAAAAGCCAGCTGAAGCGAAAGCGCCAAAAGCTAAAAAAGAAAAAGCTAACGCATAATAAGTAAGCATTAGTTTTGAGATAAGTTTTCGCTAGCACGATACTTATCTATCGGGAAAAGATGAAAGCCCCAGTCGAGAGACTGGGGCTTTTTTTATGTTTGGTTCGTTTGTAAAACGGATTGAAAGGCATTAGCTCTGTTACTTAATATGAGCTGAGTCAGCCATGTTCACTTGGAGTAGAGAGTTAAACCTCTGCCGCGACAACTCGCCCACTGAAGTAGTCATTCGAGACAATGTATTCAGTGGTTCGAGTCAACTCGTCTTGCAGCTGCGCCCAGTGACATCGGTTGAGCTTACCATCGGAGTTATGAACGGCGGGAACAACGCCACCGACTCGAATACCAAAGGGAGTCAGCTCTTTCGCCCAACTATGGGTAAAGCCAGTGATCATTGAGTTTGCGCTCTCTAAGCCGGACACATCGTGAAAGTCATCATGAGATATCACATTCACAATCACGCCTTCTTTATCTTCTTCTCGTAATCTCTCAGCACTGATTTGCCCAAATGCGAAAAGGGTTGATGCCATCGATGAGAGATCATTAATAAAGCTACTGACAGGTTGATCGCCAATTAGGCTAGGCATTGGGGAGCTTATCCAGTTATTGACCAACACATCGGGTGTCGTGTTGAAGGTGGTTTGAATAAAATCATATACGCTGAGAATCGCTTGGCTGTCATTGCCTTTAAGCGTGTAGTGGTAAACAGAGTCAGAAAACCGGGCACACTGTAGATACGTCGCCTGAAGTGCTTCCGTGTCTTTATCACAAAGGATGACGGTGGCTCCAAGGTTAACAAAGTGGTTCGCAATCGTCCCTCCTAGTCGCGAGCCGGCAGATGTCACCAATATGATTGAGCTTTTTATTTCCATCCCAGTACCTAAACAAATCGTCCATGTCGGATAAGGATGGGTTAAATTTTATACAATGGGTGTGAATTGGTTCAAACTAAGGTGCGCCAAATAATAAGTTTTTATGAACTTAGTGGCACGTCACATTTTGTAGTAACTTCAAGCGGTAACCGACATCTGGTGTTTTTAGGTTGCCTAAGGCTAGTGGTTCATATCATTCATGTGAATACTTTGAAGTGTGCGAGTTAGTCGAAGAAGAGCTGTGGAGAGACTGCGAAAAAGGGAAAGGTAGGAGACCGCTATACTTGAGCTTGAATTTGATACTGACGTTGCGCGGTGGTTAGCTCATTGTAGAGCGTGGCATGTGGCAAATCAGGTAAATGCTTGTTTGCGAGTTTGCGTCGGTCATGACCAGAAAGGTTTTGATAAACCTCTTCGGGTAAGTCGGCCGTATCTTCAGGCATGAAGGCAAGCGCTTCAGGTTTCAAGTAATGGCTGAGCTTGGCGCTAGCAAGGCTAGCTTGATGAAAATGATTAGATTGCTGAGCTGAAATCTCATACGAAGATTGGTTTGAACGCAGTTGTTGAGGTTCTGCTACGCTAAATTGTTTGCGCAGGCGATCTTCATTTGTCTCTGTGATTTCAATGGTGTCAATTGGCGTGCAATCACGAACATCATTAGAAAACATAGATAACAGCAACGCGAAATCTGCACGGCGACCTTGCTCAACCGCTTGGCTGATCCCGATGCCGAACTTCAGTTCGTTGATGATTCCTGCTTTGTCTAAAGTATGTATTTGCATGCTGCCTCTCATTGGATACACCTTTAACGGCATGGAGTAGGCAAACTTTAGTGTCTAATTACAGGCAAATAGAGAATTTATGCAGGGTAGGGAAGAAAGCTAGCAATAGGGCGAGAAGTAAGCGCTATTGGCGAGCTTATTGCGAAATGCCTAGATTTTGTGGAATACGACAGATACAAAAAAGCTCACGCCGGGGCATGAGCTTTCAATAGATAACTCGCTATAAATAGCGCAGCGTAAGCAATAATTACTTAGCTAGGTTCTCTTCTACGAAAGACCAGTTTACTAGGTTCCAGAATGCAGCCATGTAGTCAGGGCGAACATTGCGGAAATCGATGTAGTAAGCGTGTTCCCATAGGTCAACAGTTAGAAGTGGAGTAACACCTTCTTCTGTTAGAGGAGTAGCAGCGTTAGAAGTGTTAACGATGTCTAGAGAACCGTCAGCTTTCTTAACTAACCAAGTCCAAGAAGAACCGAAGTTGTTGATTGCTGAATCAGTGAATTTCGCTTTGAATTCTTCGAAAGAACCGAATGCAGCGTTGATAGCTTCTGCAACAGCGCCAGTTGGTTCGCCGCCTGCTTTGGGAGCAAGACAGTGCCAGTAGAACGTGTGGTTCCAGATTTGAGCAGCGTTATTGAAAACACCACCAGTAGAAGTCTTAACGATCTCTTCTAGTGTTTTGCCTTCAAACTCAGTACCTGGGATAAGACCGTTTAGCTTAACAACGTAAGTGTTGTGGTGCTTACCGTGGTGGAAATCTAGCGTTTCTGCTGAGATGTGTGGTTCTAGCGCGTCTTTCGCGTAAGGAAGAGCCGGTAGTTCAAATGCCATTGCTCAATTCTCCATTGATATGAAAGAGTTAACTCTTTCGATTGCTTCCAGTGATATTATTATTCATGGCTCGCTATACTGCCAACCATGGTCAATTTGCTGACTTGCGATATAGTTTAGCAAGTTTTTACTTTATTAAAAGCTTATTTCATTACTTTTGTGTGAATTGTTAGCTTAGCTTGTTAACCGCTTTTTTTATATGGTTTTTATTCTTTTAGTTTGGGGTAGAATAAAGGCAATAAAAGCCGTAATCCATTAACGAGGAAGCAATGGAAACTATCGATAAAATCAAACAGCAAATTGAAGAAAACACTATTCTACTGTACATGAAAGGTTCTCCTAAGCTACCTAGCTGTGGTTTCTCTTCTCAAGCGTCTCAAGCTCTAATGGCATGTGGCGAAAAATTTGCTTACGTAGATATCCTACAAAACCCTGATATCCGTGCAGAGCTTCCTGCTTACGCACAATGGCCAACTTTCCCACAACTTTGGGTTGAAGGTGAGCTAATCGGTGGTTGTGACATCATTCTTGAGATGTTCCAAAAAGGCGAACTTCAGCCAATCATCAAAGAAGCAGCGGCTAAAGTTGCTGGCGATGACGCTGAATAAGTTCTAGCCTTTGCGCTGAATAGTTAAAATGAGGGGCCTTAATTAGGCTCCTTTTTTGTTTGAATTGATCGAATCATTGACTCGATAAGGAATGAACAATGAACGTAAAACTTCATTATGTGCATGATCCAATGTGCAGCTGGTGTTGGGGTTACAAGCCAACACTTGAGTTATTGAAACAACAATTGCCTGCGAGCATTGAGTTTAACTATGTAGTGGGTGGTTTGGCCCCAGATTCTGATGAGCCAATGTCAGAAGAGATGAAAGGCAAGCTGCAAGCGATTTGGAAGCAGATCGAAGCTAAGCTAGGTACTGAGTTTAACCATGAGTTTTGGACTGAGTGCCAACCCGTCCGCAGTACTTACCCTGCATGCCGTGCTGTGATCGCTGCTGGCTTTCAAGATCACTACGAAGCGATGCTTGAAGCGATTCAACATGCTTACTACCTTCGTGCGATGCTGCCTCATAGCCAAGACACACATTTGCAGTTGGCTGAAGAGCTAGGCATGAATGTTCAACAGTTTGAAAATGACCTTTCTAGCAAGTTATTGGAAAGTGAGTTAGATGACCAGCTAGGCTTTAAAGAAGCGATGGGTGTATTTTCTTACCCAACCTTAATGCTTGAAGTGAACGGCATCTTTAGTGAAGTTGAATTGGATTACCATTCAACGGAAGCGACGCTTAAGTCTATTCGCGAAATTCTTGTGAGTAATGCTCCCGCTGCATAATTCAGCGAGAGTTGTCTGTATTGACGCAATGACTTCTAAGGCTTACTCATAAGAGTAAGCCTTTTTTGTTTGGTGTCGCTAGTTCAATGAGAGTGAGCGGAAGGAAGAGAGGAATGAATCCCAGAGACAAAAAAGACCGCACGAGGCGGTCTTTATAAAAGTGAGCGTAGGATTCTTTAACTACAGAACCTAACTACAGAACCATAGCTGCAATCCAACCGAATACGATCAGTGGGATGTTGTAGTGTAGGAACGTCGGTACTACGGTTTCCCATACGTGCTCGTGTTGACCATCAGCATTAAGACCCGATGTTGGACCTAAGGTTGAGTCAGAAGCTGGAGAGCCAGCATCACCAAGCGCTGCAGCTGTACCTACTAGAGCGATCGTTGCCATAGGTGAGAAACCAAATGCTGCTGCTAGTGGAACGTAGATAGTTGCAAGGATTGGAATCGTAGAGAACGAAGAACCAATACCCATAGTTACCAATAGACCAACAATTAGCATAAGCAGTGCCGCTAGAGGCTTGTTGTCACCGATGCTGGTTGAAAGCGCTTCAACCAAAGATTCAACGCCACCTGTTTGCTTCATTACCGCTGCAAAACCTGCCGCTGCAATCATGATGAAACCGATCATTGCCATCATGTGAACGCCCTTAGTGAAGACATCGTGTGTCTCTTTCCAAGCGATTACACCACCGAAGGTGAATACCATGAAACCAGCCAAAGCACCGATGATCATAGAACCTGTCGATAGTTGCACCGTTAGTGCAGCAACAATACCCGCAGCAGCCACTAGGATGTGCTTCTTGTTGATCTCTTTCACTTCGGTTGAAACAACAGTATGAGACGTTTCTTTGTATTGGCGAGGCTTACGGTAAGTAAAGAATACTGCCGTAAGAAGACCAAAGATCATGCCTGCAGCCGGTAACAACATCGCCATTGGTACTTGGCTTGCTATTACGTTTTCAAGACCGTTGTCGTGAAGGTTTTTAAGCAGGATGTTGTTTAGGAAGATGCCACCAAAACCGATAGGTAGAACCATATACGGAGTAATCAGGCCAAAAGTAAGTACACACGCAACCAGACGACGGTCTAGGTTCATTTTTGCGAATACGCCTAATAGAGGTGGGATTAAGATTGGGATGAAGGCGATATGCACAGGAATCACGTTTTGCGAAGACATGGTCACTAAGATCAAAGACGCAAGGATGCCATATTTTAGACCATTAGATGCCGCACTGTTCTCTTTGCCGTGAATGCGCTTAATGACGCTTTGAGCAAGTAGATCTGTGATACCAGAACGAGAGATAGCAACAGCAAAGGTACCAAGCATTGCGTAGCTAAGTGCGATAGTTGCACCGCCACCTAATCCACTTTCGAACGCTGCTACAGCATCGTTCACACTCATACCAGAGGCTACGCCACCGATAATTGCGCTGAACGTGAGAGCCACGACAACGTTTACGCGCATCAAAGCTAAAACAAGCATGATGCAAACTGAAATTACAACAGGATTCATATTATTCTCGGGATGTTGTGTTTTTTATGAAGGCAATACGAGTGAACGTTTACCGACTCTATTTTTATTCTTCGTCAACAAGAGGCCAACCACCTAGGGCTTTCCATTTGTTTACTATGCCGCAAAATAACTCTGTGGTTTTTTGCGTATCATACAAAGCAGAGTGTGCTTCTTTGTTGTCAAATTCCATCCCCGCAGTGCGGCAAGCTTTAGCCAAAACGGTTTGACCGTAGGCAAGACCACTAAGGGCTGCGGTGTCAAAAGTTGCAAATGGATGGAAAGGGACGCGTTTAAGCTTACAACGCTCACTTGCTGCATTAACGAAGTTTAAATCGAACGTAGCATTGTGAGCGACCATGATTGCGCGACTGCAATCTGAAGCTTTTTGTTCTTTTCTCACAAGCTTGTAGATTTCTTTAAGGGCTTCTTGTTCCGACACAGCACCACGTAATGGGCTAAATGGGTCTTTAATTCCGTTAAAGTCTAATGCTGCCTGCTCTATATTTGCGCCTTCAAAAGGCTCAATGTGAAAATGAAGCGTTGATGCAGGGTGCAGATCTCCGTTCTCATCCATTCTTAGTGTAATGGCACAGATTTCTAATAATGCATCGGTTTCAGCGTTAAACCCTGCGGTTTCCACGTCGATGACCACTGGGAAATAGCCACGAAAGCGTTTTTTAAGGGTCAGAGCTTCGTTTTCTACAGTCATGTTAGCCCAAATATGTGTGATTAAGGCAGCATTATTGCAGATAATAGCAGTGATAAAAACTAGGGAAGGGCAATAAATCATAAATTAGCCGACCTATTTCGGCTTGATAATTGCATATTCAAACGTGATGGAAAAATGCGGCAATTGGCTGCATTGTTAAACGAATTGCTTAAGAGATACTCCACTTTATGAAGAAACAACTCATAACAGGTTCAATGCTATTTTCGCTACTTATGTCGTCATCGGTATTGGCACAAGAAAAGCGTTACGGAGCATCTCCTCAACAGTCAACGTGGGAGATGGTGGCCAACACGCCACTCGAATGCCGTTTGGTTCACCCTATCCCAAATTTTGGTGATGCTGAGTTCTCATCTCGCGCGAGTAAAAAAATCATTTTGGACTTTGAGCTTAAAATGCGTCGCCCGATGGGTGCTACGCGTAATGTCAGCTTGATTTCGATGCCGCCACCTTGGCGTCCGGGTGAAAGTGCTGATCGCATGACAACCATTAAGTTCTTCCAACAATTTGATGGCTACGTTGGCGGTCAAACGGCGTGGGGAATCTTGAGTGAGTTGGAGAAAGGGCGCTACCCGACATTCAGTTACCAAGAGTGGCAGAGCCGAGATCAACGTATCGAAGTGTCGTTGTCGTCGGTGTTGTTCCAAGAAAAATATAATGTGTTCAGTGACTGTGTTGCTAACCTGCTGCCTTACAGCTTTGAAGATATCTCTTTCACTATTTTGCATTACGACCGCAACAGCGATCAGCTGAACAAGTCGTCGCGCAAAAGGCTGAGCCAGATTGCCGATTACGTCCGCTATAACCAAGACATCGACCTTGTGCTGGTGGCAACGTACACCGACTCTGTCGACAGCAAAGGGATTAGCCAAAACCTTTCAGAGCGCAGAGCGGAATCGTTAAGAGAGTACTTCAAATCTCTAGGCCTGCCAGAAGATCGTATTCAAGTGCAAGGCTATGGTAAGCGTCGTCCGATTGCAGACAATAACTCGCCAATTGGTAAAGATAAGAACCGACGTGTTGTGATCTCTTTAGGTCGTACACAGGTTTAAGCTAAACAACAGCTTGTTTTGAAATGACAAAGCCCGTCTTGATGACGGGCTTTTTTATGTTTTAAATTTGGAGTAGTTGTTTGGACGTAACTTGTTTAGTTCAAGCGGAAGCGGGCGATCATTTCACAGTTGGTCGCGGTATCGATCTTCTCCACCATAGAGGCAATTTTAGGGTTTGGGTGGCGTTTCATGAAATCGATCAGCGCTTTCTTACAGCAACCAATAGAATCGATAAAGCTTGAACATTGAGTATTAGGGCACTGAGGGATCAGTGTGAGTACCTTTTCGGAAGCCAGTTGAAGATACTTGAGCTCGTATTCAGTGTCGCCAGCCCAACGCCAGAATTGAGCAAGATTGTGGCAAGAAATCACCGAGATAAGTAGGCGTTCATCGGCTTGAATATCGGTGCGTTCTGTAATTTCTTCACTTAAGTTCAAAGCCTGCTGATAATGAAGAATACTTCGTACAGGATCGTCGAGCTGCAATGCAGTATCGGCAAGTAACGTGTGTTTTTCCCATTCGCTAATCATTGTATTACCTCATTAATCAATAGGTGGTTAATTTAAATGATAATCATTATCATGTAAAGTTTCATCAATGAGATTATTAAGAATAATTGGTGAGGCGTATCGATTATGGTGAGAGTGATAAAAAAGAAGCGAGCATAGTGCTCGCTTCTTTTTTATTTCATCAGGCGTTCAAACTCAACTTCTCAAAGAGGTTAAGGAATTAACCTTCTAGACCTGCGCTTGCTTGTTTGTTCTGAATCAGCTCAATCATGTAGCCATCAGGATCTTTAACGAACGCAATGTGTGTAGAGCCGCCTTTAACCGGACCCGCTTCTCGCGTTACGTTGCCGCCAGCTGCTTTAATCGCATCACACGTTGTGTAGATGTCATCAACACCGATAGCAACGTGACCAAAAGCAGAGCCAAGATCGTATTCAGTGGTGCCCCAGTTGTAAGTCAGCTCAATCACTGCGCCTTGAGATTCGTCGCCAAAGCCAACGAAAGCCAGTGTGTATTCGTACTCTTTGTTTTCGTTCTTACGTAATAGCTGCATGCCCATTACATTGGTGTAGAACTCGATAGACTTGTCTAGATCACCCACGCGTAGCATGGTGTGTAAAATACGACCGTTTGACATGATTTGCTCCTAGCTTGTTATTGGTTGTTTCTTTTATAGCACTATATATGAGCAAGCTCATAAGCAACACCAAAGAGATGATGAGTTTGGTCATATTTTCTTATTCTCATTATCTATCTTACTCTCCACCTCTACCTTTTTTCTTATTTGTATTACAAAAAATTAAAGGGCGACGGCCTTATTAATTTGTCAGTCACTAGCACTTAATTCGCAGTTTTGCATAAATAGTAATTTTGAGTATTGGTCTTTTTTGTAATGGCCAAGAATGGCCTTGGTTGTTTAATTGTGACTTATATCTCCATCTTGTTGCTGATTTCCTTTCGTTTTTACAATTGGCATCTAACTTTCCATTTTATCAATTTATGATTACGCCAATATCTCCCTGTTTATAGAAAGGTTATTCCGATGTTTCACTTCATTATTAAGGAATTTTCGATAAAATACGCTAATAACCAATGGTTTTTACGAAAGTATAAAGAGTGTCTATTTTTTGCACTTATCTTTTTTAAACAATATCTTGGGCTTGTATTGTTTGTTTTATGTTTGATGTTTGGGGTGGTTGTGTTTTCAAAGTAGTTGTCAAGTGTGTATCAAGTGTATCTTTTGCGATCTTTGCTAAATAGACAATCCTTACTATATAGTTTTTCAAGCGCACCAAATCGACTAAATATTCACTTTTGATTTGTGCGATTTTTCTATTATATAAAGAATAAGTATTATTTTATTACATTAGCCTCAACGTGAGGCATTGATGTGGAGTACTCAAATGACGAGTAAATGGTTTACACAACAAAGTTCAGATGTTTTAAACGAACTGAACGCAGATCAAACGACAGGTTTATCAACTTCTGAAGCGGATGCACGCTTAGAGAAGCACGGCACTAACGAACTGACTGCACAAGAGTCAGCTTCTGCGTGGGAACTGTATATTCATCAATATAAAAACCCACTGATTTTTATTCTAGCTGTTGGTGCAATCGTTTCTTGGTCTACTGGCCACGCGATTGATGCTATTGCTATTGCAGTGATTATCCTTATCAATACTGGTATCGCGTTCTGGCAAGAATTTAAAGCTCAGAAAGGGATGGAAGCGCTAAAAGAAATGGCAGCTCCAGAAGCCGAAGTGATGCGCGATGGTAAATGGATCAGTGTTCCAGCTAAAACCCTCGTTCCTGGTGACATCATCAAAATTAATACCGGCGATATTCTGCCTGCTGATGTTCGTATTCTTGAGTCAAACCGTTTGACCGTAGACGAAGCAGCTCTTACCGGTGAGTCTGAGCCAGTGAATAAGCAGTCTGAACGCCTTGAGGATGAGACCCTTGGTCTTGGCGATCAGAAGAACATGGGCTTCATGACAACAATCGTGACTACAGGTACTGGCCTTGCTGTTGTAACAAGCACAGGTATGCAAACTGAAGTTGGTCACATCGCTGATATGATGAACCAAACGGAAGAGACGAAAACACCAATGCAAGAGCGTATGGACACCATCGCACTCGCGTTATTGGTTGTTGCTCTTGTGGTTGTCGCTATTGTTTGTGCTATCGGTGTTTACCACGGTATGCCATGGTTAGAAATCCTAACAACAGGTATCTCTTTATCGGTTGCCGCTATTCCTGAAGGCTTACCAACGGTGGTTACTATCGTATTAACGATGGGCTCGACTAAGATGGTTAAGAATAATGCTTTGGCTAAACAGCTAGCAGCAATCGAAACGCTTGGTTCTACAACCGTTATCTGTTCAGATAAAACAGGTACGCTAACACAAAACCAAATGCAGGTAATGAAAGCGTACGATGTGTCTGGTCGTTACTGGGATGTATCAGGTAAAGGTTTTGATCCTAAGGGTGAATTCATTACCAAAGATCACAATGTCGAAGCGACAAACAGCCCTGCAATGATGAAAGGTCTTGTTGTTGCAACGCTTTGTAACGATGCTGAATATGTAAATGCTGATGGTAAATGGACGGTTCGTGGCAACCCGACAGAAGGTGCACTAATTGTTGCAGCTGCAAAAGCAGGTCTTAAACAAGATGAAATGCTATCAACGGGTGGCTACTCAATTGTTAAGAAGTTCCCGTTCGATTCTGGTCGTAAGATGGCTTCTGTTATCGTTCGTGACCCACAAGGTAAGCACTTCCTAGCATTGAAAGGCGCGCCAGATGTTGTTCTTGGTAAATCAACCAGCTTCATGGTTGACGGTGGTTTCGTACCAACGGTTGGCTGTGAAGTTTCAGGCAACTTGGCTCTCGATACCGCACCGTCTCAAGAACTTCATTTAGACTTTGAAGCGGCAATCCAAACCTTTGGTGGTGATGCTCTGCGTACACTTGCCGTTGGTTTCCGTGAATTAAAAGAAGAAGAGCTTGAGTTAGATTTCCCTGAGCTTGAAAAAGACGTCAGCATCCTGGGTATCTATGGCATCATGGATCCACCACGTCCAGAAGTGCGTGATGCAGTAAATAGCTGTTATAGCGCTGGTGTTCGTACGGTAATGATTACCGGTGACCACGCAGTCACGGCAGCAGCGATTGCTCGTGAAATCGGAATCATCCGTAGCGAAGACGATCTAGTGGTAACGGGTGCTGAGCTTGACCAAATGGATGACAAGAAGCTTTTGTCTATCTGTTCTCAGGTTGCAGTATTTGCACGTGTTACTCCAGAGCACAAGCTGCGTATCGTAAAAGCGCAACAAGAGAACAACGAAGTTGCCTCTATGACCGGTGACGGCGTGAACGATGCGCCAGCACTGCGTCGTGCAGACATTGGTGTTGCGATGGGTATTACAGGTACGTCTGTTGCGAAAGACTCAGGTGACCTTATCTTGTTGGACGATAACTTCAGTACTATCGTGAAGGCGGTACGTCAGGGGCGTCAAATTTTCGATAACCTACGTAAGTTTATCCGCCAAGCACTTACAGCGAACGTGGGTGAGGTTTCGGTAATCCTATTTGCATTCCTACTCATGGGACCAGATGTAGTACTTCCGCTAACTCCACTAATGATTTTATGGGTTAACCTCGTTTCTGATGGTCTACCAGCACTCGCACTCGGTGTTGAGCCAGAAGAGAAAGATCTCATGGAGCGCAAGCCAGGCAAACGTGACCAAGGCTTCTTCTCTAATGGTCTGGGCGCTCGTATCCTAACTCGTGGTCTCGCATTAGGTGGTCTAAGTTTTGTGACATTCTCTTACGCACTCGACGGTGGTTACAGTGCTCAATACGCACAAACTGTTGCGTTTTTAACACTGATCTTTGCTCAACTTTGGAGCTTGTTCGATGCACGTACGTTTACAACGATTTATCGTAAGAATCCGTTCACTAACCACTACCTACTTGGTGCGGTGGCAGTATCGGCTATCTTGTCTTTAAGCGTTGTTTACACAAGCTTCGGCCAGCTGGTATTCAGCACAGAAGCACTAGAGTTTAATCACTTAATATCGTTAATCTTCATTGCAGCAGTACCAACATTTGTTCTATCTGCTATCAAAGAAGTGACTAAAGTGAAGTTTATCTAAGACAGACTTCTTAGCTAAATAATTGAATCCCGCCATAAAAGGCGGGATTTTTTATGCTTGTTATCTTTGGGAACGCAGAATTAGAAATGAAAACTGATGTAGAGGCTGCTTCTAGAGAGTGGCAATAAAAAAGCAGCGCTTTAAGCGCTGCCGTATTGATTAATCGTTGTGAACGGAAAGACTAATCTTCGCTCTTTTCTTTGTACTCACATAGGTCTTCAATGATACAGCTGCCACAGCGTGGTTTACGTGCGACACAGGTGTAACGTCCATGAAGAATGAGCCAATGGTGGACATCCAGTTTGAATTCTTTTGGGATAACTTTAAGTAGCTTTACTTCGACATCGTCGACGGTTTTACCCATCGCTAGCTTAGTGCGGTTTGATACACGATAGATGTGAGTATCAACGGCAATCGTTGGCCAACCGAAAGCGGTATTTAACACTACGTTTGCTGTTTTACGTCCAACACCTGGAAGGGCTTCTAATGCAGCGCGATCTTCCGGTACTTCACCATTATGTAGGTCAAGCAGCATACGACACGTCTTGATGGTGTTTTCTGCTTTTGAGTTAAATAGGCCGATGGTCTTGATGTACTCTTTTAAGCCATCAACACCTAGGTCGAAAATTGCTTGCGGCGTATTGGCTACAGGGTACAGTTTATCCGTCGCCTTGTTCACGCTGACATCGGTTGCTTGTGCAGACAATAGAACGGCAATCAGCAGTTCGAATGGGCTGTTCCAGTTAAGCTCAGTCTCTGGCTTTGGATTGTTTTCTCTTAAACGCTCAAGTATTTCTACTCGTTTTACATTGTTCATAGCGACATTACTTTCAAATAGTTAGGGCATGAAGCTTGGATTGCTTCTGCTTTATCATCGGTTACGCGCTCTTATGAGCGTCATTATTATATGTACTGTTTAGTTCTGATTTTCCCCGCCGAGTGGTTGAGCTAACTCAGCGGGATTAAAGCTAATTTAACTTATCAGGCATTGGTAACGCGAGCGCGTTCAATGACTGGTTTTTCTTGTTTTGGTTGTCTAGATTTTGCTTGGTTATCGATGATGTTTTTCAAAGCAATTAAGAAACCAACACCAATAAAGGCACCCGGTGGAAGCAGGGCTAACAAGAAGCTGTTATCAAATTGGAATATTTGGATTCGTAACACAGAAGCCCAGTCACCAAGCAGCAGGTCTGCACCATCAAATAGAGTGCCGTTACCAATAATCTCACGCATCGCACCTAACACGACCAATACTGATGTCATGCCTAGACCCATCCAGAAACCATCTTGAGCCGCTGGTAGCACTTCATTCTTTGAAGCGAAGGCTTCCGCACGACCAATGATGATGCAGTTGGTTACGATCAGCGGGATGAAGATACCCAAAGAGAGGTAAAGCCCATAGGCGTAAGCGTTCATCAGTAATTGAATACACGTTACTAGCGAGGCAATGATCATTACGAATACTGGGATACGCACTTCTTTTGGTACGTGGTTACGAACCAAAGAAACAGAAACGTTTGAGCCGACCAGTACAAGCAAGGTAGCAATACCTAGCCCAAGTGCGTTAGTGACTGTTGACGATACAGCCAGCAGCGGACATAACCCAAGAAGTTGTACTAGGGCAGGGTTATTGGCCCACATGCCATTTTTGATCAGTGTTTTATGGTCACTCATTATTCACCACCACAATTTAGAGGTTGAGCAAGCAATGCTTGGTTGTTTTGGTTAACGTATTGAACCGCTTGTTTGACTGACTTCACGACCGCTCTTGGTGTGATGGTTGCGCCAGTAAACTGGTCAAAGTCACCACCGTCTTTACGAACCTTCCAACGGTCAAGATTAGAATCTGTTACTTGTTTGCCTGCAAACGAAAGAATCCAATCACTCACACGCAAATCAATCTTATCACCCAAACCTGGAGTTTCTTGGTGAGAAAGCACGCGAGTACCTAAAATAGTACCGTCGATCTTCATTCCAACAATCACTTTAATCGCGCCGTTGTAGCCGTCAGGGGCAATCGCTTCGATCGCAATCGCACTCGGCTCACCATTGATTTTAGCAATGTAAGCCGGCATCGCTTGTTCAGTACCAAGCGCTTCTGCTTGAACCAAAGTACAAGACGAAAACAGCTCGTTGTCGTGCAGATCGTGTGGGATCACTTGGTTAAGAACAGACAGTAACTGAGCCTGTTCCTGTTGTTTGATCTGATCTTTGGTCAGGTAGTGGGTTACCGCGACCAAACCCGTCGAAGCACACGCAAAAATCGCGAGTACAAGGCCGTTTTTCTTAATTGCATTTAGCATGGTATCCGCTCCCTTAGTGGCCGTATGTACGAGGTTTGGTGTAGTAGTCAATCAGTGGAACACACATGTTGGCTAACAATACAGCAAACGCCACGCCATCAGGGAAACCACCCCAACTGCGGATGATAAATACCAAACCGCCGATCAGAGCGCCAAACACTAAGCGACCTTTGACTGTCGTGGATGCTGAAACTGGGTCGGTCGCAATGAAAAATGCGCCGAGCATAGTCGCACCAGACAATAGATGAATAGTCGGTGATACGGTTTCGCCAGGAGTGAACATCAAGAACACTAGGCTAAATAGGGTCAAGCTGCCCAGAAACGCGACTGGGATATGCCATTGAATCACGCGTTGCTTGATAAGCACCAAGCCACCAATAAGGTAAGCAAGGTTTACCCATTCCCAACCCACGCCAGCTAACCAGCTAAATTGAGGTTGAGACAGAGCTTCAGAAGCGGTGTTGCCTGCCGTTAATGCGGTTTTGAAGGCATCAAGTGGCGTCGCCATTGTGGTGCCATCAATCCCTAAACGAGCTTGCTGTAGAGATAATCCTTCATTATTGAAGCCAGTAAAGATCATCAAGAATGAGTCAACAAAACTGGTTGCTTCAGCCGTTAAGCTAGCTGGCGCATTCCAACTGGTCATCTGAACTGGGAATGAAATCAGCAAAACAACGTAAGCGACCATCGCTGGGTTAAATGGGTTTTGCCCAAGTCCGCCGTATAGGTGTTTCGCGATGACAATTGCGAAGAACATACCTATCACTAGAATCCACCACGGAGAGTGCGGAGGAATCGCGACACTAAGTAGCCAAGCGGTGACAACAGCACTGTAATCACGTAGCGCCATCACTGGCGGGCGCTTTCTTAGCAGCATGATTGCTGCTTCAAAGGTAATCGCAAGTGCGATAGCAAATACTAACTGGATGAGCGTACCCCATCCGAAGAAGTAGGTTTGAGCTAGTAGACCTGGCAATGCACAAATAGCGACCCATTTCATCAGATCTGGGGTGCTTCTACGACTGTGTGCGTGCGGTGAGCTGGCGATAAAGAAGGCCACTACTCTTTCTCCTCATTATTCTTTTTATCTAGCTCTTGCTGTGCTTTTCTTGCTTTAGCACGAGCAATAGCGGCAGCAACGGCTGCTTTTTTAGGATCGACGGGTTCTGATTGAGTTTCAGCTTCCACTTCAATTTCAGGGGCGGTTACTTGAGCCTCGACCTGCTTCGCTTGTTGTGCTTTTTTCGCCTTAGCGCGAGCAATCGCGGCGGCAACTGCAGCTTTCTTAGGATCGACTGACTCTTGTTGAGTTTCAGCTTCAACTTCAATCACTGGCTCAGGAATTTCTGCTGCTTCGTCTTGCTTAGCTTGTTGAGCTTTCTTCGCTTTAGCTCGAGAAATGGCCGCAGCGACAGCATCTTTCTTGGCATCGCCAGAGCTTTCAGCTGGAGCTTCACTTTCGGTCTGAGCAGCTGATTCCGCTTGTTGAGCTTTCTTGGCTTTAGCGCGAGCAATAGCTGCAGCGACAGCATCTTTCTTGGCATCGCCAGTACTTTCAACCGGAGCTTCGGAAGCTGATTCTGCTTGTTGAGCCTTCTTCGCTTTAGCACGCGCGATAGCCGCAGCGACAGCATCTTTCTTGGCATCGCCAGTACTTTCAGCCGGAGCGTCAGAAGCTGATTCCGCTTGCTGTGCTTTCTTCGCTTTAGCGCGTGCAATCGCAGCAGCGACGGCATCTTTCTTAGCGTCGCCAGAGCTTTCAACCGGAGCGTCAGAAGCTGATTCCGCTTGTTGAGCTTTCTTGGCTTTAGCGCGAGCAATAGCCGCAGCAACGGCGTCTTTTTTAGCATCACCAGTACTTTCAGCCGGAGCCTCGGAAGCTGAACCTGCTTGTTGGGCTTTCTTGGCTTTAGCGCGAGCTATAGCAGCAGCGACAGCATCTTTCTTGGCATCGCCAGTACTTTCAACCGGAGCGTCTGAAGCCGATTCCGCTTGTTGAGCTTTCTTCGCTTTAGCACGAGCGATAGCTGCAGCAACAGCGTCTTTTTTGCCATCACCAGAGCTTTCTGCAGGAGCATCAGTTGTTGCTTGTTGTGCCTTGCGCTCTCGAGCTTGTCGTTTACGTTCTTCACGCAATTTCGACATTTCAGAGTTGTCTGGTTCAGCGCCATCCGCTTTCTGAGCCGCCGCTTGTTTCGCTTTTGCCTTCGCAATCGCAGCAGCTACCGCAGGTTTCACGGCTGGTTCTGCATTAGGTGTTTGGTCTGCCGCGGCTTTTTGCGCTTTAACGCGAGCAATCGCAGCTGCAATCGCATCATCACCATCGGCTGATTTCATGTCTTTACGACGGTTGTCAGCAGCCTTCTTGAAGCGGTTTTCACGTTCTGCTTTGTCACGCTCCATACGAGCGTTTTTCTCTTCGAAACGAATCTTGGCGCGCTCTGCGGCTGTTGCTTCGTCTTTTCTTGTTTTGATTTCGGCTTTCGCTTGGCGATAGTACTGAACAAGAGGGATCTCACTTGGACAGACAAACGCACAAGCACCACATTCAATACAGTCTTTAATATTCAGCTCTTCACACTTATCCAACTCGTTGGCTTTGGCATGCCATTGCAGTTGTTGAGGAAGTAGAGACGCAGGACAAGCTTCAGCACACGCGCTGCAACGAATACATTCCATCTCGTAAGTGCTTGGTGAGATCTCACGACGCGTTGGCGCTAAAATACAGTTCGACGTTTTAGTGATTGGCACATTGGCATGCGGCAAGGTAAAGCCCATCATCGGGCCGCCCAAAATCAAACGCGGCAGCTTCTTATCCGCTTTATAACCAAACTCTTCAAGTAACTCGTGAACAGGTGTACCTAATAGTGCCCAAACGTTACGAGGTTGCTTAAAGGTTTTACCGGTTAAAGTCACCACGCGGTTAACCACTGGTTCACCGTCGATTACCGCTCGCTTAATTGAGTAAAGCGAGCCGACGTTTTGAACCAAAACACCAATGTCTGCAGGAATGCCGCCAGCCGGAACCTCTTTATTGGTGAGGATCTTGATCAGCTGTTTCTCACCACCAGAAGGATACTTAGTTGGAATAACACGAATGACGATATCTTTGTCTTTCGCTGCAATCTCAAGTGCTTTTATCGCGTCTGGTTTATTGTCTTCAATGCCGATAACCGTCAGCTTTGGTTGAAGAATGTGTTCAACCACTTCGATGCCTTTTAATACTTCGTCGGCATGTTCTTGAAGCAACTTGTCATCAGAGGTGATGTAAGGTTCACATTCCGCAGCATTGACGATCAAAATGTCGGTACGACCTAAGCCTGATTGAAGCTTCTTAGCCGTAGGGAAGCCTGCGCCGCCCATGCCTGAAATACCAGCTTGGCGAATCACATCTAGCAGTTCGTCAGAAGTCTTTGTCGAAAAATCTTCAACTGGATTTTTTTCACTCCAAGTGTCTAGGCCATCAGGTTTAATAACCACGCACATTTCGCTCAAGCCTGAAGGGTGAGCGGTAGTTCGCGGTTCGATAGCGGTAATCACACCCGATGTTGGTGCGTGTACAGGTAACGTAAAACCTGTATCTAAGGCAGTAAGTTGCTGACCTTTTAACACAGTGTCGCCAGCAGCAACCAATAGGTTACCCGGCTTACCGATGTGCTGTTTCACCGGAAGAACGATTTCTTCTGGAAGCCTTGCATGGACGATATCAGTAGTATTCGACTGTTTCTTGTTTTCAGCAGGGTGCACGCCACCAGGGAAGTTCCAAATAGAGCCCGTGCGAATTTGTTCAATTAAAGAGATCATACTAACCCTATGCTTTAGGCTCTGACGCAGTCGCATCAGTCGCTTGGTTAGTGATATCAGTAACAGGAATGATGTTCATCTGCCATTTCCAATTTTCAGTCGTTGTTGCCACTGGAATCATTTCAATACAGTCAGTAGGGCACGGTGCGACACATAGATCACAACCTGTACATTCATCTTTAATTACTGTGTGCAGTGCCTTGGTACCACCAACAATGGCGTCAACAGGGCAGGCTTGAATACACTTGGTACAGCCGATACACATATCTTCATGAATGAAGGCAACGGTTTTTACTTTGTTATCTAAGTCATGAGCGGAGTCTTCAACTTCTACGCCCATTAAATCTGCTAGCTTCTCTATGGTTGCTTGGCCGCCCGGAGGACATTTGTTGATCTTGTCTCCGTTAGCGATCGCCTCTGCGTATGGGCGACAACCAGGATAGCCACACTGGCCACATTGAGTTTGCGGTAAAATGGTGTCGATTTGATCGACGATAGGATCAGCTTCAACTTTAAAACGGATAGAAGCAAAGCCCAAAATAGCGCCAAAAACAGCGGCTAAAACGGCTAGCGCAATGATCGCAATTAAAATGGTACTCATGCTTATTTCACCAACCCAGTAAAGCCCATGAATGCCAGAGACATTAGGCCTGCTGTGATCATCGCAATCGATGCACCTTTGAATGGCATTGGAACATCAGCAACCGCAATACGTTCACGCATTGCAGCAAATAGGATCAATACAAGAGAGAAACCAACCGCTGCGCCGAAACCATAGATGATCGACTGAATGAAGTTGTGGTTTTCATTGATGTTCAGAAGTGCCACACCTAATACCGCACAGTTGGTGGTGATAAGAGGCAGAAAGATACCCAGCAGGCGATAAAGAGTTGGGCTGGTTTTGTGAACCACCATTTCCGTAAATTGAACAACCACCGCGATAACCAAGATGAAACTCATGGTACGCAGGTATTCAATACCCAGAGGGGTAAGGATGTAGGTTTCTACTAGGTATGCAGAGACTGACGCTAACGTTAGAACGAAAGTCGTCGCAAGGCCCATGCCAATCGCAGTCTCCAGTTTCTTGGAGACTCCCATAAATGGACATAGTCCTAAAAACTTCACTAGCACAAAGTTATTGACCAGCACTGTGCCAACCAACAACAAAAGGTATTCGGTCATAATGGATTAATTCTTGAGATTCCGATCCCGATATTATCCTGCTTTGCTCACCTAATAACAACCAAGGATCACTAGGGATTTAGACACTTGGTGAAAAAATCAACGGGTAACCGTTTGATTAAGATGGATCAGGTTAAGTATAGGTGGGTATTTGCGGGGAATGAAAAATAAGATCAACTCAATGATAACTCATCGAATCAATCCTATTTTCTTTGTTGTAAAAAGTGTCGAGGAACGAAATGACTTAGTTTTTATTACCCTGAGCTTTCTCAATTAATGTTTCGAACAGAGGCTCTGCGCACCAAAATTGGCATAAATAGCTTATGTTCCGGGTGCTCTTTTGGCTCGTCACTTGCGAGTTGCAGAGAGAGCTTAACCGCTTGATTAGCCATGACTTGAATTGGGTAGCGAATGGTGGTCAATCTAGGGTAAATAAAGCGAGCAATGTGGCCGTCATCAAAACCAATAACTGACATATCTTCTGGAATACGAACGCCATTTTCTTGTAATAACGCCAAACAGCCTGCGGCCATGTAGTCGTTGTACGTGGCAATGGCAGTGATATCTGTGTTTTTTGCCATTAAGTTAACCATGGCTTGCTCACCGCCTAGCTCGTCAGGTTCACCATATTCGATGTACTCATCGTTCGATTCAATACCGTGATCTTTCAATGCATCCAAATAGCCACCTAAGCGGTCGTGAGCATCTTCAATATCGTGACTCGAGCAGATGTAGCCAATGTGTTTGTGGCCGTTTTTAATCAAATACTCTGTCGCGATGTAAGAGCCGCGGCGGTTGTCGAGAGCAATACAGCGGTTTTCGATATCGGGAACAATGCGATTGATCAGCACCATGCCGGGTACTTCATTGGCTAGCTTGACCAACTCTTCGTCGCTAATGCCTTTGCTATGAACCACAAGTGATTCGCAGCGGCTGTTGATAAGCAGGTTAATCGCATTACGCTCTTTGGTGGCGTCATGGTAGCCACTGCCAATCAGTAACTGCTTTTCTTGCTCACTTGCCACGGTATCAATGGCTTTGATCATCGAACCGAAGAACGGGGCAGAAACATCATTAACCAGTACACCAATCGCGTTTGAAGATTTGCTGACCAATGCACGAGCGTTGGCATTTGGGCGATAGCCGAGTTTTTCCATAGCGGCTTTTACCGCCGCAATTGCGGTTTCACTGGTGTGAGGTGCATTGTTGATTACTCGAGAGGTGGTCGCGATTGATACGCCTGCTTCCTTCGCAACATCTTTAATGGTAGCCATTCCGCTCTCTTATTCTGAATATAATGCTGTGTGCTGGTGGTTGGACATTTAACAACGGATAGTTAGCCAATTCAAATACTAAACATCAAATATGACGAGGTCTGATGGTTTATTTTTAGTTGGCTGATTAGTTTGAAAATAAAAAGCCAAGCTCTAGATTTGAGCTTGGTTTTTGAGTCACATTGGCGTGTGGACTGTTGTCGTTTGAACTGCTGTCGTGTGAGCTGTTGTCGCGTGAAGTAAGGTAATCACTGGTAACCCAAAGTAATAGGGAACCAAGTGGCTTTAGAGTAAACCACTTGGTCCGAATCTACTTACGATGCGCTTGTTAGCGTAACCTGATAACGATATTGATTGTCGGTGAGTTGAAACTCTTGGTGAACACTTGGACTCCAAGAATCATCACCACCAACGCCCATATGTTGGTGATCAACGCGTACATAGATTTTCTCTTCACGAGTCAGGTCATTGGTATGCTTAGCATCCGTTAATTGTTGCTGGCTGTACTGACTCACACTGAATGAAAAATCGCCTTCGATCCCGATATTTCCAACATTCAAGTTTTTGGTTCCACAACGTAAGCCGCTATCAGTTGGGAATATATACGGCGTATGCATCTGATCCAATGTCTGTTTGTGTAAACCGAATCGTGCAGCAGCCAAACGGTCTGGATAGTTTTCAAAAGGACCTAATCCCTGCCACGAAACCGGAGTTTCATTGGCTGTTTCGAGTGGTAAAGGCAGCTCCATTTCAAGGCCAATGCGCGGCATCGGTGGTAAGTGATCGGCTAAGTTGACATCAACCGCGATAATCATTTCGCCTAGGTTATTTAAGGTGTATTGCCATTTTGTAATCGCTTGGATTTGGCCATTAAATTGGTAGGCGAATACTGACGTCACTTGTACTGAGTCTGCGAGTGCTTGCACGGCACAACTTGTACACTGGCGTTCCCATTGACCAATGCCTGCAAGTTCCCAGCGACAAGCCCATGCATTTGGATCGATGTTGTCTATCTCACTGATACCAATATCGTTATCAAGTGGTGCGCGATAGAAGTTATCGACAGGTGCCTTGATAACTTGCGGTTGTCCATCAACGATCCAGTGGGTCAACAATCCACTCTCTGTATCCCATTGCCATTGATGTGTTTCATCTAGGCTAGACACGATGACTTTATTGTCTTGCTGATGTAACTGAGGAGCCAAAGCATTTGCCGTGCTAGGGAATGGCAAGCCAGCATGGTTACGTAAAGCAAACTGCTCCATTGCACACACATGGCCTTCTTCTGCCCACTTGGTTGAATGAGTCAGGGTAATATCGGTATTGAGATGATATTCGACTTGTGCTTTTGGCGTGAAAGCAAGGTCAATGACCAGCTCTTGTTTACTATCTTCAGCAACGGATAATACTTGTTGCCCCGATTGAATCACGATGCCATTTTCGAGCAATTGCCAGCGTAAGATTTCATTGTCAGTCGCTCGGAACAGGTTCTCATTGGTTACCGTTAGGCGGCATTGATCTTCAGTTTGCTCTGCTAACGTCACAGTGATCATTCTCTGGCAGTATTTCGCCTCTTCCAAGGTCGGGTGTACGCTGCGATCTGGGAATATCAAACCGTTGATACAGAACTGACGGTCGTTGATGATGTCGCCAAAGTCTCCACCGTAGGCCCAGAAGTGTTCATCGTTTTCATCCCACTGACTTAATCCTTGGTCAACCCAATCCCAAATGAAACCGCCTTGTAGGCGAGGGTATTCTCGGAATGCATTCCAGTAATCATTAAAGCTACCTAAACTGTTACCCATTGCGTGTGCGTATTCACAAAGAATAAGCGGGCGTTGCTCGTTAGGCAGAGAAACCCATTTCTTGATAGACCATTTTGGAACGGCATCGTCTTCGATAGTGCTGTTAACGCGTGCGTACATTGGCGCAATGATATCGGTAGCTGTGGTATTTGAACCACCGCCTTCATACTGTACCGGGCGAGAAGGATCGTACTGTTTCGACCAAGCATACATCGCATTGTGGCTGCTGCCGTGCCCTGACTCGTTGCCCAAAGACCAGATGATGATAGAAGGGTGGTTCTTATCACGCATGACCATTTGCGTGTAACGACTCATATAAGCGTGTGCCCATTGTGGGTCTGCAGACAAGCGATTCATCGGCTGCATGCCATGGGTCTCGATGTTTGCTTCATCACACACATATAAACCGTACTCATCACACAACTCGTACCATCGTGGGTGGTTAGGGTAGTGCGCGGTGCGCACAGCATTGAAGTTGTACTGCTTCATTAGACAGATATCGCGGATCATGTCTTCTTCTGTCATCACATGCCCCAACTCTGGGTGATGCTCATGACGGTTGACGCCGCGAATCAATAGCGGTTTGCCGTTTAGCTTTAGCTGACCGTCTGTCATTTCGACTTTACGGAATCCAACTTGATAACCTTCACTTTCTACGTGGTTACCTTGCCTATCAAGCAATGACACGACAATTCGGTAAAGGTTAGGGACTTCTGCGCTCCATTTCTTCGGATCTCGAACATGAAGAGTTTGGAATACCACATCATCGTAGGTGCCACGCTCGTCAATTCGTCGATTATGCGGGCGATCGGTAAGCGGTTCAGTCACCGCGTTTTCACCGTCAAACAGTTGAACCTGAACTTGGTAAGTGTCTGGTGCCGTAATTTTGGTGACAATAGACAGTGAACCATCGCGATAGCATGCGTCTAAGTCCGGTGTAACGAACACATCTTCGATGCATTGCTTTGGTTTGGCTAGCAAGGTCACATCACGGAAGATACCGCTTAGCCACCACATATCTTGGTCTTCTAAATAGCTACCATCACACCAACGTATCACCATAACAGACAGCGTATTGTCACCAACAGTTAGATACTGAGTTAAGTCGAACTCGGCAGGTAAGCGGCTATCTTGGCTGTACCCAACCCAATTGCCATTACACCAAAGATGAAAAGCGGAATTGATGCCATCAAAGATAATACGTTGGGTGTTCTTTAGGTCATTTTTAGTCAACGTAATTTGAGTGCGGTAACAACCGGTTGGGTTTTCTGCCGGTACAAACGGTGGGTTCACTTCAAATGGGTATTTTACGTTGGCGTAGATAGGTTTATCGTAGCCTTGCATTTGCCAGTTTGATGGTACGGTAATCTCGTCCCATTGTGAGTCATTGAAACTTGTTTCGATAAATTCACCGTCAACTTGTTCAGGTGCATCAAAGTATTTGAACTTCCATTGTCCATTAAGAGATTTACGTTGTGATTCAATGCCGTCTCGAGCGTGCTTAAGGTTGCGGTAGCTTGATAATGGGCTGTGCGCATTAAGGCAGTGGATATTCACAGACTGTGGGTTTTCCCAATCGCGTCTTTGGATGATGTTTGAAAATGCCTTCATGGTATTCCTACTCTTAAAGTGTTCAATATTGGTAATAATTCTATTAAGTCATCGGATTTTTAAGCAGTGATGACCGTTATCAAATCGTTGGTTTTGCGTATTGTTCTGTTGGCTTATTCAGCTATTCAGCTATTCAGCGAGCTGTTTTAATAAATAATCTTTTGCTTCGGGCATGCCCTGTTCGGCCGCTTGATTAGCAATAAATGCGGCTTGTTTGATGTCATTGTTGTTTAGGGCTTGGTCAATGTCTTTTTGGATATTCAGCCATTGCGCCTTTTGATTGGTTTCAACTGCCTGAGTTGATGGTTGAGAAACTTGCGTTGAACCTATGGTTTCGGGCTCATTGTTGGATGAAACGCCAAGCTCAGCCAATAGAGTCAAAATCGTACTGTTTGTTGATTGGCTCGCCGTAACATCAATGACACCTACTCTGCTGAACGTGGCAGTCAACGGCAGTTGCTTATTGCCAATAATCTGCTGTGATTCTGAATACAGATCTTCAGGGTGAATTCGATTGATGGCGCTATCTAGCCTAGTGCTATCGGCGCTGACCACAATAAATTGCGCGTTGTCTCGTTGAGGTTCGAGTGCAATTGATGCTTCAATTCTTTCTAACCCTTGCATCGCTGTCGGGTAGTAAGTGAAGTCGTTAGTGTTGTATTGACCAAGCAGTCGCCATTGTTTGTCGAAGACATAAATAGACGGAGCGAAAAGCGCATCATTTTTAATGTATGAACGAATGAGTAAGGACAGCGATTCTGTCGTGTCACTGATTTGGTACGCGATGGTCGGAAAGCGTTGGCTATCCGCTTGTGTATTGTCATTTAACAATGAAGAGGAAAGGGTCGGTAAATGACCGTCCATAATCACTTGTTGGTGGAATGGAACAGACAATTGCGTCATTGGCAGCGCACTTAGCTGAGAACAGCATGCACTGTCATTGAAATCAGTCTTAAGTTCCTTTTCAGGTATTCCGCTGCATGCGCTAACGGTGAGTGCCGCGACAATGGTCATCAATGATTTTAATTTCATCTGATTGCTACCTTAGTAAAGGGGAAAACATCGGCTTTCCCCGTTAAATTGCTATTCCAGTGTTGAGCGTCAATTCGTTGATTGAACAGACGCTCGGGTGTGGTGGTTTACCACCAAGTTTCTACGTTGAAACCAAAGGTAATCTCGTCAACAGTCTCGGCATTGATGCTTGTTGCCGTTCCATAAGTCTCGTTACCACGATCCCATTCGTTGTTGGATTCAGAGTAAGTTGCAAAGATACGGATAGATGGGCGAGCCCATACGCCTTTGCCAGCTTGGAACATTTGAGCGACCGTCACTTTGTACATATCATTGGTGCCTGAGCCGTTTTGTGCTTCTACCGTTTCGTAACCGACTTCAAGTGCTGTCGACATATAATCGGTCCAAGCATATTGAGGACGAGCACCGACACTGAACCATTTCTCACCATCGTTGTTATCTAGGTTGTTATCTTGATAAGCGATGGAGTACATGACTTGAACATCTTCACTGATATTTAAATCACCATGGTTAAATAGACGCCAGCTGTAGCCATCATGTTCGACGCCAGTGCTGTACTTTTTGTCTGAACCACCTTCAGCACTCATTAATCCGCCAGCTAAGGCATCAGTACCGTATTGGAAGGCCAAGGTGTTTGAACCGTAGTTCCAAGCTTGACGGTAAAGAGCAGAGAGCATTGCGCCAGAAGTAGTAATGTCTTTATCGTCGTAGCTCGAGTTTTGCGTGGTCACGTAGTTCAAACCAAGAGTAAGATCCGCTGTGTCACTCAATTCAATACCGCTTAAGCGAGCATCAATATTGTGAAGACTACGCCCATCGTCACTTGACGAGTTTGGCGCCATCCAGGCCAAATGTGCATCCGCAAACCCTAGATCCCAATCTTCAATACCTAAACCCGTACTGGATGTATCCCAGTACTTAACATCAATCATGTGGACTTCATGGCGACGATAAAAACGTTCTCCGGCCCATACTTTCGCGTTAGGTTGTCCTTCGATAAGGCCATGACCTGCCGACCAAAGTTGGATCGTACTGACATCCCCCCAGCTATCACCACTGCCTAGATAAATCGTGGTATCGAAATAGGCGTCATTGTCGCGCCATACATCCGCTTTAACACCGGCTTCCCACCAATTCAGTTCATTACCTAAACGGTAGTTACCGTAACCTTGACCTGCTCGAATAACGTCGTTGCGTTCTCCTTTGCCATCGTTATGTTGGTCATTGTCGGTGTAGATGTTGCCCCATTTCGCATAACCAAAATACGTTACGTTTTCCACTGCAGCGAAGCTGATTAATGGGGTGAGGGCCAGAGTGAATCCTAATGCTTTAACTAGCATTTTTTGTTTCATGAAGTGTCTCCATTATTTTTTATTTATGGATATTTTTATGTTTGAGTCCTAACTCGAGCGAGAGTGTAAATAAACAATGGAAACGTTTTCATGATGAGGTTGGCATTTTTACGCTATTGATGGGTTTGTGATTATTTTGTGTGATTTTGATCTGGTTATTGGGCTTGTGGTGGCAGTTTTATAGAGGTTTCTGTGGGTTTTTAATGGAATCGTTTTCTATTTCAGGGGGTGAGGGGGTTGATCGTGCGCTAAAGCTGAAGTTGCTCGTTGTGTTCGAACATAGGTAATAGTGATGTAAGGCTAGAGGTAGTAAGGGATTAGGGTTATTTTTGAGGGGAAAAGCAGCCCAGTCAATGATAACTGGGCATGTGAGACAAGGAAGCAAGTATCAAATTCAATGTCGGAGCTAGGCTACAGGCATTGCGTTCTATACCGTCAAACTGGAATGTAAAAGTTAGGACCCAGGGAGACACTTCATAGTTGTACTCTAAAGGTTAAGAATACGAGTGTGGTGTGGTGAGTTCAAGAGGAAATGTGTTTGAGCCAATTTTCAAATTAAAGAATCGTCATAAAGCGTTGAATTTTAAGGAATAAATTGTTGTTAAACTCCTGTTTATTTTAACGTTATAGCGCTTTATTTAATGTGGAATACCCCTATTTTTGGGGATTAGGAGCATATGCGTTGAGATGGTGGTTGGCATAAATCTTTGAATTAGGGGGCATTATTTGAATCTATTAATCTCAAAATATTTAATGGAAACGTTTTCATGATTTTGGGTTTGATCACAGAAACTCTCAGCTCAATAATTATGATACGGGGTAATTAAACGCGTTAAGGTTAAATAAAATGACGAATAAATCCCTAGTAGAAATCACGGGTAAAGACTCGCAGCTGATCGTTGAACTTGGTGATTTCGCCGAAATTCTGCATTGGGGAGTACCAGTTCGTGGCGATCTAACGAACTTTCGTGTTTCTCTTCAAAGGCCAGTTCCTTACGGTCGCCTTGATAATGATGTCGCTATGTCGCTGAGCCCAGAGCTCGGACGCGGTGTTTTCAGCAGTCCGGCATTAGAAGGGCACCGAGACGGATTGGACTGGGCGCCTGTTTTTTCTATTACGGATATTCAACAAACACCATCTAGCCTAATCATTGAGAGTGAAGATGCGCGTGCAGGCTTACGTTTAACAACCGAGTTATGCCTCGATAAACATGACGTTGTGAAATCTCGTCACACCTTAACCAACGTTAAAGCCGGCCTTTATCAGGTGAACCGTCTCGCTAATACTTTGCCATTACCAGCAAGAGCTAATGAGTTGATGACGTACTACGGCCGTTGGGTACATGAGTTCCAAACGGTGCGCCAACCCTTACAGCAAGGGGGCTATCAACAAGAAAATCGCCGCGGACGAACGTCTCATGAACATTATCCAGCGATGGTTGTTGGTACCGCTAACTTCAATGAAATGGCAGGTGATGTGTGGGGCATTCACTTCGCTTGGAGTGGTAACCACAGACTGCGCGCGGATGTAAAAGCAGACGGTCGTCGTTACGTGCAAGCGGAAGTTATTTATCAACCGGGCGAGATTGCATTGGATGAAGGTGAAAGCTTAACCACACCTTGGTTGTATGCCAGTTTCAGTTCGGAAGGCTTAAATGGAATGAGCCATCAGTTCCACTCCCATGTGCGTGGTTCCATCTTGCCGGAGTCTTTCGCACAAAAGCCTCGACCTATCCATCTTAATACATGGGAAGGCATCTATTTTGACCATGATCCTGATTATATTATGTCGATGGCTAGCCAAGCCGCTGATATGGGAGTAGAGCGCTTTATCATTGACGATGGTTGGTTCAAAGGGCGCTGCGGAGACAAGGCTGCGCTAGGGGATTGGTTCTTAGATGAAGAAAAGTACCCAAATGGTTTAGAGCCGATAGTTGAACACGTTAATCAGTTGGGTATGGAGTTTGGATTGTGGTTCGAACCTGAGATGATCAATAAGGATTCTGACTTATACCGAGCCCATCCAGACTGGTTGCTTGCGGTTGACGGCTATGATCAACCAACGGGTCGCAATCAATATGTTATCGATCTTCAGAATCAACAAGCATTCGACTTTCTGTTTGAGCGCCTTGATCACTTCTTAAGTCAGTACAACATTGCTTACATTAAGTGGGATATGAACCGAGAAGTTGTACAACCAGCGCATCTAGGCAGGGCTGCGGCTCATCAACAAACCGCTCGTTATTATGAGTTGGTCGATAAAGTCCGAGAGAAGCACCCTATGGTTGATATTGAATCGTGTGCGGCTGGTGGTGGCCGTATCGATTTTGAGGTTCTTAAGCGTACGCAACGTTTTTGGGCTTCAGATAATAACGATGCCTTAGAAAGACAAACGATTCAGCGCGGGATGAGTTACTTCTTCCCTCCTGAGGTAATGGGAAGCCATATTGGCGCGAGCCACTGCCACAGCACTCGTCGTCGTCATAGTATTGAGTTTCGTGGCCTAACAGCACTGTTTGGTCATATGGGGATTGAATTAGACCCTGTGAAAGAAGTTCAAGAAGAGAAGCAGGGCTTTGAACACTATATTAAGCTACACAAGATGCTGCGTCCGTTACTGCATAGCGGGAGAACTTGGCGAGTTCCAACGGACGATAGTGCCCATCAGATCCATGCGGTCGTCTCCGAAGATGTGTCAGAAGCGGTGGTGATGATTGCACAGCTGGCGATGCCAACCAATTCGTTGAGTGGTCATTTGCGTATACCTGGGTTAGATCCACAAAGCCTATACAAGGTTTCTGTGATTGATAAACCGTCAAACTACGATGATATTGTGAATTATCAACCGCCATGGACAGAGTCTGGCTGTGAATTATCAGGTGCTTGGTGTGCCGAGGTGGGGCTGACGATGCCAATACTTGACGCAGAAACAGCGATGCTGATTAAGTTTGAACGTATCGAGTAAGTTTTAACATAGACCTTATATTTAACGAACCGCGTAGGTGAAATTACGCGGTTTTTTATTGCCTTTAATAAGCCGTCATGAGCTGTCTAATCAATTTGATGTGCCCTTAGAGATTGGAGAACTGTAGGTATTCCCAGCGTGATACTGCACTTATGTAATCGTTCTCATGCGTTACTTCACACTACGAACTGTTTTGAGCACTTTAATTAGCGATATTCTCTATCAATTCGAGGGTTTTATTGTTCGATCTCTCACTTTGGATATTTGACTGAAAACGTTTCCATTGAGTGGTTGTTGATCACAGTATCTGTGCGTTGGAATGGTTACATTAGCGTCGGACTTGATACTTGAGTGTTTTAAGAAGCGACCACAGAGTGGCTCTAAAACAGAACTTGAGTGGATAAATTATTATAAATAAAAGGTAAGCGTTTCAACGTCTGTTAGGAGATGAAGTTACGCGCCTGAAGGAAATACTATGTCTGATCAAATTACTCTACAAACCAAATTATCGTATGGACTTGGGGCTTTAGGTAAAGACTTTGCCTGTGCACCAATCTACATCTTTTTAATGTTTTACTTCACTGATGTTGCTGGGCTGTCAGCGGCATTTGTGGGTACTATCTTTTTGGCCGCGCGCATTGTCGACGCGGTGACCGACCCAATGATGGGCGTTATCGTTGATAACACGCGCTCTAAGTTTGGTAAATTCCGTCCTTGGATAGTGATTGGAACTCTGTTAAATGCTGTAGTGCTTGTTGGCCTTTTTAGTACGCATATGTTTGAAGGCACTACGTTATACATTTATGCAGCGGCTGCTTATATTCTGTGGGGCCTTACCTACACTATTATGGATATTCCATACTGGTCTTTGATTCCTGCACTATCGAGCTCTCGTCAAGAACGTGAAAAGCTGGTTGTTTGGCCACGATTGTTTGCTAGCTTGGCGTGGTTTATTACGGGTACTTACGGGCTACACATTGTCGGTAAACTGGGTGATGGCGACCAAGGACAAGGTTTCTTCAACGTTGCTATGTTGATTGCTGTGCTGTTCGTGATGAGTGCATTCTTGATTGCTCGCAACGTAAAAGAAAAATCTGCACCAGCAAATGCTAAACCAGCTGAGCGTTTCAGCTTTAAAGATGTAATGGTTATCATTGGTAAGAATGACCAACTAAAAGCACTTATTGGTACCGTATTGTCGTTCCAAATAGCAAACTTGCTGGTGGGTGGTTTTGCGATTTACTACTTCTCTTACGCTTTAGGCAACGCTGACTTGTTCCCCGTTTATATGATGGTGGCAGGTATCGCTGAAGTTGCAGGTGTATTCTTGTTCCCTCGTATTGCATCAGTGTTACCACGCAAGCACCTATGGATTATTGCTTGTGGCTTCCCAGTGCTGTCTTGTATCACTCTACTTATCATGGGCTTTATCGCTCCAGGTAACGCGATTCTAATCGGTATCGCAGGAGCTGCAATCAAGTTTGGTGTGGGTATCGCTAACGCACTGCAAACTGTAATGCTGGCAGATGTTGTTGATTACGGTGAACATAAAACAGGTCGTCGCAGTGAGAGTGTTATCTTCTCTGTTCAAACGATGCTTGTTAAGTTTGCAGGCGCGGCTGGTGGTTTTATTGTTGGTATGGGCTTGTCTGTGGTGGGTTATGTACCAAACGTGGAACAGTCTGACAGCACTATCATGGGACTGCAGTTTATGATGGTAGGTTTACCAGCGATTCTAATGACGGTAAGTGCACTTGTTTATAAGCGCTACTACCACCTGCATGAAGGATTTGATCAAGACCAAGCCGGTAAAGAGACTCAGACGAATGTTGTTACAGCAGAAGCATAACCGTTAAAACGACGTCTAATCTAGAATAAAGCTCAGTTTAGTCACTAAGCCCAAACGCCTCCTTGTGAGGCGTTTTTTTATGGATGTGAGTTAATCAAAGCTGTGCCTGTAGGGCTTTTGTTTCGACTAAAACGCAAAAAGCCGCATCGAATGATGCGGCTTCTTTAAATTTGACCCCCTTGTCGAGACTTGAACGCGGGCGGCTAGGTTTGTGACATTAACTTGGAACAAGTTAGTCGCAGTTATATACGAAAAAAGCCCAATCTTTCGATTGAGCTTTTTTCTGAATTTGGCTCCCCTTGCAAGACTTGAACTTGCGACATACGGATTAACAGTCCGCCGTTCTACCAACTGAACTAAAGGGGAATTGCTTGTTAGCGACGCGAATTCTAATAATTGTCCGGATTTCTGTCAATAAAAAATATCAGAAAAAAGTAAGATAAAAAACTTTACTTTCTTGAACGCCTTATAGGATTTAGCTTGGCTTTAGTTATCCACTAAAATTGTGGATAAGTGTGTGTGTGAAACTTTAACAACAATAATCGGGATAAATCGAAAAATGTAAAAATCTTATCTAACGTAATGTATTTAAAAGATTTATAGCAAAATGTCGCAATTGTATAACTTTTGTAGATTATAAAACGAACAGTAAAACAAGCGGTATTTTTAGGTTTTTTGGGGAAAAGTAGTGGATTAAAATTCGAGTAATTTAGCTGGGGAAACTTTGCAGGGGCACGGATAATACCAAGTTCTAAAAATAAAAGCTATAACTGATCTCTGATCTTAAGATGCATTTCTCTAGATAATTGTTGCAACGACACTCCTCCTAGAGTGACAATGACCTGATTAAAAAAACAGTATGGAAATGGCGACCTATGAGTAAACTCTTTGACTTGGTATCGGACTACAGCCCGTCCGGTGATCAGCCGACAGCGATAACCAAATTACTAGACGGATTAGATTCTGGTTTGGCACATCAAACTCTTCTAGGGGTAACGGGCTCAGGTAAAACCTTTACCCTTGCCAACGTCATTTCCCAATCTCAAAGACCTGCGATCCTGTTAGCGCCTAACAAGACATTGGCGGCTCAACTTTACGGTGAGATGAAATCTTTCTTTCCAAACAATGCCGTTGAGTATTTTGTTTCTTACTACGATTACTACCAACCTGAAGCCTACGTTCCAACCACGGACACGTTCATCGAGAAAGATGCGTCTGTGAACGCTCATATCGAACAAATGAGGCTTTCGGCAACCAAAGCCTTATTAGAACGAAAAGACGCCATCATTGTGGCTTCTGTGTCGGCTATCTACGGTCTTGGTGATCCTAAGTCTTATTTGAAGATGATGCTTCATTTGAGTCGTGGTGAGGTGATGGATCAGCGAGACATCCTACGCCGCTTGGCTGAGCTGCAATATTCAAGAAACGATGTCGCCTTTGAACGTGGTCAGTTCCGAGTTCGTGGTGAGGTGATCGATATCTTCCCGGCTGAATCTGACCAAGATGCGGTTCGAATTGAAATGTTCGATGACGAAGTGGACTGCATTAGTATCTTTGATCCACTGACTGGTGCGGTTAAGCAAAGAGACTTGCCGCGCTTTACGGTTTATCCAAAAACTCACTACGTAACCCCAAGAGAGAAGATCCTTGAGGCGATTGAGAACATCAAGGATGAACTGCGCGATCGTGCTCAATACTTAAAAGACAACAATAAGCTTTTGGAAGAGCAGCGTATCTCTCAAAGAACTCAGTTTGATATTGAGATGATGACTGAGCTTGGCTTCTGTTCCGGTATCGAAAACTATTCACGATACTTGAGCGGCCGTGCGGAAGGGGAAGCGCCGCCAACGTTATTTGATTACCTGCCTGATGATGGTTTGCTGATCATCGATGAGTCACACGTGACTGTGCCGCAAATTGGTGCGATGTATAAAGGTGACCGTTCTCGTAAAGAAACCTTGGTCGAGTTTGGTTTTAGACTGCCTTCTGCATTGGATAACCGCCCAATGAAGTTTGAAGAATTCGAGTCTATAGCCCCACAAACGATTTTTGTGTCGGCAACGCCGGGTAATTACGAGATTGAGAAATCAGATGGCGAGATTGCTGATCAAGTGGTGCGTCCTACTGGCCTGTTAGACCCAATCATCGAAGTAAGACCTGTCGCGACGCAGGTGGATGACTTGCTGTCTGAAATCAGAATCCGTTCAGCGAAAGAAGAGCGCGTGTTGGTCACAACACTAACGAAGAGAATGGCGGAAGACTTAACCGAATACCTAAGTGAGCACGGCGTTAAAGTGCGTTACTTGCACTCGGATATCGATACGGTTGAGCGTGTGGAGATCATCCGAGACCTACGTTTGGGCGAGTTCGACGTGTTAGTGGGTATTAACTTACTTCGTGAAGGTTTGGATATGCCTGAAGTGTCGCTGGTGGCGATTCTTGATGCAGACAAAGAGGGCTTCTTGCGTTCTGAGCGTTCTCTGATCCAAACCATTGGTCGTGCTGCGCGTAACTTGGAAGGTCGAGCGATCCTTTATGGTGATTCGATTACTAAGTCGATGAGAAAAGCGATTGATGAAACCGATCGTCGTCGCGAGAAACAGCAAGCCTACAACGAAGAGCAAGGCATCACGCCGCAAGCGTTGAAACGCAATATCAAAGACATTATGGAACTGGGTGATCTAACCAAGTCGAAGCAGCAGCGCCAATCGAAACAAGTTCCTCTATCTAAGGTGGCAGAGCCTTCTGAAAGTTATGCAGTACTTACGCCGCAACAGCTTGATAAAGAGATCAGCAAGCTAGAAGCTGCGATGTATCAGCATGCTCAGAATCTGGAATTTGAATTGGCCGCACAGAAGCGTGATGAAATTGAGCAGTTAAGAAAGCAGTTTATTACCAACAGCTAATCTCACTTTTCACTCGAGAAGTGATCCCCTCAAGACAAGAATTGAGAGTGTTTCAGACAAAAAAACAGCCAGTAGTAAATGTTCTACTGGCTTACGTTTGTGAACACTCGGTCCACTAACAACGTCAGTTGGCTAGGTGACCCGAAGGTCATTTGTACTGTTGCATCGTTCGTGCCAGATAGATAAAACATTGATTGTTTGAAGTAAGTAAAAAAACACACTACAAATATTGTGGCTAATTTGCATAATGCAAAGCGGAATGCGACTATAATAAGAAATGCAAATTATAAATGGCTAGGATATGCAATCAAAAACGCTAGATAACAAATCGAAGTATTTGTTGATGGTAGAGGATACCGCTTCGGTAGCAGCTTTATATCGCTCGTATCTTACACCGCTCGAAATTGATATCAACATTGTTGGCACTGGCCGCGATGCAATCGAGAGTTTGAATCATCGAATCCCAGACCTTATTTTATTAGATCTACGTCTGCCTGATATGACGGGTATGGACGTGCTATTTGCTGTAAAACAAAAATACCCTGAAGTTCCGGTTATCTTCATGACGGCTCACGGCTCTATCGATACTGCTGTAGAAGCGATGCGTCATGGTTCTCAAGATTTCCTTATCAAACCGTGTGAAGCCGACCGACTCCGTATTACGGTGAACAACGCGATCCGCAAAGCCACCAAGCTTAAAAACAGCTCGGAACACCCGGGAAACCAGAACTACCAAGGCTTTATCGGCAGCAGCCAAACCATGCAGCAGGTTTACCGAACTATCGATTCTGCTGCATCGAGTAAGGCGAGCATTTTCATTACTGGTGAAAGTGGTACCGGTAAAGAGGTATGTGCAGAAGCCATTCATGCGGCGAGTAAGCGTGGCGATAAGCCTTTCATCGCGATTAACTGTGCCGCTATCCCTAAAGATCTGATTGAAAGTGAGCTGTTTGGCCACGTTAAAGGTGCCTTTACCGGTGCTGCGACCGATCGCCAAGGTGCTGCTGAGCTTGCTGATGGTGGAACACTGTTCCTTGATGAGTTGTGCGAAATGGACTTAGAGCTGCAAACTAAGCTGCTGCGCTTTATCCAAACCGGTACCTTCCAAAAAGTGGGCTCTTCGAAGATGAAGAGTGTGGATGTTCGTTTTGTGTGTGCGACCAACCGTGACCCTTGGAAAGAAGTACAAGAAGGTCGCTTTAGAGAAGATTTATACTATCGTTTATACGTGATTCCACTGCACTTGCCGCCATTGCGCGAGCGTGGTGAAGATGTCATCGAAATTGCGTATTCGCTGCTTGGTTACATGTCGGTCGAGGAGGGGAAGGCGTTTGTACGTTTTGCTCAGGAAGTACTTGATCGCTTTAATCAATATGAGTGGCCGGGTAACGTTCGTCAGCTACAAAACGTGTTGCGAAACGTTGTGGTTTTGAATAACGGCAAAGAGATTACTCTCAACATGCTTCCACCACCGTTGAACCAACCGATTGAAAACAGTCTGCGATTGAAAGAGAAGCAGAATGAAGACATCACGGTAAAAGATATTTTCCCATTGTGGATCACTGAGAAAACGGCTATCGAACAAGCCATTAAAGCGTGTGATGGCAACATCCCCCGTGCGGCAGGTTTCTTAGATGTCAGTCCATCGACGATATACCGTAAGTTGCAAACGTGGAATGCGAAGCAGTAATCAACAAACAATAAGAAAATAATAATGACGAAAGTATTAAATCAGCAAAAAGTTGATGAGCTTGCCGGCGAAATTGGGCAAGAGAATGTTCCGGTTTTACTGGAAATCTTTTTAGGTGAGTTGAAAGGCTACTACGAGCACTTAGAGATAAATAAAGAGTCGGATACCTCTAAGTACTTGGCTGATATCAGTCATGCACTTAAGAGCAGCGCAGCAAGCTTTGGTGCGGATTCTTTGTGTAGTTTTGCGATTAGCTTAGACGCAAAAGTGAAGCAAGCGTTGCCGGTGACAGAGGTTGATTTTCAAGATATGCAAGACCTCCTGTTATCGACGTACACTGAATATCAGCAGTTGATGACGGATCTTTAAAACGGCGAGTTATTACTGAGATTAAAAAAGGAGCATGATGCTCCTTTTTTGTTGTCTGTCGCTTGAACCTATGGCTTAAGCCAACTGAGCTTCAATGGCTTGTTGAAGCTTCACACGGTCGTGTCGCCAATCTCGGTTGGCTGATGCAAGATCTGTGGTCACACAATTCCATTGCCCTTCTAATTCAGGGTGTGGTTCATTGCCCAGTACAATGTCTATTTTCCTTGCCTTACAGGTACGTTCACACCACTCCAATTGCTCTTGAAGCGTCATTTTCCCTGCGGGACCGTGCTCTGGAGACAGGTTTTCAACGAAGATAACTTTTGCCTTGGTGTTCTCAGCTATGGCTTTGCCAATCTCTGGAAGGAGAAGAGGGGGCATCACACTGGTTAAAAAGCTTCCTGGGCCAAGGACAATGCAGTCTGCTTGTTCAACGGCAGCAACCGCTTCTTTGGTTGCAGGCACTTCTGGAGACAAGTCCATCATGCGCAGCTTTTCTGTCATGTCATCAACGTTGGTTTCGCCGGTTACCCAGCGGCCGTCCATTGATAGAGCTGTGAGGTCTGAAGGATGCTCTGTCATCGGGACGATATTGACATCGACCTTGAGCATATTTCGAATCAGGTTAATCGCTTCCAATGGGCGAACGGAAAGGTTGTCTAACGCCGTTAGCATTAGGTTACCCAAGTTATGACCATCTAGCTCACCTTGGCCGCGAAAGCGGTATTCGAACATCATCGAACTGATTGAAGGTTCTGTGATTAATTGGTTGATACAGTTGCGTGTATCTCCCCATGCGATGCCACCTTGGCAATCTCGAATACGTCCGGTGGAACCGCCGTTATCTGTCGTTGCAACAATGCCAGTTGCATTGTTACCAAAGTCTTTTAATGCAGCTAACATGCGACCTAAGCCATGGCCACCGCCGATTGCTACGACTTTCTTTGAAGAGTAAATATTCATTTATTGTTCTTGTTAGGTTATTACCAACTATAATTTAGGTTAAATGCTTCTCGCTATATACTCAACAAGAGTTATTTTGAGCGTTTGATACGTTTTTTTTGCCGATGTGACCCGTTTTTTACCATCAGAGCTAGATTCACGTACAAATATTAAGTATTTTATTACTCAGCTACTGCGCGTGTGAATATAACGCTCAGTTGCCATAACTCCGAGCTCTCGCATGCTAAGTCGCACAGTGGTATTTGCTGTACCGATACGCATCAAGAGCCAGTGACATGTTGTCACAAGGGCTTAATTGGAAATGATTATGCCTCCCGTGTTTGGAAAGGTGTTCCGTGGCGCAACAATTCGAAGATAGATTCCATCGCAAGTTTTATTACTTGCGCTTGTCGGTTACAGACGTCTGTAACTTTAAATGTACTTACTGCTTGCCAGATGGTTACAAACCGTCAGGGCAAAAAAACTCGTCTTTTTTAAGTGTTCCCGAGATCAAACGCGTTGTTAAAGCGTTTGCAGATTGTGGTACCTCAAAGATCCGCATTACAGGCGGAGAGCCGAGTCTGCGTAAAGACTTTCCTGAAATCATACATACCGTTGCTTCTACTCCAGGCATCGAAAAAGTGGCTACCACAACGAATGGCTACCGCATGGAGAAACAAGTAGGGCAATGGCGTGATGCTGGTTTAACCCATATAAACGTGAGCGTGGATAGTTTAGATTCGCGCATGTTCCATCAGATCACTGGTGAGAATAAGTTTACTGAGGTTATGCGAGGCATTGATAAAGCGTTTGAGGTTGGCTTTGAACAAGTCAAAGTCAACGTCGTATTAATGAAAGACCTCAATAGTCAGGAATTACCAGCCTTCCTTAATTGGATCAAAGACAAACCCATTCAATTACGTTTTATTGAGCTGATGAAAACCGGCGAGATGGACGAGTTGTTCGATAAACATCATGTGTCTGGCGTTGCGATTCGCAACCAGCTTATTGCTAATGGTTGGCTGTTAAAAGTCAAAGCCGTTAACGATGGCCCGGCGCAAGTGTTTGTCCACCCAGACTACAAGGGTGAAATTGGTTTGATCATGCCTTACGAGAAAGACTTTTGTGAGAGTTGTAACCGTCTGCGCGTTTCTGCGACCGGTAAACTTCACCTTTGTCTGTTTGGCGACCATGGTGTTGAACTGAGAGATCTGATTCAAGAAGATCAACAAGAGCAAGAGCTCATTGATCGAATTCAGGCTCAGCTTCAAACCAAGTCCGTTAGCCACTTCTTACACGATGGCAACAGCGGCATGACTCCAAACTTGGCGTCAATCGGCGGTTAACCCGCTACACACTCTAAAGCATTTTATCGCTCAGCTTCTTTAGGCTGGGCGAATCAGTCTAATAAAAATTTATATAGGTGAACAAATGGGTCACGCAGAAAGCAAATTTCAAGCAGCAAACATCGCAGTTCTAACTGTTTCAGATACTCGTACAGAAGAAAACGATACGTCAGGCGGCTACCTAGCAGAGCATGCTAAAGAAGCGGGTCACAACGTGGTTGATAAGCAAATCGTTATTGACGACATGTACAAGATCCGTGCGATCGTATCTAAGTGGATCGCTGATGAAAGCGTACAAGCGATCATGATCACTGGCGGTACGGGCTTCACTTCTCGTGACAGCACGCCTGAAGCGCTTAAGCCACTGTTCGACAAAGAAGTAGAAGGCTTTGGTGAGCTATTCCGTCAAGTGTCTTACGAAGAGATCGGTACATCGACAATTCAATCTCGTGCGATTGCGGGCTTTGCTAACCACACAGTAATCTTTGCGATGCCAGGTTCTACAGGTGCTTGTCGCACTGGCTGGACTAAGATCATTAAGCAACAGATGGATGCTAGCCACCGTCCTTGTAACTTCATGCCACACCTTTCTGTATAAGGCGGTTTGAGTATGAGCCAATTTACACACATTAACGCGTCTGGCGAAGCAAACATGGTCGACGTATCGGCTAAAGCTGAGACAGTACGTGAAGCGAGAGCGGAAGCATTCGTTCAAATGTCGGCAGAAACGCTAGAGCTGATTGTTTCTGGTAGCCACCATAAAGGTGATGTTTTCGCAACGGCACGCATTGCGGGTATCCAAGCGGCGAAGAAGACGTGGGATCTGATTCCACTGTGTCACCCTCTGCTATTAACCAAAGTAGAAGTGCAGCTTGAAGCGATCGAGTCTGAAAATAAGGTACGTATCGAGTCGGTATGTAAGCTTGCGGGTAAGACAGGCGTAGAAATGGAAGCGCTAACGGCTGCTTCTGTTGCTGCGCTGACGATTTACGATATGTGTAAAGCTGTTCAGAAAGACATTGTTATCGAGAACGTACGCCTGTTAGAGAAGACGGGTGGTAAATCAGGACACTTCAAGGTGGAATCATGATTACTGTACTTTTCTTTGCTCAAACTCGTGAACTTGTTGGTGTGGACAGCCTTGAAGTTGATGCACAGTTCAAGACAATTGAAGCGATTCGCAGCCACCTTGTAGAACAGGAAGGCAAATGGGATATCGCATTGGAAGAGGGCAAGCTTCTGGCTGCGCTTAACCAATCAATCGTACCTTTGACGACTGAAGTGAAAGACGGCGATGAAGTCGCTTTCTTCCCACCAGTGACCGGAGGCTAAGCATGGATCCAAGAGTATTAGTGACAGCAGAGGACTTCTCTGTAGGCGACGAATACGACTACTTGGCTCAAGGTACAGCTGCCGGAGCGATTGTGACGTTCGTTGGTAAAGTTCGCGACATGAATCTTGGCGACAACGTGATTGGTTTGTCTCTAGAGCATTATCCGGGTATGACAGAGAAGTCGCTGAGCGAGATCTGTGATCAAGCTGAGGCACGCTGGCCTATTCAGAAGATGCGAGTTATCCATCGTGTTGGTGACCTAGATATCGGCGACCAGATTGTTTACGTTGGTGTATCCAGTGCGCATCGTGGTGCTGCCTTCGAAGCGTGTGAGTTTGTTATGGACTTTCTGAAAACTAAAGCGCCGTTTTGGAAAAAAGAACGTACCACTGAAACAACTCGCTGGGTTGATTCTCGCGATTCAGATACAAAAGCTGCGGAGCGTTGGGAGAAATAATTCTCGCAATATGATGTTGCTCCAAAAATTCGCTCTGTTGATTGAGACAGTAAAAAGCCGACGTTGAACGTCGGTTTTTTTGTGCGTGCTACAAAGTCATTTATAAATAAGCGCTGTATTAATAAATGGTTAATCATTCAAGTTGCATATAAATTCGGTGCGTGATTTTGTCTGTCTTGGTGCGTTTCTAAATCTGTTTTGGTGCAGTGCTTTATGCTGTTTTGTATAAAGTGATAATCCTCACAAATAGTGGAGTCTATTTAGGGGATATGTGATGTGCAATTAGATTTCATGTGGCATTAATGTTAATTTGCCGTCTGTGTTCTAGCATAAGATGCTAAAAAAAAGTATCAATACAGATACATCAACACTAAAGGCTGTTTTTTAATTAATCCCTATGTGTAACTCACTATTCATTAGGTTTTTATTAGAGATTTACACTATTACCTTAAGTAATTCGGAGAATTATCCGATTTTTTGCGACTTGTTTATGGCAAATTACTTCAATGGTTGATAGTGTGTGCCTCAATCTTTGTAAGGTTTTAGATTTTTATGCTTAAAATTTGAGCTAAATAAATCTAAATCACTGCCGTTCAGTGAACCAAGCAAAGAAGTCATGGATGCAATACGAAAAACTTGGAGTTTATTAAATGTACAAGAATAAAATCACTCAGGCCCTTCTTCTAGGTGCTGGTTTGGCAGTGGCTGCCACTTCTACTCTTTCTATCGCTGCTGAAGTTCCAGCAGGTACAGAACTAGCAAAAGTTCAGGAACTTGTTCGCGGTAACGGTACTGAAGTTGCGACTATCGACCCACACAAATCTCAAGGTGTACCAGAATCTCACGTAATTCGTGATCTTCTAGAAGGTCTAGTGAACCAAGACGGCGACGGTAATACTATCCCTGGCGTTGCTGAAAGCTGGGAAACGACAGACAACAAAACATTCACTTTCCACCTACGTAAAGACGCAAAATGGTCTAACGGCGATCCTGTAACAGCTGAAGATTTCGTTTACAGCTGGCAACGTGCAGTTGATCCTGCCACTGCTTCTCCATACGCTTGGTACATGGAATATACCAAGATGGCGAATGCGAAGGACATCGTAGCGGGTAAGAAAGACAAGAGTGAGCTAGGCGTTAAAGCTGTAGATGCAAACACGCTTGTTGTTGAATTAGAAACAGCGGTACCATACTTCGTAATGATGATGGGCCACACAACAATGAAGCCAGTACACAAGGCAACTGTTGAAGAATTCGGTGATCAATGGACTAAGCCTGACCACTTCGTTGGTAACGGTGCATTCTCTGTTGATAAATGGGTTGTTAACGAGCGTTTAGTTCTAAAGCGTAACGACCAATACTGGAACAACGATAAGACGGTTCTAAATAAAGTAACCTTCCTACCAATCGAAAACCAAGTAGCGGAAATGAACCGCTTCCTATCTGGCGAAATCGATTTCACAAACGAACTTCCAACTGAGCACTTCAAGCGTCTTCAAAAAGAGTACGCGGAAGATGTATCTGTAGCGGGTAACCTATGTACTTACTACTACATCTTCAACACGAAGAAAGCACCATTTGATGATGTTCGTGTTCGCCAAGCAATCTCTTACGCAATCGACCGTGATATCGTAACAGGTGCTATCCTAGCGCAAGGTCAAAAACCTGCGTACTTCCTAACGCCTGAAATCACAGCTGGCTTCGATCCTGAGCTACCAGCTTACGGTAAGATGTCTCAAAAAGAGCGTAACGCAGAAGCAGAACGTCTTCTTGAAGAAGCAGGTTACGGTAAAGATAACCCACTTAAATTCAACCTACTTTACAACACTTCAGAGAACCACAAGAAGATTGCTGTAGCGCTAGGTTCTATGTGGAAGAAAACACTGGGTCTTTCTGTAACACTTGAGAACCAAGAGTGGAAAACGTACCTATCTTCTAAAGATTCTGGTGACTTCGAAGTAGCACGTGCTGGTTGGTGTGGTGACTACAACGAAGCGTCTTCGTTCCTAACGCTAATGAAGAGTAACAACACTACCGGTGGTGTTCACTACGACAGCGCGGCTTACGATAAAATCATCGATAAAGCACTTAACTCAACTTCAGAAGAAGAGCGCAAAGCACTTTACCTAGAAGCTGAGGCGCTAATGGCAAACGACATGCCAATCGCTCCTATCTACCAATACGTGAAATCACGTCTACTTAACCCGCATGTTGGTGGTTTCCCAATCAACAACGCGGAAGACAAGATCTTCTCGAAAGACCTATACATCAAAGCTCAATAATAAGCTTCGATTCTAAAAAGTTAATATAACTATAACGATACAGACACTACATGCGCAGGGCGCGCGTGTAGCGTCTTTCTAATTTTAATTGTCACAGACTGAAAGAGTGAGTTTATGCTTAAATTCATTATGAAAAGGATATTTGAAGCGATTCCAACCATGTTGGTGTTGATCACTATATCTTTCTTTCTCATGCGTTTCGCACCGGGTAACCCGTTTTCAAGCGAGCGTCCATTACCGCCAGAAGTTATGGCTAACATCGAAGCTAAATACGGCTTGGATAAACCAGTATTTGAACAATACACCACGTATTTGACAAATATCTTACAAGGTGACTTCGGTCCCTCTTTTAAATACCAAGATTATACAGTAAATGAGCTGATCGCGGTTGCACTTCCAGTATCTGCGAAGGTAGGTTTCGTTGCCTTTATCTTCACACTATTGATGGGGGTCACCGTCGGGACGATTGCCGCCTTGAAGCACAATACCTGGGTCGACTACACCATAATGTCGACCGCCATGCTCGGGGTGGTGATGCCATCCTTCGTGTTGGCACCGGCGCTTATTTACCTTTTCTCCCTGCATTGGAACATATTCCCAGCAGGTGGTTGGCATGGCGGTACATTTATGTACATCGTGCTGCCTGTTATCGCGATGTCTCTTCTTTACGTAGCAACCTTTGCTCGTATTACTCGCGGTAGCATGATTGAAACGCTAAACAGTAACTTTATCCGAACTGCTCGTGCAAAAGGTCTAAGCTACCGTTATATCATTCTAAAACATGCACTTAAGCCAGCAATGCTGCCTGTTGTTTCTTACATGGGACCTGCGTTCGTAGGTATCATCACAGGTTCAGTTGTTGTTGAAACCATCTTCGGCCTACCAGGTATCGGTAAGCTGTTTGTTAACGCCGCGTTTAACCGTGACTACTCGCTAGTAATGGGTGTAACCATCTTGATTGGTTTCCTATTCATCTTGTTCAACGCAATCGTTGATATTTTGCTAGCGCTGATTGACCCGAAAATTCGCTACTAACAGGGACGCATGGTTATGTTGAAGAAAAAAGAAAATTTAGAAGCGATCGAAAAGTTCTCTGAGAGCTTAGAGATTGAAGGTCGTAGTTTGTGGCAGGACGCGCGCATTCGTTTCATGCGAAACAAAGCAGCAATGGTGAGCCTGTTCATTCTTACGCTTATGGTACTGGCAGTTATCTTCTTACCGATGCTGGCTCAGTACACTTATGATGATACTGACTGGTACGCAATGCACGTTGGTCCGAATGCGGATCACTGGTTTGGTACAGATAGCTTAGGTCGTGATTTGTACGTTCGTACTCTTGTCGGTGGCCGCATCTCATTGATGGTTGGTGTGATGGGTGCATTCGTAGCGGTACTGATTGGTACGCTTTACGGTGCCGCTTCTGGCTTCATCGGTGGTCGTACTGACCGAGTGATGATGCGTATCCTAGAGATTTTGTACGCAGTACCATTCATGTTCCTAGTTATCGTACTGGTAACGTTCTTTGGTCGTAACATCATCCTGATCTTCGTTGCTATTGGTGCGATTGCTTGGCTAGATATGGCGCGTATTGTACGTGGTCAAACGTTGAGCCTACGTAGTAAAGAGTTCATTGAAGCTGCACACGTATGTGGTGTAAGCAAATGGAAGATCATTACACGCCACATCGTACCGAATGTACTGGGTATCGTAGCGGTTTACTCTACGCTGCTTATTCCAAGCATGATCCTTACAGAGTCATTCTTATCTTTCCTTGGTCTTGGTGTTCAAGAGCCTATGACAAGCTGGGGCGCATTGCTTCAAGAAGGTTCGCAAACAATGGAAGTTGCAATCTGGCAATTAACATTCCCTGCGGCATTCATGGTAGTTACGCTGTTCTGCTTTAACTACGTAGGTGATGGTCTGCGCGACGCGCTTGATCCAAAAGACAGATAAAGAAATAGCAATTAAAAGCTATAAAAGATTAAGGAAGCAATAATGAGCTTATTAGATGTCAAAGATCTGCGCGTCGAATTTACCACGCAAGATGGTATCGTAACCGCAGTAAACGACCTGAACTTCTCACTCAATCAAGGCGAAACGCTGGGTATTGTTGGTGAGTCGGGTTCGGGTAAATCTCAAACGGTATTTGCACTAATGGGACTGCTGGCTAAGAACGGCATCATCTCAGGCAGTGCAAAGTTTGAAGGTAATGAGATTCTCAATCTACCTGAGAAAGCACTGAACAAAGTTCGTGCTGAACAGATCGCGATGATCTTCCAAGATCCAATGACCTCACTGAACCCTTACATGAAAGTAAGTGATCAGTTGATGGAAGTACTTATGCTGCATAAAGGCATGGGTAAAGCAGAAGCGTTTGAAGAATCAGTACGCATGCTTGAAGCGGTGAAAATCCCTGAAGCACGCAAGCGTATCACTATGTACCCGCACGAGTTTTCGGGCGGTATGCGTCAGCGTGTGATGATCGCAATGGCACTGCTGTGTCGTCCTAAATTACTTATCGCTGATGAACCAACAACGGCACTGGATGTAACCATTCAAGCGCAAATCATGGAATTGCTGAACGAACTAAAAGATGAGTTCAATACAGCAATCATTATGATCACCCACGATTTGGGTGTTGTTGCTGGCTCATGTGACAAAGTACTTGTGATGTACGCGGGTCGTACAATGGAATACGGCACGGTTGATGAAATCTTCTACGAGCCAAGCCACCCATATGCGGAAGGCCTGCTTAAAGCGATCCCTCGTTTGGATACCGAAGGTGAAATTCTACCGACGATTCCAGGTAACCCACCTAACTTACTTCGCCTACCAACAGGTTGTCCTTACCAAGACCGTTGTCACCGTGTAATGGACCGTTGTAAGCAAGAAGCACCGATTTTGCAGCCATTTGCTAAAGACCGTCAGCGTGCTTGTTTTTCAGATTGGGAGACTTGGACAAAATGAGTAAAGAATTACTATTAGATATTAAAGACCTGAAAGTTCACTTTAGCATTGCAGCGAAGTCTGCTTGGCCTTGGGCAAAACCATCAAACCTTAAAGCGGTTGATGGGGTTGATGTTCACCTTTACGAAGGCGAAACACTAGGCGTAGTAGGTGAGTCTGGTTGTGGTAAGTCAACTTTTGCCCGTGCGATTATCGGCTTGGTTGAAGCGACTGAAGGGCAAGTGATGTGGTTAGGTCAAGACCTAACTAAGATGCAGGAAGTGAAGCGTCGTGAGACTCGTAAAGAGATTCAGATGATCTTCCAAGACCCGCTAGCGTCGCTTAACCCACGTATGTCAGTAGGCGATATCATTGCTGAGCCTCTAGAGACTTTCTTCCCTGAACTTTCTAAACAAGAAGTGAAGGACAGAGTTAAAGAAATGATGGCAAAGGTTGGTCTACTACCAAACGTAATCAACCGTTACCCACATGAATTCTCTGGTGGTCAGTGTCAGCGTATTGGTATTGCACGTGCGCTTATCTTGAAACCTAAGATGATCATCTGTGATGAACCTGTTTCTGCATTGGATGTATCTATCCAAGCTCAAGTAGTTAACCTTCTGAAAGAGCTACAGAAAGAACTTGGTTTGTCTTTGGTATTCATCGCGCACGACTTGTCAGTGGTTAAACACATCTCTGACCGTGTCTTGGTGATGTACCTAGGTAACGCGGTAGAGCTTGGTGAATCAGATGCCTTATTCTCTGACCCTAAACACCCGTACACCAAAGCGTTGATGTCTGCAGTTCCGATTCCAGACCCTCGTCTAGAGCGCAACAAAACGATTCAGATGTTGGAGGGTGATTTACCATCGCCAATCAATCCACCATCAGGTTGTGTGTTCCGTACGCGTTGCCCACAAGCAACAGAGGCGTGTGCGCAAACTAAGCCAACCATTCAAGGCGATGACGTACACGCAGTATCTTGCTTGCACGTACAAGTCTAGAGCCTATTTAAACCGGTTCAGCCTGTGACAGGCTTAAGCGCAACTTGTTTATGAGTTGCGCTTTTTTTGTGTCAGAACAAGCCTCCTTCAAATAATTCGAACAACTAGGCCAACTTCTTCTAGTTTTGAAAAAGTTGGCTTTTTTTATACTAGGGAAAAGCTTGGATGACAGAGGTTTGGATATGGGTAAGTTAGTTGAAGGTGTTTGGCACGACGTGTGGTACGACACCAAAGAAAGCGGTGGTAAGTTCGTTCGTGAAGATGCGGGCTTTCGTCACTGGGTAGAGAACAAACCGGGCGCGCAGTTTCAGCCGGAAAGCGGCCGTTATCACTTATACGTATCGTTAGCTTGTCCTTGGGCGCACCGCACTCTGATCTTCCGTGAGCTGAAAGACCTGACCGATCACATCGATGTGACAGTAGTTTGCCCCGACATGATGAGTGAAGGGTGGCAAATGGGCTTGCCTGAGCCTCTGTTTGGTCATACCCGCATGCATCAAATCTACACTCAAGCCAAACGGGATTACTCGGGCAGAGTAACGGTACCTGTGCTGTGGGATAAGAAAACCAACACCATTGTGAGTAACGAGTCGTCTGAGATTATCCGTATGTTTAACTCCGAATTTAATGAGTTAACAGGCAACACCGATGATTACTACCCGTGGGAGTTATCCAAGAAGATTGATGAGTGGAATGATTATATCTACCCAACCATCAACAACGGCGTATACCGAACCGGCTTTGCGACAACACAAGAAGCCTATGAAGAAGCGTATGACGCCTTGTTTGAAGCCTTAGACAAAGTAGACGCTCACCTTAGCGAACATCGCTATTTGGCGGGTAACGAGATTACAGAAGCGGATTGGCGCTTGTTCACTACTCTGGTTCGATTTGATGCGGTGTATGTGGGTCACTTCAAGTGTAACAAGCAGCGAATTGCTGACTACCCACATATTCAAGGGTACTTAAAAGAGTTGTACCAAATAGAGGGTATTAAAGAGACGACCGATTTCTATCATATCAAGCGTCACTACTACTACAGCCATACCGGTATTAACCCAACTCAAGTGGTACCTAAAGGGCCAGGTCTGGATTTAGAATCGCCCCACGGTCGAGGCTAGGCTTACCAAGTAGTTCCTTTACTCCAGACATAAAAAAACCCTAGATAAACATCTAGGGTTTTTGCTTTCTACAAAAGAAAAATTAGTTAATTACTTTTTCTTCAGCTTGTGCAGCTTGGTCTGCTTGGATAGCCGTTAGAGCTACTGTGTAAACGATATCGTCTACTAGAGCACCACGAGACAAGTCATTTACTGGCTTGCGCATACCTTGAAGCATTGGACCGATAGACACTAGGTCTGCTGAACGCTGTACAGCTTTGTAAGTCGTGTTACCCGTATTTAGATCTGGGAATACGAATACTGTCGCTTTACCTGCAACTGGAGAGTTAGGCGCTTTAGAAGCGGCTACGTTTTCCATGATTGCTGCATCGTACTGTAGAGGACCGTCGATCACTAGATCAGGACGTTTCTCTTGAGCAAGTTTCGTTGCTTCACGTACTTTATCTACGTCTGCACCCTTACCAGATTCACCAGTAGAGTAAGAGATCATAGCAACGCGTGGGTCGATACCGAATGCCGCAGCAGAATCTGCAGATTGGATAGCGATTTCAGCAAGCTGTTCAGCTGTTGGATCTGGGTTGATCGCACAGTCACCGTATACAAGAACTTGATCAGGCAGAAGCATGAAGAAGATTGAAGATACGATAGAAGCATCAGGAGCAGTCTTGATGATCTGGAACGGAGGAACGATTGTGTTCGCCGTTGTGTGAACAGCACCAGAAACTAAGCCGTCAACTTCGCCAGCTTCAAGCATCATAGTACCTAGGAATACTGAATCTTCTAGCTTCTCACGAGCAACAACTTCAGTCATACCTTTAGCGCCACGAAGTTCTACTAGACGAGCTACGTAGTTTTCGCGAACTGATGCAGAATCGATGATCTCAACGCCAGCGCCAAGCTCAACACCTTGCTGCGCTGCAACGCGACGGATTTCTTCAGGGTTACCTAGAAGTACACACGTTGCGATACCGCGCTCAGCACAGATAGCCGCAGCTTTAACTGTACGTGGCTCATCACCTTCAGGAAGAACGATGCGCTTAGCCGCTTTACGAGCAAATTCAGTTAGCTGGTAACGGAATGCTGGTGGGCTTAGACGACGGATGCCTTGAGTACCTTCAGATAGAGAATCAATCCAAGGGCCATCAATGTGGCTTGCAACGTGATCGTTAACGAACTCGATACGCTCTTTATCGTCTGCAGGAACTTCTAGGTTGAAGCTCTGTAGGTTTAGAGACGTCTGCCAAGTGTTACCTTGAGCCTTGAAGATCGGTAGACCTGAAGCGAATGCTGGTGCACAAAGGTTAGCAATGCTTTCTGGAATGTCGTAACCGCCAGTTAGCAGGATTGCGCCAATCTCAACACCGTTTTTCGCAGCAAGAGCCGCAGCAACGATAACGTCAGGACGGTCTGCAGAAGTTACTAGCAGTGAACCTGGTTTGAAGTGCTCAATCATGTGCGGTAGAGAACGTGCACAGAAAGTGATGCTCTTAATACGACGAGTTGAGATTTCACCTTCGTTAACGATTTCTGCGTTAAGGTGCTTAGCCATATCAACCGCACGAGTTGCGATTAGATCGATGCTCCATGGCACACAGCCAAGAACACGGATAGGGCTAGAGTTGAAGATTTGCATTACTTCAAGGTTCGCTTGCTGAGCGCTGTCTGCATCATCGAAGATTTCAGAAAGGTCAGGGCGAGTTCGGCCAGCTTCATCAACAGGAGCGTTAAGCTTGTTGATGATTACGCCTTTGATGTTTTTGTTCTTAGTACCGCCGAAGTTAGAACATGCTACTTCGATACGCTCTTTAAGTTGCGTAGGGTTGTCAGTACCAGGAGTCGCAACAAATACGATCTCCGCGCCAAGTGTTTTTGCGATTTCCGCGTTCACTTGGTTAGCAAATGGGTGCTTACGAGTAGGTACTAGACCTTCGATTAGCGTAACTTCTGCGTCTTTGTTGATCTTGTTGTATTGCTCAACAACAGACTCAAGAAGCTCGTCCATTTTTTCGCTACCGATCAAAGCTTCAGCTTTAGTCATTGCGATTGGCTCACCAATCTTAATGTCGCTGTTTGCGCTGATGATAGTAGACGTTAGATCTGGTTGGTTACCACCGCTGCGAGGCTGAGCGATTGGCTTGTAGAAAGAAACACTTACGCCCTTACGCTCCATAGCGCGAAGAACACCCATGCTAACACTAGTAAGACCAACACCAGCGCTTGTAGGGATAAGCATAATAGTACGTGACATTGACGAACACCTTTGACTATTGGAAATAAAAAAAGCTCAACTGCTATTCCCACCGATATTTAAATTGGGGTAGGAATAGAAGTTGAGCCCCATTTTCTTGATATGAAAAACTGACTAGCTTCGAGTGAAGCTAGTCAGGAAAATCAATTAAAGACCTGCTAGTTTCGCAGTGTCTTCAGCAATTACTAGCTCTTCGTTAGTAGAGATAACCATTGCAGGGATACGGCTGTTAGCTGTAGTGATAGTACCTTCGCCGCCGAAACGAGCTTTAAGGTTAGCTTCACCGTCAACTTCGATGCCGAAGATGCCTAGGCGGTTAAGAACCATTTCACGGATTGGGCCAGAGTTCTCGCCGATGCCGCCAGTGAAAGTGATTGCGTCTAGACGACCTTCTAGAGTTGCAGTGTAACCAGCAACGTACTTAGCTAGACGGTGACAGAACACGTCCATTGCACGAGTTGCTTCTTCTTTCTCACCGTAGTTGTCTTCAACGAAACGACAGTCAGAAGTCACTTCAGTTAGACCAGCAAGACCAGACTCTTTAGTTAGCATGTTGTTGATTTCTTCAACAGAGTAACCAAGAGCGTCGTGTAGGTGGAAGATGATCGCAGGATCTAGGTCACCACAACGAGTACCCATAACAAGACCTTCAAGAGGAGTCAGACCCATAGAAGTATCTACAGATTGACCGTTCTTGATTGCACATACAGAAGCGCCGTTACCTAGGTGACAGTTGATGATGTTAACTTCTTCAACTGGCTTGTTTAGTAGGCCTGCAACTTCACGAGTGATGAATAGGTGAGAAGTACCGTGCATGCCGTAACGACGGATGCCGTGCTCTTTGTACAGGTTGTACGGTAGAGCGTATAGGTAAGACTCAGAAGGCATTGTTTGGTGGAACGCAGTGTCAAATACAGCAACGTTTTGTAGACCAGGGAAGTTCTGTTGAGCCGCTTCGATACCGATAAGGTGAGCTGGGTTGTGAAGAGGTGCGAAAGTCGCAGCGTCTTGAATACCCTTAAGAACTTCATCAGTGATAAGTGCAGAAGAAGTGAACTGCTCGCCACCGTGTACGATACGGTGACCGATAGCGCCAAGGTTAGCTTTAAGCTCAGGCTTAGAAGCAAGAATAGTTTCTACCATGAAAGATAGTGCTTCTACGTGAGCTGCGCCCGCGCCTAGTTGTGCTTCATGCTTGCCATCAAGTTTCCACTTCATACGAGCTTCTGGAAGACCTAGACACTCAGCAAGACCAGTTAGGTGCTCTGCACCTGTTTCTGCATCAACAACAGCGAATTTAAGAGAAGAACTACCACAGTTTAAAACTAAAACTAGCTTAGACATTAATGACTACCTGTTTATTTTTCTGATCGAAATCAGTTAAGGATGAAAATTAATCTCAAGAATAGTCGAAGCACATAGGCTTGCGTACTAACCTTGGTCAAAAAAACGTTAATTTCCGTATAAAGTGAAAGCGCTCTTTATCAAAAAGAGGCTTGTGCATTCCTTGCAGAAGTCTTCTCAAAGTTGCTTAAATTGTAAATAAGGGCAACAATGAGATTGAGGTCTGCAAATAATAGCGATATTGTGCAAATATAACAAAAAAATTTGAAAGAATATTATTTTTCGTCAAATTTTTGTGTTTTTAGTTGATGATTTCAACTTTTTTTTAATGGGAGACTCATATGAGCAATAGAGTTGGTTTAGCTAGTAGTTTAAAAGATGGCCAAAAGTACATGGATCTCTGGCCCGTCCGAAAAGAGTTAAACGCGATCTTCCCAGAACAGCGCATTATTAAAGCGACCCGTTTTGGCGTGAAAGTGATGCCTGCGATTGCCGCTATCAGTGTTCTTACACAAATGGTCTTTAATAATTACCAAGCGATGCCACAGGCTGTGGTTATGGCTTTGTTTGCGATCAGCTTGCCGCTTCAAGGTATGTGGTGGTTGGGCAATCGCTCAAATACACAACTTCCGCCAGCGCTAGTATCGTGGTACCGCGAACTGCATGAAAAGATCACTGAAACGGGTTTTGCGTTAGAGCCTATGAAGCCGCGACCTCGCTATAAAGAATTGGCAATCATTTTAAATCGTGCGTTTCGTCAGTTAGATAAGTCCTCAATGGAGCGTTGGTTCTAAAGAATCCCAGCTCTCCCTCTTGTCTGAGAACAACTATTCATCTTCTATAGCTTGTTCTCAGATTTGCTCCTCTCTTTGTTACCTCGCTTACTTTCCGTTTAGCTTACCTGTCCTTATTCACTTGGTTTCTTACCTTCCTCCGAAGTCAATATAACCTTTCTCACATAACTCGAGCCTTGTTGTATTTTTGTTAAATATCACTTCAAGTTATCAATGGTTACTGGTAATAATATCAATAGTGATTTTGATGTTGTTCTCTTTGAGCGAGTAATGACGGGTAGAGCTTGATTCAGGGAGCGATAATGAGTTCTGTAAGAAAGGTATTGGCAGCGGTTTTAAGTTGCTGGATGTTGCTATGGACTGGCAATGTAACAGCAAATATTGCCAAGGTATCAGTGTCACAAGTCGTAGATCATCCAGATCTGAATGCGACACGTCTAGGGCTTCTTGAAGGATTGAGAGCCAAGGGCTATGAACCCGGTAAGAACTTAGAATTCTCCTATGAAATGGCGAATGGTAACCCGGCTCAGGCAGCCAAGATAGCCAGAGAGCTCGTCAGTGAAAATCCTCATGTACTCGTTGGCATCGCGACACCGACTTCACAAGCTTTGGTTTCGGCAACCCGTTCGATACCGATTGTGTTTACCGCGGTTACGGATCCTATCGGTGCTAGGCTGGTCAAACAGCTAGAAAAGCCGGGCCGGAATGTCACGGGTCTTTCTGATCTCTCTCCAATTATTCAACATGTCTCTTTGATCAAAGAGCTTCTTCCTAAGGCAAGTTCAATCGGTGTGGTTTATAACCCTGCCGAAGCGAATGCCGTTGCGTTAGTTGGGTTATTGAGAAAGGCGACCCGAGATTTCGGTTATACACTTCACACCGAAAAAGCGCTGACTGTTGACGATGTCGAAGCAAAAGCAGAATCCATTGCTAAGAAGTCTGATGTTATCTATGCCTTGACCGATAACACGGTTGCAAGCGGCATGGAGGGGCTGATAGACGCTGCAAACCAAGCTGGCACACCTGTGGTTGCAGGAGCAACGTCTTATGTCGGGAAGGGAGCGATTGCTGGTTTAGGTCTAGATTATTATGATGTTGGGGTTCAGACTGCGGATTATGTCGCAGCCATTCTGGAAGGACAGAAGCCGGGGAAGCTGAGTGTCAAAACTGCGCAAAGTTCTCAGCTGGTGGTCAACCTAGATGCTGCACGTGAGCTTGGCGTGACAGTGCCTCAGTCTGTGATTGATCGTGCGGTCATTAGCCGCTGATGGCGCTATTCCAAATTTGATATCCCTTTCTCAAATGGGTGACTCAATTGATCATTTTGAGAGAAATCGACTTACTGTAAACAAAGTGGATCTACAAAACGTGATCTACTTTAACGGATGTTATTTTTCTCATTGTGGTCAATGAAATTTTTCATATCTTAAGCAAATTGAACATTGCTCGAGAACCGCTATGAAACCATTTATCTTTCATGCTCAAACTTCTGATTACTTCCACGAAAACGATGGCGTATTAACCGTAACATTATTGTCTGAACGCAATGAATGGAATAAGGTTCAGTTGAGGCACGAGCCAGATAACGAAGAGTATCTGCTCGATATGACAAAGGTGGGTGCACAAGGTCGGTTGACGCTTTGGCAGGTCTCTTTTCCTGTTAATACAGATAGAAGTGTTACGCACTATGCGTTCAAGCTTGTCGATTCAAAGGGACAATACTGGCTGGATGCGAAAGGCGTTCACAGCCGTGTTTCGAGTCGCGAATTTCACTTTAAATTTAATAGCCAACATCAGCCACCAGCGTGGGTGTCAGAGCAAGTCTTCTATCAAATCTTCCCAGAACGTTTTTGTAACGGAAACCCGAGCATTAGTGTCAAAGCTGGGGAATATCGCCTAAAAGAAAACACCTTAGATGTTGTGGTGAAAGAGTGGGGTGACTCTGTAGAAGGACACAATGGAACGGGGGCTGCAGAGTTCTTCGGTGGTGACCTCGCAGGCATTCATAGCAAGTTAGATTATCTACAAGATCTAGGCATCACCGCGCTGTATCTCAATCCAATTTTTCAGTCGCCTAGTAATCATAAATACGACACAACGGATTACTACAACATCGACTCGTATTTTGGAAACAATGATGAGTTCGCTGCACTTTCAGAGGACATCCACAAGCGTGATATGAGAGTCGTTCTGGATGCTGTGTTTAACCACACCTCTGTCGAGCACCCTTGGTTCGATAAGCTGAAAGTGACAGGTTCGGGTGCCTATGACCACCCAGGCTCGGCATTTCACGACTACTACTTTTTCGACCCTGACAACCCTCAGCAATATGTCGGCTGGAAAGGGATCAGTTCGCTTCCAGTCTTAAACTTTTCTAATGCTTCCGTGCGAGATTACATATATGAGTCGCAAGACTCTGTGATAAAGCATTGGTTGAAAGCACCTTATAATGTCGATGGTTGGCGCTTCGATGTGATTCACATGTTAGGCGAGGGTGAGGGCGCTTATAACAATGCGCATTATGTAGAGGCATTTCGGAATTCAGCGAAAGCAGAGAACCCTGAGGCCTACATCTTGGGAGAGCATTTCTTTGAAGCCACATCATGGCTACAGGGCCCACAAGAAGATGGGTCTATGAACTATTATGGTTTCGCTCACCCAGTTCGTGCGTTATTGGCGAAACAAGACATCGCGTACGAGCCGATTGACATTGATATGTTCGCTTTCTCTGATTGGTTAGCTGAAGCGAGAGCGAAGGTTCCTTGGTTGAACCAATTATCGCAGCTGAATCAATTGGACAGCCATGATACGGCTCGCCTACTGACGCTGCTAGGGGGCAACCAAGCTAAGCAAAAACTGGCTTTGACGTTACTGTTTACCTATGTTGGAACTCCGTGTTTATACTACGGAACAGAAGTCGGTTTAGAAGGGGGGCAAGACCCAGATAACCGCAGATGTTTCCCATGGGGAGAGGAAGAGTCTTCGTCTTGGTTCCCATTCCATCAAGCCTTGATAAAACTGAGAACAGAACGTCGCAGCTTACAAAGTGGTGCGTACCTCGAGTTGTATTGTGACGCTGAGACGTTAGTGTTCGCCCGCAGCCTCAACGGTGAAAAAACACTGGTTGTGCTCAACCTATCCCAAAATGAAAAGGCGTTGTCTTTGCCTGTGTGGATGCTTGGACAAGAGCAAGGAGAGCTGGTTAATTTGCAAGGCAAGGAGAAGAGCGTGCCGATTGCTAACGGTGCCGTTGATATTCTTGTTCCAGCGATGCAAGCGAAGATTTTTGATGTGGTAAATCGTTGAATTTTAAAATGACTTAAACAATCTCATCTAACCCTGCTTCATGCAGGGTTAGTTTTATAAAAGGAATTGTCTGTTCAATACTTAGGCTCGATTCATATCAATTTACACTCTTTTACCTCGAGGAAAATGGCAATTAATGTAATAATATTAATGGGGTAAATGAAAATAGCTGAACGCTAAGAGCACATTATATGAAAGTAAATAGGCACTTTAGCCTAACCTTTGTCTTCGGGTTTCCCGCTGTGATCGCCGCAATGTTACTTGGCCTAATAGGAAAGAATCATTTTGATTTGGTCAAGAAAGACATCAGCAGCGAATTCCAACGTATTGAAGAGGTGTTCAAACGAACCACAAAGGTAGTGACTGCCCTAGACTACAGCTTCTCCAACTACTACAAATCAGGAAATCCTCTCTTTCTTGATCACAACAAACAAGTTGTGGATGGCCTTTGCCAAATTTGGCCGATTGACGTGTTACTTCTCGCTGATGGTAAAACCTCAGACATCCCGTCTGTCGATATCGACTATATGTTGGTCGGTGAAGAATCCCTTTGTTCCGAAACCAGTGACAGCTACAAAAGTGCGTCTAAGAAGATTGCTCTTGCGCCAATTCTTTCATTCTTATCCCAACTTGATGAGTTCCATAGCGGTGTGCACTTTATTGATAAGCGTGGTTATGTGATCTCGTCGCCTGAAGGGTTTGCTAAGAAACTGAGTAAGGAATTACTTTCAACCATAAAAAGTCGTCCCTATTGGCAAAAAACGGCCAACAATCCAGAAAAGTTAACACTAACAGGCCCTGCTTATCGATTTGAGTCTCTAGACCGAATGATCAGTATGACGATCCCAGTGTTCCACCAAGGTGTGCATCAAGGGATGCTTTCGGTTGATATTGACGCTGACAAGCTGCTTGCAAACTCGAATGAGCATCTTGCAGGTCGGATCGATATCATTGATACCACTTTAGCGACCCCGGTAGATTCTGCGGCTTTTTATCACGAGATCAAACTGGATGGTGTCGCGTCTCACCATGCGATGTATTACGAATTAGACATCACGAAAGAGGTTGAGCACTTTTTCGTCTACGAGAAAGACAGCCTTATTGTTGCCATCATTGTGTATCTGTTCTCTGTAACCATCTTCTTCTACGTCAATTCCAATATTGAACGTGGTTACTTCAAAGATCTCGCAGCCAAAGACCCTATGACAGGGTTATTGAATCGTCGTGGCTTAGAAGCGTTCTGGCGCAGCGTAGAGCACGATCAACTGTTTGCCTTAACCGTCTTCGATATCGATGATTTTAAGTCAATTAACGACACCTACGGCCACGATAAGGGTGATGATGTGATTCGTTATATGTCGCGTCAGATCAGTAACAGTATTCGAAGCAGTGATGTTGCAGCTCGGTTTGGCGGTGAAGAGTTTGTCGTTTACATGAAAGGCGAAGATCGTGAAACTCTGATGAGAACATTAGAGCGAGTGAAGAATGCGATTTGTTCCACTTCAGCCGACATTATTCCAAATGGGTTTACGGTATCTGGTGGTGTCTGCATTGTTGAAACTGAGCAAAGTAAACTTAACTTCGATGAGATATTTAAGTACGCCGATGAAAAGCTGTACGTAGCCAAGACGACGGGTAAAGACCGTCTTGAATTTTAACCACGTTATTGAATCGATGCTTAGTATGAAAGAGGGAAGAGCGAACGTGTCTACCAAGCGAAGCTTATTTGTACCGGTAAACACGTTTGTAGCGTTGGGTATTTAACCCTAAACACAATCTTAAACAGGTTGGCGGCGTTCTTCTTGATAACGCTGAAGGCGTTCTACAATCGGTGGCGCCTTTTTGAAAGTACGAATTTCTTTAAACAGTTCGTTCGCTTCAGGATAGCCTTTACTTAGATAAACAAACCACTGCTTCACTCTATTGGGGTAGTACATGCCTTTGTCCCCTTTAATTTGAAACTCTGAATAGCGCAGCAAAAGTTCAATGACTTTATCCCACGGCATTTTCTGGTGGTTGTGCTTAACGACGTTACCAAGGTTTGGAATATTGAAAGCACCACGGCAGACCATCAATGAATCGACGCCTGTTGCTTCTATGCAATCTTGACCATCTTGATAGTTCCAGATTTCCCCATTAGCAATCAACGGCAGAGACGTTTTTTCTCTTATTTGATTGATGAAATCCCATTTGATTTCGCTGGCTTTATAGCCGCCAACTTTGGTTCTTGCATGCACGGTGAGTTCGTCAGCTTTGGCTTGTTCGATGGCATCGACGATTTCAAAGCACTCTTCCGGATGCTCCCAACCTAATCGAATCTTTGCGGACACAGGTATGTGTGCAGGTACTGCTTCTCGACAGGCGTTTACCACTTGATAAATGAGTTCTGGCTCTTTTAGCAGTGACGCACCACCATTACTTTTGTTTACCGCCTTTGCTGGGCAACCAAAATTAAGATCGATCCCTTTCGCGCCTAAGCTAGCAGCTTGAAAAGCATTCTCGGCCATCCAATTTGGGTGTTGACCTAAAAGCTGGAGATGGATTGGCACACCAGCCATGGTCTGAGAGCCTTGATGTAGCTCAGGGCAAATTCGGTGGAATACATGCGGGGGAAGAAGTTGATCCACGACGCGCACAAACTCTGTCACACAGAGATCGTAATCATTGATCTCTGTGAGAATTTCACGCATTAGGTGGTCTAGAACGCCCTCCATAGGGCCAAGTATTACGCGCATGTTGCTTTACCAAAACTGAGTGAACCGAAAAATTCGAGGCGTGATTGTACGGTGTGCTTACAGAATTGTCACTATGAGTGTGGTGTATGTCTTAATGATGGTTTCGTCTCTTAATAGCGACATCTTTGGGAGGATAGCGTTATAATATCGAAAATGCCCAATATCCAGAGCTTTCATGACATATCAATTATTAAGCCTACCAGAATCAATCACTGACATTACTCCGCAGTTTATGGAAGGTGCAATCCTTGCCTCTAACTTAGCGACCAAACCACTCGATCCAGAAGAGTGGCTTGCTATCGTTGCGCCTGAAGCGGGTAAAGAGCTGGTAACAACGGTGACAGAACAGATTAACCGTCAGCACAACCTGATTCAGCGTAATGAATACCTATTAACAGACGTACTGGCTGAAGGTGACTTTAACGAACAGTTCGCCGATTTTTCTGAAGGCTTCATGATGGTTTGGCCAACAGTCGAAGAGCAGTGGCAGAGCGTGACAGTCGCGGATGGTACTCTACGCATGTTGCAAGCGCTCCTAACAACCTTGATGCTTGCGATTGATGAAGAGCAAACTCAACAACAAATGATCGCTGCAGGGCTTACCAATCCACCATCGCTTGCCGATTTAGTGGGTCAAGTCGATCTGATGATCTCAGAAGTGGCAATGGCGGCTGATGAGGCGATGCTAGGTAATAAATCGCAGAGCGTGAACCCGTTTAAAGATATTGGTCGAAACGACCTTTGCCCTTGTGAAAGCGGCAAGAAGTTTAAACAATGCTGCGGTAAAAACAGCTAATCACGGATTGTTGAACAACTTAGCTTGAGTGAGTAACAGACTTTCTTTAAGTGATAAAAAGTTTAAGCAATAAAAAGTCGACCTTAGGGTCGACTTTTTCGTTTCTGAACATGATGAGCTAATTGTTAGTCATTCTTTGATTTTACAAATTGAGAAATCACTACAAAACCGAAAGCAACTAAGTTGCCTGCGAAGATAATCACCAGCCACTGTGGCATCGAAAGCTCTAAGAACTGCCACACAACTTTGCTGCAGTCGCCGTAAGCCTCAAACATCCACGGAGCCCATTGATTTAAAGGAGCCCAGCTTGGGAAGGTCACGAACAGATCACAAGTAGCAAAAGGAGACGGATTAAACTGGTAGTCAACGTGTTCTAAAGCCAGCGTTAAACCTTTATATGCGCCAAATCCCCAGCCAGCAAGGCCTAACCAACGTGATATTGGGTTATGAGGGGCAATAGCACCAATGATTGCAGCAACACCGATAGCAAGCATAGCAACGCGCTCATAGATGCACATTACGCAAGGGCCAAGCATCATCACGTGTTGGAAGAAGAGAGCGCACGCTTCAAAAAAGACAATAAAAGCCAGCAGTAAAAGCCAAGATAAACGTCCCTTAGAGAAGTCTTTAAGCATTGCAAAAAAGTTCACGAATTTAATCCCGTCTATAAAATGAAAAAGCCCTGATTACTCAGAGCTTTTTATCTTGGATAAGTTTCCTAATCAACTAATATTTTTGATTAGTTAGTTATACTTAATGTGCTTTACAACACAAAGCTGGATTAGTGACCACCGGAGACAACTGGAGCAACGACTTCACCAGTGCGTTGAATGATCCAACCTGCATCATAGAACCATGCTGTCATTGGCTCTACGAAGAACACAATGCCTGCTAGGCCAACAAGTGCCAATACGATGGTGTATGGCAACGCCATGATAACCATGCGGCCGTAAGACAATCTAATTAACGGAGCAAGTGCTGATGTTAATAAGAATAGGAATGCAGCCTGCCCGTTTGGCGTTGCAACAGAAGGTAGGTTAGTACCTGTGTTGATAGCAACAGCAAGTAGGTCGAACTGGTCACGAGTGATGATGCCTTCAACCAGTGCAGTTTTCACTTCATTGATGTAAACCGTACCGACGAACACGTTATCTGAAACCATCGATAGAATACCGTTGGCTACATAGAATAGTGCGAGCTGTGCGCCTTTATCTTCAACGTGAAGTACTGCATCGATCACTGGCTTAAATAGCCCTTGATCAATGATTACCGCAACGACAGCGAAAAAGACAGCAAGAAGTGCAGTAAATGGCAGTGCTTCTTCAAAGGCTTTACCCATCGAGTGCTCTTCAATTACACCAGTAAATGCCGTTGCCAAGATGATCACTGAAAGGCCAATCAAACCTACTTCAGCGACATGAAGCGCAAGGCCAACAATCAGCCAAACTGCGATTGCACTTTGAACCCATAGTTTTGCTACGTCTTGCTTGGTACGGTTTGCACGTTCTTTGTTGTCAAACTCAACCAAGATTTGGCGAACATTCATTGGCAGCTCAGCACCGTAACCAAACACTTTGAATTTCTCGACAAGTGCACAAGTTAAAATACCGCAGAAGAAAACAGGCAGTGTTACTGGCAGCATACGGATGATAAATTCACCGAACTCCCAACCTGCTTGCTTAGCAATGACTAAGTTTTGTGGTTCACCTACCATGGTCATTACACCACCCAGTGCTGTACCCACACCAGCGTGCATTAGCAGTGAACGTAGGAAAGCACGGTAGTTTTCTAGGTCATCACGAGTTAGCTCTGAGATCTCTTCATCATGAGTATGATCGTGCGAAGACGTTGTGCCCTTGCCTGATGCAACCTTGTGGTAGATAGAGTAGAAGCCGACCGCAACGCTAATAACTACGGCGATTACTGTCAGTGCATCTAGGAATGCTGATAAGAAAGCGGCAGCAACACAGAAGGCAACAGAGAGTAAAATTTTAGATTGGATGCCAAGCAAGATCTTCGTGAAAATGAACAAAAGCAGTTCTTTCATGAAGTAAATGCCAGCAACCATGAATACGAGCAAGAGTAATACAGGAAGGTTTGCTTGCAGCTCGTGATAAACCATTTCTGGTTTGGTCATGCCAATGGCGACTGCTTGAATAGCTAATAGACCACCCGGTTGAAGCGGGTAGCATTTGAGAGCCATAGCTAGAGTGAAAATAAACTCAACCACCAATAGCCAGCCCGCAACAAATGGGTCAACTAGGAAGAAAACAAACGGGTTGATGATTAAAAAGGAAATGATGGCAAGTTTATACCAATCAGGAGCTTTACCAAGGAAGTTCTTGATAAAAGCGTTTCCGAGAGACATCGGCATGTTAATACTCTTTTATGTTGATTATGAATAGACAAGCAATACAACATTTTGAGAATCGAGCTATAGAAATTGTTAAAAACTATAACTAACAGTGACTTAGAAAAACTACATTCCATGTAATGTTCTGTGGTCTTGCCAAGTCACTCCCTTAGAAACTCAAGCACTGCTTATTTTTGAGCGCAACTCTACTCTTAGATAACATTTAGTCAACAGGAAAAGCCCTGTAGCACTAAAAATACCTCTTTTTTGTTGAGAAACGCGATCAAAGTAGCGCAAGCATACCACTTAAAATGTGATAAAAACCGACTAGAATCAATATTTCAGCGAAATGATTGAAAATTACAGAATAACGACGACTTATATATGATTATTACAACTTAATATTGCAAATTAATAGCTTTAAAAATATGACCAATCTCATTGATTTTAAAGAAAATTTATTGTGTTAACGGTTTGTTGAAATGGTGGTTTAGAGTCGCTTGCTTTACAAACCTGAGGTGCAAACGTGTGCTGAACTTTAGAGTTATAACTCTAACTGTGTTTAGGGTGAGTAAAATTTTTGAGGGTGTTTCCGCTAGGTGTGAACTAGTGGTATGATGAGTAAATTAGAACAGAATAATTAAATTGGATTGAAGTGTAGATGGTCATTAAGGCGAAGAGCCCGGCAGGATTTGCAGAGAAGTATATCATTGAGAGTATTTGGAATGGCCGTTTCCCTCCAGGTTCTATCTTGCCCGCAGAGCGTGAGCTTTCTGAGCTGATTGGTGTTACACGTACTACGCTTCGTGAAGTACTACAACGTCTTGCTCGTGATGGTTGGTTGACAATCCAACATGGCAAACCCACTAAAGTTAACCAGTTTATGGAAACCTCAGGTCTTCATATCCTTGATACGCTAATGACGTTGGACGTTGATAACGCAAGCAAAATGGTAGAAGACCTGCTTGCTGCTCGTACTAATATCAGCCCTATCTTTATGCGTTATGCATTCAAAGCAAATAAAGAAGCTTCAGAGCGTACTATCAGTAACGTAATTGAATCTTGTGAAGCACTACTTGCGGCACCAACTTGGGATGAGTTCCTAGAATCGTCGCCATACGCTGACAAGATCAAACAAGCGGTAAAAGAAGATTCAGAAAAAGATGAAGCGAAACGTCAGACGATCTTAATCGCGAAGACTTTCAACTTCTATGATTACATGCTTTTCCAACGTTTGGCATTCCACTCAGGCAACCAGATTTACGGCCTGATCTTTAACGGTGTGCGTAAACTGTATGACCGTATCGGTAGCTACTACTTCTCTAACCCAGAAGCACGACGTTTAGCGATGGACTTTTATAAAGAGTTGTTCATTATCTGTGAAAGTGGTGAGCGCGAAACTTTGCCATTAGTGATTCGTAACTACGGTATCGCAAGTGCACAAGTTTGGAATGAAATGAAAACGACATTACCAACGAACTTCACTGAAGACGATAGCTAAGCCATCGATTTACTATTGTTGTTCCTGTTTAGTCAGTGACGTAAAGAAAACGAAAAAGCGGCGAGATAATTCAATTATCTCGCCGCTTTTTATTTATCTGTCGTTACTAGAAAATTATCGGTGGGTCAGTTACTTACCTATGACGAGTAATTTATCTATGTGCAGCAACTTAAAATTTATCTAGGAGTAGCAACTTAACCCGCAAACTCTTCTGAGTCTGGGCGGTTGGTAAATTGCACGCCGTTTAGAAAATCGCAAAGTAGCTGGTCTTCACACACTTTGTAGTTTTTGTTTTCTGGCTTGCGGAAGTAAGCGCCGATTTCGTACTTGCTCAAGCTAATGCCAACCACTTCTAGTACGTCCAAAACATCTTCTGCCTTCATGTTTAATGCGATACGAAGCTTCATGAAAATCATGTTGTTCGTCAGTGCAACTTCAGGTTTAGGTTGCTCGCCTTCTTTTTTGCCACGCTTAAGGTTGATGAAACCATTTAGGAATACCGCTAACTCTTTATCTTTCATCTTAGAGCATGACTTGTCGTTGTCGTCTTTTAGCCAGTTAATCACTTGGTCATGAGCAACGGTCACATCAGCTTGTTCGATAGCTTTGATGATTTGTGCATTTTTAAGGTTTAGTGCGTGTTGAATACGACGCAAGATTTCGTTGTTAGTCACTGGGAATTCCTAAAAAGGGTTTTAGAGTAAAGAGGTGTTGGTTTCGCCTATTTTTGTCGACGAACCAATTTCTACTCTACATAGCATAGTTGACGGCGACTCTAACAGAGAACGCTAATTTTCGGTAGATATAAAAAATCCCCAATGCTGATTCACTCTTTCAAGTCAAAAATGCATTAGGGATTTAGTGATGAGTGCTTGTTATCTGACTGGAGTCAGAATTACATTACACGCATACCAGGTTGAGCACCTTCGTGTGGCTCAAGGATCCATAGGTCGCTGCCGCCAGGGCCCGCTGCGAGGATCATGCCTTCTGACATACCAAACTTCATCTTACGAGGCTTTAGGTTTGCTACCATTACAGTTAGCTTGCCTTCTAGCTCTTCAGGTTTGTATGCTGATTTGATACCAGAGAATACTTGGCGAGTCTCACCACCGATGTCCAGTTGGAACTTCAGTAGTTTGTTCGCTTTTGGTACTTCTTCACAAGAGATGATACGAGCAATACGCATGTCTACTGCTGCAAAGGCATCGAACTCAATCTCGTCTGCGATTGGCTCTTTGTCTAGCTCAGTTTGGCTTGCTTGTTCTTTTTCAGCTTCTGCTTTTTCTTTCGCTGCTGCTTCAGCGGCTGCATCTTCTTTAGAAGACTCAACCATTGCTTCCACTTTCTTAGGATCAATACGGTTGAATAGCGCTTTGAACTTAGTGATCTCGTGATCAGTTAGCGGAGTCGCAATCGCTTCCCACGTTAGCTCTTCGTTTAGGAAAGCTTCAGTGCGAGCTGCAAGCTCTGGCATCACTGGTTTCAGGTAAGCCATCAGTACGCGGAATAGGTTAATACCTACAGAAGATACTTGTTGAAGCTCAGCTTCTTTGCCTTCTTCTTTTGCAAGAACCCAAGGTGCTTTTTCGTCGATGTACTGGTTAGCTTTATCCGCTAGTGCAGTGATTTCACGGATAGCACGGCTGAATTCACGAGTTTCGTATAGCTCACCGATACGCTCAGCAGCAGCAACGAATTCGTTGTATAGCTCAGGCTCTGCAAATTCAGCAGCTAGCTTGCCTTCAAAACGCTTAGTAATGAAGCCAGCGTTACGAGAAGCTAGGTTAACAATCTTGTTTACTACGTCAGCGTTTACACGTTGAGTGAAGTCTTCAAGGTTAAGGTCTAAGTCATCGATGCGGCTGTTTAGTTTCGCAGCGTAGTAGTAACGTAGACACTCAGGGTCTAGGTGGTTTAGGTACGTGCTTGCTTTGATGAATGTGCCTTTCGACTTAGACATCTTCGCGCCGTTCACTGTTACGTAGCCGTGTACGAATACGTTGTTTGGCTTACGGAAGCCTGCGCCGTCTAGCATTGCTGGCCAGAATAGGCTGTGGAAGTAAACGATGTCTTTACCGATGAAGTGGTAAAGCTCAGTTGTGCTGTCTTTCTTCCAGTATTCATCGAAGTTTAGATCGTCACGCTTGTCACATAGGTTCTTGAAAGAAGCCATGTAGCCAACAGGTGCGTCTAGCCATACGTAGAAGAACTTGTCTTTTTCGCCTGGGATCTCAAAGCCAAAGTAAGGTGCATCACGTGAGATATCCCACTGTTGCAGACCAGACTCAAACCATTCCTGCATTTTGTTTGCAGTTTCATTCTGTAGAGAGCCAGAACGAGTCCACTCTTTAAGCATGCTTTCGAACTGAGGTAGGTCGAAGAAGAAGTGCTCAGAGTCTTTCATTACTGGAGTTGCGCCAGAAACCGCTGATTTAGGGTTAATTAGCTCAGTTGGGCTGTATGTCTCACCACAGTTATCACAGTTATCACCATACTGGTCTTCTGACTTACACTTAGGGCAAGTACCTTTTACGAAGCGGTCTGGTAGGAACATCTCTTTCTCAGGATCGAAAAGCTGAGAAATAGTACGGCTAGAAATGAAGCCGTTCTTTTTAAGTTCTAGGTAGATGTGAGAAGCCAGTTCGCGGTTCTCTTCGCTATGTGTGCTGTGGTAGTTATCAAAGCTGATATCAAAGCCAGCGAAGTCTTTTTGGTGCTCTTCACTAACAGCAGCGATCATCTCTTCTGGCGTGATACCCATCTGTTGAGCTTTAAGCATAATTGGCGTGCCGTGAGCATCGTCAGCACAGATGAAGTTTACAGTGTTGCCACGTAGACGCTGGTATCGAACCCAGATATCAGCTTGGATATGCTCAAGCATATGACCAAGGTGAATAGAGCCGTTAGCGTACGGAAGCGCACAAGTTACCAAAAGTTGTCTTGGATCAGTTGCCATACTTAATAATTCGCTTTTTTGATAGGTATAAATTTGAGAGGTAATACTACTTTATAACGTGTGATACGCCAAGGTATCAGACAAAGGATTCCCCTAGTTTTTTAGGGGTTCAGTCTTCATCTCGTGGGTGATAGCATAAATAAAAAAAGGAGCCCCAATGCGTAACTTTACTTCTAAGCAAGATTTCTGTTCATGGTTGAATGAGTTCGAGTCACCAATCCTCATCCCAGAGTGGGCGCTACACCAAAATATTGTGTCGGTTGATCCGCGTGGATCATTTGTTATCACCTTGCCTTTTGCTGCTAATCAGCTTGCAGTTGAATTGGAACAGTGGATCCACTCTCAGATTGAACAACAGCTTGTTAGTGCTTTTCAGTTTGAAGTAAACGTGAAGCCATCTGCGCTGGAAACCACTGTCGCGACGCCATTGAAGGGTGTTAAGAATATTATCGCTGTGACGTCAGCAAAGGGTGGGGTGGGTAAATCAACGACTTCAGTAAACCTTGCGCTCGCGTTATCTAAGTCAGGTTCAAAAGTGGGTTTGTTGGATGCGGATATCTACGGTCCATCAGTGCCTATGATGCTCGGCCAACTAGACGCGAAACCAGAAGTACAGAACAACAAATGGATGATGCCAATCGAGGCACATGGCATTTTCACTCACTCTATTGGCTATCTTGTGTCGAAAGACGATGCGGCAATCTGGCGTGGCCCTATGGCAGCAAAGGCTTTGGGGCAGCTAGTTAATGAAACTGTATGGCCAGAGTTGGATTACCTTGTGATCGACATGCCACCGGGCACCGGTGATATTCAACTGACGTTGTCGCAACAGATCCCAGTGACGGGCGCAGTAGTGGTGACCACTCCTCAAGATTTGGCACTAGCGGATGCACGTAAAGGCGTAGCGATGTTCGATAAGGTAAGCGTGCCAGTGGCAGGCTTAGTTGAAAACATGAGCTATCATATTTGTAGTCACTGTGGTGAGAAAGAGCATATCTTTGGTGCTGGTGGTGCAGAAGCTATGTCAGAAGAATTTTACCTCGATATTTTGGCACAGATCCCTCTTCATATTGATGTGCGTGAAGACATCGATGCAGGTTGTCCGACGGTGATTCGTCGTCCAGACAGTGAACATACACGTCACTATTTAGAGCTTGCTGAGAATGTGGCTGCGAAGATGTTCTGGACCGGTAAGGCGAGACCAGAGGCGATTAACTTTTCTTTGGTTGAATAGCGAAAGATAATCAAAAAGTTGTGTTAATCATGTTGGATTAGATAAACAACGCTTGGATTTAGGCTGATAGCCATTGGGGTTGTGCAAATAGTTGTAGGCAAGTTATTTGAAAGCAAACGATTGTATTCATTAAATGCATTGATATCATCAATTTGACTGCAATTAGCTAAAATGGCGACTAGAATCTATGTGCTTTAGCCCCTATAATCAGGCGGTTTATCTCTTCCCACCACCAAACCATATCGGGTGCAAAATTAATGTCTGATAATAATCAATGTGTCATCGTAGGTATCGCTGGCGCTTCAGCTTCAGGAAAAAGTCTGATTGCTAGTACAATTTATAATGAATTGCGCGAAAAAGTAGGCGACCATCAAATTGGTGTTATCACGGAAGATTGCTATTACAGCGACCAAAGCCACTTGAGTATGGAAGAGCGTGTTAAAACTAACTACGATCACCCAAATGCACTAGATCATGATCTTTTATGTGAACATCTACAGCAGCTAATGAGTGGCAACGCCGTAGAAGTTCCTGAATACAGTTACACAGAGCACACACGTACTTCTGAAACGACTACACTTACTCCAAAGAAAGTGATCATTTTAGAGGGTATTCTGCTTCTAACAGACCCGCGTCTTCGTAAACTAATGCACGCAAGTGTGTTTATGGATACACCATTAGACATCTGTCTACTACGCCGTGTTAAGCGTGATGTAGAAGAGCGTGGTCGTACAATGGACACTGTACTTAAGCAATACCAAGAAACAGTACGTCCAATGTTCATGCAGTTTATCGAGCCTTCAAAACAACATGCCGACATCATCGTTCCTCGTGGTGGTAAAAACCGTATTGCGATTGATGTGCTAAAAGCGCACATTGCGAAGTTGTTGAAGTCTTAATCGAATAAAATTTTGCCTAAGTGACTCACTTAGCTTTATTTTTTACCGAATCAGTGGCACTTTTATAGTGCCACTTTCTTTTGGAATCTAAGCAAGGAATATGCGGATGAAGAAACTACTCATTTTCATAGCTGTACCAGTGTTTGTTGTCGTTGCAGCAATTCTGGCACTAGTGCTGTTAGTGAATCCCAACCAATTTAAGCCATTAATTGTCGAACAAGCCCAAAAACACACAGGCCTAGAGCTCGTGATCGAGGGTGATATCAGCTGGCAATTCTTCCCATCCATTGGCTTTGAACTTGGTCAAACTGAATTACGTAACCCTGAAGGGTTCACCCAACCAAACCTATTTAAGGTTGATACGGTTGGCGTTGATGTTTCTGTTACTCCGCTATTTAGCAACCAACTAGAGATAGGTAACATTACTCTAGATGGTGCAGAATTCTATTTAGAAACGCTTAAAGATGGTCGCAAGAACATTGATGCACTAACGCAAGCGTCAGCGCCTCAAGAATCTGAGCCAGCAGTAGACACAAGTTCTGAATCAGCGCCTGCCCCTCAAGAGCAAACTACCACAGACGCATCGGGTTGGACGATCAACCTTGCAGGCGTAACTGTATCAAACGCATTGTTTGAAATGGACGACAAGCAAGCGGGTTCATTCACTAAGCTATACGATGTGTCTTTGAATCTTTCTGAGTTTGCCGTTGATACATGGACAACCGCGACGTTTGCGGCTTCTGGTGAGAACAATCAACAGAAATTCTCTGCGGAAGGTAGCGCAGAGTTCAAGTTAGCTGAAGGCTTCGTAAGTTACGCACTTCGTAATATCGACTTAAACGCTAAGTTCAATGATCCAGCGACGTCGATTGAGTCAGCAAAAATTGGCTTGAATACGTTTGAGTTCGATAAGGAAAACCAACTGACTTACGCTGTAATCGGTAACGCGGCTGGCCTTGACCTTGATCTTAAAGGTGGCGGTGAACTTACTGTTGATAGCGCGATTTCAAAAGTAACGCTGAACAAATTAACGTTAGACTCAACATTCAAAGGCGACACGCTTCCTCAGTCTCCAATGAAAGTCGACATGTTGTCTGACTTAAGCTTCGATCTTAACAAGAGCCACCTGAGCTTTGTGTTAGAGAAGCTACAAGCTAACGCTATTGCATTAGACGGTAAAGCAGATGTAACCCTATCTGAAATACCAAAGGTTCGTTTCTCTCTTCATAGCCCGAATATCGATTTGGACGAGTTCCTAGGCTTAGGCAATACAACAGAAACAGCGAGCACTGCTCCTTCTGGTTCTGCTGGTGGCTCAACGTCAAACTCAGGTAGTTCAGCTCCTGCTAAAGAAGTGGAACCTGATCTGTCGGCTCTGAAAACGTTAGACGTGAAAGGTGACATCACGATTGATAAGTTCAAGGCGAACAACGCGAAGATGCAGAATGTTAAAACGGCATTTTCGGTTAACCGTGGTATCGCAGAGCTAACTTCATTCACCTCGAATCTTTACCAAGGTTCTATTTCAGCTACGGCTAAGCTAGACGCTCGTAAAACACCAGCGACTTACACGGCTAAGAAGAAAATCAAAGGCGTGAAAGTACAACCGTTACTGGTTGATGTTGCAGATAACGATATGCTGGAAGGTACCGGTAATATCGATGTTAACGTGAAAGGTAAGAGCTTAACTCCAACAGGAATCAAGAAGAACCTTGTCGGTACTATCGCGATTAACTTTGAAGATGGTGCGGTTAACGGCATCAACGTAGCTCAACTGATTCGAGAAAACTACGCTAAGATCAAGGGCGAGAAAGTTGAAAGCACAAATGAAGCTCAAAAAACGGACTTCAGTGCAATGAAAGCGACACTGAAAGTGGATAAAGGTTGGGTTTCAACGAACGACTTGTCGGCACAATCACCACTACTGCGCGTTACTGGTCAAGGTAAAGCAAACTTCATCAATGAAACGGTCGATTTCCTTGTACGTACATCAATTGTGGGTTCACTTGAAGGTCAGGGTGGTAAGAGTATCGACGACCTGAAAGATGTGACTATCCCAATTAAGGTAACTGGTCAGTGGGCAGCCCCGAAATTTGCACTTGTTTTTGATGATGTATTGAAACAGAAAGCACAGAAAGAAATTGACCGTGGTGTGAACAAGCTAACGGACAAGATCAAAGACGAGAAAACCAAAGAAGCGGTAGATGGTTTATTGAAAGGTTTCTTTAACTAAACGTTTTTGACTCGTATATAAAAGAAGCGCCATTCCTACTGTAGGAATGGCGCTTTTGTTTGGGTGCTTATAATACTTTCGAGAGATTCCCTATGACACGCGTCACTCGTTCTAGGGGATGACGACAGGTCTCGTCCTTTGTTCAAGGGCGTGACAGTTTAGTGGTCGTCATCCTAAAGAGGGAAGAATGACCGGGTCGGGGATCTCTGGTTGAATCCGATTACCAATCCACGCCTTGAAGCGCTTTTACACCAGATTCGAAAGCGTGTTTAACGTTACGAACTTCAGACACGGTATCGGCCATGTCCGTTAAAGTGCGGTGCGCGCCACGGCCAGTAATGATCACGGATTGCATTTTCGGACGGTTGTTTAGAGCTTCTACCACTTCATCCAGTTCAATGTAGCCGTAACTCACCATGTAAGTCAGCTCATCAAACAGAATTACATCAATCGACTCATCGGCTAGCATACGCTGACACTCTTTCCACACGCGCTGTGCGGCTTCGATATCTTGAGCCTTGTTTTGAGTTTCCCAAGTAAAGCCAGTGCCCATCACTTGGAACTCTACATCGAGCTTTTGAAGAACGTTCTTTTCACCGTTATCCCAAGTTCCTTTTACAAACTGAGCAACGGCACACTTCTTACCATGACCAACGGCACGTGTAATCGTACCAAAACCGGATGTTGATTTACCTTTGCCGTTACCAGTGATAACCAGCAATAGGCCTTTAACTTCTTGTGCTGCAGCGACACGAGCATCGACTTGTTCTTTTACTTTCTGTTGTCTTGCTTTGTGGCGTTGTTCTTTGTTGTCTTCAGTCGACATAACAAATCCTTTTAAGTTGTGATTGCGCCTATCATAGCCTAACTTAACGATAGCAAAAACCATCGGAAGAACAGGTGATTAGGGATGAAAAAGATACTCGTAGTTTGTATGGGAAATATTTGCCGTTCGCCAACAGGTGAAGCGGTGCTAAGAAAGAAAGCGCAACAGCTGGATATTGACGTTGTGGTCGACTCTGCGGGAACGATTGGTTTTCATCAAGGCAACCCGCCAGACTCGCGTTCGAAATCTGCAGGAGAGAAGCGAGGTTACAGCTTTAAGGGGATTACTTCTCGTAAAGTGGTAGATAATGACTTCGAAGAATTTGACCTGATACTCGCGGCCGATAGGGCGAATTTAGATGACTTAATGAGCCAATGCCCCGCTCATCTCCAATACAAGCTTGCGTTATTTTTAAGCTTTGGAGAGTCACAATATCAAGAGATCCCCGATCCGTATTATGGTGAGGGAAATGGCTTTGAATTGGTGTTGGATTTAATCGAAGAGTCTAGCGAAGCGATACTGCGTTCAATGTAGTGTGGAAGCAATGTACGTCGTTTGGTGATCAGCGTAAGGGCTGACCGATAGGTATAAAAAAGGCCGACATTGAATGTCGGCCTCTCTAAATCTAACTTAAAGCTACAGCTAAGATTACTTAGACATTACTTTGTAGATTGGGTCTTCTGCAACGTTCGCTTCAACTAAGCTACCCGCTTTGTGCAGCATAGCAACACAGTCTTGGCTTAGGTGGCGAAGGTGAAGTGTTTTACCTAGCGCCGCGTAACGGTCAGCAATTGTATCGATCGCTTCAATTGCAGAGTGGTCAGTAACGCGTGAGTTTGCGAAATCAACGATCACATCTTGTGGATCGTTGTAAGCGTCAAACAACTCTAGGAAGTTAGCTGTCGAACCAAAGAAGATTGGACCGTTAACTTTGTACTCTTTTGAGCCTTCAGCGTTTACTGATGTATCTGCGTAGATGTGTTTAGCATGTTGCCAAGCAAACATTAGCGCTGAAGCTACAACACCAACACCTACCGCTACAGCAAGGTCAGTCAGTACGGTTACTACGGTAACAAGAACGATAACGAAGAAGTCTTGCTTAGGAACGCGACGCGCAAGCTTGAAGGTTGCCCATTCAAATGTGCCGATAACAACCATGAACATTACGCCCACAAGTGCTGCTAGAGGAATCATTTCAATCAGTGCAGAACCGAACAGGATGAACATCAGTAGTGCAACTGCGGCTACGATACCTGAAAGACGACCACGACCACCTGAGTTTACGTTGATCATCGATTGACCGATCATCGCACAACCACCCATCGCACCGAATACAGAACACGTTACGTTAGCCATACCTTGACCAACACATTCACGGTTAGATTGACCACGAGTGTTTGTCATTTCGTCTAGTACTGTCAGTGTCAGCAGAGATTCAATCAGGCCGATAGCCGCAAGGATAATTGCGTAAGGCAGGATGATCTGTAGTGTCTCTAAAGAAAACGGAACAGCAGGAATTGAGAATGTTGGTAGAGAGCCCGCTAGCGTTGCAGCTTCGTCACCAGACATTGTACGTAGGAAGTCGACAACAGTGCGAGTTTCAAGGTCAAGACCCACAACCAAAGCTGTTACTGTAACAATAGCAACCAATGAAGATGGTACTGCTGTTGTTAGCTTAGGTAGGAAGTGGATGATAGCCATTGTAAGGGCTACTAGACCTAGCATTAGTGTCATTTGACCGCTTGGTAACCAAGTCAACGCACCTGTTACGTCTGGTGCTTTAAATTGACCAAGCTGAGCTAGGAAGATAACAATGGCCAAACCGTTCACGAAACCAATCATTACTGGGTGTGGAACGATACGGATAAATTTACCTAGTTTAAATACACCTGCTGCGATTTGCAGAAGGCCAGCCAGCATAACGGCTGCGAATAGGTATTGAACACCATGGGTTGCCACTAGGCTCACCATTACAACTGCCATTGCGCCAGTTGCACCAGAAATCATACCTGGACGGCCGCCAAAGACAGAAGTGATTAAACCTACGATGAATGCTGCGTAAAGACCAACCATTGGGTCAACGCCAGCAACAAAGGCGAATGCTACAGCTTCAGGTACCAGAGCTAGGGCTACTGTAAGACCTGAAAGCACGTCATTCTTTACAGAGTGCTTTGAAAATTGTGGGAATTCGAACATGTTTGCTCAGCTATGCTTAAGATGGATTTACCGACACGGGTGTATTGCGTAGCCAAACAGTGATGGAAAAGAGCGGCAATAGCGAAGTGTCGAAAAGATAAGTGCGCGAATGCTACCCAAAAATGTGATTAAGTTCAAGGTTGAACCTAACTTTGAGTAATATATCTGTTAATTTTTATTCGATTAGTAGATATGAAAAAGGCTGCTTTAATAAGCAGCCTTTGATTCTATTTACTTGCGATTATCTATCAGTAATCGCTAGTAGTTTGGCTTAGTCATCGCCGCGCCAGCTTTGTTCGACGCTGCCTGACTGCCTGCACCTTTCGATACAAAACGTTCAGTGCGGAACGGAGCTGCAATCACTTCAATCTCTTTGATCTCTTGAGGACCAGGAGCTTTAGTCATTGGTGAACCAGCTTGCTTCTTAGCAACAGCTGCCTTTGGTGCCGCTTTAGGAGCTTCTGTTTTTACAACAGGTGCTTCTTCAACTTTTGCACTTTCAGCTTTAGGCGCTTCAGCTTCAACAACTGGTGTTGCTTCTGCTTGCACAGCTTCTGCTACAACAGGCGCTTCAACTTTCGTCGCTTCTGCAATCACTGGAGCTTCAACTTTCGCAGTTTCAACAACCACTGGTGCTTCTTCAACGACTGCAGGAGCTTCAACTACAGCAGGAGTCTCAGCTACTTGAGCTTCAACAGCAGCTTCTTCGCGACGGATAATCACTTTGCCCATAGCTAGTTCAGGACATGCGAAGCCGCCAGCCATTGCTACGTTGCTTTGTGGTGCTGTCTCTAGAGCAGCATTCTGCTCTTGAACAGATGTTTGAGCTTCAGCTGCTACTTGAACTTCAGCCACTTCAGGTTTTGCCTGCTTGTGGTGAGGTTTTGGAATAAAGCGAGGCATCACTTTACCCATAGCCATCTCTGGAGAAGCTACACCACCTTTACGTAGGCGGAATGGGTTAGGGCGACGATCACGACCGCGACGACGACGTTGGCCACTTGCACGTAGGTGACGTGGAGAACGACGGTTACGACGTTGTTTCGGCTCTTCCTGTTCAGTTTGCTCTGCATTCGCTTGAGTTGCTTCTACTTGTTCCGCAACTTTTTGCTCTTGAGCTACTGATTGTTCTTTAGCAATAACCTGCTCTTTTGAAGCATTATCTTCAGCTTGAGCTTGTTGGTCTTTAACACGAACTTGCTTGTTCAGTTTACGACGCTGACGACGCTCTTTAATCTTAGCTGCTTTCGCTTCAGGTTTAGCCTTAGGCGCTTCCGGTTTACCAGCTTGTGCTTCTGCTGCTAGCTGTAGACCTTCTTCTGCTAATTTAGATGGTGCTTGCTCTTCGCGTTGCTTCTGCTCATCACGTGGCTTGTTGCGACGGTCTTGCTTAGGCTTGCGAGGCTGACGAGTTTGCTGTGGAGCTGCTTCTTTTTGCTCTTCAGGCTTCTCATCACGAGCTGGCTTACGACGGCGTTTGTTGTCACGGTTTTCGTTACGATTGTCGCCACGTTCACCACGGTCGTTACGCTGTTCGCCACGCTCACCACGTTGGTTACGACGACGGTTATCGTTACGATCACGGCGTTGACGGTTGCCGTTGTTGCGATTGTTTTTAGGTTTCTCTTCTTCTTTCTTCTCTTCTTCTTTTTTCTCTTCTTGAGTTGAAGAGCCAAATAAGAAGCTACCGATAGCTTTGAAGAAACGACCAATTAGGCCTGGTTCTTGAGTCGCTGCTGGTTCAGCTTTCTTCTCTTCTACAGCTTTAGGTGCTGGAGCAGGAGTCGGTGCTGATTGAGCAGGAGCTGCGAAACCTTTCAGAGCAGGTTCTTCGATCTTCTTAGGACGAATAGTCTGTTCAGCAGGCTCTTTGCTTTCCGCTTCTTTTAGAGCTTCTAGCTTGTTAGGCAGCAAGTAAGACAGTAGATCGAACTCTTCACCTTCACGAACACGGATAACCTCAAAGTGCGGCGTTTCCATGTCTGAGTTAGGAACAACAGTGATCTTAACTTCTTGGTTTTTCTCGATGTGGTTTACTGAGCGACGTTTTTCGTTCAGAAGATAAGAAGCGATTGGAACAGGCACAACAGCAAGTACTTGTGCTGTGTTGTCTTTTAGAGCTTCTTCTTCAATCAAACGTAGAACAGAAAGTGCTAGAGATTCGTTATCACGAACAACACCAGTACCTGTACAACGAGGACAAATGTGGTGGCTTGCTTCTGCTAGTGATGGGCTCAAACGTTGACGAGACATCTCTAGAAGACCAAAGCGAGAAATACGACCAATCTGAACACGTGCGCGATCTAAACGAACGGCATCACGTAGACGGCTTTCTACTTCGCGTTGGTGGCGAACCGGAGTCATATCGATAAAGTCGATTACAACAAGACCACCTAGGTCACGTAGACGTAATTGACGTGCAATTTCATCGGCAGCTTCTAGGTTAGTGTTAAGTGCTGTTTCTTCAATATCGCCGCCCTTTGTTGCACGAGCAGAGTTGATATCGATAGAAGTCAGTGCTTCTGTTGGGTCGATTACGATAGAACCACCAGATGGAAGACGAACTTCACGTTGGAAAGCAGATTCGATCTGGCTTTCAATCTGGTAATGGCTGAATAGTGGCACTTCACCATCGTATTTCTTAACGCGATTCATGAAATCTGGGCGTATTAATTGAATGTGCGCTTGTGCACGTTCAAAAATAGTATTGCTGTCGATTAGAATCTCGCCAATATCACGACGTAGGTAGTCACGAATTGCGCGAACAATAACGTTACTCTCTTGGTGAATTAGGAAAGGAGCTGCATTTGAATCAGAAGCTTGCTTGATAGCGCCCCAATGGTTCAATAGAACATTCAGGTCCCACTCTAGCTCTTCTGCACTTTTGCCAACACCCGCTGTACGCACGATTAAGCCCATACCTTGAGGAAGCTCAAGAGTGCTTAATGCTGCTTTCAGTTGAGTGCGTTCATCACCTTCGATACGACGAGAAATACCGCCAGCACGAGGGTTATTAGGCATAAGAACTAAGTAACTACCAGCCAAAGAGATGAAAGTTGTCAGTGCAGCACCTTTGCTACCACGTTCTTCTTTCTCTACTTGTACGATTACTTCTTGGCCTTCTTTTAGCACTTCTTTAATGCTAGGACGGCCTTGGTATGTATAACCTTCAGGGAAGTATTCGCGGGCAATTTCTTTAAGAGGGAGGAAACCGTGACGTTCTGCGCCGTAATCAACGAATGCCGCTTCTAGGCTTGGTTCAATACGGGTAATACGTCCTTTGTAGATATTCGCTTTCTTTGACTCGTGACCTGGACTTTCGATATCTAGATCGAACAGTCGTTGGCCATCAACCAAAGCGACACGCAACTCTTCTTTTTGAGTTGCGTTAATTAACATTCTTTTCATTTAGAAATTCTCATTGTCTTTTCTTATTTTCATCATTGTTCTTATCGCTTTATTTCGTTTCTCATGGTGCCAGATCCCATGGCTTTATCGGTGCAGCCTCCCGGCTGGAGAGGGATGCTCTGGGGCACGTCAGTCATCATAGGGAGTTAGCCTATGATCCGCGATGTGGCGGTGAATACTCAACATGAGTGTACGTGAGTAGAGCGATAAGGAACTCAGTTGACCGTGTCTTACGCCGATTGCAGCACTGTCTAATCTGAGTTATCTACTCATTTACTTGCTTATGAATGGTTAGCTGTTTAAATAATAGTCAAACCACTGATAGCAGCTGTGAACTATAGCAGTGGTCGGTAAACACAGCAATCTGCTTTGTCGGAATGCTGTAAAAAAAACAGTTTTTGTTTGGGTTTTGATAGCTCTAACTCACTGTCTATAAATAATTTATCTTTTGATATTTTAGTTTGCAGGAATCTTGATGCTTTTTTGTTCGAAGAATCAAAGAAATATAGAACTTCGACGACCATTTTGTGATAGATCGGTAAGGATTAGGGATAAATAAGTTCGGAATAGGGCTAAGAAAATCTCAATTATCAAAAGTGACAGTGATACAATAGCGCAATGAGCGAAATTAGAACCCAAGTCCAATTCGTCGACATTGACGAAGATATGGCTGGTCAGCGTATTGATAACTTCTTACGCAACCAATTAAAAAACATCCCGAAAAGCATGATTTACCGAATCGTGCGTAAAGGCGAAGTCCGCGTAAATAAAAAGCGCATCAAGGCTGAATACAAACTAAAAGCTGGCGATTTAGTTCGTATCCCTCCGGTTACTATTGAAGAGAAAACAGAAGAGAACGTGCCGAGCACGAAACTCAACAAGGTTTCAGAATTAGAACAGTGCATCATTTATGAAGATGATCACATGCTAATTCTTAACAAACCGTCTGGCACTGCTGTTCATGGTGGTAGCGGATTAAAGTTTGGCGCGATTGAAGCATTACGTGCGCTTCGCCCTGATGCTCGTTTTCTTGAATTAGTGCACCGTATCGATAGAGATACGTCTGGCATTTTGCTTGTTGCTAAGAAGCGCTCGGCGCTAAGACACCTTCAAGCACAGTTCCGTGAAAAAACGGTTCAAAAATACTACTTCGCTTTAGTGATGGGCGAATGGAAGAACAGCTGCAAAGTCGTCAACGCACCTTTGTTAAAAAATGAAGTGAATAGCATTGTTCGAGTGAACCCGAATGGTAAAGCTTCTGAAACCCGCTTTAAGGTTTTAGAGAAGTTCCAAGAGGCGACGTTGATTCAAGCTAGCCCAATTACAGGTCGTACACACCAAATTCGTGTGCACGCTCAGTATACTGGTCACCCAATCGCTTGGGATGATCGCTACGGTGATCGTCGTTTTGATGCTTACACGGGTAAGGTTGGTCTTGATCGTCTGTTCCTACATGCAGCAAACATCAAGTTCACACACCCAGGTAGTGAAGAGAAGATGGATATCTCGGCGCCAATGGAAAGAAGGCTAGAGAAAGCCCTAACGGGTTTACGTAAGCTTTAAGAAGATACGAGATACGATATTTTTCGTGAATTGAGTATCAGACGCATCAAATGGAAAAGGTTGACGAATATCGTCAACCTTTTTTTGTTTTTATCTATTGTAGAGATCCCCAACTCGCTCGTTCCTCGCTCTTGAGGATGACGACTTTTTTTCGTTAGTAGAGTCAGTCTGTGTTGTCATGGAGCTAATCAATTAGCTTGTTTATCGCCAAACTTGATTTTTCTCTATGAGCGAAGCGAGTCAGTATTATGAGCACTTGCCAATGAAGGTAAGGGAACTAAGGGCTAAATATGCAAAGGATAGCTTTTTACTGCTATCACTAATTTCTTTAGCTATTGGATAATGTAGCGATCTTCGTCATTCCCTAGACTGACGAAGGAAGGAGTAGGGAATCTCTAACAAAGAGCGTATCCGTTACAGCACACTCATTCCTTGTGCTTCTAACATATCGACGAGATCGATCAGCGGTAAGCCGATCAAAGTATTCGGGTCTTTACCTTCCATCTGTTTAAACAACGCGATGCCTAACCCTTCACACATAAAACTGCCTGCGCAGTAATAAGGCTGTTCTTTCTCGACATAACTAATGATTTGCTGCTCGGTTAAATCGCGGAAATGCACAACAAAGGTGTCGAGACGCGTGTCAGCTTGATTGGTTTCGTTGTTCCAAACCGAAAGCCCAGTATAAAAAGTAATGCTCTTGCCGCTTTGACGAGATAACTGCTCGATCGCTTTTTCTCGAGTATGAGGTTTACCTATGATCTCTCCATCAATCACACAAACCTGATCAGAACCGATGACTAAGCTAGGTTGCTCCACTGCACAAGACTTAGCTTTGGTCTCAGCAAGGCGCATTACCAGCTGTTGAGGTGTCTCTTCTGGAAGCGGCGTTTCATCGCAGTCTGGCTTGGCTGTAATGAAGCTTAACTGTAGTTTTTTGAGGATCTCTTGCCTAAATGGTGATGTAGAGGCTAAAACTAGTTGGTAATTTCTCATTTTAATTTACAATTCAAGGAAGCATTTATCTCAGGATAACGTAACTTGTCCTGCTATTCATAATGCTCTGAATAGGAAAGGCAGGAAAGTACATTTTTTTTGCCATTTCCTTTGACTAAACACGATTTGGAAGATAAGATTCGCGCCCTATGCAAAAGGAAAAAATACCGCGTACAGTTGATCCGGCAAGAACGGCTCAAAAACGACTCGATATGGATGGTATCATTCAGGTCAGTCTTTTGAAGCGTTTAACTGAAGCAACTGAAGGCGTAAAACGTGACGCGCAAGTCTCAATGTCATTTGGGCTTGATGAACAACGATTAGTCGTTATCTCTGGTAAAGCTAACGTCGAAGTCGATTTAGAGTGTCAACGTTGTAATGAGGTTTTCGCACATGAGTGCGATGTCCAATTTACTTATACTCCTGTTTACAGTGAGAAAAGTGAAGAGGAAGCACCGGAAGAGTACGATTTGGTAGATCTGAACGAGTACGGTGAGTTAGACCTGATTCAATTAGTTGAAGACGAGTTCATCCTTGGATTGCCACAAATAGCAATGCACGACGATGCGAAATGTAGCGTTAACTCAAATAACTTGGTGTTTGGTGAACTTCCTGAAGAAATTGAGGAAGACAAAAAGCCGAATCCATTTGATGTTTTAAAAAGCTTAAAGAAGTAATTGCTTCTTTAAGAATTTACATAGGAGTAGGGTCAATGGCCGTACAAAAGAGCAAGAAATCACGTTCAATGCGTGGCATGCGTCGTTCACACGATGCGCTAACTACAGCTGCACTTTCTGTAGACGCAACTTCAGGTGAAACTCACCTACGTCACAACGTGACTGCCGAAGGTTTCTACCGCGGCAAAAAGGTTATCAACAAGTAAGGTTGACCTTTGCAAAATCTAACCGTTGCGCTTGATGCAATGGGCGGGGACTTCGGTCCTCGTGTAACAGTGCCTGCCGCCGTGCAGGCACTGTCGTATTTCCCAGAGCTAAAAGTCATTCTAATAGGTGATCGAAACGCGATCACATCTCAATTATCTTCATTAGGTCGAATGCCTGATTCTCGTTTGAGTATCCAGCATTGTGATCGAGTCATTTCCAATTCTGAAAAACCTTCACTAGCCTTACGTAATAGTCAGGGTAGCTCTATGCGTGCCGCTATCGATCTGGTTGCCGAATCACAGGCTGATGCTTGTGTGAGTGGTGGTAACACTGGTGCACTGATGGCTTTATCCCGTTTCAGACTCAAGCTTCTTCCCGGTATTGATAGGCCTGCATTGGTTTCAGCTTTGCCTACTGCATCCGGAAATCGCACATGGATGCTTGATTTAGGGGCGAACGTTTCTAGTGATGCAGATTCACTCTTTCAGTTTGCTGTCATGGGCAGTGCATTAGCAGAACAACATTTAGGTCGCGCACCACGTGTCGCTATCTTGAATATCGGTGCAGAAGAAATTAAAGGCAATGACCTTGTAAAACGATGCGCTGAAATGTTGTCTAATACTCAGTCTGTGAACTTCATAGGCTATATTGAAGGTAATCAATTACTTCAAGATGCTGCTGATGTCGTCGTATGTGATGGTTTTGTGGGCAATGTCTGCTTAAAAACGTGCGAAGGTACGGCTCAGCTCTTTATTGATAAGCTAAAAACGCGCATGATGGCTTCAACAATAAAGGGTTGGATAGCCAGAATGCTGTTTTCTGAGCTATTTACTGAATTAAAAACCTTGAACCCCGACCAGTATAACGGCGCAAGTTTGTTAGGATTGCGCGGCATTGTCATTAAAAGTCATGGAAGTGCTGATGTGTCTGCAGTCGTCAACGCGATTGGTGAAGCAGTACACGAGGTCAAACGACAAGTCCCCAGCCGCATTAGCGATCGTTTGGAAGCGGTTTTACTCGAGAGGCATTATTAGTCTTCATGTATAGCAAAATTTTAGGTACTGGCAGCTACTTGCCATCTCAGGTGCGTACTAACGCAGACTTAGAGAAAATGGTAGAGACTAGCGATGAGTGGATCGTTGCTAGAACTGGTATTAAAGAGCGTCGTATTTCAGCGGAAAACGAGACCGTTGCTGATATGGCGTTTTACGCTGCTGAAAATGCCATTGAAATGGCAGGTATCGACAAAGAAGAGATTGATTTAATCATCGTTGCGACAACCAGCAGTAGCCACACATTCCCGTCTTCGGCATGTCAGGTACAAGGCAAGCTTGGTATCAAAGGCTGCCCTGCGTTTGATTTGGCTGCGGCGTGTTCTGGTTTTGTCTACGCACTGTCTGTTGCTGATCAACACATCAAGACTGGCATGTGTAAGAACGTTTTGGTAATTGGTGCTGATGCACTGTCAAAAACCTGTGATCCGACTGACCGCTCTACTATCATCCTATTTGGTGATGCAGCAGGCGCGGTGGTTGTAGGCGCAAGCGAAGAGCCAGGTATTTTGTCTACTCATATTTACTCTGACGGTAAATACGGTGAACTTCTAAGCCTAGAAGTACCAGAGCGTGGCGGTGATGCAGACAAATGGCTGCACATGGCGGGCAACGAAGTATTTAAAGTGGCGGTAACTCAGCTTTCTAAGCTAGTTAAAGACACATTAGCGGCGAACAATATGGATAAGTCAGAGCTTGATTGGTTAGTTCCACACCAAGCGAACTACCGTATTATCTCAGCAACCGCTAAAAAGCTAACGATGTCGCTTGATCAAGTAGTGATTACTCTTGATAAGCACGGCAACACGTCAGCAGCTACCGTACCAACGGCCCTAGATGAGGCTGTTCGCGACGGGCGAATTAAACGTGGTCAAACGCTTCTACTTGAAGCATTTGGCGGCGGCTTCACTTGGGGTTCTGCGTTAGTTAAATTCTAACCCCAAGCGATAATCAACAAACAAGGCACATAACTTATGTGCCTTATTCAATTTTTTGCTTTGCTTAAAGGAAAATTACAATGAGCAAGTTTGCTATCGTATTCCCAGGCCAAGGCTCTCAAGCTATCGGTATGCTTGCTGACCTAGGCGAACAGTATGATGTTGTAAAACAGACATTTGCTGAAGCTTCAGAAGCACTTGGTTACGATCTATGGGCATTGGTTCAAGATGGTCCAGTAGAAAATCTAAATGAAACTTTTCGCACTCAACCGGCTCTACTAACAGCGTCTGTTGCAATTTGGCGTGTATGGCAAGAGCTTGGCCTAGAGCAACCTGTAAATCTAGCAGGTCACAGCCTAGGTGAATACTCTGCACTTGTATGTGCTGGCGTTATCGACTTTAAAGAAGCGATCAAGCTGGTTGAACTACGTGGTCAATTGATGCAAGAAGCAGTTCCTGCAGGCGTTGGCGCAATGTACGCAATCATTGGTCTAGACGATGAAGCGATTGCTAAAGCGTGTGAAGAAGCTGCGCAAGACGAAGTTGTGTCTCCAGTTAACTTTAACTCTCCTGGCCAAGTTGTTATCGCGGGTAACAAAGCGGCAGTAGAGCGTGCTGGTGTACTTTGTAAAGAAGCGGGCGCTAAGCGTGCACTTCCGTTACCTGTTTCTGTGCCGTCTCACTGTGCACTGATGAAGCCAGCAGCAGACAAGCTAGCGGTGGCTCTAGAAGCTCTAGAGTTCAACACGCCAGCATTGCCTGTTATCAATAACGTTGATGTTATTGCTGAAACAGACCCTGCAAAAATTAAAGATGCACTTGTTCGTCAGCTATATAGCCCAGTTCGTTGGACTGAAGGTGTACAAGCGATGAATGAGCAAGGCGTTGAGAAGCTACTTGAATTAGGCCCTGGTAAAGTTCTTACTGGTCTAACAAAACGAATCGTAAAAACTATGACAGCTGCTGCAGTTAATGATACTGCATCACTAGAAGCTGCTAAGTAAATAACCACTTAATAGAGAAGTTATGATGAATTTAGAAGGCAAAGTTGCACTAGTTACAGGCGCAAGCCGTGGCATCGGTCGTGCAATCGCTGAACTTTTAGTTGAGCGTGGTGCTAAAGTTATCGGTACTGCGACATCTGAAGGCGGCGCAGCTGCAATCAGCGAGTACCTTGGTGAGAACGGTAAAGGTCTTGCTCTTAATGTAACGGATACTGACTCAATTGCTGCTACACTGAAAACCATCAACGATGAATTCGGTGCGATTGACATTCTAGTTAACAACGCAGGTATCACTCGTGATAACCTACTGATGCGTATGAAAGACGACGAATGGAATGACATCATTGATACTAACCTAACGCCTATCTTCCGCATGTCTAAAGCTGTATTGCGTGGCATGATGAAGAAGCGTCAAGGCCGTATCGTAAACGTTGGTTCTGTAGTAGGTACTATGGGTAACGCTGGTCAAGCTAACTACGCAGCTGCAAAAGCAGGCGTAATTGGTTTTACTAAATCAATGGCTCGTGAAGTTGCGTCTCGTGGCGTTACAGTGAACACTGTAGCTCCTGGTTTCATCGAAACTGACATGACTAAAGCGCTAAATGATGACCAACGTGCAGCAACTTTGGCGAATGTACCAGCAGGTCGACTAGGTGACCCTCGCGAAATCGCTGAAGCTGTGGTATTTTTGGCGTCACCTGCGGCAGCTTATATCACAGGTGAAACACTTCACGTCAATGGCGGTATGTACATGGTGTAAATTATGTGCAACATTTGTGCATGATTTAAGTCAAGATCATACGTAATTTCGGTTAAAATCGTGAAAATTGTGGTTTGACCAGAAAAGTTGACCTTGCAACTTTCAATAGATTGAATAAACTACGGAAAACATCGCATAAAGCGAACTCTGTAAAGGAAAAGAAAAAATGAGCAACCTCGAAGAACGCGTAAAGAAAATCATTGTTGAACAGCTAGGTGTAGACGAAGCTGAAGTTAAAAACGAAGCTTCTTTCGTTGATGACCTAGGTGCAGATTCTCTAGACACAGTAGAGCTAGTAATGGCTCTAGAAGAAGAATTCGACACTGAAATCCCAGATGAAGAAGCTGAGAAAATTACTACTGTTCAAGCAGCTATCGATTACGTAACTAGCGCTCAGTAATAATCTCTCCCAGGCGGTCACCTCGACCGCCTGTGTTTTATCTAACTCATCTATCCTCATCTTAAATCACCTCAATCCCCGGAGTGTAAAATCGTGTCCAAGCGTCGTGTAGTTGTCACTGGCATGGGTATGTTGTCACCGGTAGGCAACACTGTAGAATCTTCTTGGAAAGCCCTGCTAGCTGGTCAAAGTGGTATCGTTAATATCGAGCACTTTGATGCAACCAATTTCTCAACTCGTTTTGCAGGTCTAGTTAAAGACTTTAACTGCGAAGAGTATATGACTAAAAAAGATGCTCGTAAGATGGACTTGTTCATCCAGTACGGCGTCGCAGCAGGTATTCAAGCTTTAGATGATTCAGCCCTAACTATTACTGAAGAAAACGCTCCACGTGTGGGTGTTGCTATCGGTTCTGGTATTGGTGGTCTTGGTTTGATCGAAGCCGGTCACCAAGCTCTAACTGAAAAAGGCCCTCGTAAGATCAGCCCGTTCTTCGTACCGTCGACGATCGTGAATATGATTGCTGGTCACATGTCTATCATGCGAGGCCTACGCGGTCCAAACATCGCGATTTCTACTGCATGTACGACTGGCCTACATAACATTGGTCACGCGGCTCGTATGATTGCATACGGCGATGCTGACGCAATGCTAGCGGGTGGTGCTGAAAAAGCATCAACTCCACTAGGTATGGGCGGTTTTGGTGCGGCTAAAGCACTTTCTACTCGTAACGATGAGCCTCAAAAAGCTTCTCGTCCATGGGACAAAGGCCGTGATGGCTTCGTTCTTGGCGACGGTGCAGGCATGATGGTTCTTGAAGAGTACGAACATGCGAAAGCTCGTGGCGCTAAGATTTACTGTGAGCTAGTTGGCTTCGGTATGTCGGGTGACGCTTACCACATGACATCTCCAAGTGAAGATGGCTCTGGTGGCGCACTAGCAATGGAAGCGGCTATGCGTGATGCTGGCATTACTGGTGAACAAATCGGTTATGTAAACGCACACGGTACTTCGACTCCAGCAGGTGACGTAGCGGAAGTTAAGGGCATTAAGCGTGCTCTTGGCGAAGCAGGCAGCAAGCAAGTATTGGTTTCTTCTACGAAATCAATGACAGGCCACCTTCTAGGTGCTGCTGGTTCTGCTGAAGCTATCATCACGGCAATGTCTCTGGTTGACCAAATTGTTCCACCGACAATCAACCTAGATGATCCTGAAGAAGGCTTAGATATTGACTTAGTACCTCACACTGCGCGTGAAGTTAGCAACATGGAATATGCTGCATGTAACTCATTCGGTTTCGGTGGTACAAACGGCTGTTTGATCTTCAAAAAGATTTAATCATCTTATTAAAGACGTAAACACTCGTAGATAGTCACAATTAGACTTGTTTTTAAACGGCTTGATGCTTTAGCATTGAGCCGTTTCTTTTTATGGGGAAAAACATGTTTTGGGTTGATGGAGAAAGCCAGCAAACTGTCGATATTTTGGACCGCTCGTTTCAGTACGGAGACGGCTGTTTTACGACAATGCTCGTGAGTGATGGTGAGATACAACATTTTCACGATCATCAGCACCGTGTCGAAGAGTGCCTTAAAGCGCTACGCATTTCTGCTCTTGATTGGGATGTTGTTAGCCTTTGGCTCGATACTGCGCTTCAACACATCCAAGATAACGCTCTTCATGACACAAAGAGCCTTGGTGGTTCAGGCAAGCTCGATAACGCAAACAAACCTCATAATCAAAAAGCAGGGATCAAGCTGCACGTTAGCCGGGGCGCTGGTGGGCGTGGCTACAGTACTAAGAATATCGCTAAGCCGACAATCACCATCAGTACTTTTGATTACCCAAGTCATTATTCAGCGTGGCAAGACTCCGGTGTTGAACTCGGTATCTGTCATCAAGCGTTAGGTTTGAGCCCACTACTTGCTGGCCATAAGCACAATAATCGTCTTGAGCAGATTTTGATGAAAGATGAAATGGATCAGGCTAATGAAGTGGATGGCGTGGTTCTTGATATATCGGGCAATGTGATTGAAACCACCATGGCCAATCTGTTTTGGCGTAAAGGTCAGGCGATATACACACCTCAACTCACTCAAAGTGGTGTAGCGGGGGTTATGCGTAAGCAAGTGTTAACCGCGCTGAATCAAGCTGAACTTTCCGTTACAATTAGTGACTACTGCTTATCTCAACTCATGCAAGCTGATGAGGTTTTCATGACCAACTCCATCTTAGGGGTTGCCCCAGTTACCCGTATTAGTGATACCCAATTTAACATTGGAACCGTTACTCGTAGCCTTCAAGGACAACTAAACTCGTGATCAAAAAGTTATTTATTTTTATTATCTTGTGCTTAATCGCAGCCGGTGCTGCTGGTTTTTATGTTTACAACCAAGCGCAAGATAACCTGAAACAAGTTATTCAATTAGAAAAACCACAAGTCGTGACTGTTGCTTCAGGTAGCAGCTTTAACCGCGTTCTAGCCCAGTTGATTAACGAGGGGCTTTTTGAGGCTTCTCCTTACGAGAAATTAATCCGTAAGTTACATCCTGAGCTTGTAGACGTAAAAGCCGGTACTTTCCTGCTTGAACCGGGTTTAACCTTAGAGCAAGCGCTACAGGTGCTTGTAGAAGGGAAAGAACACCAGTTTACCATTACCTTTGTAGAAGGCAGTCGTTTTGACGAATGGCTTGTTCAGCTAAAAGACAACGAATTCATTCAACAGACATTGGATGGCGTTTCTGAAAAAGAGATCGCTGAAAAGTTGGGTATTGAAAACGAAAAGCTAGAAGGTCTCTTTTTAGCAGAAACGTATCACTACACCTACGGCACCACTGATTTAGATTTACTGAAACGCGCGCATCGAGACCTAATGAGCGTGGTGAATGAAGAGTGGGAAAATCGAGCGGATAAACTTCCTCTTAAATCGCCATACGAAGCGTTAATTCTTGCGTCTATCATTGAGAAAGAGACCGCTGTTGCGTCAGAACGTGAGCGTGTCTCTTCTGTGTTTGTTAACCGTCTAAACAAGCGTATGCGTTTGCAAACTGATCCAACCGTTATCTATGGCATGGGTGACAGCTACGATGGCAACATCCGTAAGAAAGACTTACGCACGCCAACGCCTTACAACACCTATACAATGAGTGGCTTGCCACCGACCCCTATCGCTATGGCAGGCAAAGCGTCTATCAACGCGGCGTTGAATCCAGAAAAGAGCAACTATTTGTATTTCGTTGCGAGTGGAACAGGCGGTCACGTATTTTCAAAGAGTTTGACTGAGCATAACCGTGCAGTGCGAGCTTACTTAAAGCAATTAAGAAAAAACAGATAAAGAAATAATTATGAATCAGTCGAAATTTATCGTGGTTGAAGGCCTTGAAGGCGCTGGCAAAAGCACAGCAATCAATGCCATCGTTGAGACATTAAAAGCATCGGGTGTTGAGGATATTGTTAATACTCGTGAGCCGGGCGGTACTGTCTTAGCTGAAAAGATGCGTTCATTGGTTAAAGAAGAGCACGAAGGCGAGAAGCTTCAAGACATGACTGAATTGCTGCTGATGTATGCAGCACGTGTTCAATTAGTCGAAAACGTCATCAAGCCGGCACTCGACAATGGTCAATGGGTATTGGGTGATCGTCATGATATGTCTTCACAGGCATACCAAGGTGGTGGTCGTCAGATCGCACGCACGACTATGGAATCACTGAAATCAACCACGCTAGGCGGCTTTAAACCCGATCTAACGCTATATTTGGACCTAGACCCTAGAGTAGGGCTAGAGCGTGCTAGAGGTCGTGGTGAGCTTGATAGAATTGAAAAGATGGACATCTCATTTTTCGACCGCACGCGTGAGCGCTATCTAGAAATTGCAGAACAAGATGATTCTGTACTTGTGATTAACGCGCAGCAAGAAATTGAGCAAGTAGCCGCTGATATTAAAGTCGCGCTAACTGCTTGGCTCGACAAACAGTAGGTAGTCATGGCTGAAGTGTATTCTTGGCTCACACCGGTATGGAGTGAGTGGAAAAAAAGTCTCGATGCGGAGCGTTTTCCTAACTCTGTGATTGTTAATGCACCGGAAGGGCTCGGCGTTGATGCGTTGATTAGCCAACTTACCGACGCATTGATGTGCACGAACTATGAAAGCGAGTCGTGCGGGTTTTGCCACAGCTGCGAATTAATGAAGTCGGGCAGTCATCCTGACTTTCATGTGATCTCTCCAGAGAAAGAAGGTAAGTCGATCACGGTTGATCAAGTGCGTGCCAGTAACCGCTGGGCTCAAGAGTCTTCTCAGTTAGGTGGTTTGCGCGTTATTTTGCTTAATCCTGCTGAAGCAATGAACGAATCGGCTTCCAACGCACTATTGAAAACTCTGGAAGAGCCATCAAGCAAGTGCATCTTCATTCTGTCTACTCGCAACAGCAATCGCTTAATGCCAACGATTATTAGCCGTTGTCAGCAATTCAATGTGGTTAGCCCGCAGTTGGAGACAGCATCGGCGTGGTTAGATGGGGAAGTGGGCAAAGCGGTACCGCAGTATATTTTAGCACTCAATGACAACGCACCTTTAAAAGCAAAAGCGATGTTTGAGCAAGGTGGCGTTGAAGCCTCAACAAAAGCGCTCGATGGTTTTGTGAATGTGATAAAAGGCACTCAACCTGACATGCTAAAGTTCTCTACAGAGCTTAGCAAAGACCCTTTGATTCAACTTGGCTGGCTTTGGCATCTATTGTCAGATGTACAGAAGCTGCATTTTGGTTTGGCGAATCAGGCTTTCACTCCGAGTGCGAAAGCACTGTGTGAGGTGATGTCTTATCAAAGTGCTTATGCAGCATCGAATAAACTGCTGATATTGATTGAGCAGTTAAAGCAACACCCTGGGCTCAATACGGAGCTACTCATAATGAATTGGCTGATAGCCACTTGCGAGGAAACATGTTCGTAGATTCCCACTGTCATTTAGACAAACTGGATTACCAAGATTTACACACCAGCGTAGAAGATGTGGTTAACAAGGCGAAGGCTGCTAACGTAGACCAACTGCTTTCTGTCGGTGTGACACTCGATTCGTTTGAAAACATGCTCGAGATGATCTCGCCGTTTGATAACGTTAAAGCTTCTTGTGGCGTTCACCCTCTCGATGTTGAAAGTGATTTCAGCTTAGAGACAATGCGTGAATACGCGAGCAACCCTAAGGTTGTGGCGATTGGTGAGACAGGTTTGGATTATCACTACCAACCAAAGACGGCGGAGCTGCAGCAGCTACGATTTAAGCAGCATGTTGAGTTGGCCGTTGAACTGAATAAACCTTTGATCATTCACACTCGTAACGCACGTGAAGATACATTAGCTATTTTACGTGATGGCGGAGCTGAGAAGTGTGGTGGTGTGATTCACTGCTTTACCGAAGATCAAGCGTTCGCAGAAGCAGCAATGGAACTAGGTTTCTATATCTCAATTTCAGGTATTGTGACCTTTAAGCAGGCTACAGAACTTAAAGAAGTTGTTAAAAACCTACCGCTAGACAGGTTGCTGATCGAGACGGATTCTCCATACTTGGCACCAATTCCATATCGTGGAAAGCAGAATCAGCCTGCATATGTCGTTGAAGTTGCGGCCTACATTGCGCAATTAAAAGGTGTGTCGATGAAAGAGGTTGCCGAACAAACGACCAAAAATTACCAAAAACTTTTTTTGCGATAAAAATCTAAGTAAACAAATAAAAGGGAGCGAAAGCTCCCTTTTTGTGTTTTTGATCACCAAAAATACGTTTTTTTTTAATGTTTACGAATTATGTTGAACTTGAGAGCGCTAATTATAACATTTGTAATTTTGTTACTAAAAATAACATTCGCTCCTATTTTATTTACCCAGTAAAATAATAGGGCTCTTGAAAAATACTTATATATTTCAATGCATTAAACGCTTGTAAAGCATTGCATCTCTAGATTTGACATGTGATCCAAGACGTGTTTTGAAACTAAATTTTGTAAGTGACTAGAAAGTTAGTTCCCCATCAATATATATTTAGCGGCAGAAAATATAATGCAATACATGGTTACATTTTCGCAGGGTGCTAACATATAGGCTACGGGGGTGTGCCGTTAGAACCCAATATAATTATTTTATCTTTATCAGGAGCATAAACATGTTTAAGAACCTTTTTGCTAGCCTGCAGAAAGTTGGTAAGTCTCTGATGCTTCCAGTATCAGTTTTACCAGTTGCGGGTATTTTGCTAGGTGTCGGTGCAGCAGATCTTCCTTTCATTCCAGAAATCGTTTCAAACTTAATGGAACAAGCTGGTGGTTCAGTATTCGGTCAAATGGCACTACTGTTCGCAGTAGGTGTTGCACTTGGCTTTACTAACAACGATGGTGTAGCGGGTCTAGCTGCTATCGTTGGTTACGGCATCATGACTGCTACACTTGGCGTAATGGCTGGTGTAATGGGCGTTGATAAAATCGATACTGGTGTACTAGGTGGTATCCTAGTCGGTGGTGTTGCTGCTTGGGCATTCAACCGTTTCTTCCGTATTCAACTACCAGAGTACCTTGGCTTCTTCGCTGGTAAGCGTGCTGTGCCAATCATCACAGGTTTCTCTGCGATTGGTCTAGCAATCCTACTATCTGTAGTATGGCCACCAGTTGGCGGCGCTATCTCTGCGTTCTCTGATTGGGCTGCTCACCAAAACCCACAAGTGGCGTTTGGTATCTACGGTATCGTTGAGCGTTCTCTAATTCCATTTGGTCTTCACCACGTTTGGAACGTACCTTTCTTCTTTGAAGCTGGTACTTGTGTAAACGCTGCTGGCGAAACTCAAAACGGTGTTCTTACTTGTTACCTAGTTGCTGATGACGCATCTCGTGCAGCGGGCAATGGCTTCGGTCAGCTAGCTGGTGGTTACATGTTCAAGATGTTCGGTCTACCTGCTGCTGCAATCGCGATTGCACACTCAGCTAAGCCTGAAAACCGCGCTAAAGTAATGGGCATCATGGCTTCTGCTGCGTTGACTTCATTCCTAACGGGTATCACTGAACCAATCGAATTCTCTTTCCTATTCGTTGCTCCAGTACTGTACGCAATCCACGCTCTACTAGCTGGTTCTGCATACGTTCTTGCGAACACTCTAGGTTTTGTACACGGTACATCTTTCTCACACGGTCTAATCGACTTCCTAGTTCTATCTGGCAACGCGTCTAAGATGGGCCTAATGGTTGTATGTGGTATTGCTTACGCTGCAATTTACTACATCGTATTCCGTACTGTGATTAAAGCACTTGACCTTAAAACTCCAGGCCGTGAAGACGAGACTGAAGAAGAGTCAGTTGCGACTGGTTCTGAACTTGCTGGTGAGCTAGTTGCTGCATTCGGTGGCAAAGCGAACATCACTGGTCTTGACGCTTGTATTACTCGTCTACGTGTTGCAGTTGCTGATACAGCAGTTGTTGACCAAGACAAACTGAAGAAACTAGGCGCTGCAGGTGTTGTTGTAGTTGCTGGTGGCGTACAAGCTATCTTCGGTACTAAGTCTGACAACCTTAAGACAGACATGGATGAGTGGATCCGTAACAACGGTTAATTCACTGATTCAATAAATTGAAAGGAGGCCGAAAGGCCTCCTTTTTTGTTTTCTGCTCTATGAAAGATCTTTCCGCGTCTAATCCTCTCTAACTCAGAGAGTTACCATTCAACTCGATCCTTTGATGGTCGTTCCCAAATTTTTCGTGTCGTTTATCTTTTACCCAGCGATGACACCTTTTGCTGAGATTCCAGTAGACTTTCGTTTTTTAAATACAGTCTGAGAATATTATGAAACATCGTTACTTGATCGGCCTTATGTGCTGCAGCGGAGCCTCGTTTGCTCAAGCTTCTGAAGCTCCAGCTTTGGAAGTTGGACTCGCCATTGACCAAGACCTGAGTGTCGTTGTGGAATTTGATCAGAAATACCGTGCTACGATTGGCAATGACGGCGCTGCATTTGATTACATTTTGAAGCGTGGTCAGTTCGAAACGGAAGCTCCGCTGAGCTGGTACGTCGGTGCTGGTGCTTGGGCTGAATGGAATGACGACTTTGGCTTACGATTGCCATTAGGCGTGAAAGTGAATTTCTACGAAGGTTGGAATGCTTACGCTCAAGTTCACCCTGAACTCGATATGTATAAAGGTGTTGAGTTGCAAATAGGCGGCGCTTTAGGTGTTACCTATAAGTTCTAATCTGAACTAAAACCGTTTTAATAATGAAAAAACCAGCATTTAGCTGGTTTTTTCGTTTGGGCCGATCTTATATTTTTGCTTCATTGAGCCGCTTAGAAAGTAAAACTCAGTCCGACATTGGCTTGGAATTGGTTCATCCAGTCGGTATCAAAGCGAATGATGCACTCTTGCCCGTTATTTGGGATATTACAAACACCGGAGGTATCGTTGTCGACAACCGTGCCTAACCAACGTACTTGTGTGTTCAACGCTAGTCGGTCACTAAATTTGTACTCTAAGCCACCAAAGATAGACGTTGAGAATCCATACTTATCTTTTGCCCAGTCTACATCGACGTAAGAAGCACCCAGGCCTAGCCCTAGATAACCCGACAACACAGGCGAAGCAGGGTAGTAGATGCTGCTTTGAAGGTGCAGGTATTGGATGGAGGAGCTTAGGTTGAGTGTTTCTAATTCCGAGCTCTGATTGGAGTAGAAGAAGCCGATGCGTCCTTTTTCAAGTGGCGTTTCAATGGCAAAGGTGTAATTTTCAGAGCCTTTCATGTCATAGGTTTTACCGTCCTGGTCTTCGACACTGCCACCGCCGGTATAACCTACCATAGGTGTAATGATGATTTCCGGCGAAGCATACGCGCTTGAAACGGAGAGAAGCGTAATCAGTGCCATCATATTTGCTTTGTTATTCATGAGTATATCCTTATCCATACACTTACTAATTGTGATGGTTACATCAATATTGTGCGACTAATTTCGACGATTCTTGAAGATACTTCACACACCTGATAGTACTTAAATAGAGACTCGACAAATTAATAATAAGCCAGAGGTGTCTATGGACCATAATCTGAAAAATGCCCTACAAATTACCGTGTTTATCTACATGATCATTCTTTCATTTGGCTTTATTGCGATTGGTAGTTAATACCATCTATTGCGAGGCTGAGTTTTGATACTCAGGGAATAATGAATAGTGGGATTATAACCAATATTGATACAGCAATAGACTTGGATTATTACGCTAAGTTTATTGCTGGAAAAACAGCACTGGTCGCTCAAGGTGGCGGACAGAGAAGTATTTTTACTTCTGGAGTGCTGGATGCCTTTCTTCTCTCAAATTTTGACCCCTTCGACGAATTTTTTGGTACCTCAGCAGGTGCTCTCAACTTATGTGCTTATCTGTGCCGTGATAAAGGCCTTGGACGTTCTTTTGTTCTCGACCTCACAACCTCACCAGAGTTCTTCAATCTCTTTTCCTATATACGACACAGAAAGAACCTAGGATTAGAATGGGCGCTAGAACAAATTATGGCTTACCCATATAAGCTCGATCTGGATTTAGGGCGACAAACGCTAGGCGATCGCCACTTCTATGCGGCTGTAACGGATTCCAAAGACTTACGAGACCACTACTTCCCATTATTGGGCGAAGATTGGTACAAGGTGATGATTGCGACCTGCGCCATTCCTCGCTTGTACAATGATGAAGTCTTTATTGGTGACAGTGCTTATGTGGACGGTGGTGTATCGGCGTGTATCCCGGTTCAGGAAGCGTGGCGAAGACAAGCCCGTTCTATTGTGGTGATTCGTACTGAGCCAGTGGTGGAGGAAGGTAATACCCATTTGGTTGAAGCACCAGTTAAGGGATCTTCAGTCAAAGCGCCTAAACCAATCTCTGCCGAAGAACTGGAGTGGTTCCGCGAATCTTTCGATAGTGTTCAAGGTCATTGGCAACAGAAAGTGGAACAGTGGAAAACCGACTGGACCTCTTTCTTCCAACAACAAATTATGCGCTCAAAAGAGCAGAAGCGTGACCGTGGGCATTTAGATCTGCTAAATGGTGGTCGCTGGCTATTTGGTGCAGATGATATTTATCGCTTAAGTCATTTAATCGGGGATAAGTTTGATTCAGGCTTGGCTGACATGCTGATGGTGCATTATCAGACCTACTCATTAACTCAGGATTTTTTGAATTCGCCACCAGACGACGCGTTTGTGGTACAGATAGCGCCAAGTCAGCCGCTAAAATCGAGTTCATTAATGAGCGACAAAGAAGACCTGTTGCACGATTACGAAATGGGCTTAGAAGCCGGTTACCGATTTGTAGAAACCTACACCTCAACGGAAAACGCTCGCAATTCTCATATGCCACAGTTAGCCACCATTGCTGCTGGCAAGTAATTCTCGAAGTTGATGAGCTAGCATGCTGTGAGCTCGTTATGCTGTTTAAGCAGATTGTAGTGAGTCGTGTTCTGAAATGAAAAAGGGTTATTGAACTTGGTTCGATAACCCTTTTAAGTTTTTGAGATTAGGCGAATCGTTTCGCCTTAAGGTCAAATATTAGGTGACAGGCAAGATTCTCATACAGTTGGTTGACCCTGCTACATCCATAATGTCGCCTTGAGTGACGATCACTAGGTCGCCAAACTTAAGGTGTCCTTTCTCTTTCAGGCAAGTGAGTGTAGATAGTGCAATGTCAAAGCTGTCTTCGGCTTCTGTCTCGAAGTAGATAGGTGTCACACCTCGGTACAAGGTACAGCGATTAAGCGTTCCTTCGTTACGAGACAGCGCGTAGATAGGCATGTCAGCACTTAGGCGAGACATCATCAGTGCAGTGCGGCCTGACTCGGTGAGAGTGACAACGCCTTTAATGCCTTCCATATGGTTCGCAGAGTAGATGGTCGCCATCGAAACGGTTTCTTCGGCGGTTACAAAGGTGCGATCAATACGGTAATTGGATTGGTTGTTAATGCCTGCCATTTTCTCCGCACCAATACAGACTTCTGCCATCGATTTTACGGTCTCGACTGGGTAGTCACCAGCTGCAGTTTCACCAGACAGCATCACAGCATCTGTTCCATCGAGTACGGCGTTGGCAACGTCCATGACTTCGGCACGGGTTGGCATTGGCGCAGAAATCATTGATTCCATCATTTGAGTTGCGGTGATGACTGTTCGGTTAAGCGCTCTGGCACGGCGTATAAGCTGTTTTTGTACTCCGACTAACTCAGGGTCGCCAATTTCTACTCCGAGGTCACCACGAGCCACCATGACGACATCTGAGGCCATTATGATGTCATCCATGTTCTCAACAGTGGCGACTGTCTCTGCTCGCTCCACTTTTGCGACGAGGTGAGCTTCTAAGCCGGCTTCTCGTGCAAGCTGACGAGCGTAGTGCATGTCTTCACCATTACGAGGGAAAGACACCGCTAGGTAATCCACTTTGATTTGTGCGGCGGTGACGATGTCGCGTTTGTCTTTTTCTGTTAGCGCTTCTGCGGAAAGGCCGCCGCCTTTTTTGTTGATGCCTTTGTTATTTGAGAGTGGGCCGCCAATGATAACTTCGGTGTGAACACGGCAACCTTCGACCTTGGTTACTTTGAGTTGAACACGACCATCGTCAAGCAACAAGATATCGCCGGCGGATACGTCGTTAGGCAGTTCTTTGTAATCAAGGCCAACGGCTTCTTGATTGCCTTCGCCTAAACCTAGGCTGCTATCGAGAGTGAACAGGTCGCCTACGGCAAGTTGGATTTTGCCATCTTTGAATGTCGACACACGAATCTTGGGACCTTGTAAGTCTCCGAGAATGGCGATTTGAGTGCCGTGTCTTTTTGCTATTGCTCTGACTTTTTCTGCGCGTTGTATATGGTCGTCGCTGGTGCCGTGAGAGAAGTTCATACGGACGATATTGGCACCTGCTTTGATGATTTCTTCAAGCACGTTACCTTTATCTGTTGAAGGGCCTAGCGTTGTGACGATTTTCGTTTTTCTTAATTCGGCTGTCATGAATACTCCTAGAGTGAGACCAAGTAATCTTTTACAAGACTGAATTAAGTATATGCATTAATTGATAATTTATTGGGAGCTAGGAAGATATTTCTGTATTTACTGATATTTATTGTATTTAGCACTCAAGCGCGATGTTTTTTTATGAAAATTAAGTCTCGATTTATCGATGTGGGTGTTAATTTTCCTCGAACAATTTGACTCGATACACAAAGATTCATGTATATACGTGATACTGGTCACGGCGATATACCAAGTGACTTCACAATTACTTCGCAAAGTAAAAAAATTACCTCGTTGATGATTTCTGGAGCGTAAAATGTACATGGCTCAACCGGGCCATATTGATCATATCAAACAGGTCAATGCTGGTCGTGTATATAAACTAATTGACCTTAAAGGTCCTATTTCTCGTATCGATCTGTCCAAGCAAAGTGAGTTGGCTCCGGCGAGTATTACTAAAATTACCCGTGAACTCATTGAAGCTCACCTTATTCACGAAACCACGGTTCAAGAAGCCACGACTCGTGGACGTCCTGCTGTCGGTCTACAAACCAATAACGAAGGTTGGCAATTTTTGTCGATGCGTCTTGGTCGCGGATACTTGACGATCGCGCTCCATGAATTGGGCGGCGACGTGCTTATCGATACCAAAATTGATATCCACGAACGTGATCAAGATGATGTGCTGGCGCGTCTTCTTCATGAAATCGATGAGTTCTTCCAAACCTATGCTGAGCAACTCGACAGGGTGACGAGTATCGCTATCACACTGCCAGGCCTTGTGAATTCAGAGCAGGGTATTGTGTTGCAAATGCCGCACTACAACGTTGAAAATTTAGCGTTAGGGCCGGAGATCTACAAAGAAACCGGTCTGCCAGTTTTTATTGCCAATGATACCCGAGCATGGGCATTAGCAGAGAAGCTGTTTGGTAACTCACAAGATAACGACAACTCTGTTCTTATCTCTATTCACCACGGTTTAGGTGCCGGGATCATTCTCGATGGTCGCGTTCTGCAAGGACGTCACGGTAACATCGGTGAGTTGGGGCATATCCAGATCGATAAGGAAGGCAAGCTTTGCCACTGTGGAAATCGAGGCTGTTTAGAAACGGTGGCGAGTTCTCAGGCAATCCGTGAGCAAGTTAAAGAGCGATTGGCAAATGGTGAAGAATCAACGCTAACGGTGTTTGAAGACGTCACTATTGAACAGATCTGTGCTGCCGCTGCTAATGGGGATCCGCTGGCTGTCGAAGTGATTGAACAGTTAGGCCGTTATCTAGGCTCTGCGATTGCGATTGTGATTAACCTGTTCAACCCAGAGAAAATCTTGGTGGGTGGTGTTATCAATCAGGCGAAGAGCGTGTTATACCCAGCGATTCAAAAGTGCATCGAAGAGCAGAGTCTATCGGTTTACCATAAAGACTTAGAGTTGGTGGAATCTCGTTTTTATAAGCAGGCAACCATGCCAGGTGCTGCGCTCATCAAGCAGGCCTTATACGATGGCCAACTGTTAATGAAAGTTATTGAAGGTTAATCCCTTTTTCTCGTCTTGTAGCCTTACCCTGAATCTTTCCATGTACTTAAGCTTTGTATAACATCATTTGTTGTACTTAGTTTAAGCATTCTGTGCATTGGCGCTTTGCTTTAACCTATTGAAGTAGGCTATTGTAGCCACAGTTATTATTTGTCACTAAGGTGTTGTATGTCTGGCGTTTTAAATTCGGTTGATCAGAGAACCAAACTGGTCGGTGAAAACCGTCTGGAACTCTTGTTATTCAGCTTAAATAGTCGTCAACTATTTGCGATTAACGTATTTAAAGTGAAAGAAGTCCTCAAAGTGCCAGTACTCACTCGCTTACCGGGCTCTCATCATCATATTACGGGTGTTGCGTCTTTACGTGGTGAATCGGTGCCTGTTATCGATTTACGCAGTGCCATTGGCTTTCCGCCATCTCGTGCGGAATCTCAAGAGAGCAACCTGATCATTACGGAATACAACCGAACCGTACAAGGTTTCTTGGTTGGGCAAGTTCGTAATATCGTGAACACGACATGGACAGAAATCCAACCGCCGCCAAAGACAACAGGCCGCGCAAACTACCTAACCGCTATCACGCATATTCAAGAAGATGAGCAGCACAAGATCGTCGAGATCATCGATGTTGAGAAAGTGTTGGCTGAGATCATTGATTACGATGTATCGATATCTGAAGGTGTGTTAGATCAGCAGTTAGCTCAGGAAATGATAGGACGTAACGTGCTTATCGTTGATGACTCTTCAACAGCGCGTAATCAAATCAAAGGCACCTTGTCGCAGCTTGGGTTGAATATTATTGAGTGTTGTGATGGCTTAGAAGCACTGACCTTACTTAAGGGCTGGTGTGATGAAGGCAAAGACATTAATCAAGAAATATTGTTGATGATCACCGATGCTGAAATGCCTGAAATGGACGGCTATAAACTGACACACGAAGTACGTACTGACCCTAGAATGCATGATCTGTTCATTACGCTAAATACTTCATTAAGTGGAAGTTTTAATGAGGCGATGGTGGAGAAAGTAGGGTGTAACCGCTTTATTTCTAAGTTCCAACCAGATTTGCTGGTTGAGGTAACTCAAGAGCGTATGCGTCAGATCCTGTAATTTATACCGACATGCAGTTTGTTTTGAGTGACCTTATAGAAAACGTTTGCTATTATTGATGCGGCATATTTCTCGTAACAAAATATGCTCAATTACTCACGTAACTTTTCACACACAATCTAAGGTAGTTCCTTTTAATGATATGGTTAACGTCTAAAGTCGTTATGACTTTGAGCTTATTACTATATAGGGAATTTAAGAAAAGACGTACGGAAGCTGACGTTGAGGTGTAACTCAACAATTGGAATTGAAGGGAAGCGGATGCTTCCCTTTTTCGTTGCTCTTTCTCTCGTTCCTTTAGCCAGTGACTTATTGAGAACAGTTGGTACTTCGCTAATGAAAATCCCGAGATTTGGTTTTCAAGCCAACAATTTCATCGGTAATATCGATAAGTTTCCCCGCGATAACATGCACGACTTCTCCTTCTTTTTCTAATATCCCTTGTACTTTTAACGCCTTGGCTGTGAGGTAGGCTTGCTGTTGAGCGCGCGCGGTTGCTCCCCATACCACGACATTAATATTGCCAGTGCTATCCTCCAGAGTGACAAAGGTGACACCTGCCGCGGTGCCGGGGGATTGTTTTCCTGTGACTAATCCGACAACGGTGACCATAGATTTGTGTCTTTGTTGTATTAAATCTTTCATGTGTGTGAATCGGCCTAATCGTCCCGCTTCTTCGAGCAAAGTGATTGGGTGCTTGTTCAATGAAACTCCGACACTGGTGAAGTCTTCGAGTAGATCTTGCATTTCGTTGGGCTTGTGCAGTGTGTGTTCGCCATGCTCATCCTCAGTATCGTCATAGGCCTGGCTAAACAGAGGTAAATCAGACGCTGAGTCCATGATCGCCCAGCGAGTCTGGAAGCGGTCTCCAGAAACGTTATGTAGCGCATTGGCCGATGCAAGTAGCTCGATATCTTTCTTATTCATCGATAACTGTTTCACCTGACTAGGGTGGCGATAACCGGATTGTGGGCGATTGGCAAGCACGCTTTGAATTCCATGCTCGCTGAGTCCTTTGATTTGTCGCAGCCCTAAGCGAATCGCTAGACCATTCTGATGAGAGACAACCGTGTGGTCGTTTTGAGAAGCGTTCACACATACCGGAAGTATCACCACATTGTGTCGTTGTGCGTCTTGTACCAACTGTGAAGGGCTATAAAACCCCATCGGTTGGCTATTTAACAGAGAAGCGTAGAAACATTCAGGGTAGTAGCACTTCAACCAAGCTGAGCAATACGCTAACACCGCAAACGAAGCGGAGTGGCTTTCAGGAAAACCGTACTCGCCAAAACCGCATATCTGTTTAAAGATCTGCTCGGCAAACTCTGTCTCATAGCCGCGCTTTTGCATCCCCTCGATGAGCTTGTTTTTAAACTTAAAGACGTTGCCATTTTTCTTCCAAGCGGCCATCGCGCGTCTGAGTTGATCCGCTTCTCCGCCTGTGAAGCCTGCGGCCACCATCGCAAGTTTAATCACTTGCTCTTGGAAGATAGGTACACCTAAGGTGCGCGACAGTACTGATTCCACGTCTTTAGATGGATAACTGATTGGCTCAATGCCATCTCGACGCTTGAGAAACGGATGCACCATATCGCCCTGAATAGGACCTGGACGAACGATAGCGATTTGAATCACCAAGTCGTAATAAGTCCTCGGTTTAAGCCTTGGCAGCATGCTCATTTGTGCGCGTGACTCAATTTGGAATATCCCGACTGTGTCTGCTCGTTGAATCATGCCGTAAACCTGAGGATCGTCCTTAAGGCGAGTGATCTCAGCAATGGTCAGTGATCTCCCGTGAATGCGTTTGATCAGGTCGAAACATTTACGAATCGCAGAGAGCATACCTAACGCGAGCACATCAACTTTCAGCAAGCCTAAGGTTTCAAGGTCATCCTTATCCCATTGAATAATGGTTCGGTCGTGCATCGCGGCATTCTCGACGGGAACCAGTTCATACAAAGGCCCTGAAGATATGACAAAGCCACCAACGTGTTGAGATAAGTGACGTGGAAAGCCGATGATCTCATTAACCAAATGGATAAACTGTTGCCCCTTCAAAGAATCAGGCTGTAGCCCCAATTGAGTGAGTTGAGCCTGCCAACCTAGGCTTTTGTCCCTGCGATTGGTGTTCTTAATGAAGTAGTCGAGCTGAGTTTCTTGTAGCCCCAATGCTTTACCGACATCTCTAACCGCACTTTTAAAGCGATAAGAAATGACCGTTGCGGCAAGCGCGGCCCGTTCTCTACCGTATTTTTTATAGATGTATTGAATAACTTCTTCACGGCGTTCGTGTTCAAAATCGACATCAATATCAGGCGGCTCATCGCGCTCTTTACTGATGAAACGCTCAAACAGCACCGAGATCTGCCTTGGGTCGACAGAGGTGATCTCTAAGCAGTAACAGACCACGGAATTAGCCGCTGAACCACGGCCTTGGTAAAGAATGCCTTGGCCTTTGGCAAACATCACGATGTCGTGAATGGTGAGAAAAAAGAAAGGGTAGTCAAGCTCGTCAATTAATCCCAATTCTTTATCTATGATTTGTTGGATGTCACTAGGTACACCTTGTGGGAAGAGAGCTCGTTTTCCCTTTTCGACCAACATGCGCAGATAACTCATGGGTGTCTCACCTTGAGGAATCAGCTCACTGGGATATTCGTATCGCAAGCTATCTAAATCAAATTCACACAACTCGGAGATTCGGTTGCTCTCTTCTAGCCACTCCACTTTGAAAATATGAGAGAGTTTATTGATACTCCGTAAACAACGTTCTGCATTAGCAAGTAAGTGACTGCCCACTTCGGTAATGGGCTTTTGGTACTTTATCGCAGTGAGTGAGTGCTGCAAGGGTAAGCGATTCGCGTTGTGCATCAGCACGCCACCACAAGCTGTTATCGGCAGTTGATGATGCTGTGACAGCTCAACGCAGTAATCTGTGTACTGCTGGTCGGTTTGCTTTAGGTGTCGTTGTAAGCCGATCCAAAGCCGACCTGAATGGTGCTGGGATAGCCATTGCCCCCAGTGCGCGTCTTCATTTTTCTCTTGAGGAAGCCAAAGAATAAAGCAGTGCTTAGCCGACATGATATCCCACTCAGAGAGCTGATAATGTCCCTTGCTGCTACGACGTCTCGCGTTGGTAATTATACGGCACAGCTCGGCGTAGGCTTGTCTGTTTGGGCATATCAAGATCACTTGGCACTCTTCATTTAACCAAAACATGCTCCCGACAATTTGCTTGAGCGACAGTTTATGTTGCTTGATTGCAGAGTGAACCTTAACGATGCCCGCGACTGAGCACTCATCAGTAACCGCGAGTGCTTTGTAACGTAAGAAGTCGGCCTGTAAAACAAGTTCCTCTGCGTGTGAGGCCCCCTCAAGGAAGGAGTAATTACTTTGACAGAAGAGCTCTGAATATTGCTGAGACATAACGTAATCTCACTTAACCATTGCTAGTGAACATGATTGAAAAGGGACGCTGAAATTGAATAAGTAGAACAGACTAGCTAAATAAGCCGTGCAAAAACCACTGCTTATCGGGCGTTCTAAAGACCCATAGCCATCGACCGTTTTCACTGTGAGCAATAAAGTAGTCACGAATGATCTTCTCTCCGTCCCACCAGCCAGACACAATGCGCTCTGGGCCTTGAGATAAGGTGACGCTTTCGGTTAAGACTTCGGGCTCTGGCAGTAAAATACTGGGCCGGAGTCGTTGTTGATGGACGCTGAGAACTATGGTTTGTTGCTCGCTCTCTGGGGGCGTTTGCCTTTTTGCCACAGACTTACTCAGCGTTGGGAGCGAATACTGATTGGCCTTTTCTGGCCTTGGATCGTGCTGTATTTTCGGTGTTTGAATGCAGGCTTGTCCAAGCTTTGCTTGCAGTAGTGAGAGCAAATCTAACGCGGCAAGTGTTCCAGTATTACCATCAAAAAGATCATGGTAGGCCATTTGTGGTTCTCCATGACGAACCAAGCTGAGGGTCAGCCCTTGAACCGGTGCTGTTAGTTTTAGTGACTCTAAGGTGAGATGAGTCAGGTTCGCCCATTTTTCAGAAAGGTAATCACCTTGTGCCGAATAAAAAGAGACAGGGTGATCGTCTTTATCTCTGAGGTGCAAAGTCAACGTTAACTCGAAAGCCACTCGATCGCGTAGCTTCAAAAAACATTCGAGTTGATTCAATAATTTCAGCAACGGCTTTTCGATAAATAGGATGTTTTCAATATCAAATAACAGCTCCAAATATTGCTGGAAATTCTCTGGTGGGTGATAGAAATCAATCGGGTGCTTGAACTGGCCGTTAAGGCGACCGACATAATTCACCAAGTCGATATCAAAGCGGCGTGCGACCTCTTGCAAAGGCAGCTTTAATAGGTCTTCAACGATATTGATACCGACACGGTTCAGGCGTTCTACTTGCTTGGTCGGTAGCTCACTGGAATTCAATGCTTGTTGATTGACCCAAACTTTCATCTGCTCAACATTGTTTGTTACTTGGTTGATAGCTTGCTTACCCAAAAGGATCGCAGCAAGCGGCGAATAACCCGTAGCGAAGCTGAACTGGATATTGAGCGTTTCTAAGTGGCTTTTGAGTTCATGCCAGTAGTTATCTAACCCGTCGTAAAGTGACAGCATGTTAGAGGCTTTAATCAGCAAACCATTAGGTGGCAATAACGCCATGTCGGAAGTGACTAGATACGCCCATTGAGCGATCTCTTTGAGCTTACTTTTCTCCAGTTCAATACTGTAAGGGTGGACGTGTAAGTTGTGGGACAGCGCCGCCGCAGACCCTAAGCCCATACCAAGTGAAATTCCCGATTGCAGCGCAGTTGGGTTCGCTTGCAGTACACGGTGATCTTTTTCATCCACGATGATAATAGGTTGTTCGAGGGAGTCTTCGCTCGAACCCAATTCATTAGAGTTAAACAAGGTATCCAACTGCAGAGATGGAAAGTGCAGATAAAGCCACAACATAGGCTAGCCTTGCTTCGCAATAGGAAAAGCCAGCACAGTGTTATCTGACAAATTGTGATGTGAACTGTCGATGCTGATGACTTTTTCTGTAAGTAACGGCCAATTGTGAGTCATGTCGAGAATAAAGCTACCATACGACCAACTGCCTTTTCTTTTTGTTACCTCTACCTTCAATCCTTGGGCGTGAGAAGACAGTTTCATGCTTAAAGAAACGGGTAGGGATAGTTGATTATGGCTGGTGGCTTTAAAATGAAATTGCAGGCACTTACCGGTTTCACTGGCTGCTTGTAAGCGCTTGGTTTGGTGTATTTCTAGATCGGCTCCCCATAGCAATACAGAGTGACAAGCGCCGCTTTTGAGGCACTGCTCAGCCGCCCACAGTGCATCGAGATCGCGTTGGGGCTGGATAACGAGAATGTTCTCTAATTCAATGCCTTGGCTGTTAAAAAACTCGGCACAGATCTTCCCTGGCGGGTTAATGAATATGGCCAGTTTTTGCGAGTTTTGTTGAGATAAATAGGGCGTAAGGAGACGAAGCTCGCCGATCCCTTGTTGTGATTCAACCTCAATAACGCCGTGCGTCGGGAAGCCGCCATCAAGCTGTTTATCCAGTTGAGGATAACCTGTTGAAGTGGTACTTCCTTGCGTTGTTGATTGTAACCCTTTCCAGATTAGCTGGCGGTCTTGTAAGTTTTTTATTAGTTCATGCATAATTAAATACCTGTATATTTATACAGTATATTTAACAATGAAAAAGATGCAAAGCAAAATGATGAAAATTAGGGGAATAATACCAATCACAGTAAGTAAGTGATCATAAATAGCGCAGGAAAAATGCTTGAGAACAAGGCAGAAATTTTCGATAAGTAGTTATTCTACAATCAAAATTTCTAACGCCGTTATCGAGTGTTTTAACAAGCTAGGATGACCAGTTATTTACTACGATTGGTATCAGTGTTAGATGGTTGATTTAGATACAAAAAAAGCCGCTATGGAAGCGACTTTTTACTGTTGGTTAATGATATCAGTTACTTAGGTTGAGCATCGATACATTGGCCATTAATGTCTGTCACACTTGGGTTCATTAAGTGTAGGTACAGTGGGATGATGTCGAGTGGCGTTTTTAGCTTATTCGCATCTTCTCCTGGGTACGCTTTTGCACGCATGCGTGTTTGAGTGCCGCCCGGGTTGATTGCGTTAACACGGATGTTTGTGTCTTCAAGCTCGTCCGCTAGGATTTGCATCATACCTTCGGTAGCAAACTTAGAAATTGCGTAAGTGCCCCAGAATGCACGGCCAGAGTGACCAACCGTTGAAGAGGTAAATACGATGCGACCTGCTTCTGCTTTCTTAAGTGCAGGCAGTAATGCTTGAGTCATCAAGAACTCAGACTTCACATTGATCTGCATAACATCATCAAAGGTTTCTTCATCAATCTGCTCAAATGGACTCAGAGTGCCGAGAACACCTGCGTTATGAAGTAGGCCATCTAAACGACCGAACTGTGATTCAATGGTTTCAGCCATATCAATGTAGTTCTGCTTTGTCGCACCTTTTAAATCCAATGGGATAATCGCAGGTTGTGGGTAACCAGCGCTTTCGATTTCATCGTAAATGAATTCAAGGTTTTTAACATTGCGGCCTAACAGAATGACAGTTGCGCCATGTTGAGCGAAGCTTAGTGCTGCTTGGCGACCAATGCCAGCACCGGCACCTGTAACCAAAATTACTTTATCTTTGAGGGCATCTGTAGAGATTGGGTAATCCACTGTGCTTATCCTTCTTTCTTTTATTATGTTCGTCATTCCATTGATGTTTAATCACACAGATAACCGCAGGAATGATGAGAAATTCTTGGTAATCGTGACAAGATGGTTACAATACACTAATTCATACAATAGGGGATATGACATTGGAATTTTTGTTGGACTACGGCTTGTTTTTAGCCAAGATTGCGACCGTTGTAATCGCCATCATCGCAATTTTAGTGATTGCTAAATCTGTGGGTGGGAAATCAAGCGCGATTAAAGGTGAGCTGGAAATCACGAACCTATCTGAACACCACAAACAGACGATTGAACAATTAGAGCACCATCTACACGATGATGCTTTCATCAAAGCCCGTGATAAAGCAGAAAAGAAAGCGGAAAAAGAGAAAGTAAAATCACGCGGTAAAGAAGTGAAGAAAGCAGCGAAAGAGGGTGAGCTTGATAGCAAGCGTGAACCACATCTATTCGTTCTTGATTTTAACGGCAGCATTGATGCGAAAGAAGTGGCTTCATTACGTGAAGAGGTAACGGCGGTTCTAGCTGTGGCTCGTGAAGGCGATGAAGTATTGCTTAAACTTGAGTCTGGCGGTGGCATGGTTCACGGCTATGGCTTGGCATCTTCTCAACTTGATCGCATCAAAGCAGCAGGTTTGCCTCTGACTATCTCGGTAGACAAAGTCGCAGCAAGTGGCGGTTACATGATGGCATGTATCGCAGACAAAATTGTATCTGCACCGTTTGCTATTGTTGGCTCTATTGGTGTTATCGCTCAACTGCCAAACTTCAACAAACTGCTTAAAAAGCACGATATTGAGTTCGAACAGTTAACGGCGGGTGAGTACAAACGTACATTAACTATGTTTGGTGAGAACAGCGATAAAGCACGCGAGAAGTTTAAAGAAGAGCTAGAAGAGACACATGGCCTGTTCAAAGACTTCATCCGTGACCATCGTCCTGCGTTAGATCTTGAAAAAGTAGCAACGGGTGAACACTGGTTTGGTACACAAGCACATGAACTTGGGCTGGTGGATGAGATCAGCACTTCTGATGATTTAGTCGTAGCGGCATGTAAGGACAAAACAGTTCTAGCGATTCACTACGTACAGAAGAAAAAGCTTTCAGACAAACTAGCGGGCGTGGCAGGTAAATCAGCAGACAGCGTGCTGATGAAGCTGATTGAACGCGGTCAAAAGCCGATTGTTTAAGCTTATTGAGTTCTAGTTTTAGGCTTAGTGCCTTACGTTCATTTACAGACGTTTGAGCCTTAAAAAGAAAGCGCATAAGTCATCAGACTTATGCGCTTTTTTATTGCTCCACTTCCGAGCGGGTGACCACTATGTTGTAGGGGGAGCGGAGTTTTATACCAATCACTGACTTACTGTGATTGATATTAAATCTTGGCTCCATAATCATTACGTTTTGGACAAGTAGTCAGAATCTCTCTATGACCCGTATCTTTGAGCTCTTCCAAAATCACATCAAAGCCCCACAAGCGATAAAGATGCTTCATTACTTCGTCGTAGCCTTTATCAAGCGGGATACGGTCATGAGGCACATATTGCAGTGTCATTGAGCGGTCACCACGAACATCGACGTTAAATACCTGAATATTCGGTTCAAGGTTACTTAGGTTGTATTGTGCCGCAAGCTTCTCACGAATCAGGCGATAGCCCGGATCATCATGAATGGCACTTACCTCAATGGTATTTTTACGGTCATCGTCGAGTACAGAGAACAGCTTAAAGTCTCGAATGATTTTTGGAGAAAGGTATTGGCTGATAAAGCTTTCATCTTTGAAATTGTGCATCGCAAAGTGCACCGCTTCTAACCAATCACTTCCTGCTAGATCTGGGAACCATTCTCGGTCTTCATCGGTTGGTTCTTCACAGATGCGTCGGATGTCTCTAAACATCGCAAAGCCAAGCGCATAAGGGTTTATTCCGCTGAAATAAGGACTGTTGTAGGCAGGTTGTGCGACGACACTGGTGTGGCTGTGCAGGAATTCTAAGATGAACTTATCACTCACCAAGCCTTCGTCGTAAAGATGATTAAGAATGGTGTAGTGCCAGAAGGTTGCCCAGCCTTCGTTCATCACTTGAGTTTGCTTCTGAGGGTAGAAGTATTGGCTCACCTTACGAACAATACGAACACACTCACGCTGCCAAGGTTCAAGCAGTGGTGCGTTCTTCTCGATAAAGTAGAGAATGTTCTCTTGAGGCTCGCTAGGGAAGCGGATCTTGGTCTCTTCTTCCTTACTTTTATTTTGAGGAACGGTTCGCCACAGCTCATTCACTTGAGATTGCAGATAAGCTTCGCGTTCTTCTTGTCTTGCTGTCTCTTCTGCAATGGAAATCTTCTCAGGACGTTTGTATCGGTCTACGCCGTAATTCATCAGTGCATGGCAAGAGTCAAGGAGCTGCTCGACCTCAGCGACGCCATATTTCTCTTCACAACCACTAATGTACTTCTTAGCGAACAACAGGTAATCGATGATGGAACTGGCATCGGTCCATGTTTGGAACAGGTAGTTGCCTTTAAAGAAAGAGTTGTGGCCATAACAAGCGTGAGCCATTACCAGCGCCTGCATTGTGACCGTGTTCTCTTCCATCAGATAAGCGATACAAGGATCGGAGTTGATCACGATTTCGTACGCCAAGCCCATCTGACCATGCTTGTAGTTTTGTTCGGTTTGAATGAATTTCTTACCAAATGACCAGTGGTTGTAATTGATAGGCATACCAATGCTCGAGTAGGCATCCATCATCTGTTCTGAAGTAATCACTTCAATCTGGTTTGGGTAAGTGTCTAAACGGTAATGCTGCGCCACACGCTTAATTTCTACGTGGTATTTCTCCAAGAGGTTGAATGTCCAATCTGGACCATCAGGCAGCATCTTGTCGTTTTTCTTCTTTGCAGCTTTGTCTTTCTCTGCAATGTTTGATTTCGCTGTCATGGCAAACTCCCTTACGCTGTCTCTTTCTGGAACAGTTCTCTAAACACAGGAAAAATATCATCCACCGTTTTAATGTTTTTCATCGCGAAGTTGTCAAAGCTACTCTCGAGTTTTTCGTATTCGTGCCAAAGCGTTTGATGAGAGCGGCGTGTTATTTCGATGTAAGAGTAATATTGGCAAGTTGGCAGAAGCGTATTGACCAGTAACTCTTTACAACGAGGAGAGTCATCAGCCCAGTTATCGCCATCAGAGGCTTGTGCTGCATAGATGTTCCACTCATTCGCAGGGTAGCGGTCTGCGACGATTTCCTTCATCAATTTCAATGCACTCGAAACAATGGTGCCACCGGTTTCTTGTGAGTAGAAGAATTCATGCTCGTCGACTTCTTTTGCCTGAGTATGGTGACGAATAAACACAACATCGACGTTTTCGTAGGTGCGGTTTAGGAACAGATACAGAAGGACATAAAAGCGCTTCGCAATATCTTTCGTGGCCTGATCCATTGAGCCGGACACATCCATTAAACAGAACATCACGGCTTGGCTAGATGGAATAGGGCGCTTCTCATAGTTTTTAAAACGTAAGTCGAAGGTGTCAATGAACGGCACGCTTTCAATCTTTTTACGTAACTCGGCAATCTCTTCTTTGAGGCGACCCTCTTCAAAAGGTTGCGCCGGCTCCGTCATTTTAACTTGGTCAAGCTGCTCCATCAGTAGGTTAAGCTCACGCTTTTTACCTGCTGTCATCGCGGTTCTACGAGCCAGAGATTGCTGCAGTGAACGAACGATAGCGATGTTGGATGGAATCCCCGCGCTTTGGTAACCAGAGCGGTGAGTTTTCCATTCGGTGATTTTGTTGACCTGATTTTTCTCTAGATTAGGTAGAGCTAAATCTTCAAAGAGAATATCAAGATACTCATCTTTTGAAATTTGGAAGGTAAATTCATCTTGGCCTTCGCCATCAGGGCTTGCGTCGCCTTGGCCTGATCCACCACCTTGACCACCACCTTTAGGGCGTTCGATTTTATCGCCAGTGATGAACTGATCATTACCTGGGTGAACGCGCTCTCTTACGCCGCCTTGACCTTGGTGAAAGTTCGGCTCTTTGATGTCTTTATGGGGAATAGTGACGTCTTCACCCGTTTCTGTATTGGTGATTGAGCGTCGGTTAACTGCATCGGCCACAGATTCTTTGATTTGCTCTTTATGGCGTCGTAAGAAACGCTGTCTATTCACAGCACTCTTATTTTTGCCATTGAGCCTCCGATCGATAAATTGTGCCATAAGAACTCCCTCTCAGCTGATGTCGCGATCCTACTTTTTATTCGGGTATAAGAGTAATTGTTTTATTGGGTATAAAAGTTATTGTTTTATACGAGCTGCTCAGTTGAGCAGCTCAATACCGTTTAGTTATGAGGATTTACGAACTCTTAGGTACCACTCAGATAGCAGTCTCACTTGTTTCTCGGTGTAGCCTTTTTCCATCATACGAGCAACGAAGTCGTCATGTTTTTTCTGATCATCCGTTGAGGTCTTAGCATTGAACGAAATAACAGGAAGTAGCTCTTCTGTGTTAGAGAACATTTTCTTCTCAATCACAGTGCGCAGTTTCTCGTAGCTCGTCCACACTGGGTTTTGACCGTTATTGTTGGCTTTGGCACGAAGCACAAAGTTCACAATCTCATTTCGGAAGTCTTTAGGGTTACTGATACCGGCGGTTTTCTCGATTTTCTCTAGTTCACCATTCAGAGAAGCACGGTCAAATAGTTGGCCTGTTTCTGGATCGCGGTACTCTTGGTCTTGAATCCAGAAGTCTGCGTAGGTGACATAGCGGTCGAAGATATTCTGACCGTACTCAGAGTAAGACTCTAGGTAAGCGGTTTGAATCTCTTTACCGATGAACTCTACGTAGCGTGGCACTAGGTATCCTTTCAAGAACTCTAGATACTTCTCAGCGGTCTCTTGAGGGAATTGCTCACGTTCGATTTGCTGCTCAATAACGTAGAACAGGTGCACTGGGTTCGCGGCCACTTCGGCTTGGTCGAAGTTAAAGACACGAGACAGGATCTTAAAGGCGAAACGCGTTGATAGCCCAGACATGCCTTCATCAACGCCAGCATAATCTCGGTACTCTTGGTAGCTCTTCGCTTTTGGATCGGTGTCTTTTAGAGTCTCACCATCGTAAACACGCATTTTTGAGAACAGAGATGAGTTCTCAGGCTCTTTCAGTCTCGATAGGATGCTGAATTGCGATAGCAGATCGAGTGTGCTCGGGGAACAAGGGGCTTTGGACAGCTCACTGTGTTCAAGCAGTTTCTGGTAGATCTTAACTTCTTCAGAGACGCGCAGACAGTAAGGGACTTTTACAATGTACACACGGTCGAGGAAGGCTTCGTTGTTTTTGTTGTTACGGAAGGTCTGCCACTCAGATTCGTTAGAGTGAGCCAGAATCATACCGTCAAATGGCAGTGCAGAAAGCCCTTCGGTACCATTGAAGTTACCTTCTTGTGTTGCCGTTAGTAGAGGGTGCAATACCTTGATTGGCGCTTTGAACATCTCCACGAATTCCATCACACCTTGGTTGGCTTTACATAGCGCACCAGAGTAGCTGTAAGCATCAGGATCATCTTGAGAGAAGTGTTCAAGTTTACGAATATCAACTTTACCAACCAGAGACGAGATATCTTGGTTGTTTTCATCACCTGGCTCTGTTTTCGCGATCGCAACTTGATCGAGAATAGAAGGGCGCAATTTGATGACTTTGAATTTGGAAATATCACCGCCAAAATCGTGCAGACGTTTTGCTGCCCACGGAGACATAATTGAGCGAAGATAGCGTTTCTCAATGCCATATTCATTCTTCAATAAGTCGCCGTCTTCGTTAACATCGAATAGACAGAATGGGTGATCGTTTACTGGGCTTCGTTCACCGTCAGCAGACAATACATAGATTGGCAGTTTCTGCATCAGGGCTTTGAGTTTTTCAGCGAGAGAAGATTTACCACCGCCCACAGGGCCAAGTAGGTAAAGGATTTGTTTACGTTCTTCTAAACCTTGCGCAGCATGTTTTAAGTAAGAAACAATCTGTTCAATCGCATCTTCCATACCGTAGAAATCTTTAAATTCGCTGTAGCGTGAGATGACACGGTTCGAGAAAATACGACTCAGATGAGGGTCTTGAGCGGTGTCAATGACCTCCGGTTCGCCAATGGCTAGTAATAAGCGCTCGGCAGCATTAGCGTAAGCACTTTTATCGTCTTTACACAGCCCTAAGAACTCTTGCAATGTCAGCTCTTCTTCCTTGGCTGCTTCATAACGTGATTGATAGTGGTCAAAAATACTCATAGTCACATTCCCCTTGTTAACCAGTCAAAACTGACGAGCGATTGAAAAATAGGCTCTCCCTACATTTTAAGGTTAGACCCGCTTCCACAATTTTGCTTAACAATTATGTATTTATTTACAATTTTGCGTGTGAAAAACGTGGCGAGCGCAATAGGCAACTTGAGGCGCGTAGAATCAAATTATTTTACATTCGAGGGGATCTGGCCGTTTGTTTTGAGATTTTAGGTCGCTTAATAATACTCACAATGGATTTATGTGCATTAGATGTATAACTGGGCTCTATTGATTTTTTGGAATGAAGTACCATATAATGCGCGACGTTATCAAAAATTGCTCAATAAATAGGTAGATGTAGTGAAGAATAATGGGTTCAAAATAGTGGCTATCAGTGCTGCGTTACTGGCTTCAACAACAGCACATGCAAGAATCTCGCAGTGGTCATTAGGTGTTGCCGCCTCTTATTCTCCTGCTGTTTATAAAGATACACCGTCAAACCGTGCCGTGATCCCTATGGTTGGTTATGAAGGCGAGCACTTCTTTATGCGTGGTTTCAGCGCTGGTTATCGTTTATTACCAGCAGGCTCACCGCAAAACATCGTATTTCGAGCGGTTTATGATTCAAGAACATTAAAGCCGGGTGATTCCGATAACGTCGATATTCAAAAGTTGGATGAACGTGATGCCTCGATATTGGGCGGTATCAGCTATCAAGTGATCACTTTGGTGGGCATGTTTGAAGCGACTGCGGGTTCGGATTTAGGCTTTAAGCACAACGGCATCTATGCGGAAGCGGCGTGGCGTCTACCTATTCGTCGTAATGGCTGGGCGATTACCCCATCTATTGGTTACGCCTACAACAGCGAGCGTTTGAACAATCATTTATATGGTGTGAGTTCAGCTGAAGCGGCAAGAACTAACTTAAATGAATTCGACGCAGACTGGGATGGTCAGTACTTTATTGGTTTAGGTGGCTATCTGCATGTGACGCCAAATGTCCGAGTAACTGGTGGCGTTCGTTATACCAACCTTGAAGGCGATATTGAGAATAGCCCAATACTTGAAAGTGGCATCAACATGGCCGCAAACGTTGGTGTTGCTTACGTTTTCTAGTTGCTTTGTTTTTTCTCTGTGTGTGCGAACATTAAAAAAGGGTTACTCATGATGAGTAACCCTTTTTCTTGAAACTTTTTAAAAAGTTATCGCTGATCTATTAACGTATTAAGCGCTAAAGATTTGAGATAGCTCTGTCGCACATAGGTGGTACTGACGAGGACAGTTGCGCCATGTTGTTAGCATGCGACGGTACTTCTCTAGCATTGGCATTTGGCTATTGAAGTGGTGATCTGCTTTGTCGAATTGAGGGTAAAGACCTTCAGAATCAACAAGGAAACGCACGTAATGTACGATCTGCGCTTCAGAAGCGATATCAAAACCTAAGAACTGCAGGCGACGTTGGTCTACTTCAGCACGTTCTTGTTCTGCAAGCATTTTGTTCGATTCTTGCATTGCATGGTACATCTCCATGATGTCGATAATTTCGCGACATTCTGCTTCAGTCAAACAACCAAACTCTTTGTTAAGCTCACGCATTTGGAGTTCGTAACCACGTTCTACAATCGTTTGTAGACGTTGGTATTTAGCGGAGTTCTCAGGATCCATTTGAGACATTAGGTAGTATTGATTTGATAGAATTAGACGCTGAGCATTGGTCATTTCCATGGGAGGAGCCTCATTAAAAAACTAAATGTTGTATTCTTTTGTTGCAGTAAGAGTAACAGCATTCCTACGAGTGGAAACATGATCTCAACACGGATTTAATATGATTTTTTGAATTGATAAACAAAAGTTGTAAAGAAAAGTGAAAGGATTGTTTGGCTCGAAAAGAAAACGCCCCAATCGAAATTGAGGCGTTTGAAAACACTATGAACGTAAGTCTAGATTAGTATTTTACGTTTGAATGGTACTGGCTAAGAACAGCAACAATCTCGTCCATTTTCTCTTTGCTTGGCGGATTTGTACCTTCAAGAGGGTAGTCAAAACCAAGTGCTTCCCACTTATGTGCACCCAGCTTATGGTATGGAAGAAGTTCTACTTTCTCGATGTTGTCCATGTCTTTGATGAATTCACCTAGCAGGTGAGCATCTTCAGGCGTATCTGTGTAGCCAGGGACAATCACATAACGAATCCAAGTTTTCTTACCAATTTTGTGCAAGTAGCGCGCAAAATCCAGAGTGCGTCTGTTTGATACACCAATGAAATCGTGGTGAATCTCATCTCGCATGTGCTTAAGATCGAGCATCACTAGATCAGAGGCTTCTAGTACTTCGTCAACCACTTCAGTGTGCTTACGAATGTAGCCATTAGTATCAAGGCAAGTGTGGATACCTTCAGCTTGAGCTGCGCGGAAAAAGTCACGAACAAACTCAGGTTGTAGCATCGCTTCACCACCAGAACAGGTGATACCACCGCCCGACGCTTTCATGAAATGACGGTATGATTTTGCTTCGTTGATGATCTCTTCGACCGTTACTTCCTTTCCGTCATGAAGATCCCATGTATCACGGTTATGACAGTACATACAACGCATTAAGCAGCCTTGAAGAAACACAATAAAGCGGATACCAGGGCCATCGACAGTACCACAAGATTCGAATGAGTGAATGCGACCAGTTGTAGACATGAGCTATTCTCGTAGAGGAATTTATACCGTTTATTTTATTACAAAAACGGTACATAAAATAGGGTCAAATGGTAACGAGACCTTTAAAAATAAAGGCAATCACCTGTGAAGATGATTGCCTTTATTAAACTTGAAAAGTAAAGGACGAAAGCCCTTACTAGTGGCTAGAAGAAAGCAAACATTGTGATACCGCCAGTGGTGTACACTGCCTCTTTCGCTTCTTCGTAATCCGGTGTTTTTGCTGTTAGCGCAAAAGAGGCACCAACGTATTGGTTATACCAAGCCACACCCAGTACAGCTGTTGCTTGAATGTTCTCTAAAGTGACATCGTATTGTTCTGGGTTCGGCCAATTATCTTCGATTTCAGAGCGATCGCCTTCGATAGTCAGATCGTTGAATCGGTAACGACCTTCAAGGCCAGCATAGGTAAACCAACCAGCGTTTGATGCGCCGATCATGCCAGGTTTGAATGGGTTTTCTGTGGTGATGTTGGCTGCACCAAAGTTACCGCCCAAGTCCGTACCCCAACGGAACATAAAACCAGTCGAGATATCACTTCTAAAGTTACCCACGTTGATTTCTGAAACGTTAGAGATTTCGTAGTCAGTATTCGCAAGAGCTTGATTACGCATTAGGTTGAAATGGCTTAGGTAACCAACGCTTCCCGCCCACTCATCATCAACTTGATATTCCCAACCCATAGGCTCATCCGATTTAGTGATCGAGTGAACCAGCTTCTGAGCGTCTTCTGAAAGCGCGCGCTCGCCCGTGGTACCAAACGTGATATTAAAACGCTGGGCTTGCTGTGGGTTTAAGCTGATGTAGTTGAATTCAGTGTGTAGGTAACCTGCGTATGGGCGATCATTAGCCGATGGCGTTTCTAACTCAATGTCAGAAGGCGTATACATCTTGTGGCCAATGGTGATTTCCCACTTATCTAGAGAGCTTGCGCCCCAGTAAGAAAGGCTCAGTGGTTTTGCCCAGTTGTATGGCGTAATACTTGATGATGTGTAACCCAGAAATAAGCCGTTGGTATAGTCTTGGTCGACACCAAAAATACCATCATTATCTAAAGCAAAAGTCAGCGTAGAACGCTCAGAGGCTAAAGATGAGAAAGAGAGAAGAATCAGGGGTAAACAACGCAGGTATTTCATGGAGCAGTTACTCTTAAATTATGAACCGCGATATTACCGTAATTTGACAGAATTTGTGGAAAAAAAGTGAATGGCAGGGTGCTTTTTTGCTCAACCTAACATTTCGCGGGATAGGTGAGTGTAGTGCGATTTATTTCAGATATAAAAAAGCCCCGCACATTGGCGAGGCTAATATTATTTACTGTCTATTGAGCGTGAGCTTATAGAGACTCAGTAAATGTACGTGCGATTACGTCAGCTTGTTGCTCTGCAGTTAGAGAGTTAAAGCGAACAGCGTAACCAGATACACGGATTGTTAGCTGAGGGTATTTCTCAGGGTGCTTAACTGCGTCTTCAAGAGTTTCGCGGTTAAGAACGTTAACGTTAAGGTGTTGACCACCTTCAATGCCAGCTTCGTGGTGGAAGTAACCATCCATTAGGCCTGCAAGGTTAGCACGTTGGCTGTCTTGTTCTTTGCCTAGTGCGTTTGGCACGATAGAGAACGTGTAAGAGATACCATCTTGTGCGTCAGCAAACGGTAGTTTACCTACAGACGTTAGTGAAGCTACAGCGCCTTTCTCATCACGACCGTGCATTGGGTTTGCACCAGGAGCGAAAGGAGCGCCAGCACGACGACCGTCTGGAGTGTTACCTGTTTTCTTACCGTAAACCACGTTAGACGTGATAGTAAGAACTGACTGTGTAGGGATAGAGTTACGGTAAGTCTTAAGCTTACGGATCTTGTTCATGAACGTAGAAACTAGTTCACAAGCAATATCATCTACACGAGAGTCGTTGTTACCGTATTTAGGGTAATCGCCTTCGATTTCGAAGTCAGTTGCAATGCCATCTTCGTCGCGGATTGGTTTAACAGTCGCGAACTTGATTGCAGATAGTGAGTCAGCTGCAACAGATAGACCAGCAATACCACAAGCCATTGTACGACGAACGTCACGGTCATGAAGAGCCATTAGAGACGCTTCGTAGCTGTACTTGTCGTGCATGTAGTGAATGCTGTTTAGTGCAGTCACGTATTGCTTAGCTAGCCAGTCCATGAAGTGATCTAGACGGTCCATTACTTTATCGTAATCAAGAACAGCGTCAGTCATTGGAGCTTCTTTAGGACCAACTTGCATCTTAAGTTTTTCGTCCACACCGCCGTTGATTGCGTAAAGCATTGTTTTCGCAAGGTTAGCACGAGCACCGAAGAACTGCATTTGCTTACCAACGATCATTGGAGATACACAACAAGCGATAGCGTAATCATCAGACTCAAGGTCAGGACGCATTAGGTCATCATTTTCGTACTGGATAGAAGAAGTATCGATAGATACCTTCGCACAGAAACGTTTGAAGCCGTCAGGTAGTTGCTCAGACCAAAGAACAGTGATGTTTGGCTCTGGAGAAGGACCCATAGTGTATAGAGAGTTTAGGAAACGGAAGTTCGAACGCGTTACTAGCGTACGACCGTCGATACCCATACCACCCATAGACTCTGTTGCCCAGATTGGGTCGCCAGAGAATAGCTCATCGTACTCAGGAGTACGTAGGAAACGAACCATACGCAGCTTCATTACGAAGTGGTCGATCATTTCTTGTGCTTGGTCTTCTGTGATTTTGCCAGCAGCGATATCACGCTCGATGTAGATGTCTAGGAAAGTCGAAGTACGACCTAGAGACATTGCAGCACCGTTTTGAGATTTAACAGCAGCTAGGTAGCCGAAGTAAGTCCACTGGATAGCTTCTTGAGCAGTTTGAGCTGGCTCAGAGATATCGAAACCGTATTTCTCAGCCATTTGCTTGATTTGACCTAGAGCACGATGTTGCTCAGAGATCTCTTCACGCAATTGCATTGTAGCAGAAAGATCTTCGCCGTTCTCGAAACGCTCTTGTAGAGAAGCGAATTGAGCAGCTTTGTCTTTCATTAGGAAATCAATACCGTAAAGTGCAACACGACGGTAGTCACCAATGATACGACCACGGCCGTAAGCATCAGGAAGACCAGTCAGAACACCAGACTTACGACATTTTAGGATATCAGGAGTGTAGATATCGAAAACGCCAGCATTGTGTGTTTTGCGGTATTCTGAGTAGATTTTTGAAACCATTGGGTCAAGAGTTTCACCGTATGCTTTACAAGAACCTTCAACCATACGTACACCACCGTTAGGGATGATTGCACGTTTTAGTGGCTTCTCAGTTTGTAGACCAACGATAGTCTCAAGATCTTTCTCAATGTAACCTGCATCGTGAGCAGTAATGGTAGAGATAACAGAAGTATCGAAATCTACAGGTGCTTTAGTTGCGTTTTCCTGTTTGATACCTTCCATTACCGAAGACCAAAGCTTGTTAGTTGCTTCAGTACCCTCAGAAACTAGGAAAGACTCGTCGCCTTCATACGGCGTGTAGTTCTTTTGAATGAAATCACGAACGTTTACTTCGCTTTGCCACTCACCTGCAGCAAAATCTTCCCAAGCTTTAGCAAATTGCTCTGCCATGACATACCTACCTTTTTAGTAGAAAAAATACGTACATTAACACTGTTGAGCCAGCGCCCCTCGTAAGGGTAGTACACTCTTATTAATAACAATATATATGAGCATATAAGCGTCATATGGTTATATATATTGTCACTACCTTTTATATGTTGTCTTTACTCTATGTATTCAAGACTACGCTAAAAAATTTCTGCAAACCTTAAACTAAATCAATAAATACCAAAAAAAGTTGAAAAAATTTGAGTGACAGGGGTTGCCACCCAAACTTTTTTTTAATCCTATTACTACTTTTGTGTAGTAAGGACCATTATAGCCAAGCTTTTAGGCCATATTGACTTTCTAGCATACCAACTGCAAGCATTGCTACTAGACAGATAACTAAAACGCCAACTGGGATAACAATCTTATCTACAAATGATAGACGCTTCGCACGCTCTTTATCACCAATTAGACCGTTATTATCTAGAAGCATAGTCAATGCCCATGCTAATACTGGGTTAACAACCGCTGAACCGAAGATACAGATACCAGCCGCTTGAGAATCTTTAGAATCCTTAACCATTTGCATACCCGCTTCAAGTAGAGGTAGAGATACACCTACAAGTAGCGCAACACGCATCACTGGTGGCCATACTGCAACGTCCATTGGGAAACCAAGAATCGCAACAATAATACATAGAGAACCAAGCAAGATTGCGCCGCCAGGAATTGGACGTTTCGCGATTGCTGCTGGGATCATGTATGTACCCCATGAAGATGTGATGTTACCACCACCAACTGCAGTACCCACCATTTGACGAACTGAACACATAGTCATTGTGTCATCTACGTCCATTAGTACTTTTTCAGAACGTTTAGGGTAGTTAAGTTCTTGGAAGATACGGTGACCTAGGAAGTCAGGTGACCACATTGCTACAGCAAGGATTGCAAATGGTAGAGATGCAATGAAGTGTTCAACGTTTGGCAAGCCAAGCATCCAACCTTCAGAAGTAGAACCCCACCAGTAAACTGGGTTTAGGTTTGGAATGCCCATTTCAGTTTCGAATACGATGTCGAAGCCAGCACCTAATACTAACGCAATAGCAAGGCCAGTGAATGCACACACTGGAATAGCTAACCAACGCTTGTTCACTTTTGCTAGGAAAGCGTAGATAGCAATAGTAATAGCAAGAACGATTAAACCAACGTAACCCATGCTGCCCGCTTCAACAGTAGAAGATTGAAGACCAACCGCCCATTCTTGAATCGAGTTGATTTGGCTCATGGTACCCGTTAGGCCTAAGAAGATGAGCAAGCCACCAGCAGTACCTTCCGAAGTAAGGTTAACCAACTTGGAGCCGCCTTTTAGGAAACTTAGGATTAGACCGAAGACACCGATAAGGATTGCCAATGCAAGAGGGTGAGCACCAGCCAGAGCGATGGTACCGATAAGAGGAATCATTGGGCCGTGGTTACCGGCAAGGTTTGCTTTAGGGTTAAAGAAACCAGAAGCAAGGATACAGAACAGCAGTGCAGGGATAAGCATTTCTACACGAGCGACTTCAATCGCAAACTCTTTACCAAGGTTTACGTGATCCCAAGCTTGAGTTAGGCCATCAGCCCAAGACATCATTACTGCAGAGTACATCGCGATGATACCAATGGTACCAGCAAGTGCAGGAACAAGGTCTTCAAGTTCAAAGCGGAAGTCACGACCTGGAAGGTTTAGACCGAAGCGGCGAGGCTTCATGATTTGAAGCTCGTGATCTAGATAATCTGAGCGGCTCTCAAATTCAGAAGCAGGGCGGTGTAGCTCTTTATAGCTTTTCTCTTCTACTTCAGAGTTCGCATTGTTCACAACGTCTGACATAGATTCCTCATATTTTATGTTAGTAATTCTAAAATTGAATTCTATAAGTTCGCGTAATTGCGTTATTTCTTAGTTATAACTCATTAACATTATGTTGCACGGTTTTGATGTGCTTTATGCAGCTAAGTTAAAAGAAATGTTTGGCATTTTTAATGCCTTATTCTTTGCTGAGGAGTCTAACAAGCTTACCCTTTAGGGTGATTGATCTTGATCACTTTATGAGTGTATGTGAAAGAAAGCTACAAAACGCAGCGATTCATTAACTTCCCATTGATGAATTGTGTAATTAGTTTTCACAAACTGTCGTTTTCTTATCTTCTCAGAGCCTTTACCGCTATGGCATTAGCTAAATGCTTTATGTTTACTGAGTTATCTCACTATTACTCGCTTGTCCCACGCTCTGAGTAAAATACTTACAATGTAATAACCTTAAAATAATTGTGCCTTATGGTGAGGTTGGTGTGCTGAATGCGTGCGCTATATTTTGTCGACAGTAATGTTTATAAGTTCACAAAACGTGTTTTTCTTGTGAGACATCCAGCTACGAGAATCTCATTTTGATTAACTTTATTTAAACAATGTAAGGGGTGTAATTACAGCTTATTGATAGAACCCATTCATTAAATTGAGGCGAAAACGCTACCTTTTGCATAATAAGTCAGAGTGAATCGCTATTTATTCCAAATTATTAGGTTAATAATTTGTTGCATGTTATTCCGTGTGGTGCTAGTTTGTATCGCATGAAAAGGTCGGAGTACCTTGCATTTTCACAAACTTGGGAGAGAAAGCGCATGAAAGATGTACCAGCGCTGGACATAAAGGATCTACACAAAACGTTTGGTCAAAATGAAGTTTTAAAGGGAATTTCACTTTCTGCGCATAAAGGCGATGTAGTATCGATTATCGGATCTTCAGGGTCGGGTAAAAGTACTTTCCTTAGATGTATCAACCTTTTAGAGACACCTACCGCAGGCGAGATTTGGGTTAATGGCGAATTAATTCAAATGAAAAACAACCGCCAAGGTGTTTCTGTTCCTGCCAATGAAAAACAAGTACAGCGAATCCGTTCTCGTCTGGCGATGGTTTTTCAGGGTTTCAATCTGTGGTCTCACCTGACCGTTCTCGAAAATGTTATCGAAGCGCCTGTTCACGTCTTGGGCGTACCTAAAGCACAAGCGATTGAAAATGCAGAGTTACTACTGAAGAAAGTAGGGCTGTATGAGCGTAAAGATTACTATCCGGGCCATTTGTCTGGCGGCCAACAACAACGTGCTGCGATTGCGCGAGCGCTAGCGGTTGATCCTGAAGTTATGCTGTTTGATGAACCTACATCGGCATTAGACCCTGAGTTAGTAGGCGAAGTGCTTGGTGTAATGCGCGATCTAGCAGAAGAGGGAAGAACCATGCTTGTGGTAACGCACGAAATGGCTTTTGCTCGTGACGTATCTAACCATGTGATGTTCTTGCATCAAGGTCTAGTGGAAGAACAGGGCGATCCAGCTAAACTGTTTACGGAACCTGAATCTGAGCGTTTACAACAATTTATCTCATCGATTTACTAATCAGAATTGAAATGCCGTTGCCAAGGTACACTGTGACGGTGTGAACAATAAAACACAACAAGTAAGTTAATAAGTAACAACAAACACAATATTAAAACTAGCAAAACATAAAAACCTAAATCACAGGAGTAGGGATATGAAAAAGTGGTTATTAGTCGCGGCACTTGCTGCAACTGCTGCAACGGGCGTAGCTCAAGCAAAAGAATGGAAAACAGTACGTTTCGGTATTGAAGGTGCTTACCCTCCATTTAGCTGGACAGAAGCTGACGGTTCACTGAAAGGCTTCGATGTCGATATGGCTAACGCGCTTTGTACTGAAATGCAGGTGCAGTGTAAGATCGTTGCACAAGATTGGGATGGTATTATTCCTTCTCTACTTGCTCGTAAATATGATGCGATCATCGCGGCAATGTCTATCACGGAAGAGCGTAAGAAAAAGATCGACTTCACTGGTAAATACGCACTTATCCCAAACAATTTCATCGCTAAGAAAGGTGCCGACCTTAACTTTGATGATCTAAGTGGTAAAAAGATCGCCGTTCAACGTGCAACAACGCACGATAAGTACCTAACAGACAACTACGGTGACACTGTAGAAATCGTTCGTTACGGTTCATTCGATGAAGCTTACCTTGATCTAGCTAACGGTCGTGTTGCTGCGGTACTGGGTGATGCATCTGCTCTAGAAGAAGGCGTACTAAACAAAGCTGGTGGTGAAGACTACGAGTTTGTTGGTCCATCACTAACCGATCCTAAGTGGTTCGGTGAAGGTTTTGGTATTGCTCTACGTAAGCAAGACAAAGATCTGACTAAGCAATTAGATGCAGCAATCCTTTCATTACGTGAAAAAGGCATCTACCAAGAGATCGCTGCTAAATACTTCAACTACGACGTATACGGTGAGTAATCTCTAGCATCACTTCTTAAGGGAGAGGTTCTCCTCTCCCTGTCTTACCAACTTTTTCGCAGTTCTGTTGGAATTCATTATGTTTGATTTACAAGGATATGAAGCGTCGATCCTGAAAGGGGCGGTGCTCACAATCGAAGTTGCCTTGCTGTCGCTAATTTTAGCTATGGTTCTTGGTATGCTAGGTGCCTTAGCAAAACTAGCGCCTTATCGCTGGGCTCGTGCTATCGCAACCCTCTACACAACCGTTATTCGAGGCATTCCTGATCTCGTCTTGATGATGCTGATTTTCTTTGGTGGACAAATCCTTTTAAACAACAGTTTGTATTCCATCAATGAGTGGCTCAATGAGTGGTTCACATCAAGTGATCCTAACCACGAATGGACCGCTTACTTACCTGATTATATTGATGTCAGTCCATTTGTTGCTGGTGTCTTAACCATTGGCTTCATCTTTGGCGCTTACATGGCTGAAACCTTCCGTGGTGCGATCATGGCGGTTGATAGCGGTGAAATGGAAGCAGCAAAGGCCTATGGCATGGGACCTGTTCTAGCGTTCCGTCGTATTCTATTACCGCAAATGATTCGTCACGCACTGCCGGGTTTTGGTAACAACTGGTTGGTTTTACTTAAAACTACCGCGTTGGTTTCCATTATTGGCCTAGAAGATATGGTACGTGTTAGCGCACTGGCGGCAGGCTCAACCAAAATGCCATTTACCTTCTATATGACAGTGGCGATTATCTTCTTATTCTTCACCAGTGTTTCGACGGGCTTACTTAAGCTGGTTGAACGTAAATTCAGTATCCACGCGAGGTAGTTATGGACTTTTCATTGATAATTGAAAGCCTACCGATTTACCTTGGTGGTTTATGGACAACGGCTTGGATGGTTTGTGTCGCTTTGATCATTGGCTTATTCGTAGCCATACCCTTAGCGATTGCTCGTAACAGCCCAAATATGCTGATTAATGCTCCGGCTTGGTCATTCATATATTTCTTCCGTGGTACGCCATTACTGGTTCAGCTGTACCTGATTTACTACGGTATGGACCAATTCTTCCCAGTAAAAGACACGCTATGGGAAAACGCTTGGTTCTGTGCTCTGGTAGCATTCATTCTTAACACATCAGCATATACAGCAGAGATCATTCGCGGTGCTATTAATGGCTTACCTAAAGGTGAAGTTGAAGCAGCAAAAGCGTACGGCATGAGCACACCAAAGACTTACCGCCGCATCATTTTGCCAAGTGCTCTACGTCGCGCATTACCGGCTTACAGTAACGAAGTTATCTTCATGCTTCACGGTTCTGCGGTAGCCGGTATCGTAACCATTATGGATCTAACCGGTGCTGCTCGTTTGGTTAACTCACGTTACTACGCTCCATTCGAGTCTTTCCTAACGGCAGGTCTGTTCTACATGGCGTTAACGTTCATCATCATCGCGATTTTTAAATTCGCAGAGAAGCGTTTCCTTGCTTACCTAAGACCCCTTAGCTAACCGCACGGTATCCATACAGTTAACAAAACGGCGCTCATTGAGCGCCGTTCTTATTGAAGGTGTCTGTTTAACTCGTTACTTAAACGTTGACCAAATCGGAGCGTGATCTGACGGTTTTTCAATGCCGCGTAGCTCGTAATCGATGCCAGCTTCAGTACACTTGTCAGCAAGCTTTTGAGTCGCAAGGACTACATCAATACGCAGGCCGCGGTTATCCACGAAACCTTTCGAGCGGTAATCAAACCACGAGTATTGATCGTTTACTTCCGGGTGCAGTAGGCGGAAGCTATCCACAAAACCCCAATCCATCAGAGTTTTTAGCCATTCACGCTCTTCTGGTTGGAAAGAACACTTACCGGTTTTTAGCCAACGTTTAGCATTAGGTTCACCAATGCCGATGTCAGCATCAATTGGGCTGATATTAATGTCGCCCATTACGATTACTTGTTCATCTTTATTGTGGTAATCGTTTAGGTAAGTCATCAAGTCTTTGTAGAACTCACGCTTGTACGGGTATTTGGTTTCATGCTTGATGTTATCCCCTTGAGGGAAGTAGCCATTTAGCACGGTAACCTTTTCACCATTTTCATCTTCAAACGTCGCCATGATCATGCGTTTTTGATGATCTTCATTATCTGTTGGGAAACCCTTCTGCACAGAGATAGGCTCTTGCTTACACAACATTGCCACACCGTAGTGGGCTTTTTGACCGTGGAAGTAAACCTTGTAGCCCATTGCTTCAACATCAGCAATTGGGAAGGCTTCATCGTGTACTTTTATCTCTTGCAGACCAATCACGTCGGGTTGGTGTTTGTCGATAATAGCTTGCAGTTGGTGAAGGCGGGCTCTAAGGCCGTTGATGTTGAAGCTAATTACTTTCATTTGTTTTTATACCTCTCGTAAACCTTTGTCACTGCTTGTCTTTAAAGGCTTTTGATTTGGTGGATTTCATGGTTCATCGTATTTAACCATGCTTGATAATTTCTGTCGCCACTTTGTAGAGACAAAATGGCGACATTAAATGATGTGAATACTTACAGTTACGCAGAATCTATTGAGTCTTTAGTAAATCCAAAAAGAATGCGTATTCGAGTGCGTCTTCTTTTAGTCGTTTAAATCGACCAGAAGCGCCACCGTGACCAGCTTCCATATCTGTTTTGAATAGCAACACGTTGTTGTCTGTTTTCATCTCCCGCAGCTTCGCGACCCATTTCATTGGCTCAAAGTATTGCACCTGTGAGTCATGCAGGCCTGTCGTTACCAACATGTTCGGGTAGTTTTGTACCTTAATGTTGTCGTACGGTGAGTACCCCAGCATGTAATCGTAGTAGGCTTTATCGTTCGGGTTACCCCATTCGTCATACTCGTTGGTGGTTAGAGGAATCGATTCATCAAGCATGGTTGTCACAATGTCTACAAACGGAACATGTGCACCAATACCACGGTACAGTTCTGGTGCTTGGTTGATGATTGCTCCCATCAATAGACCGCCAGCAGAGCCACCAACGGCGAACACTTTATCTTTTGCGCCATAGCCTTCTTCAACAAGCTCTTTGGTTACATCAATAAAGTCGTTGAACGTGTTTTGTTTGGTCAGTTTCTTGCCATCTTCATACCAAGGGCGACCAAGCATTTCTGAACCGCGGACATGTGCGATGGCATAAACAAAACCTCTATCCAGTAGGCTTAGGCGAGTTGAGCTGAAGGTAGGTTCAATCGTAGAGCCGTAAGAACCGTAGCCGTATTGGTAGATTGGATTAGTGCCGTCTTTCTTAAATAAGTCTTTACGATAAACCAAAGACACAGGAACTTGCTTACCATCGCGGGCCGTAACCATGATTCGCTCTGATTGGTAGTTATCCGCTTCGAAATCACCTAATACGGGTGTTTGCTTCATGAGCTCGGATTCACCTGTACTTAGGTCGAAATCATAATAAGTACCTGGCGTGGTTAAGCTGCTGTAATAGATACGAACTTTTGAGTTATCTAATTCATAGTTACTCGTTAGGTAAGCGGCAAATGCGGTGTCGTTAAATTCAAGTGGGAACTCGTGGCCTGTTGAGAGTTGGCGAACTTTCACTGTAGACAAGCCATCCGCGCGTTGCTCGTAAACAAGATGGTCATCAAACAACTCGAAATCAACAAGCTGAGTATTATCGTCCGCTGGGATGACATCGACCCATTTTGAGCGGTCATGCATCTCTTCGGCGGTGACTTTCATTAAACGGAAGTTGACCGCTTGGTAGTTGGTGTAGATGTAATACCAATCACCTAGCTTAGCGATGCTGTACTCTATGCCTGTCTCTTTTGGGTAGAAAGCCTCAGCTGTAGCCTTTGGGTTGTTGGCATCGATGACTGAAACACCGCTGGTTTCTGTGCTCGAGTGCCAAATGTAGACCTGTTCACCATCTTTGCTTTTACTCAAAGAGGTGTAGTAAGCGCTATCGGTTTCTTCGTAGATTAACTCATCGCTTGCCTGAGCGGTGCCTAACACGTGGCGGTAAACTTGATAACCCAGCAATGTTTGTGGATCTTTTTTGATGTAGTAGAAGGCTTGGTTGTCGTTTTGCCATGCGATAGCACTTGAAGCACCTTCAATTTCATCTTTTAGGTATTCACCTGTTGTGAGGTCTTTGATCTTGATGGTGTAAATTCGGCGGCTCAGCGTATCTTCGCCATAGGCCAACAAATTTTCGTCTGGGCTGATCGTTAAGCCACCAATACTGAAAAAATCATGTTCTTTTGCTAGCTCGTTAACATCTAAGATGACTTGCTTGTCTGTGCCTAAAAAGTTTTTTTCACGCAGGTGAACTGGGTATTCGTTGTCGCCTGTGACTTTATTCGAGTAGTAGTAACTGCCTTTGCGAACCGGTACCGAATTGTCGTCTTTGGCGATTCGGCCTTTGATCTCTTCAAATAATTGTTTTTGTGCTGCTTCTGTATGTTTCAGCACTGTATCTGCGTACTGATTCTCTTGTTCAAGTTGTTGCAAGATCTCTGGATCTTGGCGTGCATCATCGCGCATCCAGTAGTAATCATCGATTCGGCTGTCACCATGAATCGTCATTGCGTGAGGGACTTTCTTAGCAACGGGTGCTTGGGTTTGCTGAGCGACGAGTTGTGATTGAGAGTAGTGGTTCATGGTTGAGATTCCTTGATTGCTGCATCCGGCGACAAGCGCTATTGATACGACTAATGTGGTTAAAGCGATACGCATCTATATATCCTTAGTGTGCACCTTACTCTTTTTGATGCCAGCATCCTTTGTTGGTTGGGTATCTTCCAGTGATATTATTTGTAATTGGATTCAGGATATGCACCTTTATCGTAAGTGTCTGTTATTGTTTTCAAAAAATCAAAGCAATGTTAAATGAAATTACTGATACGTGAGAGTGGAAGGAATAAGGTGCAACAAAAAAGGGACACACTTTTCAGTATGTCCCTTTCTTTTGTTTGGCCGGATTTGAGCTTTACGTTAAATAGCCAATGGCATTTCGTTTGAGTGGTCAGGTTTACGATTAACCCAACGTAAACCAAGCATAGCGATGAATGACATTGCAATCATCAAGCAACCGAGTGGCAATTGGTCTTGAGCTGGGAAGAACGATGCCAATAGTGTCGCGATGCCAGCACCTAGGTTTTGCATGCCACCTAAAATCGCACCTCCGGTACCAGCGTGGTACGGGAATGGCGAAAGTGCCCCTGTTGTCGCTGCTGGGAATAATATGCCAGCGCCCAAGAAGTAAATGGTTGCACCGCCAATTAAGGTTAATGCTGTTGTATGACCAAACAGACCCGGTATCAATACCACTGTTGAGCCTACCAAGATAGCTATTAGACCAACATTCAGTGCGCGGCGCTCAGAGCGACGTTGTGCGATGTAACTAGATAAGCCAGCACCGACTAAGTAACCCGGAATAGGCAAGACAAACAACAAGCTTACTGTCGTTGCCGGTAAGCCAAGCACGCCACCAAGCAACACACCTGCCGCTGCTTCAAATACGGCTACGCCAGCAAATGTTGCGACCAATACCAATAAGAAACCTTGGAAACGTTTATCAGACAGAACGAACTTGTAGCTGTTGGCAACCGATTCATGCTTGCGTCGTTCTTTCGGCAGTGTTTCCATCATGCTCGTCATCATAGTGATCACAACAGCAATACCAAACAGCGCAAGGAATAAGTAGCTAGAACGCCAACCGAAAACTTCGGTTAGGTAACCACCCAGTACAGGAGCTATCAATGGTGAGAAAATCACACACATGCTAATCAAGCTGTTTGCACGGTGCAGTTCTGCGCCTTCAAAACAGTCGCGAGTCAATGTACGAGACATCGCACCACCACAACCGATGCCCAAACCTTGGATAAAGCTGCCCGCTAAGAACCATTCATATTCGTGAGCGAACAATGCTACCAAAGTACCGATGATGTAGATGATCAAACCAATCACGATGATCGGTTTACGACCTAGGCGATCAGAAAGTGGGCCGTAGACAAATTGCGACAGACCATAAGGGATCAAGTAACACGCCATCACCGCTTGCAGTGAAGATGCCGAAACTAAGAACTCACCTGCCATATGACCGATAGAAGGCACGTACATCGTTTGAGTCATTTGACCTACGGCAGTCAGAATAGCGATTAAAAAGGTAAGTTTCGCTAATGGAAACGAGGCGGACATTTGCGTATCTCTCCAAAAATTAAGACGTAAAAAGCCTTAGCGCTCCATTAAAGGAGAGCCAAATGAATAAAGTGATCAGGGAATCTAGGCGCGAGATATTAGAGCTTGATTGCGGGCTTAGCAATCAAAAAGTGTGAAGTTGAGCAAGATAAAAATCTATAACTTGGATTATAAAAACTAATCCGAAATTGCTGCATTTTAAAGAGGGAGAGGGTGGAGTGGGCTTCCTTTAAATATCGATGTTTTGGCTATATCCAAAGCGCTAAAACCTAAGCAACATAGCCAATGATTATATGAGTACATCATTTGAAATTACAGAAAAAAGGAAGAAAACACGCTCTATTAACATTTGTGTAAACTTTCGTTTTATATGTAAGCAATTTGTGCTGTAATTATCCGCTAAGCTATTCGTCTAACTCATTTACATTGTGTACAGCAATTCGTTGTCGATGTGATAGTTATGGTTATGGAAGTCTTTTGGCTTAAATAAGGATATTAAATGCGCTCTCTATCGGTACAGTGGAAAATAACCCTCTTAGCAGGTTGTTGTTTAATCATTACGTCACTGTCTCTTATTGGTTTCTCGATCTACAACGCAACGAGCAATCAACAAGTCATCAAATCTCAAAGTTCAGAATCAGTTATCAATAAAACTCAGCAGTTGTTGGCGTCTGTTTCTCAGCTTAATGCTCAAGAAACTCAACGTTATGTAGACGAAGCTATTTACCGCGCAGAGATGCTTGCGGCCAGTGCTCAGTTTCTAAAGAACAATGCAGACGAAAACTTTACGCCAAGTGAAGAGCTTCGTACCGCCTTGGATGAAATGGTTCGTCGCTCGGTTCTAAATTTCGACTCTATTCAAGGTGCGTATCTAGTTTTCAAGCCTGATTTACTCGATAGCGAAGATGCGAATTATGTCGATGCTGATTATGTTGGTTCTAACGAAAAAGGTCGTTTTGCTCCTTACTGGAAGGTGGCAGATAACGGTGAAAATGTTCTAGCGAACGTTCTTTCAGAATCTATCTTGAATGATGACAGCAATAGCGAACGTTTTTACTGTCCTTTGTCTTCAGGGCAAACATGTATTAGTACGCCTAGAGTGGTTAGCAGCGGTGGTGTAGCACTACTTACGTCCTCTATTTCGGTACCCATCTTAGTCGACGATGTCGCGATTGGTTTTCTTGGTATTGATCTAAGACTCGATGGTTTAACCAGTGTGATTACTCAATCTGATCAGAGCTTGTTTAACGGTGCGGGCAAAGCTTACGTGGTTAGTCTAGATGGTTCAGTCATCGCTTCTGATGATTCAAGCATTGCAGTCGGTTCAACCTTCCAAAGTGACAATACAAACAGTGATTTAATGACCGACTTTATCTTTGGTGGTGAAGTGACAACGCAATGGAGCGAGAACGGTGAGTGGTTACTTGCCTTTGCACCTGTTGTTGCGGCTAACCAAACTTGGGGTGTGTTGTTCGAGATCCCAAGAGAGAGTGTTGTCGCTGATGCCAACAAATTGGATTCCATCATTAGTACTAAGCTAAGTGAAGGTATTAAGACGGAAGTAATTGCAGGTACTGTGTTCATTTTGTTCGGTTTAGCCATTATCGCATTTGCTTCACTTTCAATTGTGAAGCCTATTCGACAAGTGGTTGAGCGACTTAATGATATTGCTTCTGGTGAAGGTGATTTGACACAGCGTTTAGAAGTAAAGTCTCAAGACGAAATTGGTCAGCTATCTAAAGGGTTCAACTTATTCTTAGACAAGTTACAACACACGATCAAAGAAGTGATTCACACCACTGAGCAAGTGGCGAGCACGACAAGCCAGGCTAAAGCATCGGCATCAAGCACTCGAGAAAGCAGTGAATCTCAATTTAAAGAAGTCGATCTTGTGGCAACAGCGGCAGAAGAGATGACTCAAACTGCGGGCTTGGTGGTACAAAACGCAGAAGTGGCCGTTGATGCCGCTTGTGAAGCGAATCGTTCTGCTCAACAAGGGCAACAAGTCATCGAACTTTCAGCCGGTGAAATGAGAAAGCTGGTGGAGCGTATGTCGAGTGCTGTTCCTATTGTTGAAGAGTTGGCCAAAAATAACGGAAATATCACCGAGATCTTAAGTGTTATTGAAGGGATCTCTGAGCAAACTAACTTACTGGCATTGAATGCGGCGATTGAAGCGGCTCGTGCTGGCGAACAAGGTCGAGGTTTTGCTGTTGTTGCGGATGAGGTAAGAAACCTCGCAAGTCGCACACAGTCATCGGTTGGTGAGATAAGAGCAGTGATCGACAAGGTTCATGCTGGAACTCAAGATGTCGTTGAAGCGATACAAGAAGGCAATATTCTCGCCAATGATACGGCGCTGCATGTTCAAAATGCAGTTGAAGATCTGGGTTCGATCTTTACTTCTATTGAGGCGATCAGTGATATGAACAGTCAGATCGTTCGAGCAGCCGAAGAGCAACAATCGGTTTCCGGTGAAGTAAACCAAAGCGTGGTTAATATTCGCGATTTGAGTGCGAAGATCTTGGAGCAAGCCGCGGCTTCTGAGCAAGTGGGTAATGAAATTGACCAGCTGTCTCAACAACAACAGAAATTGGTCAATCAGTTCAAGGTATAAGCATTAAGCCTTAACCAATTCTTAAATAGAAAAAAGGACAAATGAAGATTCCATTTGTCCTTTTTTTAATTGTTTCTTTAGAAGCTGGTCAATAACCAGCGGTTGACGCTGCTTACTCTTCGATAAACCAGTAGCCTTTGTTGACCAATTCAGTCACGACAGTTATGCCCGAAGGAGATAGGGCAGTAGCCGAGGTAATCATGGTCTCATCGCAAAGTATGTTGAGTAACGAAGAATCCGCTTCATCAACCTTAACCACCTCACCATTAATGTAAGCTGTGTTGCTTTCATTTTCGTGGTAGAGCGCTTTTAAGCCTGATACTCGGTGAATCTCACCTTCAGACTCTAAGTGTTGAGCGATCTCTTCTTGAGTCCATAGTGGCTCAGGAGCAACGATATCAAGTTGGTGGCGTGATTGGCTTAGCAGACAGCCCATGAATTCACTGATGGTTTCAGGTTGCTCTAGTGCAGATTTCAACATGTCTGTGAGATTGCTTAAATCCGATGAACGAATTTTTCCGTAGCCTTCTTGCGTTTTGAATTCTGGATCGTGCAGGTGTACGTCACCCATATCATGAGCAAGCACAAAATCGGCAAAGTTGCTGATCAGCTCTTGTTCTTTAGGGGAGCGGTAGCCAATAGAGTAGCTCATTGACGGCTCTAACGTGTTCCCTTCATGTGGGAAACCCGGTGGGATATAAAGGATATCGCCCGGCTCTAAAGTTTCATCAATGATCGGGTCAAAACCTTCAATTTGACGAAGTGCAGACGCTTGAACAGTCTCTTTGTATTGGCCAACATCTTTAGCGCCAACCTTCCATTGACGTTTACCTTGACCTTGAATGATGAAGACATCGTATTGATCAATATGTGGGCCTACGCCGCCTTCAGGTGCTGAGTAACAGATCATGAGATCGTCGAATAACCAGTTTGGTAACGCTTGGAATGCCTCAGTTAGCTGATTTGCGCCTTGGTGCCAGTGGTTCGCAGCTTGAACGATCAGTTGCCAATGACTTTCGGTTAATTCGCCAAATTTTTCTTCAGAGAATGGGCCGTGTTCTGCAGTCCACTGATTGTCGAGGTTAGAGACAAAGCGAGAATCCACTTCTTCTTCCATCGATAAACCAGCAAGTTCTTCCGGCGAAATTGGGTCGACGAAGTTTTGGAAGCCACCCTTTAAGATGGTTGGTTTTTTATGCCAGTAGTTTTCAAGAAACTCGGGCATAGAAAAGCTGAGTTGGTACATGTGAATCCTGTATATTTTTATGCTAGATGCTAGATGCTAGATGCTAGATGCTAGATGCTAGATGCTAGATGCTAGATGCTAGATGCTAGACGCTAGTTTGGCTTGTAAATCTTGCTGGACAATTTTGATTGCTTCTAACGCGACTTTTGGATCGATTTCGTTGCTTTCGAGCAGATAGATCAGGTCGACAGCTAACTTAACTTCTTCTGGTGCGTTATCCAGTGGTGATGGTGTGTTATCAGTGTTCATTTCGCTTAGGGTTCTCTAAGTTAATCAGTCTCTCAATATTTTTCATTGAGTCTTCACAGCGTTCTAATCGCTCTTTGGCTAACTGCCAAGCCTCTTCCGCTTTTTTCTTACCGTGGCGAGGCGCAGAATCAAAAGCTAATTTCCGTACTCGCACTAAATCGACCAATCGCTTTTGCCAGTCTTGGTGCTGAGCGAGTTCGTTGTATAGATCGTTAAGGGTTTTCCCTGACTTACTTTTTCGGTCCAAGCGTAAATCGTGGTTGGCTAACTCTCTTTGGATTGCTGCAATCTGATTGGTCAGTTTTTCTGTCAGGTAGTTGGCTCTGGACGCGGTCAGTTGATTTGAGGTTTGTTCACGTACAATGGTGCGGTACGTTGCCTGAGTTTCAAGTGCATAGGGAAGCAAAACAGAGGCGCCACATTTAAATAAGGCTCGGTCAAATAAGGCTTGATGATAAGCCCCTCGAGATTTATCAACCTGCGAGCAATGGCCAATCAAGGTATCAATGACACTTTTTAGCTTTGAAAATTGATTCATTTCACTTCCCGTTGGCTACTGCCTATAAGTTCACAAACCAAGCTTCGTATGCCAGTTTAATTGCAAGTACGCTTACTACGGTAACAAACACAGGTCGTATAAATGTAGCACCGAAACGAATAGCAGAGTGAGCGCCAACGAATGCTCCAGCCATCAAACAAAGACCCATGGTTAAACCTAGAACCCAATCAATATGACCAAGAATCGCGAAGGTCACCAAAGAGGTAAAGTTACTGGTAAAGTTCATGGCTTTGGATAGACCAGAGGCAAGTAAGATGTTTAAGCGGTAAAGCGCCATAGAGCTTACCGTCCAAAACGCGCCAGTTCCTGGGCCTGCAACCCCATCATAAAAACCAAGAATGAATCCTTGGTACTTTTGTTTTCTCTTAAGCACAGGGCAAGGCTTAGGAGACACATTATGGCTCACATCTGGAGTCTTATGAAAAATGGTATAGACAGCAGCGGCAAGAATGACTAACGGCAATACCTTCTCTAACCACTCAGTGCTAATGGCATCAACAGTGAGCGTGCCGATTGTCGCACCTATTAAAGTAGATATGAATGCATTGACCCAACACTCAGGCTTGAACAGCTTTTTACGGTAGTAAGTGAATGCAGCTGTAGATGAAGCAAACGTTGCGGCCAGCTTATTAGTTCCGAGTGCAATGTGTGGCGGTAAACCAAGCGATAGCAAAGCTGGAACGGTTAACATCCCTCCGCCACCTGCGACAGCATCAATAAAGCCCGCTGCAAATGCAACCAGAGCAAGTATGACCAACATGGTTGGCTCAATCATTTCCATAAATAGCTAGTGTTCTCGTTATCGGCTGATAGGGCAGCCACATGAAAAATCTACGGATTAGTCATGTTGGGTTGTGAATGCAAGGGCCTAGCGATGAAGGCCCATAACTACCTCGAGGGCAGGGGATATTAGTATTTTATTGTTCTTTTAAAAGGCGGTAGTGAATCGAGTAGGGACTTTCCGTATCGCTTCGTTACTATGCGTCTATCAAGGATCGTGACTTTACCAGAATCTCTTTCCTTACGCAGTAGTCTACCCACAGATTGAATAAGCTTTTTACTCGCATCTGGAACAGTAATCTGCATAAAAGGGTTGCCACCGCGTGATTCAATATATTCTGAATGTGCTTGCTCTACAGGAGAGGTAGGAACACCAAAAGGAATCTTGGTAATCACCAGGTTTTCAAGAAGCTCACCCGGTAGATCAAGACCTTCAGAAAAGCTGCCAGTTCCAAAAAGAACGCTGGTTTTACCTTGGTCTATTAGCTTTTTATGTTTTTTTAGGATTTCAGTTCGTGAAGTATCACCTTGAACCTGCAATGCCCACGACTTTTTAACGAAATCTGTTGCTAACGCCTCTGCAACTTTGTTCATTTGCCAGTAAGAAGAGAATAGAACGAGATTGGCTTTTTTGTCTTCTATTACCTTAGGCAAAATTTCAATAAGATATTCAGTAAACTGAGGTGCTTGTGGTTCGTACTTCATTGCCGGAACGATCAACTCAGCTTGATTCTGGTAATCAAACGGTGATGCCAAAGCCAAAAATTGTACGCCATCTTCTGCTTTTTGGCTGATACCTGCTTGATGACAGAAAAAGCTGAAAGAGTTGAGCGCCCTCATGGTCGCAGATACTAATACGGCACCAACACAGCGGCTCCAGATTTGCTGATCCAGTTGCCACCCCACCTCTAGTGGTGAAACATTCACAACGAAATCGCCTTCGCTTTCTTTGTTCAGTTCGAGCCAACGAGCCAAAGGAGCGCCTTTTTCTCTCTTCGGTTCTGCCATTAAGCGCCAAACTTGGGCAAGGTTCTCTGTTCTTTGTATATAGAAGCCAATTTCTGCCAGTGCGGGCTCTGCAAGTTTTGCTGAAAGCTCGCCGTCTTTAACTCGTTCTGCAATTAGGTCTGCAATCTTCGCAACGGCTTGGCTCGCCTTTTGTGTGAGTTGCTTGAGATCTTTAGATTCATTCTCTAGCCACTCAGGTAAGTCGCCATGTTCGAAGCGATACAAGCCGTCTTCAAAGTGGTTAGCGTCAAACTGTTTGCTCATTTGAGTCAGTGTCGGGATTAGCTGTTGCACTGAGTCTTGCAGCTCATTTCTAAATCGGTGGACACGTTTCTCGTCTGCAAGACCTGAAAGCTTAGTGATTGATTGATTCAAACGCTCCAACCATGACGCCGCGCCTTTTAAGCTCGCAGCCGCAGAAGAGTGATCTCTGGCTACATGCGGTAAATGGTGAGCTTCATCGAATATATAGATGCTATTTTCTGGTTCAGGAAGTATCACGCCGCCGCCTAAGTCTGCATCAGCCATCACTAAACTGTGATTGGCGATAATCACGTCTGCTTTATCTAACTCTGAGCGAGCTTTCTGGAAAGGGCAGTCTCTATGCGTAGGCATACTGTTGTTACAGCTATGCTTATCACTGACAATCATCTGCCAAATCATATTGTCGATGGGTTTTGGCCACGAATCACGGTCACCATCCCATTTACCTTGGGTTAGGCTGCGGTACATGGTTTGAAGTTGGTCGATATCCTTCTTCTTCGGCTTAGATTCGAACATTGCCATTTGTCCGCCATCAACCCCGCAGGCAGCGGCTAGCTTTTCGGAACAACAATAACGCTGTCTACCCTTCGCTAATATGAAAGAAAACTCTCGATCAGTCAGTCTTCTATATAGAGGGAGATCCTTATTGACGAGCTGTTCTTGTAGCGCAACCGTCGCTGTCGATATGACTATTTTTCGATTATTGAGCACAGCGACAGGAATAGTAGCCATTAAATAAGCCAGTGATTTCCCGATCCCCGTTCCTGCTTCTGCAACAATCATGCGATTACTTTTGTGGTATTGACCACAAAGTGTCTTCGCTATTTCTGCAACAAGGTAATTTTGAGCACGACGAGGTACAAAGTTGTCCAACTGATCTTGGAGGTTTTGATAACTGGTGCGAATAGATTTTTGAATTTTAGTAGTTAGCATACTGTGACCTACGTAACGGAGCGAGGATAGTAGCACATATCACTAGTCGGTACATTTACGGTGAAATAGCTTGCTTTTGAATCAAAGGTAGATCTTGTTCACAAAAAAAAACTGAACCATCAGGAACTTAACTATTTTATTTATGTTGCGAAATATAAATATTAAAAAAGACTGGCTTGTAGGTGTTAAATCCTGAAGTGTGGTGTTGTTGTGAGCTATTTTTGGTGTTAAATGCTGTTTTGTTCTTTTTTTGGATTATTATATTTCCTGATAAAACTAAGGATAAGCTGCTCGTAAAACAATGAAAAAAAATGTAAGTGGTTGATTTTGATTGCTTTGTGTTTTTTTTAGGTTTGTTTTTAGTTTATTTGACACGCAGGATAATCTTTTGCAATCTAGACCTCGAAATTTAGTGACGGTGATTAACCAACAAAGAGTGGTAATGACCAGTCATAAAAATAAAAGGGAACCGGGCAAGGATCTCCCATTCTTAGAAAAGGCAGTGGATTTATTATGAAAAAGACTCTATTAGCGCTAGCTATCGCAGCTACAGCAACTTCTGTAAACGCAGCAGAAATTTACTCTAACGACGATACTAAAGTTGGCCTAAAAGGCGAGGTAGATATCTACCTATCTCAATCTGAAGTAGACAAAAACCTAACTGAAACAACTAAGAACGAAGCTGACGTTTCTACTTGGGCTAAAATCCAACTTGACGCTGAGCAGAAGCTTAACGATCAGTTCACAGCATTCGCATCTTTCGAAATCGAAACTGACGGCAGCAACGCTAAGTTCGATGACGTTCTAGCTGGTTTTAAAACTGACACTTGGGGTATGGCTTTCGGTGAAACTGGCGACCTAGCAGAATCTGCTGACGCTATCCAGAAAGACGATATCACAAACGAAGGTAACTACATGGGCTCTACTGGTGGTCACCACCGCGAGTCTTCTGGCCACGGCGCTGTATTCAAAGGTCAATTCGTTGAAGGTTTCACAATCGTAGCTGACGTTAACACTGATTCTACTGAAGACGTTGACAACACTTACGGTATCTCTGCAGATTACGCATTCAGCAACTTCTCTATCGGTGCTTCTTACATCACTGGTGACGCTGCTAAAGACGTAGATTACTCTCTTGCTGGTGCTTCTGCTTCTGCTGAGTTTGGTGGCCTATACCTAGCTGTTACATACGCACAATTTGAAGGCAACCAAGGTTACGGTTACTGGGACCTATCTGACATCGCTGCTAATTCTTACGGCAACGGTGAAACTATGGGTATCGCAGCTGCTTACCAAATCGACGCTGTTCGTCTATACACTACATACTCTGTAGCAACAACTGACGAAATCGCTACAGCAGCGGGTACTTCTAAGATCTCTGATATCGACTCTACTAACCTAGTTGTTGGTGTTGATTACGCATTCCGTGACAACATCCTATTCCTAGCTGAATACCAAACTGCTGATTTCGAATACGCATCACAAACTCTAGATGCTGACGGCGTTATCGCTGGTGTTTACTACACATTCTAATCTGTAGTTAACTATGCTATACAAAAGCCAGCTATTAGCTGGCTTTTTTACATTTATTGATTAAGGAATCGTACATGAACAAGTGGTATTTGAGTTTTGTCTGTCTATTCTCTGCACCATACGCAACGGCTGCTCTTGATTTGGCTTCTGGTATTTCGCTAAATACTTTGAACGGTGAGGTTGTTGAAAGTGTGGAAGACGCTGTATTCACCTCAGGTGAAAACCAACTCGTTTTAGATTACACAGGGTATTTGAGCGATAAAGGCAAACGCGAGTTTATCAGTACAGTTCCTTACATTATGGTAGTTAATGTTCCCGAAAATGCTGATGTTGATATTGATCTTCTAAGTAGAAAGTACGCTAAAATCGAAAAAAATGTCGACAGAGAACTTCCTATATTCAGTATCTCTGTAAACGGTGATGATGCAGAAGTCGTGCAAGAAGTTTTGCCTCCATCTCAAGGTGCACTGCCTTACAGTGATATCCCTCAGTTGGTTAAAGACTACAACCAAGAAAGAGGCTTAGTTTTTGATTCAGGAAAGATTCGTTCGTTGAAAGAAGAACTAGCAGCAGTACAAACTGGTGCAGTAGTTGGAGCGACGGTAGCTGCCGACAGTACTGTGCAAGAGTCTGAAAATACACTTCAACTTAAGCTTTGGTATTCAAGAGCTAGTGAGGAAGAGCGTAAAGCATTTCAAAAATGGTTGATTGACCAAAAGTAAGACCAAAAAGTTTTTAAAGCGAGGTGTTCTTGTCTATGACAGATACCTCGCTTTTTCATTTCTACTATGTTGACTAGATTTCTTTCCACTCACCAGGCAGCAGCTGCCCCACATTCATGTTGCCCATTGAATAACGGATAAGACGTAGGGTAGGGAAGCCGATATTGGCTGTCATTCGTCTTACCTGACGGTTACGTCCTTCAATGATTGTGACAGCTAACCATGTTGTCGGTATCGCGGCTCTGAAGCGGACTGGAGGATTTCTATCCCACACTTCAGGTTCTTGCATCACTTCTACTTTAGCCGGTAATGTCATGCCGTCTTTTAGCTCGACACCTTTTCTCAATTTATCTAAATCTTCCTCAGAAGGGGCGCCTTCAACCTGTACCCAGTATGTCTTTGGGGATTTTGAGTTTGGTTGAGTTAACTTAGCTTGAAATATCCCATCGTTGGTTAAGACCATTAACCCTTCGCTGTCGCGGTCAAGACGACCTGCAGCATAAACGTCTTTCACTGGAATAAAGTCCGCTAGCGTTTTTCTCCCTTCTCCATCTGTAAATTGGCTTAGAGTATCGAAAGGCTTGTTGAACAGAATTACTTTGCGATCTTCGAGCGCTACCTTAGGTTTTGCGTTGGTAGGTTTGCCTTTATATCGGTGCTTGCTTGAGTGAGATTTGTTGTGCGAATTGCCAGTGTTATTCCTATCACTGCTTCGGCTTTGTCTATTACCGCTTTGTTTTAATGTTGCACCAGAACGAGCCGGTTTGTCTGAACGAGATGCGCTGCGTGAGCGAGTAGACATGTTAACTACCTTGCAAAAATGTAAACGAAGTGTGCTGAAAAGTTTTCACTGAAACGGAATTGAGCTATCATTTGCGCGCCTAAAAGACACAAAATAGAACAAGTTGATGGACTCTTAAGCCTGATTTGTTTAATTATACCTTCGTGTTTTATTATAACAACGCACTCACGGATTTGGTTCATGCTGTCATCAAGATTGCATGAAAAATAAGATAGAGTACGACTATCGAGTAAGCAGTTTTCACTCTTAGAGTGGCTTACTGGTCAATTTATAACATGCTCACTACTTTAAATGAGCTTGTAAGAACTATAGGGAAATTTCATGCCTACTGAAAAACCAACGATCATCTATACCATTACAGACGAAGCTCCGGCGCTAGCAACTTACTCTTTGCTGCCAATCATTCAATCTTTTACAGCTTCTTCTGGTATTAACGTTGATACTCGCGACATTTCACTTGCAGGGCGCATTATTGCCAACTTCCCTGACTACTTGAACGAAGAGCAACGTATTGGTGATGCATTAGCAGAACTAGGTGAATTGGCTAAGACACCAGAAGCAAACATTATCAAGCTTCCAAACATCTCTGCATCTGTACCTCAGCTTCAAGCAACTATCAAAGAGCTACAATCAAAAGGTTACGCACTTCCTAACTACCCAGAAGAAGCAAACACTGACGAAGAGAAAGCTGTTAAAGCGACTTATGACAAAATCAAAGGCAGTGCAGTAAACCCTGTTTTACGTGAAGGTAACTCGGATCGCCGCGCTCCACTTTCAGTTAAAAACTACGCGAAGAAGAACCCACACTCAATGGGTGCTTGGTCTGCAGATTCGAAGTCGCACGTTTCAAGTATGGACGACAAAGACTTCTTCGGTAGCGAAAAGTCAGTAACCATTGAAGGTGCTACAGAAGTTAGCATTGAATTCGTTGGTAAAGATGGCGCGAAGAAAACATTGAAGCCAGCTTTTGCACTGCAAGATAAAGAGATCATTGATGCGTCAGTGATGAACAAGGCCGCTTTGGTTGCGTTCTTCGAAAAAGAAATCGCATCGGCTAAAGAGCAAGGTGTATTGCTTTCTCTTCACATGAAAGCGACGATGATGAAAGTATCTGACCCAGTGATCTTTGGTCACGCGGTTAAGGTTTACTACAAAGACGTATTTGCTAAGCATGGTCAACTGTTTGAAGAGCTAGGCGTTGATGTAAATAACGGCATCGGTGATGTCTACGCGAAGATCGCTGCGCTTCCTCAAGAGCAGAAAGAAGCAATCGAAGCTGACCTGCAAGCGGTATACGAGACTCAACCACCACTAGCGATGGTTGATTCGGACCGTGGAATTACTAACCTACACGTACCAAGCGATATCATTGTGGATGCATCTATGCCTGCAATGTTGCGTTCTTCTGGTCAAATGTGGGATCCAGAAGGTAAGCAAAAAGATACTAAAGCAATGATCCCAGATCGTAGTTACGCGAGCATCTACCAAGCGGTTATTGATTTCTGTAAAGAGAACGGCGCTTTCGACCCTACAACGATGGGTAGCGTACCAAACGTTGGCTTGATGGCTCAAAAAGCGGAAGAGTACGGTTCTCACGATAAGACTTTCATCCTTGAAGCTGCCGGTCAGGTTCAAGTTGTTGACGCTTCAGGCGCTGTGCTTCTAGAGCAAGACGTAGAGGAAGGCGATATCTTCCGTATGTGTCAGGTTAAAGATGCACCCATCCAAGACTGGGTTAAGCTTGCGGTAACTCGTGCTCGTGCATCGGGTGTTCCTGCGGTATTTTGGCTAGATGCGTCACGCGCGCATGATGCTCAGCTTATCAAGAAAGTTGAAGCGTACCTTCCTGAATACGATACCGATGGTCTTGAAATTAAGATCCTCGCTCCACTTGAAGCGACTCAATACTCACTGGTTCGTATCAAAGAAGGCCTAGATACTATTTCGGTTACAGGTAACGTATTACGTGATTACCTAACTGACTTGTTCCCGATTCTAGAGCTTGGTACATCAGCTAAGATGCTATCGATTGTTCCACTAATGAACGGTGGTGGTCTGTTTGAAACAGGTGCTGGCGGTTCTGCTCCTAAGCACGTTCAACAAGTAGAGAAAGAAAACCACCTGCGTTGGGATTCCCTAGGCGAATTCTTGGCATTGGCTGCGTCTCTAGAGCACCTGAGCGTAGTAACAGGTAACGCTAAAGCACAAGTTCTTGCTGATGCGCTTGATAAAGCAACGGGTGAGTTCCTTGATAACAACAAGTCTCCTTCACGTCGAGTGGGTGAGCTTGATAACCGTGGTAGCCACTACTACCTAGCGGCATACTGGGCTAAGGCGCTTGCTGAGCAAACGGCTGACGCTGATCTTGCTGCTGAGTTTGCAGGTGTGGCAAGTCAACTGGCTGAAAGTGAAGAAGCGATTGTTGCAGAACTGAACAACGCTCAAGGTGTCGCTGGCGACTTAGGTGGTTACTACCTACTTGACGATGCATTGGTTTCAACACTAATGCGCCCAAGCTCAACGCTAAACGCATTTATTGATGCATAGTGATTGGACTTATCGTTAGTCAGTCATGAACGTGATTTGCTAACGAGTTGCTTAGTTTGAAAGCTAAGTCATAGATAAAGTCAAAACGAGAGACGCTTTAACGATAACGTTAAAGCGTCTTTTTTTGTTCTTTTTTAATCCCCCCAAAACCTAGCTCAATAAGAATACATCCGCGAACTAGTGGTCTAGTGAGCAACTTCATAGCCCTCAAAACGAAAAAACCGCTCACGTAAGCCTGTGTTACAGGTATTAAATGAGCGGTTTCAATATTCTGTTTACCTGTCAGCCGTTAATGACGACTGACTGAGGTTAACATGAGTTGTCATTCGCCTATTTTGCGGCGCTGCCTTCTACAGGAACAACGGAGCTAGCATGCGAGCCTTTAGGTCCACTTTCTACTTCATAGTCGACCTGCTGACCAGCCTTTAAGGTTCGATAACCTTCCATTTGTATTGTGGAGTAGTGCGCGAAAATATCGCCGTCTTCACCTTCTGGACAAATAAAGCCAAACCCTTTGGCATTGTTAAACCATTTTACTGTACCTGTAGCCATGCTATACATCCCTCATGCATTTTGTTACAAACGTTGTTATATCAATTGTTGTAAGTGCGATTGATATCATTCCTACCAGCTAAAGAATTTCAGCTAATAGCTTGAATCTCGTACATTGCTTACGGAAATTAACGCTACCCTGCGTAATTATTCCTTATTGTTAATTTTTGAAGCGTGTTACTGATTTCAATTCATGTTGCAAAAATGTATTAAAAAACCTTTTAGCTCCAATGTAGCTAATGATTGAGCACAGTCAATAGTAAATTGGTATAAAAGTGATCAATTTTAATAACAAATCACATTCGAGATTAACTGCAAACTATTAACTAAATAGTAACTTAGCGGTAATCTTATCGTTAGCATCAATAGTTGTGGTGTCTTTTTAATCAATCACATATGTTAATCCTGTTAATCGAGATCTTTTATTTGCAGCGATGGAAATGGTGGATTAGGCTCAGTATAGAGGAATATTTTTTGGTACTGTTTCTCGGTGCAGTTTCTTAGTACACCGTAAAGCGTGAATGTGGTAAATTTGAGTTAGGTAAACACTCACGACTTCCGAAAAATAACCCTTAGCAAAGCGATATGAGCAGAAACTTTGAATGGGCATCTCCAGGCTCAGATTTACTGGAGAAAGAAGCAACAAAAGTAAAGCCACCGGCGATGTATAACGTTGTATTGAATAACGATGACTACACGCCCATGGACTTTGTAATCGAGATCCTAGAGCGATTCTTCTCACTAGATATCGAAAAAGCAACGGAAGTGATGCTCAAGGTTCATTATGAAGGTAAAGCTATATGCGGCACATACAGTGCTGAAATAGCGGAAACAAAGGTAGCGCAGGTCACGATGTACTCAAAGGAAAATGAGCATCCGCTACTATGTACAATGGAGCAAGTATAAATTGCTCGAACAACACTGTTGTTCCCTTAGGAGGTACTTATGCTAAATAAAGAATTAGAGACGAGTTTAAATGGCGCATTTGCTCGTGCGCGAGACAAGCGACATGAATTCATGACTGTCGAACACCTCCTACTAGCATTATTAGAAAATGATGCGGCCAAGGAAGCGCTCCAAGCTTGTCAGGCTGATCTCGATGCTCTTCGCAATGAGCTCGATATTTTTATCGATCAAACGACCCCACTTATCCCTGAAAGCGACGAAACTCGCGAAACTCAGCCAACGTTGAGCTTCCAACGAGTACTTCAACGCGCTGTTTTTCATGTTCAATCTTCAGGTCGCAGCGAAGTAACAGGTGCTAACGTACTTGTGGCTATTTTTAGTGAGCAAGAATCTCACGCGGCATATCTTCTTAAGAAAAACGACATTAGTCGCTTAGATATTGTTAACTTCATCTCACACGGTATTACTAAAGCCAGCAACGAAGGCGACAGCCCTTCATCATCTGATTCATTTGGTGGTGCAGAAAATGCTGAAGAAGCTAATTCAGAAGATCGTTTAGAAAACTTTGCTACTAACCTTAACGAAGTCGCAAAACAGGGCAATATTGACCCATTAATCGGTCGCGACAAAGAGCTAGAACGTACTATCCAAGTTCTATGTCGTCGTCGTAAGAACAACCCTCTGTTAGTGGGTGAAGCGGGTGTAGGTAAAACTGCCATCGCGGAAGGTCTTGCATGGCGCATCGTTGAAGGACAAGTGCCTGAAATCATTCAGAGTAGCGTGATTTATTCTTTAGATATTGGCTCACTGCTAGCAGGAACCAAGTATCGTGGTGACTTTGAGAAACGTTTTAAAGCGATTCTTAAGCAACTGGAGAAAGAAGAAGACGCGATTCTGTTCATCGATGAGATCCACACCATTATTGGTGCGGGTGCTGCATCGGGGGGTCAGGTTGATGCGGCAAACTTAATTAAACCACTACTAAGCAGTGGTAAATTACGTTGCATCGGTTCAACAACGTACCAAGAGTACAGCAGTATTTTTGAGAAGGAGCGTGCTTTAGCTCGTCGCTTCCAGAAAATCGATATTATCGAGCCATCGCTAGACGATACGACCAAGATCCTGATTGGCTTGAAGCCAAAATACGAAGCTCACCACGAAGTGCGCTACACCAACAAAGCGTTGCGTGCCGCTGTGGAACTGTCAGCTAAATACATTAATGAACGTCACCTTCCAGATAAGGCCATTGACGTAATCGATGAAGCGGGCGCTCGTAGCCGTTTGGCACCTGCAAGCCGTCGTAAGAAAACGGTAAGCGTGGCTGATATTGAGTCAATGGTTGCGAAAATGGCGCGTATTCCTGAGAAGTCAGTATCGTCTTCAGACAAAGATACACTGCAGAAACTGGATGACCGCATGAAAATGTTGGTATTCGGACAAGACCCTGCAATCGATGTATTGAGTGAAGCGATTAAGCTGACCCGTGCTGGATTGGGTGCAGACAATAAACCTGTTGGTTCATTCTTATTTGCTGGTCCTACTGGTGTAGGTAAAACAGAGGTGACGGTTCAACTGTCTAAGTTGATGGGTATTGAGCTTCTACGCTTTGATATGTCTGAGTACGGTGAGCGTCACTCTGTGAGCCGCTTGATCGGTGCTCCTCCTGGTTATGTTGGTTACGATCAAGGTGGTTTGCTAACTGATGCCGTAATCAAGAACCCGCACTCTGTTGTGTTACTGGATGAAATCGAGAAAGCTCACCCAGATATCTTTAACTTGCTACTGCAGGTAATGGATAACGGCACGCTAACTGATAACAATGGTCGCAAAGCGGACTTCCGCAACGTGATTCTAGTGATGACGACCAACGCAGGTGTGGCTGAAACCGAGAAGAAATCGATCGGCCTGATCCAACAAGATCATGCACCAGATGCGATGGGCGAAATCAAGAAGGTATTTACTCCTGAGTTCCGTAACCGTCTTGATAATATCATTTGGTTCAACAGCCTTGATCCAAGTGTGATTAGCCAAGTCGTTGATAAGTTCATTGTTGAGCTTCAGGTTCAACTGGACGCTCGTGGTGTGTCTTTAGAGGTTTCTGAGGATGCTCGTCACTGGTTAGCTGATAAAGGCTATGACAAGACCATGGGTGCTCGTCCAATGGGGCGTGTGATTCAAGAGAAGCTTAAGAAGCCACTTGCTAACGAGTTACTGTTTGGTAGCTTGGTTGATGGCGGTACGGTTAAAGTATCCCTGAAAAAAGACGAATTGGATTTCATCTATGTTGGTGCTAAAGAAGAGGTTATGCACTAATGAAGTGATTGATAATTCAAGGGCTTAAATTTAAAACGCATGACTTCGGTTGTGCGTTTTTTTATGCTTGCGAGATGCGAGATGCGAGATGCGAGATGCGAGATTGATGTGCTTGTGTAGTAAAACGTTCAGGCAATAAAAAACGGAGCCTTAAGCTCCGCTTCTTATTGTATTCGCTAATTAAAAATTAACGAGCACGGAAGACGATGCGGCCTTTAGAAAGGTCGTATGGAGTCATCTCAACAGTTACTTTATCACCAGTAAGAATACGGATGTAGTTCTTACGCATTTTACCAGAGATGTGTGCTGTCACTACGTGACCGTTTTCAAGCTCAACACGGAACATTGTGTTTGGTAGAGTATCAAGGACAGTGCCTTGCATCTCGATTACGTCTTCTTTAGCCATCTAATCCTCTTTCGAAATTTGGCGGTTTTCAACGGCTTGATTGTGCCGTTAAAATCAAAATATGTAAAGTTGTCGCGTATTCTACCCTTGCCACCGCTGATTTACTAGCCTTTGATGACGTTGAAATCGTACTTTATAGTTCATCGCAGGGCATTCATCGATTTGATAACCCAAATATAACCATTGTTTTTGTTCTTTCTGGGCATGTTGGATCTGAAATAGAACGCCAAGTGTTCCCATCGAAATGTCTATATCAGGATCGAAGAAGGTATAAAACGCGCTCGTACAGTGAGCCATGATGTCGGTTACGGCGATACCAACCAACTTGTTCTCATCATAGATGTGCATGAACTTTGTAGTAAGCCACTCATTTTTAGAGAATTGTAGAAACTCTTCTTTCTTAGGTGGGTACATGGTTCCCGAACGGTGACGAGCGGTGATATAGCGACTGTATAAGTCAAACCAGTTACCATCCATCTCATCTTTCAGCTCCCAACGCAGTGATTTTCCCTTGTTCAGGAGCCGTCGTTGGCTTTTGGAAAGCTTTACCTCAGGAATTGAAAGGCGAATTGCTTGGCATGCTGAGCAATTATCGCAATGTGGCTTATAAATGGTTGAACCACTGCGGCGAAATCCATTCGCAAGCAGAACTTCATAGTTATCTGAGGTGTGCATGTGTTCGTCAAGCGTGACCGCCACTCTTTCTTCGAGGTGAGGTAAGTAGCTGCAAGCGTGATTGTCTGTTAATCCAATTCTGATTTGTTGTAAATCTGGATTCATTAAGGCATTTCCTTTAGCCATTGGGTTTTAAAGCATGCATCGTCAACGGAGAACTCTTTGAGTAATTGCAGAGAGCCTAGGAATTCATCCCTATCAACCTCGATAGCGCCTAAGGATTCCAAGTGAGGGTTCATGACTTGGCAATCAATCAGTTGTCCGCCGAATTGTGTAAAGTGCTTACAAAAGTACCACAGCGCAATTTTAGAGGCATTGGTCTTTAGGCTGAACATCGATTCACCGCAAAAGACTTGGCCTCTTTGTAAGCCATAAAGCCCGCCGATCAGTTCATCGTCTTGCCAAACCTCAACCGAGTGGCAGAAACCTAATGAAGCGAGCTTGCGATAGGCTAACTGCATGTCGCTGTTTAACCAAGTTTCTTCTTCGGGTCTTAGTGAAGAGCAATAACCAATTACTCTGTCCGTCGCTTGGTTGATGCTGACACGATAATTGTGTTTTCTTTGAAACTTTTTAAGACTTTTTGACGGTTCGAATGTCTTAGGATTAAATACCGCTCGCGGTGCAGGGCTCCACCAAAGTATAGGCTCACCTGGGCCATACCATGGAAATATCCCTTGGCTATAAGCGTTTAAAATTCGCATTGGTGATAAATCACCACCGAAGGCGAGCAGACCGTTGGGTTCATCAAGCGCGTCGAAGGGCGAAGGAAACTCTATACTAGTAGTATCAAGTTCGGTTAGGTATATAGTCATAAGTACCGCATTACAGATTAATCACTGACCAAGAGGTCTTTAGGAGTTTTACCATGAAGAAGTTGCTTTGGATTTTACTTGTTTTGCCTATGTTGGCAAATGCAGCTTACAACAGAAACGAAGCTCGACCAGTGAACGAAGTAGTTTATGGTGAGATCGATACGGTTAGATACATCACTCAACAAGAGATCGTTGAATCGAAAGCGAATGGTTGGGAAACCTTATTAGGTGCGGCGATTGGTGGCTTGATTGGTAATCAGTTTGGCGGCGGCACCGGTAAAGAAGTGGCGACAGCTGTCGGTGCAGTAGCAGGTGCGGGTATTGCTCGTAACCGAGGTAACACACAGTATAAAGTTGAGTACAAACTGGTTGAGTTACTGGTCAAAACCAAAGACGACAAGTTGGTCAACATCATCCAAGATGTCGATAACTCGATGTTGTTCAACCGAGGCGATGATGTACGAATTCTCTATTTTTCAGATGGTGTTCGAGTTGATATCGTGTACTAGTATGTAAATGCAATTGATTGGCTGATTAATCATCGGTTTGAGCGGGATTAGCTCTGGAGTTCGTTGGAAAAGTTCGTTAGTCTGCAAGTACGAAGAATTATTCATCACCCGAAAATAAATACGCGCCAGTGACTTCGGGTGGTACAAGGACTATAAGATTTAATGGAAAGCCTTACGTTACAACCAATTCAAAAAGTGAACGGGGAAGTTAACCTACCTGGTTCAAAAAGTGTTTCCAACCGTGCACTTCTTTTGGCTGCACTTTCTACGGGAACCACTCGCCTAACAAACTTACTAGACAGTGATGATATTCGTCATATGTTGAATGCATTGACGCAGCTAGGTGTTGATTACCAGTTGTCTGCAGACAAAACTGTTTGTGAAGTGACAGGTGTTGGTGGTGCATTCTCAAGTGATAAAGCTCTAGAGCTTTTCTTAGGTAACGCGGGTACGGCGATGCGTCCGCTGGCGGCTGCACTATGTTTAGGTCGCGGTGAATACGTTCTGACTGGTGAGCCGCGCATGAAAGAGCGCCCAATTGGCCACTTAGTAACGGCACTGAGAGAAGCCGGTGCCGACGTTGAATACTTAGACAACGAAAACTATCCACCATTGAAGATCACAGGTACAGGCCTGAAGAGTGGTACGGTTTCAATCGATGGTTCTATCTCTAGCCAGTTTTTGACGGCATTTTTGATGGCTGCACCTCTGGCGGAAGGCGAAGTGACCATCAAAATTGACGGTGAATTAGTTTCTAAACCTTACATCGATATCACGCTACACATTATGAAACAATTTGGTGTGGACGTGATCAATAATGACTACCAAGAGTTCGTGATTCCGACGGGGCAATCTTACACAGCTCCGGGCGACTTCTTAGTAGAAGGTGATGCATCATCTGCGTCATATTTCCTTGCAGCTGCTGCTATCAAAGGTGGTGAGATTAAGGTCACTGGTATTGGTAAAAACAGTATCCAGGGTGATATCCAATTCGCTGATGCGCTTGAGAAAATGGGTGCGGAAATCGAATGGGGTGACGACTATGTTATTTCTCGTTGTGGCGAGCTGAAAGGCATTGATATGGACTATAACCATATTCCAGATGCTGCGATGACTATTGCGACAACCGCATTGTTTGCGAAAGGCACAACGGCAATCCGTAATGTCTACAACTGGCGTGTGAAAGAGACAGATCGCTTGGCGGCAATGGCAACAGAGCTACGTAAAGTAGGAGCCGAGGTTGAAGAGGGTGAAGATTACATCATTGTTAACCCTGTGGCTGAACTGAATCACGCGGCGATTGATACTTACGATGATCACCGTATGGCTATGTGTTTCTCGCTGGTTGCTTTGAGCGATACGCCTGTGACGATTAATGATCCAGGTTGTACGTCAAAGACATTCCCTGATTACTTCGATAAGTTGAAAATGCTGAGCCAGTAAAGGTTCAGGAACTAAAAAAGCTTGCCTAAATGGCAAGCTTTTTAATTATTGCTGAATTGTAAATTCTTTCGAAAGGTGGTGCGCTAAGTATTTAAACATGTTAAATACCGCGGTTGTATTCTCGGTCGGCATTCCATTGCTATCTAAGAAGTATTCACCTTTGAAGACGAGTACATCGTCTTTTTCTACTACGCTGTTTGCGCGCATGCCTTCAATGTAGTCATCATGTGATTGGATAATTTGGTTTGCGATAAGCAGTAAATCAAATTCTGCTATTACTTTCTTTGTCATGAGTTTATCTCTGATAACTGAATATAACGTTGAGTTTATGGTGTCGAACTAGAAATTCAATGATTTCACAACCGATTAAGAGAGTCTTTTCAAACATCCACAATTTATTTTGTGATTTACGGCAAAAATAATTGAATGGGGCTCGCGTTAGATTCGCGGACAAGCTTAGTATGAGCCCGTTTAGACGTAATGCCTGATGAATAGGCTCTTGCAAGTATTCTTAGTGAGTACTTTATAGCTTCTTTATATTGTGACCCTTTTATCTGTGAGTCGTCGAATTGTCGAGCGATCAGATCCAATTTTGAAAAAAGCGGTTGATCTTCTAGTAATCTCGCACAATAGTAAAAAAAGAAGCAATGAATTTAGAATATCATGCGTAAAAGCCCACAAGCTAAATTGTTGGTGCTGAAGCATCGTGATTAAGGACGTTAGAGTCAATATGGGTAAATCGCTCGTTATAGTGGAGTCGCCAGCCAAGGCTAAAACTATCAATAAATATCTTGGCAAAGACTTTGTCGTTAAGTCGAGTGTAGGTCACGTTCGTGATTTACCAACGGCGGGTCAAAGTACTGGTCAAAAGGCTGCTGCAGTTTCAACCAAGGGTATGAGCCCAGAAGATAAAGCTCGTATCAAAAAAGAAAAAGATCGCAAAGCTCTTATCAAAAAGATGGGTATTAACCCGTATAAAGAGTGGGAAGCGAACTACCAAATCCTACCTGGTAAAGAAAAAGTCGTTGCTGAATTGCAAAAACTTGCTGAGAACGCAGACCATGTTTATCTCGCAACCGATTTGGACCGCGAAGGAGAAGCTATCGCATGGCACCTTCGTGAGATCATCGGCGGCGATGAAACGCGATACAAGCGAGTGGTTTTTAACGAAATCACCAAGAATGCTATTCAACAAGCTTTCGAAACACCAGGCGAGCTAAACATCGATGGCGTAAACGCTCAACAAGCACGACGTTTTATGGACCGTGTTGTTGGCTTTATGGTGTCACCTCTGCTTTGGAAAAAAGTAGCACGAGGCCTATCCGCTGGCCGTGTTCAATCAGTAGCGGTAAAACTACTGGTAGAGCGTGAGCGCGAGATCAACGCCTTTATCCCTGAAGAGTTCTGGGATGTGCATGCTGATACTAAAACAGCAGAGAAAACCGATTTTAGACTGCAAGTAGCGCAGAAAGACGGTGTTGCGTTTAAACCTGAAAATGAAGCGCAAACACAAGCTGCTGTTAGCGTTTTAGAAAAAGCGCAATACGAAGTATGTAAACGTGAAGACCGCCCAACCAAGAGTAAGCCGTCTGCACCTTACATCACGTCGACGCTGCAACAAGCTGCGAGTACCCGTCTTGGTTATGGCGTAAAGAAAACCATGATGCTGGCTCAACGCTTGTATGAAGCGGGTTACATTACTTATATGCGTACTGACTCTACTAACTTGAGTTCAGAAGCTGTAGAAGCCGCTCGTGAATACATTGGTTCTGAGTACGGCGCGCAATATCTTCCACCTAAAGCACTTGTATACGGCAGCAAAGAGGGCGCTCAAGAGGCCCACGAAGCGATTCGTCCTTCAAGTGTAGATGTTAAGTCGGAAGACCTAAACGGCGTAGACGCAGACGCACACAAGCTTTACTCGCTAATTTGGAATCAATTCGTAGCGTGTCAAATGACGCCAGCTCAATACGATTCAACGACAGTAAGCGTTAAAGCAGATGAGTACACGTTAAAAGCGAAAGGTCGTATCCTTAAATTTGATGGTTGGACTCGTGTTCAGCGTCCAATGGGTAAGAACGAAGATACGATCCTTCCAGCAGTACAGATCGGCGATAAGCTTGATCTGATCGCGCTAGACCCTAAACAGCACTTCACTAAGCCACCGGCTCGTTTCACTGAAGCGGCGCTAGTTAAAGAGCTTGAGAAGCGTGGTATTGGTCGTCCTTCAACATACGCATCAATCATCTCGACGATTCAAGATCGTGGTTATGTAAAAGTTGAACAGCGTCGTTTCTATGCTGAGAAGATGGGTGAAATTGTTACTGACCGTCTAGACGGCAGTTTCAACGACCTAATGAACTACGACTTCACTGCTCGTATGGAGCAGAAGTTGGACCAAATCGCAGAAGGCGAAGCAAGCTGGAAAGGCGTGCTAGATAACTTCTTCGAAGACTTTACTGGCGATTTGGAAAAAGCAGATTTAGACGAAGACGCTGGTGGCATGAAGCCAAATCATATCGTGGAAACCGATATTGAGTGTCCGACTTGTAGCCGTAAAATGGGTATTCGTACTGCTTCGACAGGCGTATTCCTTGGTTGTTCTGGCTATGCACTTCCACCAAAAGAGCGTTGTAAGACAACAATCAACCTTGGTGATGAAGAAGGCATTATCAACGTGCTTGAAGAAGACGTTGAAACAGCGGCACTTCGAGCTAAAAAGCGTTGTCCTATTTGTGAAACGGCAATGGATGCTTATCTAATCGATGATAAGCGTAAGATGCACGTATGTGGTAACAACCCGAACTGTGAAGGTTATGTGGTTGAGCACGGCGAATTTAAAGTGAAAGGCTACGATGGTCCACTTGTTGAGTGTGACAAATGTGGCTCTGACATGGTTCTGAAAAACGGTCGTTTTGGTAAATACATGGATTGTACCAATGACGATTGTAAGAACACTCGTAAGATTCTGAAAAATGGCGAAGTTGCGCCACCGAAAGAAGACCCGGTACATTTCCCTGAACTTCCATGTGAAAATTCAGACGCGTACTTTGTTCTTCGTGATGGTGCTTCTGGTCTATTTATGGCTGCGAGCAACTTCCCTAAATCACGTGAAACACGTGCACCATTAGTGGAAGAGTTGGTTCGTTTTAAAGACCGTATCTCACCTAAGTTCCAATACCTAGCATCAGCGCCAGTTGCTGACCCTGATGGTAAGCCGACAGTGGTTCGTTTTAGTCGTAAGACTAAAGAAAACTACGTTCGTACTGAAGTAGATGGAAAACCGTCCGGTTGGACTGCGTTGTACATCGATGGTAAGTGGGAAGTTACGGATAAGCGTAAAAAGCCTAAAGAGAAGTAACTGAACGTTATTGATGAAAAAGCAGCCTAATGGCTGCTTTTTTTTTGATCTCAATATGACTAATCATGCAACTTGTTGACTTAGTGTTTCGTCGGCGGGAATTTATTAAATTCACACCGCGAAATTAATGGCGGCAATTAATCATATCCTCTTATGCAACTTTAACGAGAATGTAACTTAATTAAAATATTGTAACTCACAGATCAGCGTTTAGTTGTATACCTGATGTGTGTCGGGTGTTAATGTAATGTTTCGTCTGGACGGTGTAGTGTGAGCTGCTTTAAGTCTTAGGAAAGCAATCAGCTTACGTACCACAGAATGGCGTATTAAAAATTGAATTCGGCCGAAAAGTCGATAACGTATATAAAACCAAGTGCAAAGAATAGTGCACACATAACAACGTTTGGCTTAGGATATTGTCACTATATGTGAATGGATATTCGCTAAATACCGAAATAAGTGTTGGTGCTCATCCCCCAGAGGAAGATACCTCTACGAGTACTAACATCGACAAGCTATAGATATATGGAGAATAAAATGGCTGGTGTATTGGGAATGATTCTTGCTGGTGGTGAAGGCTCTCGCTTAAGACCTTTAACTGAATCTCGCAGCAAACCCTCGGTTCCTTTCGGTGGTAGTTACCGCTTAATTGATTTCGCTTTGAACAACTTCGTTAATGCTGATCTAATGAAGATCTACGTATTAACACAATTTAAGTCACAGTCACTGTTCCACCATATGAAAAAAGGCTGGAATATCAGTGGCATAACAGACCGTTTTATCGACCCAATTCCTGCGCAAATGCGTAAAGGAAAGCGTTGGTATGAAGGCACAGCAGATGCTATCTACCAAAACATGGGCTTTATGGAGTTGGAAGAACCTGATCAAGTATGTATTTTTGGTTCAGACCATATCTATAAGATGGACATCAAACAGATGCTTGATTTCCATAAAGAGAAGAAAGCGGCTCTAACAGTATCAGCATTGCGCATGCCGCTTGCTGAAGCATCAGAATTCGGTGTTATTGAGGTTGATGCTGACGGCCGTATGATTGGCTTTGAAGAGAAACCTGCAAATCCGAAGTCGATCCCGGGCGATCCAGAATCAGCGCTTGTTTCAATGGGCAACTACGTGTTCGAAGCGAAAGAGCTTTTTGCTGAACTAACGGAAGATGCTGATAGAGAAGGTTCGACACACGATTTCGGCAAAGACATTATTCCAAACATGTTCCCACGTGGTGATGTGTTTGTTTATGATTTCAGCACCAACCGTATTACTGGTGAGAAAGAAGAAGTTTACTGGCGCGATGTAGGTACGATTGACGCGTACTGGCAAGCGCACATGGACCTTCTAAAGAAAGATGCGCCATTCTCGCTATATAACCGTAAATGGCCTCTACACACTTATTACCCGCCACTACCACCAGCTACGTTTACTGATTCGGCAAATGGTCGAATTCAGATCATTGATAGCCTTGTGTGTAGCGGTAGTTATGTACGTGGTTCGCGTATTGAAAAAAGTGTATTGGGCTTCCGCAGCAATATCGCATCAGCGTGTGATATTAGCGAAAGTATCTTACTCGGTGACGTAAAAGTGGGTGAGGGTTGTATCTTGCGCCGCGTTATCATTGATAAAGATGCAGACATCGCACCGGGTACACAGATTGGTGTGAATCTGACAGAAGACAAAAAGCATTACCACGTATCTGACGATGGTGTTGTAGTGATTTCTAAAGGAGCACGAGTTGGTTACTAAGACTCTCTCGGTACTTTTTGTAGCGTCTGAAGTTGAAGGCTTGATTAAAAGTGGTGGCTTGGCTGATGTAGCCAAGGCACTGCCGAAAGCGTTGCAAACACTCGAACAGGACGTTCGAGTGACTATCCCCGCATATAGAAACATTCCAAACATTGATTCAGCAGAAGTTATTTTATCGACTGAACTCGATCATTGGCCTCACACGGCTTATCAAGTTAAAAAACTGAGCGTAGAAGGCGTTCCAGTTTTTGGTATTGAATGTGCCAAGTATTTCGACCGCCCGGAAATGTACGCAGAAAACAATCAAGCTTATGCTGATAACGGAGAGCGCTTCTCGTTCTTTAGTGCAGCCTGTCTTGATATGCTTCCTAAGCTTGGTTTTCAACCGGATATCATTCATGCAAATGACTGGCATACTGGTTTCGTTCCTTTCTTGCTTAAATCGCGTTATCAACAACACGATTTCTTTGAAAATACGCGCAGTGTTATCTCGATTCACAATGCGGTTTTCAAAGGTGTGTTCGCATACGATGAACTTCAATTCCTGCCAGAGATGCACAGTTACCATGCGCCTGAAGCTTCAGTGAGTGACACTCATGTCACTATGCTAAGAGCTGGAGTTATGTGTGCGGATAAAGTGAACGCAGTAAGTCCTACCTATGCAGAAGAGTTGAAAACGGAATTAGGTAGCCACGGTATGGCTGCAGAATTCCAACACAGATCGGCTGATCTGTTCGGCATTTTGAATGGGTGTGATTACGGGGCTTGGAATCCGGAAACTGATGCTTTCCTACCTCGTAAATACAAAGCGACCAAGCACAGCATGGCTCGCGGAAAATCAGCTTGTAAGCAAAAACTGCAACAAGACGTAGGTTTACCCGTTGCCGATTGCGCGGTTTATGGCATGGTTTGTCGCTTGACGAATCAAAAAGGTGTTCATTACTTACTGCCTATCATCGAACAGTTTTTGAAAAATGATCTTCAGATCGTGATTGTCGGTACTGGCGATCCGGTTTTGGCGAGTCAATTGAAAGAGCTATCAGCCCTTCACTCAGATAAGTTCTCGTTCGTGGAAGCGTACAATAATGAACTTGCGCACTTGGTTGAAGCGGGCTCTGATTTCTTCTTGATGCCTTCGGAATTTGAACCGTGTGGCTTAAACCAAATCTACAGCATGGCTTACGGTACTTTGCCGATTGTTCGTTCTGTGGGAGGTTTAAAAGACAGTGTGAATGATTACGATCAGGATCCTGAAGTCGCGACTGGGTTTGCTTTTGAAGAGCCAACACCGCAAGCGTTATTGGCTGTGTTACATCGTTCATTACTGCTTTACGCACAAAACCCATCTGAAATTAAGCGTGTTCAGCTTTATGCGATGCAGCAAGATTTTAGTTGGGAAGATGCGGCTAAAGAATACCTAGCTATGTACCATTCAGCATTTTAACCTGTTGATTTAGCTTTGAAATTAGCTGGCGAGCAACAACCGCTCGTAATAAATGAAGGCGCTCTAATTGTAGAGTGCCTTTTTGTTTCCTGGTCAGAGCACATCACGTTTACGAAGACAAAGCTTGCAAACTCATTTTAGTCAGGTAGAAAAGGTGAGGTAGGTATTCACATGACTAATGATAGGTTTGACACTATTATCACTTAAAGTTCTTAATAGCGTGATATCTTTAGTCATCGCCTCGTGATGAGGCATAGCTCCATTCCAATAATTAAAGCGATAGGTATGTCTGAGAGTTTACTATTTCATAAAACATTTACTCACCCTACGAGCGATGAGTGGGTTGTATTTGTGCATGGCGCAGGAGGCAGTTCCTCCATCTGGTTCAAGCAGATCAAAGCGTATAAACAGCATTTCAACTTACTTCTCATTGATCTGAGAGGGCACGGTAAATCAGACAATATACTTAAAGGGCTGATTTCGAATCGCTATACGTTCAAATCGGTGACGCTTGATATTCTTAAAGTGTTAGACCATCTTAAAATCCGTTCTGCACATTTCGTTGGCATGTCTTTGGGCACGATTATAGTGCGTAACGTTGCGGAACTAGCGGCTGGCCGTGTACGTTCAATGGTACTGGGTGGAGCTGTCACCAAGCTAAACACTCGCTCTCAAGTGTTAATCAAGTTGGGTAACCTCAGCAAGCACATCATTCCTTACATGTGGTTATACAGCCTTTTTGCTTATGTTGTGATGCCACAAAAGAGTCAGAAAGAATCGCGTCACCTGTTTATCCGCGAAGCTAAAAAGCTGTGTCAAAAAGAGTTTAAGCGCTGGTTTATCTTAACGGCTGATGTAAACCCCTTGATGAAATATTTTAAAGATAGAGAGCTACCAATACCGACTCTTTATTTGATGGGTGAACGTGACTACATGTTTATTAAGCCTGTAAAAGAAATGGTCGCAGCGCATGAGTCGAGCGAGCTAGTAGAAATCCCGAATTGTGGACACGTATGTAACGTGGAAAACCCTGAAGAGTTTAATCAGCGTTCGATTGCGTTTATTCAAAAACAAATTCAGTGATTTTCTAGGCGTGAAATCAAAGATGATGATTTAATCGAATTGAAATAAAAACGGGAAGCTAACTTTAGCTTCCCGTTTTTATTTGGAGGAGGTATCTGACCGAATCGTTCTATCAGATCACTGAAACCTTGCTATTCAGGTGAGGCAGCACCGCACTGCCAGCAAGAGCCGAATTGCGCTTCGTTGACTTCATGACACTCACCACAACGCCACTCTTCATAGATGATCGAATCTTGCTGCTTTTGGTAGTCATTTACGAGCATGCGAGCTTTACTGGCCAATTCTGGCTCATATAACCATACGTAAGGGTCAGTTTCTTCAGTGAATGGGATTTCCCCTTTCAATCCAAACAATCCCTCACCACGGACTTCACAGGCAATATTCTCGCTTTCTAACAATCCACAGATGATATGAGCTTCTGTCGGATTCGATGCACTGAAGATTTTCATTGAAATAGAACCTTATTCGGCTATCTGAGTTACTTAGCTATTATAAATTATTCAGCTACGGGCGCTGAGCGAAACTTACCCATCAACCATTTAGCCACTATTGGGAATATCCCCAATAACGCAAATGACAATAGTACTGAAGGGGAGACGATGCCCGAAAGGGAATCAATTTCTGCGAGCTGAGTACCAGCATTCAAAAAAACAGCCGTCCCCGGTAACATCCCAATTTGACTCGTAATGTAGTAACGACTCACTGACATCGGTGTCAGACCCATCAATAGGTTGATAAGGAAAAATGGGAATACAGGAATCAGACGCAGAGAAAACAGGTAAAACGCGCCGTCTTTTTCAACCCCCTTGTTAATCGTCGCCAATTTGTCACCAAATTTGGTTTGAATCCAGTCACGCAACAGGTAACGGCTACTTAAGAAGGCTAAGGTCGCACCGATCGCACTTGCGAAAGATACCAGCAGCAAGCTATTCCAGAAGCCAAATAGCGCGGCCCCTAATAGGGTCACAACCGCGGCACCAGGAATGGAGAAAGCCGTAATCATGACATACGCGACAAAATAGATAGCGGCAGCCGCAATAAAGTTGCTGTCAATGTAGTCATTTAACACAGCTTGTTGGGCCTTAGCATTTTCAAGCGTTAAGTATTGGCCGAAATTGATGCCTAACAACACGATGGTCACGACCAACACAATACCCAATATCATTTTCTTACTCATTGATACTTCCTCTAAATTTTCAATGCATACCGATAGTATAGATAGACAGGCAAAACATAGATTAACTTTCACCAGTTAATAAAAAACTATTTATTCTAGACGATGGATTTGGGGTAAACAGCTAGCCTAATTGCTTAATCTTATCTTGCCGACAAGTATTGGCGAAATAGAGGTGGAAAAAGATTCGTTGATTAGAAGGTTGTGACTCTCTGCTAGCGACTTGTTTTGTATGCATTATTTTAATAGCGATAATTTGTACCACGTAAAAAGTGACAAAAATTTGAAAGAGTTTTGGTCTTGGCTCGTTCTATATACGTAACAATCGTGGCATGAAGATTGTTTTAGATAATTATTCAGGCAGACAACTAAGGAGCTAGCTATGAAATTATTATCAATGATTACGGTTATTGCTACAACGGGCCTATTCTCTTTCCAAGCCATGGGATCGGGCGTCTATCACCGTGCGGCTGTTGAGTCTAAAGTATTTAAAGGCGATGTAGTGGCGAGCCAATCACAGGCTTACGAATCTGGAAAAAAAATCTGGATGGATATAAACAGTAAGCGCTCATATGAATTGAGCAAAATCTTACCGCAAGCCTCTGAAAAAGTAGATGTACGCTCGTTTGAAATCAAAAACGGTACCATCAAAGTAAAAGAAATAATGGATTCCTCTGGAGAAATTAACTTCATTCCGATGGTTAAAGTGGATTACAAATACTATTACCGTCCATCTTTTTGATCACAGTGGTCCAGCTATACATAAGACTAGTCTTGTCGACATAAAAAAAGCCGCAGTAAATGCGGCTTAGTTATGTATATAGATTGCACTGACAATGTTAATTGACGCGATTGATAAGCTCTTCGCGACGCTGCTGCGGTATAACAGACCAATGTGTACCATTGATCGCGCCTTCTAGCGCCCAAAGTAGTTCAATACTGACAGAAGACGCATGCGATTCTTTGATGGCGTTAAATGCGTTTACAGAGCCAGATTCATATAAACGTTCTACAGAATCGATCCCTGCCTTTTTCAACATACGCTCGGTAGCGAGTCGAAGATTAGGCAGATCTTTGAGTCGGGTCGGCTTAGCAGAAGACTGCTCAGCTTTTTCTTCTTTAGCAAAACCTAGAGACGTGGTTGCAAGCTGCAAGATTTTCTCTTGATCTTGCCAGAGGCCTTCAGGTAAAGCGAAATATTTAGTAACAACAGGGAAACCACGTTTTTTGTAGACGTACGGTTGAAACCCTTGTTGTTCGAATTGTTTCGTTGTGCCTTTGTCTGCGCGTATGTGCAACTGGTCATTTACAACCAGAGCAAACATAGTGTCATCAGCAAAAAGACCGAAGCCACCAAACATTGAGCGTGATTTTATTTTTCCTAGGGACTCAAATAACTTCATCGAGTCCTTTAGTATCGGTTTATCCATGTTATTTATCTCGGTGTATTTGAACTACGCCACCAAATAAGCAGGTCCGAGAGATTAGCAAAATGTTGCAATTAAATTGTCAATAAGCCGTAAATTACCAAATTATTAGTAGTTACTGCATTTTGCCATCGGTAACCCCGCTACCATACCAACGAGTGGTTTAGGCCGGAAGCTTTGCGTCTCACTCTTTCGAGTGGTTTGCCCTGTGCGTGACTGATTGAATAGAATAAAGTTTTTGTTGAATGAAGCTCACAGCTGATATTTCAAAATGTGATATTGCTTCAATTAATGATCTTTCTGTTGTGCATCTGGGTTCATTATAGTTGCTGATAAAAAAAGCGCACCTAAAGGTGCGCTTGATGAAATTAAACTCGAATTATCAATTAATTTAACGTTTTAACTGTACTTCGTTCAACTATTTCAGGGTGCATTTCGAAGACGCGTTTTTCGTGGTCTTTGTCTTTGATGCGCTCTAATAGAATTTCGAATGCATTTTTACCAACACGACGTTTTGGTTGGTGAACGGTCGTTAGCGGCGGAGAGAAGTATTCTGCCAGTTCGATATTGTCGTAACCGATCACTGAGATATCTTCTGGAATGCGAATACCTTTTTCTTGCAGGCGGCTCATTAAGCCGAGTGCCATTGTGTCGTTAAAGCAGAATACCGCTGTTGGACGATCTTCCATCTCAACGATTTGTTCTGCAGCAAGAACTGCCGTATCGCACTCGAAGTTGCCTTCGATGATCATATTTTCATCAGCAGAAATCTTTGCTTCGTTAAGTGCGCGCTTGTAACCGGCAATACGTTCAACACATGCTGCTTTGTCTAAGTGGCCACTTAAACATGCAATCTTAGAGTGACCGCGTTCAATAAGGTATTTGGTCGCTAGGTAGCCACCTTCTTCAGAGTTATCGATGATCTTATCAGCCTGAGAGCTCTCTGGGCCCCAGTCCATGATAACTTTAGGGATGTCAGCGTGACGGTCTAACATCTCTCTTAGTTCTTCAGTTAGGTCAGAACACATAACTAAGATGCCATCTACACGTTTCTCTGCAAGCATTCGAATATAGTCACGTTGCTTCTCATAGATACCGCCCGTATTACACAGGATCAAAGTGTAACCTTGACGGTAGCAGTAGCTTTCAACACCATCGATAACTTCAGAGAAGAATAGGTTAGTTGATTGAGTCACTAGCATGCCGATAGTACGTGTTGTATTACACTTCAAACTACGAGCAACAGCACTTGGTGCATAGTTCAGTTCATCTACGGCTTTGTTTACTTTTTCTTGAGTTGCTTCTGCAACAAAGCGAGTTTTATTGATTACGTGAGAAACGGTTGTTGTTGATACGCCGGCTAAGCGAGCGACATCTTTTATAGTGGCCATGGTTTTATCCTATTAGAAGCTACTTTCCCAAAGTACGGAATAAAGTAGCCGTTAAGCTACCTAACTAAGAGCTTAAATTTGTAGGGCTCTTTGGGTACTAAAGTGCTAAAAAACAAAAAACCGCTATTGAGCGGCTTGTCTTAACACCGAAATGCTCTGAACTTTAATAAGCATAGCATTTCGTGAATGTTTCATATTTTATCGTTTGCGGTCACAATTTTAGACTGACTAGAAATTACTCGCAATAAAATTCACCCAGAAATCCGGGTGAATTGTCACATTCTACTGAATTTATTTACCTAGTCATCCAATAAGCTATTCACCAGCTAAATATTGAGTGTCTAATTGACAGAATGCGAGTAGCAAAGATGAGACACTAGCGTAGAAACCGAATTCATCAACGTCATGACATTTCACGTTGAACTTTGGTACCCAAGTCAGCAATTGTTGTTCGATAAACTGCTGTTGAACGGCAAATGAATTCTCTAGCTCTTCTTCAATATCTGTTTCGTTTGAACGAATGATCAAGTTACCAAGGAAGTCGAGTTCAATAGCAATGTGGTCTGCAGGCTCTTTTAGATCTTGGTTCACAACTAAGTTGTGCTTAGCCATGATCTCTTCCATATCTTTTGCTGGCTTATCATTCAAGAGGCCAGTTTCGCCGATATACATAGAAGCGTAAGGAAGAGCACCGTGCTTATCTGTCTTTAAGAAAAGGTCGCAAAAGTCTGCAGACAGTTCTAGCTGAGCATCTTCACGTGTTTGTAGACGGTTCAGCGCATCCACTAACTTATCAATCGCTGGCTTTAGTTTCTCATTTTCGCCTAAACCAGTTAGGAAAGAACGAATTTCAACAGAGTGGTAGTGATCGAGTTCTTCTTGAGTGAGCTCTTTGGCAAATAAGCTTGATAGCCACCAGTATATTTCTGCTCTTTGCTCGTTGAACGCTTTCGTATCTTTCATTTGTTAGATCCTGACTTAGTCTTGTGATGTTGCTTATATGCATCTTGAAGTCACTTGGGCATAAGCACACCAAGGCTGAATAACAAGGTTATTTGCGAAACGCAAAGTTACTCGTTAGTAGTAATGCCTATATTGAATTGCGATGGACGATAAATAGCAAGGTTTAAGATTGTCTTGTATCAAAAAAAATCCATGTTTCTGGCTTTTATCTTCTGTACCACTAGAATTGTTACTAGTTATGAATAGAATAGTCACTGAAACTATTAAATAAGAAAAGTGGTGTAGATGAGCTATCACGTATTAGTCGTAGAAGATGATGTGGTAACCCGCAGTAAACTGGTTGGATACTTCCAGAACGAGGGTTATACAGTGAGCGAAGCAGAAAGCGGCGCTCAAATGAGAAACGTGTTAGAAGAAAACAACGTTGACCTCATTATGCTGGACATCAACTTACCAGGCGAAGATGGATTGATGCTAACTCGCGAATTACGCAGTCAATCAGACATTGGAATTATTTTAGTTACTGGACGCACGGATAGCATCGACAAGATCGTTGGCCTTGAAATGGGCGCTGACGATTACGTTACTAAACCCTTCGAACTTCGCGAGTTATTAGTTCGAGTTAAAAACCTACTTTGGCGTATCTCTGCTGCTCGTAAAACAGCAGCGGGCGCTGTAGAAGAAACATCAGATGAGTCTGTGGTTCGTTTTGGTGAGTGGACATTTGATATCCCTCGTCGTGCGTTAAGCAAAAACGGCGAACCGGTGAAACTGACCAAAGCAGAATACGAACTGCTAGTGGCGTTGTCTTCTTACCCTAACCAAGTATTAAGCCGCGAACGTATTCTGAATATGATCAGTCACCGAGTGGACGCGCCTAATGACCGTACTATCGACGTGCTGATTCGTCGTATGCGTGCAAAAATGGAGTTCGATCCTAAGAACCCACAAATCTTTGTGACGGTTCACGGTGAAGGTTACATGTTCGCTGGTGATTGATTTCCTTCGGGAGTGATTAATTAACAACGACATTTAAACGTAAAAAGCCGAGACATCATTGATGTCTCGGCTTTTTTATTGCTTAGCGTTCATTGTTAACGAACAGAGAACCTAAAATTACTTGCCGACTCAGTCTGCTCAGTATGAGTTTAAAGATTCAATGGGCTTACTGAGGCTGAGCCGCAGAAACTTCACCGTCATCTTCAACTAAGCTGGAAGCTTCTGGAATAACCGGCTCTTCAACAATGTCATTGCTTGTATCTAACCAATCACGCAGGCTTTGCCAAACCAATCCCATGGTTTCGTGCCAGTAACGCTCAGTCTGCTCAAGGTAAAGAGCTTTTGGCATGTACTTATTCCAAGGCTCAACAATACCTTCTTGTGCAAGGTAGTTAGTTGGTGCCGGCAGTGGTTTCATTCCTGCAGCATTGAATTCGTTCAGTGCGCGAGTCATATGGCTCGCTGAAGTGACCAGTACCATTTTTTTATTCTTAACGAACGCAGCTGCTTGGCGGGCTTCTTCCCAAGTGTCTTTTGCGGTTTCAAGCAGAATGATGTCGGGCTTTGCTACGCCAAGTGCTAATGCCACTTTAGCCATCATTCTTGCGTTACTTACTTCAGTGCCTGCGCCATAGCCAGACAATATCAGTTTTGCACCAGGGTAAAGGCGTAGAATACGAATTCCTTCACTTAAACGCATCAGGCCGGTGCGGCTAAGCTCTGATGTCGGTGGAATTTGGTCGTCTACGACGTGACCACTTCCGAGAACCATCACGTAATCGACGGTTTCATCGACAGGTAAAAATGCGGTGTGTTGCCTTTCCATTGGCATTAGAAGTTGACTAGAAACTGGTTGGAAAGCGATTAGGAAAATACCACATAGGGCTGAAAGGGTGATTAGGCAACCAGTCTTCCTTTTGGTAGTAAACATCACTAGGGCTAAACCCAGAAAAGCGAGAATTAACATTGCTGGCAGTGGCATCAATAGCGAAGACACTACTTTTTTCAGCTCAAACATATCCGAATAGTCCGAAAAAACATCACTTAGTAGTAAAAAGAGACATCGCCTCTTTATTCCTGAAATTCCTGTGACAGAATAGCAGGCACGATAGGACATAATAACTCAAGTAGCCGTGACTGAAGACCGTAATTTCGACGATATTGCCCACAAATTTGCAAAAAATATTTACGGCTCTGACAAAGGAGAGATCCGTCAGATCATCGTATGGGAAGATTTAGAACAAGCTTTGAGCAAGTTTGAGCAATCAGCTTCGCCACTGCATGTGCTTGATGCTGGAGGCGGCCTTGCGCAGATGTCGCAAAAAATTGCGTCGCTTGGGCATAACGTTTCTCTGTGTGATCTCTCTTCTGAAATGCTGAAGCTCGCAGAAGAAAGTATCAGCGAAGCGGGTTTGCTAGAGCAATATCGATTTATTCATTCACCGGTACAAAAAGTCGCAGAACATCTCGATGAGAAAGTCGATTTTGTGATGTTTCATGCCGTAATGGAATGGTTAGCCGATCCTAAAGAGGCGCTTGATTTATTGCTTGAACAAGTTAAACCGGGTGGCGTTGCCTCGATAATGTTTTATAACCACCACGGATTAGTCCTGAAAAATGTGATTTGTGGCAACATTCCTCATGTATTGAATGGGATGCCACATCGAAAACGGTTTAAGCTGCAACCACAAAAAGGCTTGAAGCCGGAAGAGGTTTATCAATGGATAGAAGACGCTGGTCTAGAAATCTGTGGTAAATCAGGCATTCGCTCGTTCAGTGACTACATAGGTAATATGGAGTACATGGGCGATTACCAATTTGAAGATGTATTGGAACTGGAAAAACAGCTATGTCGCCAAGAGCCATATCTGTCACTAGGCCGTTATATTCACGTTTGGGCTCAAAAACCTGCGCAATAACAGCGGTGAATGTGGTAAAAGAAGCCACAACATGCGCTATGCAATCGTAACAAGCCCGCGTCATAAAGAAATAGGCGTCATATCTATTACATTCGATATGACGAAGAACAGTAACAGGAACCACAATGAGTGAAATGACTCAAACTGCCGAAGAGCAGCCAATTGATGAGTTGGTGGGCTGGGTCAAGCAGCATGATTTTTCATTAAACTTGCCACCAGAGCGCTTAGCATTTTTGATTGCTATCGCAGTACTAAGCAATGAAAGGTTCGATGAAGAGTTGGGCGAGGGTGAACTGCACGATGCATTTACCATCGTCACTCGACTGTTTGAAGATACTGGCGAAGCGTCTGCGTTTCGTGCCAACAATGCCATCAACGAGTTAGTTAAACAGAAGTTGATTAGCCGCTTTACCAGCGAAATCACCGATGGTGCGAGTATTTATCGCTTATCACCATTGGCGATTGGTATTTCAGATTATTATTTACGCCACCGTCAGTTCTCTAAGTTGAAACTGTCTATCCAGCTTTCTATGGTTGCGGACGAGATGGCAAAAGCCATTGAAGCTGCACAAAAAGGCGGAACTCCAGGGCATTGGAGAAAGAATGTTTACGGCGTGCTCAAGTATTCTGTTGGTGAAATTTTCGATCAGATTGATCTTAACCAACGTGTTATGGATGAGCAGCAGCAAACCGTTAAACAGCAAATTGCCGACCTTTTAAACAAGGATTGGCGAGAGGCGATTAACAACTGTGAAACCTTGCTTTCAGAAACCTCTTCCACGCTGAAAGAATTGCAAGACACCTTGCAAGCGGCGGGTGATGAACTGCAAACACAGATCCTCGATATTCAAGAAATTGTTTACGGTGACGATGAACTCGAGTTCGTTGGCGAAACCCTGTTCGGCTTGCAGATGAAGCTAGACCGAATCACCAGTTGGGGCCAACAAGCCATCGATTTATGGATCGGCTACGACCGCCATGTTCACAAGTTTATTCGTACCGCGATTGATATGGATAAAAACCGTGCCTTTAGCCAACGCTTGCGTCAGTCGGTTACCGACTACTTTGATGCGCCTTGGCTTTTGACCTACGCAGATGCTGAGAAGCTGACGGATCTTCGTGATGAAGCGCTCGTGCTTCGTGATGACGAAGTGATGGGACAAGCACCAATCGACGTAGAGTACGAAGAATTTGAGCAAGTGAATGACCTGCTTTCAGATCGAATTGCAGAGATGTTAAAAGCTCACAAACAGCAAGGCGCGCCAATTGATCTTGGCCTTGTGTTACGCGATTACCTCGCTGCACACCCTCGCACACACCATTTTGATTTAGCCAGAATTGTTGTCGACCAAGCCGTACGCTTAGGTTACTCAGAGTCTGACTATCAGGCTATTCAGCCAGATTGGCAGGCAATCAACGATTTCGGTGCAAAGGTACAAGCAAATGTCATTAACAAGTACTGATGATTACATGCCAGAGAAACTGGTAAAAGCGATAGCGAACCCACTGTTCCCTGCGCTAGATAGCATGCTGCGTTCAGGTAAGCATGTTTCAACAGAAGATTTAGATAACCACGCGTTGCTGTCTGATTTTGAAGTTGAGCTTCAGCATTTCTATCAACGCTACAATACGGAACTGGTAAAAGCGCCGGAAGGTTTCTTTTACTTGCGTCCGCGTTCTACGTCTCTGATTGGTCGTAGTGTGTTGTCTGAGCTCGACATGTTGGTTGGTAAGGTGTTGTGTTTCTTATACCTAAGCCCAGAACGTCTGGCTCATGAAGGTATCTTCACCAATCAAGAACTGTTTGATGAATTGATGTCGTTAGCGGATGAGAAAAAACTCATGAAGCTAGCAACCAACCGTGCGTCTGGTTCTGATTTAGATAAAGAAAAGCTCTTCGAAAAAGTACGCACTTCTTTACGTCGTTTACGCCGTATCGGCATGTTGATTGCGATTGGTGAAACTGGCAAGTTCCGTATCAGCGAAGCGGTATTCCGTTTTGGCGCCGACGTTCGTGTTGGCGACGATATGAAAGAAGCGCAATTACGTCTTATCCGTGATGGTGAAGCTGTGGTTCATACCCAAGAGCCTAACCAAGGTAGCTTGTTGAATGAAGAACAAGCGGAAGCTGTATCAGAAGTCGTTTCAGACGTAGACGAAAACGGTCAACAAGACATTTTTAACGATCAAGCTGACTTTGACCTTGAGTCAAACGATGGCAAACAAACAAAAGTAGAAGGTGAAGCATGATTGAAAGAGGTAAGTATCAATCATTAACCATGGTCAACTGGAACGGCTTCTTTGCGCGTACTTTTGATATTGATGGATTGGTTACAACACTTTCTGGCGGTAACGGTGCAGGTAAGTCGACCACAATGGCGGCATTCATCACAGCACTGATCCCTGACCAAAGCCTTCTGCATTTCCGTAACACAACGGAAGCGGGTAGCTCGCAGTCATCTCGTGATAAAGGCCTTTACGGTAAGCTTCAGCCAGGCGCATGTTATGCCGCGCTAGATGTTGTGAACTCTCGTAACCAACGCCTATTGTTTGCAGTAAAACTGCAGCAAGTCGCGGGTCGTGATAAGAAAGTCGACATCAAACCGTTCGTTATCCAAGGCCTTCCAAGCCATGTGAAACCAACGGATGTATTGATTCAGAATGTTTCAGACAGCCACGCACGTGTATGTCAGTTGAATGACGTGAAAGCGGCGGTAGCGCAATACGAAGGCGCACATTTCAAAGCCTTCTCTTCGATTGTTGATTACCACTCGCAGATGTTTGAATACGGTGTGGTACCGAAGAAACTGCGTAACAGCAGCGACCGTTCTAAGTTCTACCGTCTGATCGAAGCATCGCTTTACGGTGGTATCTCTAGTGCGATTACGCGCTCTCTGCGTGATTACCTTCTACCGCAAAATGGCGGTGTGAAGAAAGCATTCCAAGACATGGAATCAGCACTACGCGAAAACCGCATGACGCTAGAAGCAATCAAGACGACTCAGTCGGATCGTGACTTGTTCAAGCACTTGATCACTGAGTCTACGAACTACGTGGCAGCAGATTATATGCGCCATGCAAACGATCGTCGTAACAAGTTAGATCAAACCATGAAGTTCCGTGGTGAGCTGTTTGGTTCTCGTGAAACCTTGCTTGATCAAAACAATTTGTTGAATCGCGTTCAAGAAGAACTAGAACTACTTGTTGATCAAGAATCGGCTCTAGAGCAAGATTATCAAGCAGCTTCGGATCATCTTCAATTAGTTCAAACGGCACTTCGTCAGCAAGAGAAAATTGCTCGCTACAGCGAAGATCTAGAAGAGCTGAATGAGCGTCTAGAAGAGCAGATTATGGTGGTTGAAGAAGCTCAAGAACGAGTACTTCTTGCTGAAGAGCAGGCAACCATCACTGAAGAAGAAGTGGATAGCCTGAAAACTCAGCTTGCTGATTACCAACAAGCGTTGGATGTTCAGCAGACTCGTGCACTTCAATACCAGCAAGCGGTTCAAGCATTAGAGAAAACTAAGCAGTTGCTTGGTGATGAATCTATTACGGCAGAAAGCGCACTAACTCTGGTTTCAGAGCTAAAAGCACAAGAAGAATCAAGCACTCAAACGCTACTGTCGACGAAGCATAAACTAGACATGTCTTCTGCTGCTTCTGCACAGTTCGACAAAGCACTCGCTCTTGTTAAAAGTATTGTGGGTGACGTTGAACGTAAAGAAGCGTCTAGCAGCGCTAAACAAGCGTTAGAGAAAGGTCGTAACGCAAAACACGTTGTTGAAAATGAACAGCAGTGGCGTGCTCAGCACCGTGATATGGCTCGTGATGTGGCTCAGCAGCGTCAAGCAAAAGAGCTTGCGACTGAATACCAAAAGCAACACAACATCTCACTGACTGACGAAGCGGTTTTCGATGAAGAACGTGAACGTCACGCTATGCAGATCGAGTCTCTTGAGTACGCTCAAGAAGAGCTGCGTGAAGCGAAGAGTGAGCAACGTCGTGTAGAACAAAACCACGATCAAGAGATTCAAAAACTTGAGTCCATTGCTCCTGCGTGGATCACGGCAAACGATGCGCTTGAAGCACTAAGAGATCAAACCGACGCTGAGCTAGAAGATAGCCAAGCAGTAATGACTCAAATGCAGCAAGTGCTTGAAGATGAGAAATCTCAAGCGGTAGCAAAAGATCAGTTGGCAACGCGCCGAGCTGAACTTGAGCAAGAGATTGAGCGTTTAGCTTCGCCAGGTGGCTCTAACGATCCTCGTTTGAAAGGTCTGGCGGATACGCTTGGTGGCGTGTTGCTTTCTGAGATCTACGATGACATCACGATTGGTGATGCGCCGTACTTCAGTGCGATGTACGGCCCAGCTCGTCACGCAATTGTGGTTTCTGATCTTGATGGTATTAAAGAGAAGCTGGTGGATCTTGATGATTGTCCAGAAGACCTTTACATCCTAGAAGGCGATGTCGACGCGTTTGATGACAGTTCATTCAATGCCGATGAGCTTGAAGGCGCAGTATGTGTTCAGCTGAACGATCGCCAAATGCGTTACTCTCGTTTCCCTGAGATCCCACTGTTTGGCCGTGCGGCTCGTGAACAACGTCTAGAGAAATTGCGCGAAGAGCGTGACGTTGTTGTTGAGAACCACGCGAAAGCAGCGTTTGACTCTCAAAAGCTGAATCGCCTATATCAAGCATTCAACAGCTTTGTTGCGAAGCACCTGCACGTTGCGTTTAACGCAGACCCAGAACAAGCACTTGTTGCGATTCGTGATAAGCGTAATCAAATTGTTCGTTCTCTGGCTGAGCTTAACTCTAAAGAGCAGCAGCAACGTAGCCAGCTTCTACAAAGCAAGCAGGCACTCGGTGCGCTAGATAAATTAGCACCTATGGTTCGTATTTTAGAAGACGAAACATTGGCTGAGCGCTTAGCTGAATTAGAAGCGCAACTAGAGCGTTTAAGTGAAGCTAAGTCTTACTTGAATACGCACGGCAAATCGCTTACTTCTCTAGAGCAAATCGTATCTGCCCTAGACGCTGACCCAGAGCAGTTCGAAGCTTTGGAGGCCGAGTATCGTCAAGCCGACAGCGCTCTACAAACGCTAAAAGGCAAAGTGTTCGCACTGTCTGATCTGATTGAGCGTCGTCACTACTTTGCTTACGCGGATTCTGTTGATTTGCTTAACAAGAGCAGTGAACTGAGCGAGCAATTAAAAGCGAAACTGGTTCAAGCTGAACAAGCAAGAACCAAAGGCCGCGATGGTTTGAAGCAAGCTCGCGAACAGATGAACCAATACAACCAAGTATTGGCGGCACTGAAGAGCTCACATCAAGCGAAGCAAGAAACGGTTCAAGAGTTCAAACAAGAGCTACAAGAGTTTGGCGTAAATGCTGACGAAGGCGCTGAAGAGCGTGCTGTACGTCGTCGTGACGAGCTTCAAGAGCGTCTACATACATCTCGCAGCCGTAAGAGTGAATACGAGCGTACGATTACGTCAACAGAACTTGAGATGAAAGCCCTAGCTAAGCGTCTTAAGAAAGTTCAAAAAGAGTACACCGAGCTTCGTACTTTCGTTGTTGCAGCAAAAGCAGGCTGGTGTTCAGTACTTCGCTTAGCTCGTGAAAATGATGTTGAACGTCGTCTGCACAAGCGTGAACTGGCTTACCTAACGGCGGGCGAGCTTCGCTCTATGTCGGATAAATCACTGGGTGCGCTACGCCTGGCTGTGGCTGACAATGACGACCTACGTGACTCGCTGCGTCTATCGGAAGACAACGCACATCCAGAGCGTAAGGTTCTGTTCTACATTGCGGTTTACCAACACCTTCGTGAGCGTATTCGCCAAGACATCATTCATACGGATGATCCGGTTGAAGCAATCGAAGAGATGGAAGTTGAGCTAGCTCGTCTAACTGAAGAATTGACTCAACGTGAAAACCGCTTGGCGATCAGCTCTGAGTCGGTAGCAAGCATCATCAAGAAAACGATTCAGCGCGAGCAGAACCGTATTCGAATGCTGAACCAAGGGCTGTCTAACATCTACTTTGGTCAGGTTAAGGGCGTACGTCTGAACGTTAAGATTCGTGAAAGTCACGAGATCTTGCTATCAGGTCTAGCGACTCAGCAAGAGCAGCACAAAGACTTGTTTGAATCAACGCGCTTTACCTTCTCAGAAGCGATGGCGAAGTTGTTCCAACGTGTGAACCCGCATATCGACATGGGTCAACGTTCTCCGCAAGTTCTGGGTGAAGAGCTACTCGATTACCGTAACTACCTAGAGCTAAGTGTTGAAGTTAACCGTGGTTCAGACGGTTGGTTACAAGCAGAGTCTGGCGCACTGTCTACGGGTGAAGCGATCGGTACCGGTCAGTCTATCCTACTGATGGTTGTTCAAAGCTGGGAAGAGGAATCTCGTCGACTTCGTAGTAAAGACATTGTCCCATGTCGTTTGTTGTTCCTTGATGAAGCCGCACGTCTGGATGCGAAATCTATCTCTACCTTGTTCGAACTGTGTGACCGTTTAGGTATGCAACTTCTGATTGCAGCACCAGAGAACATCAGCCCAGAGAAAGGCACAACTTACAAACTGGTTCGTAAGGTCTTTAAAGATCACGAACACGTGCATGTTGTTGGCCTGCGCGGTTTTGCTCAAAACAAACCGGCATCTCCAGTTCAAGAGCTTATTGAAGAAGCTGAGCAATAACCTTGATAGCTGAGCTATAAGCTCGAAAGCGACTCAATGATATTTGTTCAAAGCCCCTAATCAATAGGGGCTTTTTTGTACCTTGAATCTAATTCCTTATTTCTTACTTCTACAGCAGAACCTCTCCCGCTTAATCCTCTCTTCGATACTGATAAGACCACTCATACCTTATGGTTATTATCAATGGAACTTGTTTGAGGTCACACGCACAAAACCACAAATAATGTATGGTAATGACATAGATTTAATAATATTAATAATATTGTATTACTTAAATTTTAATTATTGATAAATCGCGTGTGCGAAAGGTAAAGGTAGGACTTAGGTATGATTCAAATCGTTATTGATGGGAAATATCGAATCGTCGAGCAAGGACAAACCGTTCTTGAAGCGGCAAAAACATGTGGTTTGGAAATCCCATCTTTATGTGGTTTGAATAAAACAGCGGATAAAGTGCCGTGTGATTTGTGTGTCGTTGAAGTTGATGGCGTTGGTGTTACTCGCTCTTGTGAGCTTGAAGTATCTAATGGGCTGAATATTACCACTCAGTCAAAACAGCTAACGAACCATCGACAAGAAGCGTTGAATCGCATTATGACCGATCACTACGCTGACTGTGAGGCGCCATGCCAAACAGCCTGTCCTGCTGGGGTCGACATCCAATCTTACCTGCACCATATTGCTCAAAATGATCACATCAAAGCGATTGAAGTGATCAAAAAGACATTACCAATGCCGCTTTCAATTGGTCGTGTGTGTCCTGCTTTCTGTGAAACCGAATGTCGTCGTAACTTGGTTGATGAATCCATCGCGATTCGCCAACTCAAACGACACGCTGCCGACGCGGATTTAGCGGCTCAAGAGAGCTACATGCCAGCTAAGAAACCGAATAAAGGCAAGAGTATTGCAATTGTCGGTAGTGGCCCCGGTGGGCTTACCGCGGGTTATTACCTATCTAACGAAGGCTATGATGTCAGTGTCTATGAGTCGATGCCGCAAGCGGGTGGTTGGCTGCGTTACGGTATCCCTGAATATCGCTTACCTAAGTCGATTCTAGATAAAGAAATCGAGTTGATGTGTCGCAACGGAATGGTGGTTGAGTGCGGTAAAAAACTCGGTGTTGATTTTACACTGTCTGATTTAAGTAACGATTTTGATGCGGTTTGTTTAGCCGTTGGTGCATCGCAAGCGGTCGAGATGAATTACCCGGGTAGCGAACTCGGAGGTTGTTATTTGGGTGTCGATTATCTGAAAGATTACGTGACCGACCAGCAGTACGTCACTGGTAAAAAGGTTGCCGTGATCGGTGGCGGTAATACAGCGATTGACTGTGCTCGAACCGCAGTTCGTGATGGCGCGGATACTACGCTGATTTATCGTCGTACTCGAGATGAGATGCCAGCAGAAGATTACGAAATCGAAGAAGCTGAACATGAGGGTGTGAAGTTCCACTTCTTAACCAACCCTGCAGAAAACATAGCCGATGAAAATGGTCATGTATCAGAAATACGATTAGAACGAATGGCTTTGGGTCCTGCTGATGCTTCAGGCCGCCGCAGCCCTAAACCAACTGGCGAGTTCTTTGTTGAAGCGTTTGATACGGTTATTGCTGCCGTGTCGCAAAAGCCTGATCTGAGCTTTATGGACAATGAAGCGATTGATATTCCTCTTACTCGTTGGAATACCGCAGATGCTGATCCACAAACCATGCATACCGGAACCGGAAATATTTTCAGTATTGGTGATTTCCGACGCGGCCCTGCAACTGCAGTCGAAGCGGTGGGTGATGGGCGTATTGCTGCACAAGCGATCGATCGCTTCTTCCATGGTGATATGGACAATATTCCGGCTAAACCGTTTAACTCAAGAAAGCACAAACAGCTCAAAGCGGTGGATCCTGAGCAATATCAGTCGATACAACGCATGGCTCGTAAGATCATGCCTGAACTAACGCCCGAGCAGCGTGAACAAAGCTTCGATGAAGTAGAAACAGGGTTTGATAATGCAGATGCCATTGCTGAAGCTGCAAGATGTTTAGAGTGTGGCTGCCAAGCCAATACCGATTGCGACCTACGAGACTACTCGACCGAATACCAAGCAACGCAAACCCATCCAGAATACAAAATCGATGTGGCTTCGAATGAGAGTTGGCAGGCGATTCGTGCTGAAGAAGCGAAGGTCGGGTTAACAAGACAAAAATTTTCGGTCGATGACAGTTCTGAGTTCATTATCTTTGACGCCAACCGCTGTATCAGTTGTGGCCAGTGTATCCAAGCGTGTCGAGAACAGAATGTTCATGGCGTTCTAAGCTTCATGAATCAATCAGATGGCAAGCCTGCATCAAGACCTGAATGTCGTCCTAACTTTGGGGCAGATAAGACCTTAATGGGCGACTCAAACTGCGTTCAATGTGGATCGTGTATTCAGGCGTGTCCAACGGGTGCAATGGTCGATGCTCGTGATAGAAAGCAGGGAGACACAGACGTACTCAAGAAAGTCGATACCATCTGCACTTATTGCGGTGTCGGCTGTAAGCTAACCATGCATATCGATGAGCAGAAAAACAAAATCCGCTATATCGAAGGCGGAGACTCTCCGGTTAATGAAGGCATGTTGTGTGTTAAGGGACGATTTGGCTTCGATTTTGTGGGCAGCGATGCGCGTTTAACCACACCATTAATTCGTAAAGATGGCTGGTTGCAACCTGCAAGTTGGGATGAGGCAGTTAAGCTTATTGCCGAGAAGTTTACTGCGATTAAGCAGGGCTTTGGCAGTAACGCTTTAGCGGGGTTCTCGTCGGCGAAAACCACCAATGAAGATAACTATGCCTTCCAAAAATTCATACGTCGTGAACTCGGTACCAATAACGTCGATCACTGTGCGCGCCTTTGTCACGCATCTACTGTTACTGGTTTAGAGGCTTCGCTAGGTAGCGGGGCGATGACCAATGATATTCCAAGCATCAAGCACTCAGATGTGATCTTTATTATTGGCTCCGACACCACGTCAGCACACCCAATTATTGGCTCGCATATCAAGCAAGCTGTGAGACATGGTGGAGCGAGATTGATCGTTGCCGATCCAAAACGAATCGATATTGCTGACCATGCTGAACTTTATTTAGCGCACCGACCGGGTACTGATGTAATGTTGATCAATGGTGTGATGCAGCAAATCATCAAACACGGTTGGTATGACCAAGAATATATCGAAGACCGTGTGGATGGCTTTGATACCTTGCTTCAAGAGGTCATGTCACCAAGTTATTCGCTAGACAAAGTGGAGCTGGTAACTGGCGTTAAAGCCGAAGATATTTTTGCGATGGCGCGATTGATTGGTACTGCAGAACGAACAGCGGTGTACTACTCGATGGGAATTACGCAACACACTACTGGTCACGATAATGTTCGCTCTATCGCTAACCTACAGCTCTTGTGTGGCAACATCGGAATTGAAGGCGGCGGTATCAACCCATTACGTGGTCAATCCAATGTTCAGGGTGCGTGTGACATGGGTGCATTGCCAAACAACCTCCCGGGTTATCAGAAAGTGTATAACCCAATGGTTCGTCAAAAATTCGCGATGGAGTGGGGCGTTTCTGACCTACCGGCTGAAACCGGCTTAACGTTGACCGAAATTATTGATGGGGCGTGTCATCGAGATGTTCGTGGTCTGTACGTAATGGGCGAGAACCCAGTGCTCAGTGACCCGAACCAAGCGCATGTGATTGAAGGTCTTGAAGCGTTAGATTTCCTAGTGGTTCAAGATATTTTCTTAACCGAAACCGCTCAATATGCCGATGTGGTGCTGCCGTCTTGCTCGTTTGCTGAGAAGTCTGGTCACTTTACTAATACTGAGCGTCGTGTTCAGCGTATTAATCCTGCGGTATTGCCTCCAGGTGAAGCGAAAGAAGATTGGGTGATTATCCAAATGTTGGCCAACGCAATGGGCGGTAATTGGGAATATGGCTCGGTTGCTGATATCACCAATGAGATAGCACGTGTCACGCCACAGTATGGTGGTTTACGTTGGGAGAACATTACGGCCAACGGCGTGCAATGGCCAAGTAATAAGAACAACCCTGATGGCACACGTATCATGCACCAGACCCAATTTACGCGTGGGCGTGGTCAAATGGAGGCGATTCCGTTTAGATACGCTGCTGAGCTACCGGATGCGGAATACCCGTTAGTATTAACGACAGGCCGCATTCTAGAACAGTTCCACACCGGAACCATGACACGTAAAACCAAAGGGTTGGATAACTTAGCAGGGCCGCGTGCTATGGTGAGTGTTCATGATGCTGAAGCGTTAGGTATCTCAAATGGTCAGATGCTTAAAGTATCAACGCGTCGTGGTGAAATAGAAATCGCGGCGTTTGTGACTAAACGAATGCAAAAGGGCGTGGTATTTATTCCATTCCATTTCGTTGAATCACCGGTTAACCGCTTGACCACCACAGCGACCGATCCACACGCGAAGATCCCTGAATTTAAGGTGGCGGCTGTGCGTATTGATCCTATTCGTGAGCCTGAAAATGAAGTAACAGAGGCTTAGTCATATTAACTAGGTAAAAGACGGCAGACATTAAAAAACCGCGTAACTCTCAGAGTTATGCGGCTTTTTTATCGAGCTAGATTCAGTATGAATTACTTACTGAGTCGTTTCGCTTTTAATATAGATGAGCTTAGTTTGGAACAATTTCGCTGCCGTGAACACCAAATTGCTTAGCAGCGTAGGCAACGCGCTCGGCTGGTTTTGGATATTCAGCGGGTGTGCCCAGGTTTTCAATATGATGCAAGCGAGGTAATAAACCTGCGCCGTTTGCAATCTGTATTGCTAATCCAGGACGAGCGTTTAGCTCCAGTACCATTGGGCCTTCTTCTTGGTCTAAAACCATGTCCGTACCCATGTAACCAAGGCCTGTCATTTCCCAAGCACTTGATGCAAGAGTTAGCAGCTTTTCCCAATGGGGTACTTGTAGTAGCGCCAACTCTTTACCCGTATCTGGGTGGTGGGTCACTGGGTGGTCGAATTGAACCGCACGAACAGCTTTACCCGTAGCGATACAAATACCTACGCCCACAGCACCTTGGTGCAAGTTAGCTTTACCATCAGAAGCTGAAGTCGATAGACGCATCATCGCCATTACAGGGTATCCCTTGAATACAATGATTCGTACATCTGGCACACCCTCGTAACTGAAGCCGTCAAAACACTCGTCAAACTTGATGAGGTTCTCAACTACAGCGACATCGTTCTTACCACCGAGTGAGAAAAGCCCCGCGAGAGCGTTACTGATGTGACGCTCTACGTCTTCTTCATTGATAGTCGAACCTGATGGCTTGGTGTAAACGCCGTCCTTGTGAGAAGTCACAACAAGGATACCTTTACCACCACTGCCTTGAGCAGGCTTGATTACGAAACCCGGCCACTCTTTTACCATCTTATGGATTGTTTTTACTTCAGCTTGATGACCAATCACGCCAATCAGTTTTGGTACAGTAGCACCAGCCTGTTCAGCAATGATCTTCGTCTTAAGCTTGTCATCAACGAGTGGATACTTGGAACGATCATTGTAGCGACCAATATAACTATGGTTACGCTTGTTCATTCCCATTATGCCTTTGTCTTTCAACCTAAACGGTGAAGTAAACTGATCAAACATAACTTAGTCCTCCGCTAGCGGTTTAAAGCGACGAAGCTCGGTTAGACGGTATCCTGTGTAGTTACCTAGTAGCAAGATGGTCGCTAGAATAACAAGTTGTAAACCAATAAAGTTAAACGTTAAGTGCTGAATGAACGGGTTAGTCATGCCTAAGTAAACAAGAACCGCAGTGAATAGAGAACCACCACCTTGTAGCATTACTTCTTTCGCGCCTTCTTCTTCCCATAGGATAGACATACGTTCGATAGTCCAAGACAGGATAATCATTGGGAAGAACGTAATAGATAGACCTTCAGTCAGACCCACTTTGAACGCGACCACAGTAAACACAGAGATAATCATGATTACCGTGATGATTACGGCGGATATCCTGGCTACCAAGAGCAAGTTGAGTTTGGACAAGTAACTTCGAATAATCAGACCTGTACCTACAATAAGTAGGAAGCCAACAATACCCGTTACCAGTTGTGTTTGTACAAAGGCTACCGCAATCAGTACTGGCATGAACGTACCAGACGTTTTCAGACCGATAATGACACGTAGGAACACAACAATTAGAGCACCGATAGGAATCAGCATGATGGTTTTAAACATCGCTTGCTCTTCTAACGGTAGGCTGTGAATTGAAAGGTTTAACAGTTGATCAGCTGAGACTTTACTATTGGTTGCTTCCGTTGGTGAAACCTCTTGAGCAATCATAGAGAAGTGAACTTTACTGTTCTGACCGCCAACAACATCCAGTAGAGAAACGTTTGATTCATCCCAAATCAGCAGGTTTGGTTGAACTTGTTGTTCGCTTGATTCAGGAGAGAATAGAACCCACTCGTCGTTATCCCAGATCTGAATCATGTTTTGAATCGACTGACGACGACGACCATCTTCTAGCTCGATAACACCAACCACTTTGTTGTGTATTTTCGCCGCTGAAAGTAGCTTGTGTGTCGCTTCCACTTTGGTCATGTTGTTCAGAATCAGCGCTGAGTTTTGGCTGTCTGGATCATTAAGTGTTTTGATGAGCTCACGGGTAAAAGTGATATTGTCTGCAGAACGTTTTGTCGCTCTATCAATCAATGCAAGAGAAGCCGCTTCTTCAGGGCCGTCGAAGCTTGGTTGAGAGACTTCACCTTCTGGTGCGATAGCATCAACTTTTGCTTGGTTGTCGACTAGGAATTGTGTTTTGTAGTAGATGGTTTGAGGGCCATCTGCGTATCGAATAGACCACTCTGCGCGGCGACCTGATTCAGTATTCAAGTAAGAGATACCGTAACCTGGCGATGAAGCCGATTCGCCGATAAGTGTGTAGTTAGACTGAGTATGAGGAGCTGCTAAGGAAACTTTTGCTTCTTTGCCTACTGCGTTGAACTCGATGCGAGCTTCAACGTCCCAAACCTGTCTGGTTTCCCCTGGGGTCCAAGGTACACCGTAGGTCGTATGTCTGAACATACTCAGTGTTATACCTGCCACGATAAGCAGGAATATAGAGATATAAAATGGAATTCTTGACGTCATAGCTTACCCTACTATTGTTATTTAACTTCCGTTTGTACGTACTTTTTACTTACATCTACTAGCGCTATGTCTTTGATAAATTCGCGCCCTAGTAATACAGGGTGACTCATTTGAGAGCGATCCGCCAATGTAAATTGCGCTTTTTCATGGATTTTTCCAACTTTCACCCATAATTCGATCACAGCTCGACGTTCTGCTTGATCATTGGTTGATTGACGGATTTTTACATAACGTACAACAGGCGCTTCAATCCATTTCTGGTCTTCTTCAGCTTGGGCTTTGTCGTCTAGGTGAAATTTAACCCAGTTCTTGCCGTTACGTTCGAATTCTTTGATATCGACAGCGTTTAAAGAAGAGGTGGTTGCGCCAGTATCTACACGTGCATCAAAGCTTTGCTTGATAGAGTCGATAGACACTTTTTCGATGCCGCCAAGGATAGTCGGTTGTGATATAGGAGCGATAGGAGCAACGGCAACAGCGACAGGTTCTTCTTCCTCTAGCTCTTCGATAACCTTGTGTTCCATGCTCGTTAGATGGGTATCTAATTGATTAGAAAGGGTAGTGATTTCGTCTTCTAAGCTTTCAATATAGTCACTTTGATTGCTTAGTTGCAGTTCAAGATTTTGAACCTTATTTGCGATGTTTGTCTCTGAGCGGGAAATAGCGTCGAGAGTTTCTTGGTGGTAGGTAGCACCGTTCGTGAGGGTACAACCAGAGAGCAAACCAACCGCCACAATAGGCGATAATCGCTTAAACATAAAAAAAACCTTTGAGAATTAGAGAATAGTTCAGACTATTTAAAAGTTTAGCCCACAAAAAAGGATGCGTGAAGCATCCTATTGTAAGAGTCTGGTCATATTGAATCGCAATGTGAGCGCTACGCCAATTATTGCTATTTGAAATAGCTCACTTATTAAACATAAGTCAATTTTTGTTCAATTCGTGAGCTCAGGAAGCAAAGTTCACCGCGAAATTAACGGTGGCTTTTTGACCATGCAAGCAATTGTTGTGCTGCCTTAATAGGCTTGTGCTTTATTTACTCAATATGCCACTGCTTTGTGGGCAGTAAATCTATGGTTTTGTTGCTACCAGAATCGCACGTCTCGGTGCAGGGTGACCTTCAACCGTTTTACTTGGATCGTTCGGATCGAGGTAATCTGGAAGAGAGTTGTGTGTCATCCATTCTGTGGTGCGTTGTTCACCAATTGTCGTGACATTTTCGTCAACGATTCGTACGTCTTCAAAACCAACTTGTTCTAGCCAGCGTTTCAGTGCGCGAGCTGAAGGGAAGAAGTAGACGTTTCTCATTTGCGCGTAACGGTCAACAGGAACCAGTACCGCATTTTCGTCGCCTTCGATAACCAAGGTTTCAAGAACCAGTTCACCGCCAGACAGCAATTGGTCTTTTAGTTGAATCAAGTGGTCCAGTGGTGAACGACGATGGTAAAGCACGCCCATGCTGAATACCGTGTCGTAGGCTTCTAGTTTTGGCAGCTGCTCGATACCTAGAGGTAAAAGGTGAGCTCGTTGGTCATCACCCATCAACTTACGAATCGCTTCAAACTGAACCAAGAATAGGTGAGAAGGATCGATACCAACCGTTAAGCGAGCACCTTCACCCAGCATGCGCCACATGTGGTAACCATTGCCACAACCTACATCGAGAACCGAACGGTTTTTTAATGGAGAGATATGTGGAAGCACACGATCCCATTTCCAGTCACTGCGCCATTCAGTATCGATATGAATATCGTGAACCGTGTAAGGGCCCTTTCTCCATGGGTGGAACGTCTTTAATAGGCTTTCTAACTTTTTAAGCTCGCCAGTGTGAAACGGTGTTGAGCTACCAATCGTTACTGAGTTTTTCAGGTCAACTTGGTCTGGCACACCTTGTGGAATCTTGTTTAGTGCACGTAGCCAGCGGTCAAAGTCACCGTGCTCTGCATTTTGCCAATCGGTCAGTTGCTGTGGCAGGACATTTAGCCACGGCTGAAGGCGAGTATCTTGGGCAATAAGTTGATAAAAATTGGCAAAATTAAACATAGGTTTTCACTGAGTTGGTGGTGTGGAAATTAAATTTGTCACTCGATTAAGAGTGTGGACAAACATGCTAGGGAATCTCGTTTATCGTATTTGATAAGAGATCCCCAACTCGCTCGTTCCTCGCTCTTGAGGATGACATTTTAGTACGTGCTAACGGTGTCGCGACGGTTACGTAATCTAAAGTGTTTACTTTATCGCGAACATTGAACCAAAGTTGAAACATTGGAACCAGACTTCGCTGCTTGAGAAGCCAATCTTATCAAATCGCTCTCTGTGAACAGGGATCGAATCTGGGCGCATAACGTTTTCAATTGCGCTGCGTTTCTGACTTACTTCTAGCTCGCTGTAGCCGTTAGCACGTTTGAAATCATGGTGCAGGTCGATAAGCAGTTCATTTGAGCTTTCATCTTCGAATACGTATTTTTCTGACAGTATTAAGATCCCGCCTGGGCGCAAGCCAGCATGAATTTTCTCAAGCAGAGCGTATCGGTCGTCCGGAGAAAGAAATTGCAGCGTAAAGTTAAGTACCACAACAGAAGCGTCTTTGATTTCGACTTCACGGATGTCGGCTTCAATCACTTCTACCGGTGTGTCACTGCGGTAAGCATTAACGTGCAATTTGCAGCGCTCAACCATGGCTTCTGAATTATCGATAGCGAAAATCGTGCAGCCTTCTTGCTGAATGTGACGACGCATAGAAAGTGTTGCAGCACCAAGCGAGCAGCCAAGGTCGTAAATATTTGAGTGTGGCTTTACAAAGCGCTCAGCCAGCATGCCGATTGCAGAGATGATATTGCTATAGCCAGGCACCGAACGTTGAATCATATCCGGAAATACTTCAGCAACCCTTGCATCAAAGGTGAAGTCTCCAATTTTATCAATAGGAGCGGAAAAGATATTGTCTGTGTTGCTCATGGCATTTTCTCTCGACAGTCAGCGTAATTGGCACAAAATTCGTACCAAATAAAAGGGGACGTATTTTACGTAAAAAAAGCGCCACTGTCACGAAAACTGAGATTTAGCTCAAGGTTCGATGTTACTCATAGATGATGGGTTAAAACATCGAGATTTGATGGTTGCCTTTTTGAGCCGGAAACTGAGCCAGATCGGGCAGTAATAATGATGTATTTTCAGACACTTGCTTTTGTAGCCTCTTATAAATAGCAATCGCAAGTTCAGGTGCATGGTTATTGTCTGGGGTGTGGATCATTAAATAGGGCTGCTTGCCTTCATTAAGCCAGTTTGGAATTTTGGCAAACCAAGGCTTAAAAAACTCAATGTTAGGTTCTTGGTCTGGGTGGCCAATAAATCGAATCATTGGGTTATTGGCGGTCGCAATTGCATGAACAGGAACACGCGGTTTTTTCTGATGCGCATCGATCACCGCTTCTGTGGTGGGTGGCGCAGAGAAAACGGGGCGGCTGTCCATAATGATGCGATTGATGCCTTCTTCAACCAACCATTGGTTGAAGCGTTTTTCCGCATCGCCCTTATCAAAGAAACCCAAGTGTCGAACTTCGACGCCAAGCTTCATATCTTTTGGGAACAAGGTGCAAAACTTTTGTAGGGCAGGCAGCATGCTGGGCTCAAAACTGTGCGGCAGCTGAATCGTCCATTGGCCAATGCGGTCGTGCAGTGGCGACATGGTCATCAAGAACTCTTTGAGCTCTGCTTGGCAGTGTCTGAGTTGCTGCTGGTGGGTGATGAATTTGGGCAATTTGAAGGTGAACTTGAAATCATCGTGACTGGCGGCTTTCCAATTATGAACGGTAGACATACTTGGCGTCGCGTAAAAGGTCGTGTTGCCTTCAACGGTATGAAAAACTTGGGTGTATTTTTCTAGGCGTTCCGCAGGCTTTGTTCCCTTACCATAGAACTGACTTTGCCACTCAGAGTGAGACCACATGGTTAATCCAAGTCTTAAAGGTAAAGTGTCCATTGTTTTTGCACCATTAGTCATCACATTACTGCTTTTAATCGAAATGAAAATCAACTGTACGAGAGTTTTGCTGATTAAGGTACTTTCGAGATATAATTATCGCAATTTTTTCGGTTTTGATGAATCTTTGCGCACTTGGTGGGCTAAAAAGCAGCAAAGCCAGATAAAACACAATAAATTCGAATGTGGAAGGTCGATTTTAAGCGAGTTTCCGCGTATAAATGTTTCTTTGCTCTGTTGTGTGGAATGACCACTGACAGCTTGGAAATTAGTAAATAATTAAGAGATTGGGAAATTCATTATGCGTACCCATTACTGTGGTAACCTGAACAAGTCCCTGGCGGGACAAACTGTAGAATTGTGCGGCTGGGTAAACCGTCGCCGTGATTTAGGCGGTCTTATCTTTATTGATATGCGTGATCGTGAAGGCATCGTTCAGGTTGTTGTCGATCCAGATATGAAAGATATCTTCCCGATCGCTAACCAACTGCGTAATGAATTCTGTATCAAATTTACTGGTGAAGTACGTGTTCGTCCTGACAGCCAAGTAAATAAAGACATGGCTACTGGTGAAGTAGAACTTTACGCGACGGGTCTAGAGATCATCAACCGTTCAGAAGCGCTTCCATTAGACTTCAACCAAACGAACTCTGAAGAGCAGCGTCTTAAGTACCGTTACATCGATCTTCGTCGTCCAGAAATGAGCGACCGTATCAAGCTTCGTGCACGCGCTTCTAGCTTCGTTCGTCGTTTCCTAGATGAGAACCTATTCCTAGACATCGAAACGCCAGTACTAACGAAAGCGACACCAGAAGGTGCTCGTGACTACCTAGTACCAAGCCGTGTTCACAAAGGTAGCTTCTACGCACTTCCTCAATCTCCTCAGCTGTTCAAGCAACTGCTGATGATGTCTGGTTTTGACCGTTACTACCAAATCGTTAAATGTTTCCGTGATGAAGATTTACGTGCTGACCGTCAGCCTGAATTTACTCAAATCGATATCGAAACATCTTTCATGACTTCTCAAGAAGTACGTAACGTGACTGAGAAGCTTGTTCACGATATGTGGAAAGAACTTCTAGATGTTGAACTAGGTCAATTCCCAGTAATGCCTTTCTCTGAAGCGATTCGTCGTTTCGGTTCTGATAAGCCAGATCTACGTAACCCACTAGAGCTAGTTGACGTTGCTGACTTGGTTAAAGACGTTGAGTTCAAAGTATTCTCTGGCCCAGCTAACGACGAAAAAGGTCGCGTAGCGGTTATCCGTGTTCCAGGTGGTGCTAAGCTAACTCGTAAGCAAATCGACGGTTACGCTGAACACGTAAACATCTACGGCGCGAAAGGCCTAGCTTGGATGAAGGTTAACGACCGTGCTGCAGGCATGGAAGGTATTCAATCTCCAGTTGCTAAATTCCTAAGCGAAGACGTAATCAACGGTATTCTAGATCGCACTCAAGCTGAATCTGGCGATATCATTCTGTTCGGCGCAGACAAAGCGGGCATCGTTGCTGAAGCAATGGGCGCACTTCGTCTTAAACTAGGTACTGATCTAGAGCTAACAGACACATCCGTATGGGCTCCACTATGGGTTGTTGACTTCCCAATGTTCGAAGAAGACGGCGAAGGTAACCTACACGCAATGCACCACCCATTCACATCACCATTAGGTGTGAACGCGGAAGAGCTTAAAGCGAACCCAGCAGCAGCAAATTCTGATGCATACGACATGGTAATCAACGGCTACGAAGTAGGCGGCGGTTCTGTACGTATTCACAACGCAGAAATGCAAACGGCGGTATTCGGTATCCTAGGTATCGAAGCACAAGAGCAACAAGAGAAGTTCGGCTTCCTACTTGAAGCACTTAAGTACGGTACGCCACCTCACGCAGGTCTAGCATTCGGTCTTGACCGTTTAGCAATGCTGCTTTGTGGTACTGAGAACATCCGTGACGTTATCGCATTCCCGAAAACAACAGCTGCAGCATGTCTACTAACAGACGCGCCAAGCCTAGCGAACCCAGCATCACTGGAAGAGCTAGCAATCGCAGTTAAATTGGCAGAGAAAAAAGAGCAAGCGTAAGCCTGTTATCTTTTTTGTTGATGAAGAGCTCCTACTTGATAGAGAGCTCTTAATTAATTAGCCGAGACTTGCCAGTAAATTAGAAAATGCCCGTTAATTTGACGGGCATTTTTTTTTGCGTTCGATATACTAAGCTCATAAAGCATGTATAAATAATCAGTATTGAAGTTATGTCTATTATCTTAGGGATTGACCCTGGTTCGCGTATTACCGGCTATGGCGTGATTCGTCAAAATGGTCGCCATCTATATTACTTAGGTAGCGGTTGTATTCGCACCTCTGAAAAAGAACTGCCGGGCCGACTTAAACAAATCTACGCCGGTGTGAGCGAAATCATCACTCAGTTTCAGCCGGATGTGTTTGCGATAGAGCAGGTCTTCATGGCAAAGAATGCAGATTCTGCACTTAAGCTGGGACAAGCTCGTGGAAGTGCGATTGTAGCAGCAGTGAATGCTGATTTGCCTGTACATGAATATGCGGCTCGTTTGATCAAACAAGCGGTGACAGGCAATGGTGGTGCTGATAAGTCGATGGTTCAGAACATGGTGATGAGCATGCTCAAGTTACCGGCTAAACCACAGGCCGATGCCGCCGATGCTCTAGGCGTAGCGATCACTCACGCCAACACCAATAAAACCTTGGTAGCTCTTGCTGGTAAAGCGACAGGCGCGAGAAAAGGGCGCTACCGTTAATCCCACCCCTCTATTTTCTAAAAGCTTGCATTACATGAGCCTGACACCTCGTTTGGCTCATATCAAAACAATACGCACCTAAATCCTTGATGAAATGAGATCTTTCGAACAGAACCCAGATAATAACATTGCGTATCATTTAACATGTTATTAACATTGGTCGGAGGTCTTACAAGTTAATCAAGGATGATCACTGATGAACCCAATCAAGCTGTGGCGCGCGCTGTTTCTACCCAAAAGTAACGGATGGAATAGCAACGAAGTCAGACAAGCGGATATCTTATTACTCTTCACTTTTATCGCATTCTTCGTGGGTGTCTACAGCCTCATCAAGTGGACTAAGCATGAAGAGCAACTGCTGGTTGCCACTTCCGTATTTCTTATCGTCTTTGAATTAGTTTCAGCGCTTTTATTACGCATTACCCGAAAGCCTAGCTTGGCATTGAACTTTGGCTTTGTCGGCATGGCGGTGCACGCCCTGAATATCATTTACCAAAGCGGTGGCGTGGTTGAGTCTACCCAGGCTTATTGGGTGCCGTTGTTAGTGGTTGCTTTTTTCCTGTCAGGAACTCGAATTGTCGCCCTTGTATGGAGTGGGTTAGTGATTGGCGTTTCATTGGTGATGACTTCAGCTCATCTTGATGGCTTTGAATTTCCGCAGTTAGTACTTACTCCGGAAGCGTTAGTGGTTGAGACGTGGTCTGGTGTAATCATGCCGCTGGTGGTGATTTGCATTGCTCAAGCCTTTACCGCTAAGCAAAAAGAGGTGGCGATTGAAATGGCAGAAGGTGCGATTTCGGAAAGCCAACAGATTGCCAATCAAGCGACGCAAAGCGAAGGTCGACTTTCCATTGTCCTTGACCAAGCCAACTCAAACTCTGAAAGCTTACAGGGCGTATCTGTCCATTTAGACCAGCAGTCTCAAGACCTACATGCTCAAGTTGAAGTGTTGAACATCAATTGCGAATCTCAGGCGAGTGCAGCAGAACAGATGAGCCAACAACTGCATCAAATGACTCAAGGCATCGAAGAATCCAATTCATTCGTGGGTGAGTTAAAAGAGCGCAGTGAAGCGGTCGGAACCAAAGCGCAGAAGAGCTCAGAATCACTAGAAGCCTCAACCAGTGCAATCAGCCAGATAATTCAAAGTAATCAAGAAATCATGAAAGTCGCGGACTTGATTACCTCGGTTGCCGAGCAAACCAACCTATTAGCACTCAATGCAGCAATAGAAGCAGCACGCGCCGGGGAGCAAGGACGAGGCTTTGCTGTCGTCGCTGACCAAGTGAGAGAGCTGTCGGCGAAAAGCAGCCACTCCGCGATAGAAATTCGAACCTTATTAGACCGAAGTAAAGAAGAAGTGGAGCATGGCAGAGCCATCATTGAAACCACGGCCAATGAAATGAACGGCATTATCTCCGAGGTTCAAACCATCTCGACCGACGTTAACCAACTGACTAATATTATGGCGATGCAGATGAGCTCATTGAAAGAGCTCGACCTTGCCAGTTCAGAAGTGGCACAGAGCGTTGCAGAAACCAAATCCGTGTCAGGTTTAGTCGCTAATTATGGTTCTGAACTGACCGGGCATGTCACCTCAGTAAAAGAACTGGTCGAAAGCTTAAACAGCGTGGTTTCCCAAGCTAAGCAAGCTTAAATAAATCATCCTAATAAACACAAAGAACTGGATAAGCATCCAGTTCTTTTATATTCTGTCCCTCAAATTATATTCCATCAAGAGAGTGAATTGTGATCGGACGTCTACGCGGTACATTAATAGAAAAACAGCCACCAGAGTTATTAATTGAAGTGAGTGGCGTTGGCTATGAAGTTCAAATGCCAATGAGCTGTTTTTATGAATTACCAAACGTGGGCGAAGAGGCAATTATCTACACTCACTTTGTTGTTCGTGAAGATGCACAACTGCTTTACGGCTTCAACACAGTAAAAGAACGCGCGCTGTTCCGTGAAGTAATCAAAGCGAACGGTGTGGGCCCTAAGTTAGGCCTTGGCATCCTTTCAGGTATGACGGCTAGCCAGTTTGTTCAGAGTGTTGAACGTGAAGACATCTCGACGCTGGTTAAACTTCCGGGTGTGGGTAAGAAAACAGCTGAACGTCTGGTTGTTGAAATGAAAGACCGCCTAAAAGGGTGGGGCGCAGGTGACCTGTTTACTCCAGCGACGGATGCAGCTCCGATTGATTCTATGCCAACCGTTCATGACGCTGAAGAAGAAGCGGTAAGTGCACTACTTGCATTAGGCTACAAGCCGACTCAAGCTTCTAAGGTGGTTTCTCAAGTGGCTAAAGATGGCATGACCAGCGAACAGTTGATTCGCGAAGCTCTGAAATCGATGGTTTAATACCCAATATACTTGTTCGACAAAATAGACTCATTCACTTTGCCTTTACACAGAGTCAAGAAGCGCAGAGTCAACAAGAGCATAGTTAGGAATAGCAGAATTTATGATTGAAGCCGATCGCCTTATTGCACCGGACAACCCAGTATTCAAAGATGAAGATGTCATTGATCGTGCAATACGCCCGAAAGCACTTGCTGACTATCAAGGTCAGGATCACGTTCGTGGCCAGATGGAGATTTTCATCAAAGCGGCACAACTGCGTAACGAGGCGCTCGACCACCTGTTGATATTTGGTCCTCCTGGCTTGGGTAAAACCACGTTGGCGAACATTGTTGCCAATGAGATGGATGTCAACATTCGTACGACTTCAGGCCCTGTTCTAGAAAAAGCGGGTGACCTAGCGGCGCTGCTGACCAATCTTGAAGAAAATGATGTCCTGTTCATTGATGAGATTCACCGTTTAAGCCCTGTGGTTGAAGAGGTGTTGTACCCAGCAATGGAAGACTACCAATTAGATATCATGATTGGTGAAGGCCCAGCGGCACGCTCTATCAAGATTGACCTTCCTCCTTTTACTTTGATTGGCGCAACCACTCGTGCTGGCTCACTGACATCGCCGTTACGTGACCGTTTCGGTATTACTCAGCGTCTTGAGTACTACAAGGTTGAAGACCTACAAAATATCGTGCAGCGCAGTGCAGATTGCCTTGGTCTTTCTATGGAGTCCGAAGGGGCGCTAGAAGTTGCTCGCCGAGCTCGTGGTACGCCACGTATTGCTAACCGTCTACTGCGCCGTGTTCGTGATTATGCGGAAGTAAAAGGGGACGGACATATTTGTCCAGAGGTTGCTGACAAAGCGCTAAACATGTTGGATGTCGATGCTAAAGGTTTCGACTACATGGATAGAAAGCTTCTGCTGGCGATTATGGAGAAGTTTGGTGGTGGTCCGGTTGGTATCGACAACATGGCTGCCGCGATTGGTGAAGAGAGAGATACCATTGAAGATGTGTTAGAACCTTACTTGATTCAACAAGGTTACCTACAAAGAACGCCAAGAGGTCGAATCGCGACCGATAGGGCGTATTTACACTTCGGAATAGATAAGCCGTCTAATCGTTAAATTATTCATTTTTAAAGATCCCAGTTGCATAAGCGCTGGGATTTTTTGCTTTTTACTGAATAACAACTCTTTGAGCGAGTCGATAAAAAGACTGAATAGCGGTCATCAAAAATGAAAACTTTGATTGCAGGTTTGATTTGGCTAACAAAAAATGAAATAAGTTGTCATATTTTTTGTTAATACTTTATAGGTAGTTGTAATTCGTATGTTGAGGCGGTGCTGAGCTTTTGTCACAGATATCATGCACTGTTATTAACTGAGGCTAAATTGGTGTGATTTTAATCATGATTGTTCAAAAATAACTCTAATTTGCTCGAATAAAATTGATACAAATCAACGCAAGGTTCTCCTATAAACCTTTTGAAACATACTGATTTTACCAGTAATATTAGCGCCAGCTATATTAGCTCATGCTTAACAATAATCTAACTATAACGGTACGTTTTTGCTACAAATTTCAATTTGTAATAACAATTACACAAATTGTTTTAACATGGATTTTTGCGGTGATTAATCACACAAGTGTCATTCAGCCGACACAAAGGAGTTACCATGATTGATGTTGTTGATCTGTCGCGATTGCAGTTTGCATTTACAGCGATGTATCACTTCCTATTTGTTCCACTGACACTAGGTATGGCATTTCTACTTGCCATTATGGAGTCAGTTTATGTAATGACTGGCAAGCAAATTTACAAGGACATGACTAAGTTCTGGGGTAAATTGTTTGGTATTAACTTTGCTCTTGGTGTAGCGACAGGCTTAACCATGGAGTTCCAGTTCGGTACTAACTGGTCTTACTATTCTCACTATGTTGGCGACATTTTTGGTGCTCCGCTAGCTATCGAAGCGCTTGTTGCATTCTTCCTAGAGTCTACTTTTGTTGGCCTATTCTTCTTCGGTTGGGACAGACTGTCAAAGCGTCAGCACTTAGCGGTAACTTGGTTAGTAGCACTTGGCTCTAACTTCTCTGCGCTTTGGATCTTGGTAGCAAACGGCTGGATGCAAAACCCAGTGGGTGCGGAATTTAACTTTGAAACTATGCGTATGGAAATGGTGAGCTTCGCTGAAGTTGTACTAAACCCAGTAGCACAAGTTAAATTCGTACACACAGTAGCGTCTGGTTACACAACGGGTGCAATGTTCATCCTTGGTATCAGCTCATACTACATTCTTAAAGGTCGTGACCTTGCCTTTGCTCGTCGCTCTTTCGCGATTGCAGCGTCTTTCGGTATGGCGGCGATCTTGTCAGTAATCGTACTAGGTGATGAATCTGGGTACGAGCTTGGTGAAGTTCAAAAAGTGAAGCTCGCTGCTGTAGAAGCGGAATGGCACACTGAAGAAGCACCAGCAGCATTTACTGTTTTTGGTATTCCAAACCAAGAGACAATGAATACTGACTACGCAATTAAAATTCCTTACGTAATGGGTATCATCGCAACGCGTTCGCTTGATACTGAAGTAACTGGCCTACGTGACCTACGTGATGACCACGTTGATCGTATCCGTACTGGTATGTACGCGTACGAGCTGCTTGAAAAGCTACGTGCAGGCGATAAGTCTGAAGAAAACATGGCTGCGTTCGACGAAGTGAAAGGTGACCTAGGTTACGGCTTGCTTCTTAAGCGCTACACAGACGACGTTGTTGATGCAACAGAAGACCAAATCCAAATGGCTGCGGATGATTCTATCCCAACAGTTTGGCCTCTATTCTGGTCATTCCGTCTGATGGTTGCTTGTGGCTTCATCATGCTGTTTGTATTCGGTGCTGCGTTTGTTCAAACGTGTCGTCAGAAAATCGAACAGAAACCATGGGTACTTAAAGCTGCGCTATTCTCAATCCCACTTCCTTGGATTGCGATTGAAGCAGGTTGGTTCGTTGCTGAGTTCGGTCGTCAACCATGGGCGGTTGGTGAAATCCTACCGGTTAACGTTGCTGCATCAGCACTGACTATTGAACAGCTTTGGACTTCTCTATTCGCTATCCTGGCACTTTACACAGTGTTCTTGATTGCTGAAGTTTACCTAATGCTGAAATTCGCACGTAAAGGTCCAAGTAGCTTGAAGACAGGCCGTTACCACTTCGAACAAAACGATAACTCTGTTGAAGACAAAGTTAGCCGTTCAGTTGAAGTATAAGTGAGGGAATATTATGTTTGATTACGAAAGCTTACGACTTATTTGGTGGGTATTGATCGGTGTTCTACTGGTTGGTTTCGCCGTAACTGATGGCTTTGATATGGGTGTTGCCGCTCTGTCACCTGTTATCGGTAAGAGCGACACTGAACGTCGTATTATGCTAAACACGATTGCCCCTCACTGGGATGGTAACCAAGTTTGGCTTATCACTGCGGGTGGTGCATTGTTTGCTGCATGGCCACTGGTTTACGCAACGTCGTTTTCTGGCTTCTACTTCGCAATGTACGCGACGTTAGCAGCGCTTTGGTTACGTCCACTTGCACTTGACTACCGCTCTAAGATCGAAGATCCAAAATGGCGCAAAGCTTGGGACTATGCACTTTGCTTTAGTGGCGCAGTACCACCAATCATTTTCGGTGTGGCATTTGGTAACCTACTACAAGGTGTTCCATTTGAACTGAACGAATTTATGATGTCTAAGTACCATGGTACGTTCTTCGCTCTGCTTAACCCATTTGCATTGCTTTGTGGTGTGTTGGCTCTGATGTTGTTCGTGATGCAAGGTGCAACATGGCTTCAAATGAAGACAACAGAAGAGCTGCACGCTCGTGCTCGTAACGTTGCTCAGATCACTGGCCTAATTGCTATTGCTCTATTCGTTATTGGTGGTTTCTGGGTTCAATCTATCGAAGGCTATGTAATTACGAGCACTATCGATACGTTTGCTGACTCAAACCCATTAAACAAAGAAGTATCACTTCAAGTGGGTGCTTGGATGACAAACTTCGAAACATATCCAGCAATGTGGGCTGCGCCGATCCTTGGTGTAGCGATGCCACTGCTTGCTGTGATTGCATCTCGCTTTGAGCGTGGTGGTTTCGCATTCTTGTTCTCAAGCCTATCGAACGCTGGTGTTATTTTAACGGCTGGTTTTGCAATGTTCCCATTCGTAATGCCATCAAGCCTGAACCCTAACCAAAGCTTGACTATGTGGGATTCAACAGCGAGTGAGCTAACGCTTGGTCTTATGACTGTCGTTGCGGCGGTAATGGTTCCTGTGATTCTTGGCTACACAACTTGGACATACTACAAAATGTTCGGTCGTCTAGATAAGAAACACATCGAAGATAACGACGTTTCAGCTTACTAAGCTAGAAGTTAAATAACTTAGGAGAAATTTTATGTGGTATTTCGCATGGATTTTGGGTGTACTTCTAGCATGTGCATTCGGCATCATCAATGCTCTATGGCTAGAGCATTCAGAAATGATGGACAAAGACAGTGAGTAATCTCGCAGAGCAAATCGCTAAGCTGCATCAACCAATGGATAAGACTCTGCTTAGAGCCTTATCCCTAGTATTGGGTTTCATGCATGTGGGTTTAGTGATGTGGGATCCTGAAGCGTATGCGACAAGCATCGGTGGCTTTAACGCGATCATCGGACCAATGTTCATTTGGGCAGTATGCTCAAGCATGGTTTACGGTATCGGATTTAAGCCAAGAGCTTGGATGTGGCAGCTACTGTTTAGCCCATATGTTTCACTCACAATTTTGCTCTACCTAACGGTGCTGCGCCTTCTATAAAAGGCAAAGGATTTAGGTTCATAACAACGTGAACCTTTATACTTGTTGGGTTTTTAGCCAAAAAGAGGTCATCTTATACAGATGGCCTTTTTTTTCGTCTCTCAAATCAAAAAATTCACAGCGATATACTATTAATGATAAGGAGTTAGGTTATAGTGAGATCTTTATCGTTTTGGATTGTGGTATCAAATTGCAGGGATTATCTAAGCCATTTACGTGGCCAGTGACAGTGTATTACGAAGACACCGATGCGGGTGGCGTTGTATACCATTCAAACTATCTTAAGTTTTTCGAACGCGCTCGAACTGAGATGTTGCGCTCAATTGGCGTTTCTCAGCAAGTATTGTTAGAACAAAACATCGGTTTTGTAGTCCGACATATGGACATCGATTTTATTCAAGGCGCGCGTCTTGATGATTCTTTACAAGTCATTACAAATATTTACGAGTTGAAGCGAGCTACCTTGGTCTTCTGTCAAGAGATCGTAAATCCTGATGGCAAAGCATTGTGTAAAGCAATGGTTAAGGTAGCATGTATCGACAATCAAAAAATGAAACCAAAGGCAATGCCAACATTTATTCTTACGGAGCTAACGAATAGTGACTGCTGAAATCTCAATCTTAGGCCTAATTTTAGAAGCTAGTTTACTAGTTAAGATGGTCATGCTGACTCTTATGGGCATGTCTGTTGTTTCTTGGGCGATGATCATAAAAAGAAGTAAAGTGTTATCTCAAGCTTCTAAACAAACAGAAGTGTTTGAAGACAAATTTTGGTCAGGCGTTGATCTTGCAAAACTGTACCAAGAGAGCAACAAACGCAAAGACGAGCTTTCTGGTACTGAAGAAATTTTCTACGCAGGCTTTACTGAGTTCGCTCGCCTTCGTAAATCGAATGCAACATCACCTGACTTCATTATGGAAGGCACTGGCCGTGCGATGCGCGTTGCCGTTGCTCGTGAAGTTGATGAACTAGAAACTAACTTACCTTTCTTGGCGACTGTTGGCTCTATCAGCCCATACATCGGCCTATTTGGTACGGTTTGGGGCATCATGCACTCATTCATCGCATTAGGTGAAGTGAAGCAAGCGACGCTCGCAATGGTTGCTCCTGGTATTGCAGAAGCACTGATCGCAACAGCAATGGGTCTATTCGCTGCGATTCCAGCAGTAATGGCGTACAACCGCTTCAGCAGCCGAGTAGGCAAGCTAGAGCACAACTACGCGACTTTCTCTGAAGAGTTTCACAGTATTCTTCACCGTCAAGCGATGGCTGGCAGGGAATAATAGATGGCTGGATACCAACCTAAAAAACGCAAAATGACAGCAGAGATTAACGTTGTACCTTACATCGACGTTATGCTTGTTTTGCTGATCATTTTTATGGTGACTTCGCCGTTTGTTACTCAAGGCGTTGACGTTGAATTGCCTCAGGCTTCAACGGCCAAATCGGCACAAGACCTACTGGGTGACGACAATGCGAGTTTCATCATCGTTGAAGTGAACAAAGACGGTGAACTTGGTTTGAGCGTTAATGATGAAGAAGTACAGCGTGGCTTATCTATGGAAGATATTATCGTCCGTGTGAAAGCCGAGTTGTCTCTGAAGCCAAACTCTCCAGTGGCGGTTGGTGGTGATGCCGCAACGCCATACGCTGAAGTGGTTTTATTACTTGATGAATTAAGCCGTGCAGGTGTGCCAAAGGTTGGCCTTTTAACGGATATAAGGGAATAGCTCCGTAGCATTCATGAAAGCGAATAATAAAAAATCCAATAATTTCAGATCACCGCTTCTTATTTCTCTTGGGCTGCACGTCATTCTATTCGTTGCGCTCATTTGGGGAGCGGATTTCACGATGTCAGAGCCAAAGCCTACAGGGCAGATGGTTCAAGCAGTGGTGATTGATCCTCAGTTGGTTCGCCAGCAAGCTCAACAGATTCGTCAACAAAGAGAAGCGGCAAGCAAGAAAGAGCAAGAGCGTCTAGACAAACTGAGACGTGAAAGCGAACGACTTGAAAAGAATCGTAAAGCTGAAGAAGAAAATATTCGCAAGCTAAAAGAACAGCAAGCGAAAGAGGCTAAAGCGACTCGTGAAGCTGAAAAGCGCCGAGTTGAGAAAGAGAAACAACGCAAAGCTGAAGAAGCGCGTTTACAGCAAGAGCAAAAGAAAGCCGCTAAAGCAGAAGCTGACCGTAAGCTAAAAGAAGCTGCGTTAGTGAAAGCCGAGAACGAGCGTAAAGCCAAAGAAGCGGCAATCGCAAAAGCTGAACAAGAACGCGTGGCAAAAGAAAAAGCCGCGAAAGAGGCAGCAGACAAAGCTCGTAAAGAGAAAGAAGCCGCTGAACGCGCTGAAAAGCAACGCATAGCGAAAGAGAAAGAAGCGGCAGCCGCGGCAGAGAAAGCCCGTAAGGCTAAAGAAGCTGCAGCAAAAGCAGAAAAAGAGCGTAAACAACAAGAAGCAGCATTGAACGATATCTTTGCTGGCCTTGAAACTGAAGCGACTCAAAATTCTTCAGCAAGACAACAATTTATTAGTGATGAAGCGCAACGTTACGGTGCTATCTATACCCAACTGATTCAACAGAACCTGTTGTTAGAAGACAGCTATCGAGGACGCTCATGTCGAGTGAACCTTAAGCTGATTCCAACGGGCTCTAATGCGATATTGGGTAGTTTGAGTATCTTAGATGGCGATAGCCGTTTGTGTGCAGCAACCAAGCGTGCGGTGGCACAAGTGCAATCTTACCCGTTGCCTAAAGACCCAGACATTGTGAACTCACTGAAAGACATTAACTTAACTGTATCACCAGAGTAAAAGGACGAACTTGTGTTAAAGAAACTATTACTGAGTTTTGTTTTCTTAATAGCTACAAGCAGCCAGTTTGCACATGCAGCGCTGGAGCTGGTTATTACAGACGGTATTAACTCTGCAAGACCTATCGCTATTGTACCTTTCCGTTGGGAAGGCTCAGAGCCATTGCCACACGATGTATCAGCGGTTATCGCTTCTGACTTGCAACGCAGTGGTAAATTCAGCCCAGTTGCAACAAACAAAATGCCTCAAACGCCTTACAGCGAAGGTGAGGTGAATTTTGATGCTTGGACTAACCTAGGCGTTGATTCGTTGCTAACAGGTAGCATCACTAAAAATGCCGAAGGGCAGTATGTGGTGAACTACCAACTGATCGACATTGTTCGTGGTCAACTGACTAAAGGACAAAGCCGCGCACTAAGCGATGAAGGCCAATTGGTACTTTCTAAAGATCACGTGTTGTTCAACAAGAAAGCGACAGTGCCTGGTAAACGCTTGAGAGAGTATGCACACCGTATCTCTGACTTAGTTTATGAAGAGCTAACCGGTGAGAAAGGCGCGTTCTTAACTCGTATCTCTTACGTAGTTGTGAACGACAAAGACCAATACCCATACCAACTTCGTGTTGCTGACTACGATGGCTTTAACGAGCGTTTAGTCCTTCGTTCTAAGCAACCTCTCATGTCACCTGCATGGTCACCAGACGGTAAAAAGCTTGCTTATGTGAGTTTCCAAAATGGCCAAGCGGAAATATTCATCATGAATATTTACACTGGTGAACGTGAGAAGGTGACGTCATACCCTCGTCATAATGGTGCGCCAAGATTCTCGCCAGATGGAAAAACATTGGCATTGGTATTGTCGAAAACAGGCAGCCTTCAGGTGTACACTCTTGACCTTGCTAGCCGTAAGCTGACTCAAATTACCCGCGGCCGTTCTAATAATACTGAACCATTCTGGCACCCAGATGGCAAGTCTCTTATTTTCACATCGGATCGTGGTGGTAAACCACAGATTTATAATGTAAATTTGTCCAATAATTCGACTTCTCGTATTACTTGGCAAGGTAGCCAAAACTTAGGTGGCCAGATCACCCCTGATGGTCGATTCATGATCATGGTGAATCGCAGTAACTCAGGTTTTAACTTGGCGAAACAGGATTTGGAAACTGGTGCGGTTCAGGTACTAACAAAAACATTGTTAGATGAGTCTCCAAGTATTGCACCCAATGGAGGTATGGTTATCTATAGCTCTATTTACAACAAAACAAATGTACTATCGATGGTTTCTATCGATGGCCGTTTTAAAGCTAGATTACCGGCAACCAACGGACGTGTAAGAGCTCCGGCGTGGTCACCGTTTCTCTAGGAAAAATTACATATTCTTTTAGCTATTGATAGTGTTAACTATTGTGGCATTTAACTATCTATAGCACTCTTAGTCGCTGTAGAAACTAAGTTTGATAACGTAAGGAAAAAAAGATGCAACTTAACAAAGTTCTTAAAGGCTTGATGATTGCACTACCAGTGATGGCAGTAACGGCATGTAGCTCAACTGATGAAGCAACATCTGCAACATCTGGTACTGAAAGCAACCAAACAACTTCAGGTTCAGAAGGCAACGTAGACACAACTGTTGTAACGCCAATTGACGCTAACGGTCAACTGTCTGAGCAAGAGCTTAAAGAGCAAGCGCTACGTGAAACTCAAACAATCTACTTCGCATTCGATAACTCTACTATCGCTGGCGATTACGAAGAAATGCTAGCAGCTCACGCAGCATACCTAGTTAAGAACGTTGACATGAACGTTACTATCGAAGGTCACGCTGATGAGCGCGGTACTCCTGAGTACAACATCGCACTTGGCGAGCGTCGTGCACAAGCTGTAGCGAAATACCTACAAGCTCTAGGTGTGCAAGCTGACCAAATCTCTATCGTAAGCTACGGTGAAGAGAAGCCACTTCTTCTAGGTCAATCTGAAGATGTGTACGCTAAAAACCGTCGCGCAGTACTAGTTTACTAATTTTAGTAGATTATATAATTGAGGAATTGCCTCATGTTCAGTAACACAAAGCGAGTCATTTTGCTTTCGTTACTGGCAAGTGCAGCGAACACCGCGTTCGCTGCACCAGCTCCAGTATCCGATCTCAATAGCACCGCAACCAATTCATCATCTTCTTCTCGATCAGCATCTAACGAATCAGATATTGAGCGTTTAGAGCGCCTGCTTCAAAATCGCAATCTCGTTCAGCTTCAAATGCAACAGCAAATCGACGACATGGCACTGGAGATCAGTGAACTTCGTGGTGAGTTGGAACGAAACAGCTACGATATGAAGCAAATGCTAGAGCGTCAGCGTGAACTGTTCATTGAACTGGATCGCGTAAGAGGCGAGGTGAAAGCAGCAGGAACAGCAACGGTAGCAGTGGCGGCGAGCGAAGGCTCTAAAGACGCTTCTGGTACGTTCAGTACTGATGTGGATGAGCAAACTGCTTATCAAAATGCTGTAGATATGATTCTAAAGCAACGAGACTACACGGGTGCTATCGCTGCATTCCAAAAGTTTCAAAAAGACTTCCCAGATTCTACCTTCACACCTAACTCACATTACTGGTTAGGTCAGCTTTATTTCGCTAAGAAACAAGATAAAGAAGCCGTGAAGAGCTTTGCCGCTGTTGTGTCGTACAAAGACTCAAACAAGCGAGCAGATGCACTGGTTAAGCTTGGTGACATAGCTGCGCGCAACAACAACGCGACGCAAGCTAAGAAATATTACCAACAAGTCGTGACCGAGTACCCAAATAGTGCTTCGGCAAAAGTGGCGAAAACCCACTTATAAAACAAAATAGGGGTGCTTAGGCGCCTCTTTTTTATACCTGATTACTTCCGTTTAGTGTTTACTTATCTTCTTTGTGATGCCAACACGTCGCCTTGTTTATGCGTTTTAAGCATTAGCTAGCCACCGCTTGCAACCAATCCTTTTTGATCCCAATCGCTGTCCTGTGTAGAATACTCGGATTCTCGGAAGAAGTTGCGTAGAGCAAGAGCAATGAGTCATATACTAGATAAAATCGATACAGTTTACCCGTTTCCGCCTAAGCCAGTTCCATTGAGCGACGCTCAGAAACAGGCCCACATCGCAAACATCAAAAAACTACTTCAAGAAAAAGATGCAGTTCTAATTGCACACTACTACACCGATCCTGAAATTCAGGCTCTGGCAGAAGAAACTGGTGGTTTCGTTGGCGATTCATTAGAAATGGCTAAATTCGGTAACCGTCACTCAGCAAGCACTTTGATCATCGCTGGTGTTCGTTTCATGGGTGAGTCTGCAAAGATTCTTACTCCTGAAAAACGCATTCTAATGCCAACACTTGAAGCTGAATGTTCGCTTGATCTTGGCTGTCCAGCTGACAAATTTACAGAATTTTGTGATGCTCACCCTGACCACACCGTGGTTGTATACGCGAACACCTCTGCAGCTGTGAAAGCTCGTGCAGACTGGGTTGTTACGTCGAGCATCGCTTTAGAAATCGTTGAAAGCCTAGACGCTGAAGGCAAACCCATTATTTGGGGTCCAGACCGTCACCTAGGTTCTTACATCGCAAATCAAACTGGCGCTGACATGTTACTTTGGCAAGGTGAGTGTATCGTTCATGACGAGTTCTCAGCTGATGCTTTGAAGAAAATGAAATCGGTATACCCAGAAGCGGCTATCTTGGTTCACCCAGAATCACCAGCAAGCGTGGTTGAACTGGCTGATGCTGTAGGCTCAACAAGCCAACTGATCAAGAAAGCAAAAGAGCTGCCTCATCCACAGATGATTGTTGCGACAGACAAAGGCATCTTCTTCAAGATGCAGCAATTGGTTCCTGAAAAAGAGCTGATTGAAGCGCCGACAGCGGGTGCTGGTGCAACGTGTCGTAGCTGCGCACACTGCCCTTGGATGGCAATGAACGGCCTTGAAGCGATTGAAAACGCGCTTGAGAATGGTGGTGAGCAACACGAGATCTTCGTTTCTGACGAACTACGTGTGAAGTCTCTTATCCCACTGAACCGCATGCTAGACTTTGCAGAGCAGTTAAACGTGCAGGTAAAAGGTAACGCGTAAGCCGTTCTTTTATCTAACCAACGAAAAACCAGCCAATAGTGCTGGTTTTTTTGTATCTAAATATAGGCTACTAATATCTATCTTGTAGTCATGTATCTTTTCCTGATGATACATCTTGTTGATATCAGGTATTTTTTCTAGCATGTAAGTAAGATCGAAGGATTTGAGGCTCGAATGATAATCTGGTTACAACTCAAACGCTGGATCAAAGCAAACATCTTTGTTTTGAACGGCAAAAACTTACTGTTCACTTTTCTTGGCTACATCGCTTTATCGTGGTCGATGCTGTATTTGGCGGGTGAAACAGATTTAACCAGTTCGGTTACCGTATTCGCTTACTATTTGGTGGTGACGGCTTCTACAGTTGGTTATGGTGATTTATCACCGACCACGGTCGCGGGGCAGTGGATCGTTATTCTATTTGTGATTCCAGGCGGGTTGAGCCTTTTCGCCGCGTTACTCGGTAAAGTGGCAACAGAAGGTGTTGAATATTGGCGAGCGGGCTTGCTAGGAAAAAGGAGAGTTAGAGTGGACAACCACATTTTGATGTTGGGGTGGAATGAGCAAAGAACCATTCATCTCATCCGCATGCTACAACATGAAGAGACGGGTAAGCGACCAATCGTGTTATGTACGCGTTCAGATATCGAGAACCCGTTACCTGGTGAAATCAATTTCGTTAAAGTAAACAGCTACACCGATGGTAAAGAGATGGAGAAAACGGGCATTGAGTCTGCAAGTTGCATCCTGATTGATAATCCAGAAGACGACATTACCCTATCTGCGGCACTTTACTGTGCCAACCGAAACACTAAGGCACACCTTCTTGTTTACTTTAAAGATGAAGCGCTGAGCGATTTGCTGCACAAGCATTGCCCTAACTCAGAATGTATTCCAGCGGTGGGTGCAGAGATGCTAGCAAAGGCTGCAGTAGACCCAGGATCAAGTGCGCTTCATCAAGAGTTATTGAGTTCAACAAGAGGCATGACACAGTATTCAACGTATTTCCCTGAAGACGCTGAGCCTGTCACCGTCGCGCCTATTTTCTCTGTGTTTAAAGAGAAGTATCAAGCAACGCTGATCGCCATTGATACGGGGAATGGTATTGAACTCAACCCAGAGTTAGACCAAGTGGTCAGCAGTGGCACTAAGCTGTTTTATATTGCTGATGAGCGCATTGATGACTTCGATTGGAAAGGCTTCTAAAGCCACTATTTTCACTTCGTCAGAAAACTAAAAAAGGCCTCATAATGAGGCCTTTTTGGCGTGTATAAAGCTAACCTTTATTGAGCTTCAGCCAATGCAATTCCGCGCTGAGTTAGACCACAAAGCATTACAGGTACAGCGTTAAAGATCTCTTCGAACTGCTCTAGGCCTTCGATGCCTTGCTCTGCAAGCGTAGCAATTGAAGTTTCTGGATCGTAAAGCATGCTCAGTGACAGCAGGACACCGCCAACGAGTGCGTTATCTTCGCTCTCTTCAGGCATTAGTGTTTCCCAGTCGTCGCGAGCAATCTGCCAGCCTTGAAGCAAGCCTTCACAAAAATCACGAGCGGCAGTGTTCACCACTTCTTCGTCGTCTAATTGACAAGCTTCAGGCCAAACCCAAGTCCCTTCAATCAGTTCTGGGCGGGTTTTATTCCAAAGCTCGATGATAACTTCAATGTAGCTTTCTAGCTGTTCACCATCCGTAAAAGGTGCGACTTCTTCGCCACCCCATAAGAACGGTAGCCACTCATGCGGGGTTAACACATTCGGTGCCGCTGCCATTGCAGTGACAAAGCCCATTGTTTTGTGTTCTGTGATTAGCTTTCCTTCCAACTCTGGAAGCGCAAGAATATCTTGTAAAGTCAAAGTGAGGTACCGTAAAAGGGAACATATTTGCGCTTATAGTACCAATGAACTTGTGCCAATCAAGCTTCAATCTAAAAAGGCTTGATGTCATGGATGATAAACACTAGGTTTAACAGAAAAGAAAACAATAAAAGAATTATGCAGATACGGTCGTCTTTAAAGAAAAAAAGCATGGTAGCGCTTGGATTATACCTTGCGATGTTTATTGCCATTGTCGGTAGTGTGACGTATTACGTCGTAGAATCCCCTGTGCGCGCCAAATTACAACAAAACCTCGACTTGCGTACGCAACTGTTATCCGCATTGATTACAGAGCCACTCAGTAGTTCTCGAGGCTTCGTAGACAGTCTCGTTGGGTTTGCTCAAGCGCATCGTAACGGTGATGATGTTATTCCGCTCTTTAAGTCCATGTTGGCGGCGAGCGACGATACGATTGTCAGTGCCGGTATTTGGCCCGAACCTTATGCGCTTGATTCTAAAAAGCTTCTCAACAGTTACTTTTTTAATAAAGCCGACGATGGAATAATCGACCAGATATATTCTTACAACAACCCCAAAAATGCCCCTTATCAAGAAGAGTATTGGTACACCTCTGTCGTCAACCAAAAACAAGGCACGATCTCTTGGAGCGATGTGTATATCGATCCATACACACACGTTCGAATGATTACGGCGTCTTCCCCTTATTATTACGACGGTACTTTTGCCGGTGTTGCGACGGTGGATCTCTCGCTCGAAGAGCTGCTTGGTTTTATTAAGAACCACGCCGAAGAATACAATCTTGGCATTATGCTCAGAGATAAACTTAATCAAGTGTTAGTTTCGCATAACTTCAATCTCGTTGAAGGGATCTACATCAGTAGCAATCAATTTGGTGATTTCGGTTGGCAAGTGGATGTAGTTAATTCTAAGTCACGTGTAGCAGACGAAGTATTTCGTCAGGTGATGAGTATTGAGGGCGGTATTGTTCCGCTATTGCTACTTTGTGTGATGGCGGGCTATTACTTATTGAACCGTTATTTGATTAGTCCAATTACAAGGATTGCCGCACAGGTTGATAGCTCGAAAGCCGGCGAAATCATAGATGTTGACTACTCAAGTGAAGACGAAATTGGTCACTTGATTAAAACGTTCAACGAAAAGACCATTTATCTTGAAGCGGAAAAGGTTAAAGCTCAGGCATCCACCAATGCAAAAACCGCTTTCCTTGCGACCCTGTCACATGAAATTCGCACTCCTATGAATGGGGTATTGGGTACCGCTCAGATCCTATTAAAAACGCCTTTAAATTCTGAACAAGAGAAGCACCTTAAGAGCTTGTATGAGTCCGGCGATCACATGATGACCTTGCTCAACGAGATCTTAGACTTCTCGAAGATCGAGCAGGGCAGGTTGGATCTTGATGAAACGCGTTTCCCGCTTGATTCGATCATCGGCAGTATTAACAGTGTTTACTACACATTGTCTTCCGAGAAAGGACTTCAATTCAAAGTGTACTCTGAGGTGCCTTCGGGTCGTTGGTACTTCTCAGATAAAGCACGTCTAAGACAAATCTTGTTTAATCTATTGAACAACGCGGTGAAGTTCACTTCCAGAGGCTTTGTTGAGGTGTACCTGAAAGAAGTCGTAGAGGGGAGTGACACCTATCTGAGTATTCGAGTTCGTGATACCGGAATTGGTATCTCTAAAGAAGCTCAAAAGCGTATTTTTAAACCGTTTGAACAAGCGGAGTCTTCGACCACAAGGCGTTTTGGCGGTACTGGCCTTGGCCTCGCGATTGTGAAGAAAATTGCCCAGTTGATGGATGGCAGTATTACCGTCACCAGTGAAGAAGGGATAGGCACGAGCTTTGATGTTCGCTTGAAGATTCAGCCATGTCAGCCAGGCGAAATCGAGAGTTTGCCACATAAGAAGTTGGACTACTCTGGCTTAAAGGTACTGATCGTTGAGGACAACCGAACTAACACGGTGATCATTGAAACCTTCATGAGCAGTAAAGGCTTTACCTGTAAGAGCGTCGAAAACGGTGAACTTGCAATACAAGCCGTCGTTGCTGAGCGCTTTGATTTGGTACTCATGGATAACCATATGCCTGTGATGGATGGCGTTGAATCAACCACTGCGATTCGTGCTTTGATAGGCGATGTGTCATCGGTACTGGTGTTTGGTTGTACGGCTGATGTCTTTAAAGAGACTCGCGAGCGTATGCTGGGGGCGGGTGTGGATTATATTATCGCTAAGCCGATTGATGAGCGTGAACTGGATGATGCCTTGTTCCGCTATTCAAATAAGCTTTACCAATTTCATGAAGTAAAAGCGGATGAGCTCGAAAGCCAAGACGCGAAACAACACGATTCGAAAAGTAAAAGCGAGTCACTGCCTAAACCTGATCTTCGAAACAAAGATAACACTGAAGAGCTGTTAGTGACGCTATATGTGGCGCTAGAAGACAACAACCTAGAACTGATTCAATTTGCACTAGAGAGCCTACGTGTCCATGTTGAACCTATGAACAACGCGGAACTTACTGAACAAGTCGATAAAGCGTTAGAGCAGGTTGCTTTAGGAGCACCACCAACACAAGATGTCATTAATATCATTACTGTAAATCTACCGATGGCTTAAATGTTGTTTAATTACGGTAGGTAAATGACGAATTGTCCAATATTTGACCTCGGTTGGATTTTTTGGTGAAAGTGACTGCTTTTAAAGTGGTTTTTGGTTGTTAATTTACAACTTGATTTTTAATTTGGAATGTATGACTACTAATCTTGTGATTTAATAGCGACATTATCTGGTGAGGTGCAAATGTGCCTTGGTTATATGTTACTAAATCACTAATTAAGCAGTGATATATTTTAGGTTTGTCGTCAATGAAGTCTCGTGGTCCATTTTGTATTCGAAACGCAGCTGCGGATACATTTGCTATGGTCGTTTTCTGTTTTATTTCTGGCATGATCGTAGAAGTGTTTATTTCTGGTATGACGTTTGAGCAATCTCTTGCTTCTCGAACGTTATCTATTCCTGTAAACATTGCTATCGCTTGGCCTTATGGCGTTTTTCGTGATTGGTTCTTGCGCAATGGTGCAAAACTTTCACAAAGCTCATTGATGAAAAACTTGTCTGACTTGATGGCATACGTGTTATTCCAGTCTCCTGTGTATGCGGGTATTTTGTTGGCAGTGGGTGCTTCAGGCGACCAGATCGTTACGGCTGTCACCAGTAATGCAGTTATCTCGTGCGGTATGGGCGTACTTTACGGCTACTTCCTCGATATGTGTCGTAAATGGTTTCGAGTTCCTGGCTACTATCAACAAGCTTAAGAAAAGCAACAAGCGTAAGTGCAGCGAAAGAATGAAATTTGGTTTGTTTTTGATCTAATGAGTTAATTTGTAATCGAACAAACCGAAAAAGGCACTTTTTTTGAGAATGCCCCTTGACCAAAGCAAGCAGAATCAATAAAGTAGCGCCTCGTTGAGTGACATGCTCAACACACAATTTGTGGAAGGATGGCTGAGTGGCTTAAGGCGCTCGCCTGGAAAGCGAGTATACGTTTATAGCGTATCTGGGGTTCAAATCCCCATCCTTCCACCACTATTCAAAACCCTAGCAGAAATGCTGGGGTTTTCTCGTTTTAGAGCCCCTATATTCCACCTCATCTGTATATCTCCCTAGTATCCGTTCGTTTGATCATTTCTTTATAGTTATTACCTCTATTAATACCGTCGCAGAATTAACCATATTAGGTGTTTTTATCATCGATAATCGCTTGATTTTTTTGCATGAACCTAGATTATTAATAGTACGCAATATTATGAATAATCTAACTATTAGGAATCCATAACCTCATGACAGAAACCCTAGTTTCTCCAATGCTCTCTTTTACGATCGCGATTTCGTTACTGTTTATCGGTAAAGGTTTGATTGAGCGATCTGAAGTATTAAGAAAGTATTCACTGCCAGAGCCTGTGATTGGTGGCTTTGTCTGCGCAGCGACCGTAGCGGCGCTTTACTATATTTTTGAAATCCAAATCACTTTTAGCCTAGATGTCAGAGACTTTTTGCTTCTCTACTTTTTTGCTGGCATCGGGCTCCAAGCGGATATTAAAACACTGATTAAAGGCGGGCGACCGTTGTTCATCCTATTGTGTCTTGCTGCCATTTTTATCGTGTTGCAAAACGTAGTCGGAATGGCAGTCGCTTCTGGCTTTGGAATGGATGCGAAAGCTGGCTTGCTATCTGGGTCTGTCAGCTTGATAGGCGGCGTAGGCACAACGTTAGCGTGGGCGCCAATGTTTGTGGAAGAGTTTGGTATTGCTAACGCCCTCGAACTTGGTGTCGCTTCAAACACGGTTGGTTTAATTGCAGCGTGTGTGATTGGTGGCCCGATTGCCAACTACCTGCTCAATAAACACAAAGTAAGCCCTTCTAATGAAGAAGAGGTTACGGTTGGTGCATTCCAAGAGAGTGAAACAAAAACAGAGCTTAGCCACTACGGCGTTCTGTGGGCGTGGTTGATTCTTAACTTAACACTAATGCTGGGTTACAGCTTGAGTGAAGTTATCGACTCGATGGGCCTAAAACTGCCGTTATTCGTTAGCTGTTTAATCGCAGGTATCCTAATCGGAAACGTCGGTCGCGCATTGTTTAAGAAGCGTCGCACGCAAGAGAAAATCGCTCAAGGCCGAAAAGGCTTAGCGATGATCTCTGATATCTGCTTAGGCATGTTCTTAACCATGGCATTGATGGGACTTCGCATCTGGGATCTTGATGGGTTGTTTGGCTACATCTCTGTGGTCATGAGTATTCAGATCTTGCTTTCGCTGTTGTTTACTGTGTTTGTCGTTTATTACTTGATGGGAAGAAACTACGATTCTGTGGTGATATGTTCAGGCTTCGGTGGTATCACTCTAGGCTCGACAGCAACAGCAATTGTGAACATGACCACAGTAACTCACCGCTATGGCGCAAGCCCACAAGCGTTCATTGTGGTGCCATTAGTGTGTGGTTTCTTTGTTGATTTGATCAACGCGTTTGTGATCAGTTTCTTTGTTGGTACGTAAATGAAGCTAGTGCTTCGCATAACTTTATGATTAGTAGCTTGTTCAAAAGAGCAAGCTACTAGTGATTTAATTTTGTAATCCACCACTTTTGTTGATAATGCTAGGTCTACATAACTCTATTATTTTTGTGGCTTTGATGAGCAATCTACTTACCTGAGTGCTGTGAGTTTCGAAGCGAGTTGGCCAAATTCTTCCATTGCATCTCGCCATTGCTGTTTTAGACGTGAACGGCCATGGTAATATTCATTGAATTTAAATATTTTCACTGATCATTTGTAGCACCTTAGAATATTTCTTCCTTCCTTCCTTCCTTCCCTGAGCTTCTCATCAACCCTAAAATGATATACCTAAGCACTGACAGGGTGTATGTCGATTTTAATTCCTGTTAATGAATCCAAACTTCGACTTGTAGCTTTAATGCTCGTTCTATGATGTCAAAAACATCAGATTGTATTTAATGATTAAAATATTAACGGTTTATTACCTCCTTATTAAAGTCATATTTATTGTATATAAGGTTAAATATTAACCTATTATTTTATTAGTACAGAAACCCCCGCTTTTTCTATATTGATATCATTGTCAATATAGTGTTTTTTTTAGTTTAACTCGTCAAAGGGAACTCTATTTTTTTGTATAATTATCGAACTTATTTTTCTTGATGACTGGAAAAGTTCAAGGTTAGAAGTCAGCGTTGGAGTCTAAATATTATGCAATATATATGGGGGTGATTAAATAAATTAGATTCTAAACCCATTTTTTTCTCTGCCTATAGATAATTGAAATAATACGGAAAGGCTTTAAAACGGGTATTAGATCACAATTATGATAAATATTAAAACTCAATATAACCTATATATTTTCCGTAAATTGACGGTGTCATAATTTTGACTTCCAATCAAGAATCACCATCAGTAATAGCCCTTCAAGCATTGGGGTATATAGCAGTCGAAATGTTGACACTTGGAACTGATGTCACATTTTCTTTGTCTGAAATGATGAGTATGACGCACATATCTTCACTTCAACCATATGTATATCTTATTGATTGAAAAAAACTAATTTTGTAACATGCGACAACAAACTTTGGTGGATGTCACGTGAACACAAATAATATTACATTAAAACTGTTAATGACTTGTTGCTTCTTTTGCTTATTGAACCCAGCTTTCGCTCAATCTTATTGGGAAGTAGAAGGTATTGGTAAAAACAAATCAGAAGCAACGATCGATGCGAAAGAAAATCTAGCTTTTCGGGTAAACAGTACAGTGAAGGCATCTACGTTTAATTCCCAAGTTTCCCAATCTACGATAGAAACAAAAAACGGAGAGGAGATTGGAACTCGCGGTAAAGTAGACAGTGTTTTCGGTGCTACATCTGAAATAACTTCGGTACCTATCAGAATTTCAAATATGGAAGTAATAACATCACAATGTGATGCTTCTGGGTGTAACTACCTATTTAGAGTTAATGTTGATGTGTGGGTAGAACAGTTGTCAATTGATATCGATAAGAACCACCAGTTAGCTCAACAATATTTAGCTTCCCAAGAAAGCGACTGGAAAGGTGCAGTGTTCACTAACAAAGCTCATACATTATTGAAGAGTAATAAAGAATCACTATTAGTGTTGTCATCGTTAGATCATGATGTTGCGAAAAAATTCTATGGACCACAATTAATACTCGAGCGTAGTACGATTGATCGTTTTAAAAATATCAGCATTTCTATACGTTCTGCTTCTGATATGTACTCCTCGAAAACAAAATCAATACTAGCCAGAAATGTAGCAACGACTTCACAAGGCGACATCATTGTTTATATCAAAGGTAATGTAAGACAAGGTAAAAAAAGTAACACTTACAAAGCCAAGCAAAACCTAATACTGCAAGTCTTTGAAGCTAAAAATCCCAATGTGGTGGTTAGTCAGAACATTTTATCAGAGATAGGAGAGTCTCCGATTAGTAAAGAGCTTGCACTTGATGATGCTCATAGAAAAATAACAGCAACACTTAATGAAAACTCAATTTATACACTCTTGAATTAAAGGCTTTGAAAATGCTTAAGAAAACAATCCTTGCAGGTTTAGTAGTATCAGTTATGGCTGGTTGTTCATCAATTCCGGGTATGGAATCAGCTACAGTAGACCGTGAAGCTACAAGCAAGGAACTTACTCAGAACTGTAAAGAACTAGGAACAGAGTTCACACCTGTATCATTCGCCGTTGATAAAGCATCAAAGGTGATGGTGTCACTACAGGAGCGCCAATGTTCAGTGTTCAATGACTACCGTACACTTGCATCTAAACATGGGGATGTTGCTGGTTTCCTTGCGGTAAACGCAGATAAATCTGATGAAGAACTTCGTGTTGCAATGAACGAGTTCGATGAAGGTAAATCTGATAATAAAAAGATTACACCTCAAGTAGAAGCTTACAAAAAAGCATCTGACGAAATATTTCAGAAAAACTTAAAATTGGCGGCAGATATCGCAGTTCAAGCGGCTGAACTAACTTACATTGCATCTCAACATGCATCGGCGCTTGCGCATGATTCTGCTGGTGGCGCAATGGATAGCTTTTTTGCAGCTGTTTCAAGTGAGAAAGAAGGTGAAGCAAGCGAAGAAGAAACAGTACCCGTTGTTGAAGCTTACCATGAGATGGAAGCTCGCTCGATACTTGCATTAGATGCCAACTCACTTATTTCAATGGATAAAAACACTATAGAACAGCTTGAAAATCTAGACAAAGTTGTTGCGGATAAAGTGAAATCATAATGAAATTGTCTCGAATTGCCGGTTTAGTGACTGCTGCAATTACGTTAGTTGGTTGCCAGAGTAATCAAGGTAGCCAAACGTATTCAGTAGAAAGTAATGCGGGAAATTCATCGCTGGTTATCGGCAAATCGGCGTACGAATTTAGCAATGAAGATATTGAAGTACCAGCGTATTTCAGTACTCAGGGTCTTGATAATTGCACTTACGATGTAAATAACGAAGATGCTCGCTGCCCACTCGCAAAAAAAACAATTCGTTTGTATTTTGGTGATGTGAAAACGGATGTGAATGAAAACCTTGAGGGCAAATCTGCTGATGTTTTCAATTCTATGCACTCAAGCATCAGTAAATTCCAAACCAAAGCGTTAGAAAATACTTTAGAAAACCAGTTTGCGGGCGTTAACCGCTTCCGTATTTTGACTCGCGATACCGATTCAGTTAACGCTGCGATGGAAGAAATTCTGGCAGACGAAGGCGCGGTAAATGTAGCAAAAAAAGCAGGCAGTCGTGGCAAGTTATCTACCGATTACATTATGAAGGTTGATGTACTTAAAACCGCTGACATGTTGTTTGGTTCAACACAGTCTTTATTCCAAACATCAATGGAAATGACGACAGGTGTGATTGACCCATATACACGCGAGAAATTGAGCTACCCGAATATCGGTAAGATCCGTGTTTCTAACTTTGATGTCCGTGATAAAGACAGTTACACCACCGTGATTGCAAATGGCGATTATTATCGCGGTTTTAACTACACAAGTGGTAAAGATGTTGATGCGGTTCTTAATGAAATGTCATCACGTGGCTTCGATATTATGTTAACGCGTTTACTCAAAGAAATGCCGGCTACCGCGAAGGTTACGGGTATTAGAGGCGACCAAATTCAATTAGACCGTGGCCAAAATGCGGGCGTATTACCTAATGAGACCATGGTTGTATTTGAATACAGTGAAGGTTTTGTTGAGCCAATTGGTGTTGCCATTGTTAATCCAAGCCAACAAAGTGCCCAAGGGAAAATTGTTCGCTGGAAAGATAGCAATATAGCAGATGAAGTGAAAGATATTGCTGAGGACGGGACTTACCGTCCTGATCGCCAACGTCGTGTTTTCGCTGTAAGTGTTGGTGTACCAATGGAGTTTATGAGGGAGCGCAGTACATGGGCGGCAAAAGGCTAAGTAAAAGCTTTGCCATTAGTACCTTATTTGTATGTATGTCCGCTCCTGCATTGGAATTAGATAAGAGTCAGCCAACGTTGGCTCTTATTGAACAAGGCTGTGCATATGGTCGAGGGGCAATGGCTATTGAGTCAGCAAAATCTGATGGTTTAAATAATCTTCGTTTGTTTTTGCAAGGTAAAGTCTCGGTTGCTTTTTCAACTGAAGATAGCGCGTTAGTTGATGAGCAGTTTGATCAACAAAATAGAGATTTATTGCTTGCAGCTATTTCTACTGGCGATAGCCATGCCGATTTCAGTGCTCCTGAAATTCAAGGCGATGATACCTGTGTAATGGTGCGTATGACACCTGTATCCAACGCGGGTTTTGCGAATACTGATGATGATATTGAGTGGGATGACTCTCCGATCATGTCTATCGTGGTTATCGGTGAAGGCCGCCAAAGCAATGAACTCGCATTGAGTGCGAGACAAGCTGCGGAGCAAGATGCCTTCAAACGTGCCGTTAGCCAAGTGTTTGGTGCTATGGTCAATTCTGGTCACATGCAGCAGTCTTACGCTACCCTGTCGGGAACAGAAAGCAGTGACGGTTTCGACTTACAAGAAATCGCAACGCAATCACTGTCGATGGAATATCAAGGCATGATTTCCAGTTGGAATGAAATTTCTTATCAGGAAAACCCTAACGGTTCTGTAACCGTTACGCTTGATGTGTTTGTTGAGCGACAGAAGATGGAAGATAAAATAACAAGATTGATAAAAAGCCTTGGCCAACCTTCAATCTATGTTGATGCAGATCTCCCAGCCGTAAAAAATACATTTTCAAATGCACTCGCAGAGATGGGCTTTGATCTTGCTTCTAACCCGGCGCAGTCTAGTGTCATTCTTGATGTTCAAGAAACCAAAAAAGTGACGTCTTCTGGTCTTCAGCTTGATCTATCGGCTATTGTGATCGATCGTGCTGGCAACCGTTATGGTAGTTGGCACAACGACCCGACTTTCATGACGTTACCGAATAAAGTAGGCATGCTTAATGAACTAGCAGCAGTTCACTTAGCTGTTGAAGGTAATCAAATTGCCCTAAAGCGCGAACTTCAATCGTCGGTGCAAATAATGGCAAGCCGAGGCGGGCCTATTCGAGAACTAATTTTTTCACAGAAAGCCGCAGGTAAACAGGGACAACTTTACCGTTTGATTGGTGATATAAATGGCGTCTCGGATATTAAATCAAGCCAACAGGGTGGCAATATTATTATTCGGTTAAGGTCGCTTAGCGATGCGAGCGATTTAGTCCAAGACATTGAACCTATATTACGTATCCACCAACCAAACTATCGCTCGAAAGTTGATGTACTTAATGAATACCAAATCAGAGTGCTTTAAGAGTTCCTCTGATAGGACCTGTGATGTTTATTAAACATAACAGGTTAACTGATTTTTTAGAATTTCTGCTGGGTTGTGATTGATTCAGAATATTACAAAAAGTAGAGAAATGCATCACAGGTAAGATTGACGCATCAAATATCAAATGATCATTTGCTAATTGAAAATGATACACAAAAAACGTTATGGATAGCTTTTAATATATGAAAAAACTAATTATTGCAACGTCACTAGTTACAGCTCTAGTTGGCTGCCAAAGCAACAACAATACACTAGAGCAAGCTCAAAATTTTGCGTCATGTACGTTCCCAGATGCGCCGACTGTCGAAGCCCCTGGTTGGATCTGTGATGTGGTTCCTAAAGATGTAGCTATTGGTGCAACAGGTTATGCCAAGAAAAGCGCAGCAGGTATGAGCGTCATGCGTAAAATCGCGATGAGCGATGCTCGTGTAAACCTTGCTTCGGCTTTTGAAGCAGATGTGAGTAATCTGTTTCAATCTGCTACCGACGGTGCTGTCTCAACATCTGCTGGGGAAGGTGTAACGCTAGTCACTGAGAATGTTCAAGAGGCTTTTGAAAACATTACTAAATCGGTAGTGAGTAAAAGGCTTACAAATAGCCGAATATTGGTAAGTCAAGCAAGCCCTGCTGGTGGTCTTTATGTATTAGTTGGTATGGACCAAGCAGCTTACAATGCAAATATGAATAAAATTATCGACGAAGTAGGTGGTGAAGATTCTGCTCTTTGGAATCAATTCAACGACGAAAAGGCCGCCGAAGATCTTGCTGCCGTATTCGATTCTTTGAAAAAGTAATCGTTGTTTGACGATTAGTTAAAGTGAAAAAGGCCACCTATAGAGTGGCCTTTGTTTCTATACACTTTCGGAGTTAGTTATGTATAAAACGATCACCAAGACAGGGCTGGCTATTGCAATTTCAGCAGCTGTTAGCTTACCAACACACGCAGTGTCAGATAGCCAAAAGCAACAACTTAATAATGCGGTCGTAAAAACAAGTCAATCCCAAGAAGAAAAACTTAAAGAATTTCATGCTTATGTAAATGCATACTTGGATGAGTACGAACAATGGCGTGACGAATATACAAATAAACTTGATGAGCGCCGAACAGACCTTATTAAAACTTGGGGTGAAGGAGAGGTATCTTCTCAAACAAAACAGGTCGATTATTCACAAAACGATCAAGTTAAGACCGCAGTGGATTATGAAAGTAATACCGCTACGGTTTCTGTTTTACTTGATGAAGACAGTAGCCCCGAAGAGATTGAAGCGCTTGTAAGAAAAGTCCCTGTTGAAGTTGAGGGGAAAACGGTTGATCTAGCCAATCTGACAGCGGAAGACCATGTGGTTTTGTATTCTCTAGATAAAGAACAAGAAGAGAAGAACTTTGTTATTGAACAAACGCAGAGTCAAATGAATGAACTTGATGTTCAAGCGGAGCGATTGATTCAATCAGACACAGGTATCCCAGATTCATTTATCTACCAGCGAGCTCACAATAAAAAACTGGCACTGCTTACTAAAGCACAAGAGCGTATTGCCGCTCAAACTAAGCTTTATAGTGAAATGCGAGCTAAACATGGAATTTCGATTGAGCAACCAGAAGTTATAGATAAAAAAGTGCAAGAAGTTGCAAGTACAGAGTCAACACCAGCAAAAGTATCTCCAACAGTAGTTGAAAAAGTGGTGAATGTGGTACCTAAAGCTCAAGTGGTGAAGAAAAAACCAGCTACCGAAGCTGTTTCTACCTCAACTAAGCCCAAAAAAGTGGTCAGTTATAAAGTTAAGCTGCCAGAGAACAGTTTGAAATCTCGTGCGAGTAAATATACACCTCTCGCAGAGAAAGAAAGCAAGAACTGGGAAATAGATGCGGCATTGATTATGGCGATCATGCACTCTGAGTCTGCTTTCCGCCCTGACGCTAAATCTCACGTACCGGCATTTGGTCTTATGCAAGTGGTTCCAACCAGTGCGGGGCATGATGTTAACAAACAAGTTCGAAATATAGATGCGCCAATGAAAGCTTCAGATCTATATCAACCCGTTATTAACGTTGAAACTGGTACTGCTTACTTAGATATCTTGAATAGCAAATATTTACGTAAGATCGAGAATGATCAAAGTCGTTTGTATTGCATGATTGCGGCTTACAACACTGGTGCAGGAAACGTTGCTCGTGCGTTTAATAAAGACCGCTCAACTAGCATTGGTAAAGCATCTAAAGTGATCAATCAGATGACCCCGGAACAAGTGTATAACCAATTGGTTGCTAAGTTGCCATACGATGAAACAAAGAACTACTTGAAGAAAGTAAGCAGCCGTATCGCACTATATAAATAATACTTGTAGTAAGCACATGGGAAGGCGTGTGCTTTAATTTCTTATAGAATTCTTGAGAGTAACAATGTTTAAGATTTTTGCTTTATTTTTCATCGCCATTGGTATTTACCTAGGCCTTAATTACGACGATGAAATTAAAAATATAATGGATACAGATGCTTTTGAGCGAGTACAAGAACGAGCTGAAGACGGCAAAGAGGCATTGATGGATACAATAGACGATATTAAAGGTTGATGATGTCTGCAGAACAACAAAATGACGTTCCAAAAGAAATTCAAGATGAACTGAAAGAGCTCCAAGATAATCAAGAATCGTTGTTAGAAGCCCAAAGTAAAGGAAACTTAGCGCGCACTATTGGTTTGTTGTCAGTCGTCTCAATTGCTTTGGGTGGTTTTAACGATAGTTTTGATGCGATCGAAAAGATGGTGGATTTTGGTCTTTCACAAATGACTGATATTCCATCACACAAAAAGCTTGAAAAAGTGTATATCCGCTCATCAGCTGAAATATTAGATCTGACATTTGGTGCCCCCGTTTATATTAAGCGTTCAAGTGCCGATGACGTTATCAAATACTACAAAGACGATAACTTTATACTCTCATCGATTACCAGAGATAATGCCATTGTTGCTTATCTTGTATTTCCAGATGAAGGCTTTGCCCCTGAAACATTAGAACATGCAGGTGGTTCGGAGTTTTTCAATCAACCTTTTAACGCTATTGAAAGTGTCAATGAAATTCGAGCGTCGTTCTCTAGAACTGGCAATTATTACATTGAAGAAAATAATGGCGGTGAGTTTGGCTACTTATATTCTTCAATCAGCGGAGCTAGTGAGTTCATTGCACCTATGACAAAAAACAACCGGAAATTGCTTTCTGACGTTGTTGACTCGCTGACTATGGATGAGCACACCGTAAAGAGCGTACAGTCTTTACGTTTGAATGCGAAACCTAATTTCTATGGTTACAGTACGTTAGGTGTGGGGGCTTTAGAAGAAGCTATTTTGTCTAACACCGAATATCGTTTAATTCATAAGAGTTAACCATTAACAAATCAGTTCTAGCTTTCTATCAAGCTAGAACTTTATTAGCAGTGGGATTATGGCAAATTTAAAGTTCGAAAGCTTTCTAGAACGGCTTAAGGGTGATGACAGAATCATTATTCAAGCTCATGACTTCCCTGATCATGATGCGATTTCTTCTGCATACGCCTTAGCATACTTATTGAAAAGTAAAGGGTTGCGCCCATATATTACGTTTCATGGTTATATAGATCGAGTGTCACTCAGGAACTTAATAGATTGGCTAGATATTCCAATCTATCAGCCAAAAGATTTGAAACTACAACCGGATGACAAGATTATTGTTGTTGATGGCTGTATTGGTGAGAAAAATGTCATCGACTTTCCGGGGCTTGAGGTAGGAGTGATCGACCACCACCAAGTGAAAGCACCTGATTTTGTATGGTATTCCGATATACGTTCAAACTATGGTTCAACAGCAACCATAATGGTTGAGTATTATCGTTATTTTTCTCTGCAGATGCCCCAAAATATTGCGACAGCACTATTGGTTGGTTTGAGTTTTGATACCGCAAACTTTACCCGAGGGGTAGGGACGGCAGATCTAAAAGCATTGTTGTATCTTCAAGCGAAGGCCAATAATGATATGGTTAACAAAATTTGTCGTAATCAAGTAGAGTTCCATGAATTAAAACTATTCTATTCCATGCTCGATAGCTTACGTCGTGAAAAAAATGCAGCATTTGCTGTGCTTCCTGAAGGTTGCCCTAAAAATATGCTTGGCGTGTTAGGTGATTTCTTGCTGAGCGTTGATGAGCTCGATATTGTTGTTCTCACTGCTAGAAATAGAGAGAAGACCTTTATCTCTCTCCGTTCTGAGTGTTCAAAAAACAATGTCGCGAAGATAGTTAGAAGCGCTCTTAATGAAAAAGGGGTTGGTTTTGGCGGCGGGCATCCTCATATGGCTGGCGGCATCATCAACAAACATTTTGAATTCAGTCGTGAACTTGCTTGTGTTTATGATTTAATTCGACCAAGCCTAGTACTTGACGCTTAAATTTACTTGTTTAGATTGCTCGGCATTTTGAAATAGTTAGCACTTTGTATCTAAGCATGAGTATCGTCCTCTACTAAGAGTATGTTTAGCTCCGAAGGTAACTGGCTGTTATTAGTGTATATACGATCAAAATCACTCAGTGATGCTACCTTCAGAGCAGCAAAGCGGCCCCACTTGCTAGCATCTGCGACTAGCCAACTTTCACGGCTGTTCTTTATGATGGACTTGGATAGGTCAGCTTCAACTTGTTCATGCTCCATGGCGAAGTGACTGTCTGTGACTGAACCACAACCACAAATGCCGATGTCTGCTTCAAAGTCAGAGAAGAAGTGGACCACGCTACTGCCAACCATATCTTGATGCTCTCGTCTGAACAAACCACCCGCCAAATACACTTCAATCTGCTCATTTGCCTCAAGGATGCGAGCCACCTGAAGGTTATTAGTGATCACTCTTAGCGCTGGCTTTGCCAATAAGTACTGTGCGATTCGAGTTACGGTGGTACCAATGCCCATCATAACCGTTGAGCCTTCAGGTATCGCATCGGCAACTGCGATAGCAATACTGTCTTTTGTTTTTGACTCAACGCCAGCGCGGAATCGATAGCTAGTATTAGTGAGCGTAGTGGGTAAGCTCACGCCTCCGTGTACTCTGCGTGCTAGGCCTTGCTCACACAGGTGGTTTACATCACGACGAATGGTTTGAGTGGTGACAGAAAATAACTCGGCTAAATGGTCGATCTGTATGTCTTGATTAGCCTTAAGCGTTGCGAGTATTTCTTTCTGACGATGGTTCAGTTCCATAGAAGCTCACTAAAATTGGTTTGGTACGTCGGTGATGATGTTATCGACGCCAAGGTTAAAATATTTAGCCGCCAATTGTGGATCGTTCAAAGTCCATATTTTCAGAACCGCGCCTGAAGCTTTGATCGCCTTCGCCGTTTTCTCATCAAGAATTCGGTGGTCGATATGAATGCTGTAAAGGTCGAGTGATTTGAGTGATTCCAAGCTGTAATCATTCCACACTTCGCAGATAAAGCCACGTTTAACCTCTGGCATCATCTGTTGGCAAAGGCTTAGTGCCTCTTTTTTGAAGCTTGAGATGAGTAGCTTTTCAGTAGGGAACTGCTTTTGTTCAATCAGTGCCGCGACTTTCTCAACTAAAGGTTTGATAGCTTTATCGTCGTAAATTTTGATTTCAAGGTTCAAAGTCACATCGAGCTCTAGGCACTTGTCGAGCGCTTCACTCAACGTAGGAATAGTTGTCCCCGCGAACTCGCTACCAAACCAACTGCCAGCATCTAACGCCTTGAGTGCAGTTAAATCTAAGTCGGCGATATTGCCCGTTCCGTTAGTACAACGATTTACCGTCTTATCATGAAAAACCATAGGGGTGCCATCAGCGCTTAACTGGGTATCAATTTCAATCCATTTAGCACCAGCTTTCGCTGCTTGTTCAATACTCACTAATGTATTTTCTGGTGCTAAAGAAGCGGCACCGCGGTGGCCTGTGATCATAATTCAATCTCGATGTTCATTTGAAAATTCAGGAAACAGTATCTCTACTTTATTACAGATTTATTATCTACCCGCCATATCTGCTTACTTTAAATGAGAGCTAGCTTAAAGGTGTTGTATAGATTTTATACACTAGTGAGACCTTATGCTCGCAATGTTCAAATCGCTAAGATTAATGTTCATATGAATGTAATAATTCACTTACATACTCTACGAAAACTTAATAACACCCTCTATATTTAGAAAACGATAGCCAAGAAAAGGTGATTAGAAATGAAAAAGCTATTAGGTACAGTAATTATGGCGGCAACGCTGCTTGTTGGTTGTGGTGAAGCTGACAAGGCTGGTTCTGAAGCTAAAGATGAGCCGATCAATATCAACATGAGCCTAGTGTTCACTCAAAATGAGCTGTTAACGCAAGAGCTCATTAAAGCGACCGACAAAATTAGAGAAAGAACCGATGGTTCGGTCAACATTAAAGTTTTCCCAGGCGGTCAATTACCTGTTTATAAAGATAACTTGGAACAAGTGGTTAACGGCGCAAACTGGATCGCAGTAGAGGATTTGACTTACCTAGGTGATTACGTACCTGATTTCGCAGCCCTTGCTGGCCCAATGTTGTACAACACTTACGATGAATACTTAGCGATGATGGACACTGATTTCGTCGCTGGCCTTAAGGCTAAAGCCGAAGAGAAAGGCATCAAAGTACTGAATGCCGATTACATGTTTGGCTTCCGTCACATGATCACTAATAAAGAGATCGTGAACTCTGAAGACATGAAAGGCATGCGTATTCGTGTTCCACAAAGTCAGCTGTTCATTAGCACGCTTTCAGCAATGGGCGCAGCTCCAGCTTCTCTTCCATTCCCTGAAACCTATGCAGGCGTTCAACAAGGTGTTGTTGACGGTCTTGAAGGTTCTATCTTGACGATGTACTCAACCAAGATCTATGAAGTGGCGAAGAACATGTCTTTGACTAAGCACTTCCTAGGCACTGTGGGTATCTACATTTCACCAACGCTTTGGGACAAATTTACACCAGAACAACAGCAGATCATTAACGAAGAGTTAGAAGCGGGCGCTGAATCTAACACTGCTGAGCTAGTTAAACTGGATGTTGAATACACTCAGAAACTTGAAGAGCTAGGCGTTACCTTCAACGAAGTTAATTCTGATGAGTTCAACCAACTGACTGCGGACGTATACAACCAATTCCCAACATGGAGCGAAGGTATACACGCGACGATCATGAAAGAGCTAGAAACGATCCGAGCGGCACAGTAGTTCTGCATAAATTAATTAGTTAATGATTACGGCCTAAATATTCTTAGGCCGTTTTATTCCTGAAATACCCACGTTGTATTAGGTATTTCGCTGGAGAAGTCTTTTGTTTTTATTGAAAAATATTGAAGAAATCCTCGCTTCTATCGCTATTTCGATCACCGTTTTGGTTGTTATCGTTAACGTCGTCTTGCGTTATGGATTTGGCTTTGTTGTCCCGTGGAGTGAAGAGCTGTCGGTTATTTGCTTTATCTGGGCTGTCTACTTAGGAATTAGCTCCTGTTACAAACACAAGCTTCACATGGGCGTCGATGTGGTGGTTGCCATGTTGCCAGAAAAAGCAAAAATCCCATTTAGGCTATGTGTTTCCGTTTTCCTACTGGCTCTGAACATCTTAATGGCTGTTCTGAGTTATCAGTATCTCATGCTATCTAACAAGGTAACGCCAGTAATGGGCGTGTCATATTTTGTTATCAATGGCGTGCTGTTGCTTTGTTTCTCATTGATGGCGATCCACACCGTTCGATTCATCGCGAACGATGTCGCTTCTCTAAAGCGCTCTTCTAAGTAGGTACGATTCATGGAAAGCTATCTTCCAATCCTTATTCTGTTTGTTCTATTTCTATTGAATATACCCATCGCGTTTTCTCTGATCGCATCAGCGATGGTTTACTTTCTTTTTATCAATGATTCTATTCCCGTGAGCTTAGTCATGCAGCGCTTTATTAGCTCTGCTGAGTCTTTTCCGTTGTTGGCCATTCCGTTCTTTATCATGGTGGGTTCGGTGATGAACTATGCGGGGATCAGTAAGAGCTTGCTTGCCTTTGCTGATTCAATGATTGGCCATAAAACTGGTGGTCTTGCTCAAGTGAATGTCGCGTTGAGTACTCTGATGGGCGGTATCTCTGGTTCTGCAAATGCGGATGCGGCGATGCAATCTAAGATTCTTGCCCCTGAAATGACCAAGCGTGGTTATGATTTGCCATTCACGGCCGCTGTGACAGCTGCGTCTTCAAGTATCAGCCCTGTGATTCCACCGGGTATTAACTTAATCATTTTTGCGTTGTTAGCGAACGTGTCGGTTCATCAAATGTTTATTGCGGGCTACGTTCCTGCATTTTTGATGGCGCTGTCGCTGATGGTCACTATTGCGTTTATCGCGCGTAAACGTCGTTACAAACCTTCTCGTTCGGAGCCTGCGTCTGCCAAAGAGCGTTTTCACTATTTCCTGAAAGCGATTCCGGCACTGCTGATCCCGTTCGGCATTATCCTAGGCATGCGTTTTGGCTTGTTTACGCCTACCGAAGCGGGGGCTATCGCCGTATTGCTTTGCGCGATTATTGGCATCTTCGTTTATCGTCAACTGGGTTTACGTCATATCCCGCTCATCATGCGTGAAACCGTGCAGGGCACAAGTAGCGTTATGTTCATCATTATTGGTGCCATGGTCTTCGGTTACTACATGACGCTAGAGCAGATCCCACACAATGTTGCTTCTGCTTTGATTGAGCTTACCGACAACAAGTTAGTCTTGCTGTTGTTGATTAACGTACTGCTGTTAGTGGTCGGCATGTTCATCGAAGGCGGCGCTGCAATGATCATACTCACGCCATTGCTGCTTCCTGCTGTACTTAATCTAGGCGTTAACCCAGTTCACTTCGGCATTATCGTGATTGTGAATATCATGATTGGTGGTGTGACTCCGCCATTTGGCTCGATGATGTTTACGGTTTGCTCGATTTTAAAAGTTCGTATGGTCGACTTCGTGAAAGAAGTGGCTCCTTTGTTGCTAGCACTACTCACGGTTCTGATGTTGCTGACTTTCTCTGAAAGCTTAGTGATGTTTTTACCGAATTTGCTTTAACACTGTTTAGTGATTGATTATTTAGAGGTGTAGAAATGAATTCGGTATCGAATGAATTGAACCAAAATTGGAAAAAAATAGATTGGGTGTTAACCGATGTGGATGACACCTTAACGTGGCAAGGTCAACTGCCGCCTGAAACCTTGATCGCGTTAAGCAAGCTTCGTGATTCGGGGAAAAAAGTGGTTGCGGTAACGGGCGCTTGTGCAGGTTGGTGTGATCATATTGCTCAGTTGTGGCCTGTTGATGCGGTTCTCGGCGAGAACGGCGCGTTTATTATGGAAAAGAAAAATGGCTATCTGACATTGCGTTCTGATGTTCCTTTGCCCGAAATTAGTGCCAATCAAAGTAAGCTGAAAGAACAAGTATTATCTATTTTAAGCGATTACCCAGATCTCAGTTTAACGCTGGATCAGTCTTACCGCCTGTGTGAGGTAGCAATCGATATCGGTCAAAACCGTCCGAAAGTTGATGATGCGATTATTGAAGAGATAGTCTCTAAGATTCACGCGTTAGGTGCACACGCCACAGCAAGCTCCATTCACATTAATGCTTGGTATGGTGAGCACTCTAAGAAAGCGACATCGACCGCTTTTCTCAAAGAGAAGGGGCTGTCTGACCAAGAAATAGTCGAGCGTAGTTGTTATGTCGGTGACTCGATGAACGATCAATACATGTTTGAAATCTTGCCTAATAGTGTTGGGGTGGCAAATATTCAGCATTACTGGGATCGACTAGAGCATCACCCATCAGTGGTGATGAGCGAACCCGGAGGATACGGTTTCTCAGAGTTTGTCGATAAGCTACTTGCTTTAAAATAAGTAGCTTCACTTTTTCTAGTGGGTAGATGAAGTTTGTAAGGTTAAGGCTTAAATTAAAGAGGAGTGGCGACTCCTCTTTAGGCTTGAAATAACTAGCAATTAAGTTATTAAATACTAGTTCTCGTAGCTTTGTTCGCAATCATCTACTACAACATTATTAACATGGCAGTATGACGAGTTCGTTCCATCCGCATAGTGCTCGGTTACTTTGGTCGGTGAGGTTAAATTTAGGTCTAATGAGGTTTTATTAAAGCTTCGAAACTTACTTGTCTGAACGATGTCACCATAAGTGTTGTAATCTTGGTGAGATTTCCAAACTTCGAAGGCACTATTTAGGTCGTTTGTATCAAAATCAGAGCTGTAGTAGGTCAGTGTATCGAGACTGTCAGAATCAATTTTTCCTGCAAATAAGGTAGGGTGCAACACCGTACCTTGTTCGCTTCGATAAATTGACTCCTGCATCGTATTTTCTTCGTTGTTTATGGTCTTGGCAATAACACTTTCATTAAGTTCGTTAGCTCTGTTTTGGACTTGCTCACGACAATCTTCAATGCTTGTCGTATTGTATATGAATGCAGCAACTGAATATCCGCGCGCGTCATCTTTTGCTTGTAAAGCCTCATTTGCGATGCTGCAGTAAAAGTTTTCGTTACCAGGTTCCCACTTCTGAATACCTTGTTCTGGAGCTGAAAACATGTTGCGTGACATCGCTAGGAAGTTGGTTTTGATTAAGCCCTCCTCCTTCTGCTCTGCGGCTTCTTTATAATCTACGAGACCTAGTTGTTCTTCTAGATCATACGAATACAGCCATGTCGTTTCTTCCCAGTTTCCTTCTTCAGATTGAATAAACTCGAGGCGGTACCACGTTGTTGCTTCTGAGTTCTCGTAAGCATCCGTTGGCCAATCAGGGCTTGCAAGGAAATACTCAACGTATGCATAGTCGTAGCCTTCTTTTGAAATATCACTTGTTTCGTCATAGCTCTTTTGAAGGCCTGGGACTAGATTTTGCGCGAGTAAGTGTAACTCTTCATTATTAGTCTCAACATAATCACTGTAAAGTTCATCTACAGTAATGTTGTAGCGGTACGCAACCCGTAATTCTTGCTCTTCGACGCGGTTGATTATGTCACCACGTAGTTCCTCGTTATGAAGTAATGCGGTGCAAGTCGGTGATTTATCTTCGGCAGTTAAATCACGCTGAATCCCAACCCACACAATGGTTGATAGAGGCGTAACGGCCAGAATATCGCTATCGCTCGTGGTTGCTATAGAAGGCGGGTAGGTAAGTTGATAGGGCTCGGTGATAGGGTTATCTGGGTAGTCACTGTCAATTGCTCCAATAGGCACATCGATCACAGTAGCGGCATACTGTTGGCACTCCGCTTGTTCATTGGAAAGGTTGAAATCGTATTGCCCCTGTTCATCTGTTGTGTCGGATGGCTCACCTTTATCTAGGATACCGTTGGCATTAATGTCTAGAAAGGCGGTTGCACCCTGAATATACCCATCGATTGCTTTTCCCGACATGGTTATGGCCTGATGGGGACTATCTAATGACGAACTTTCACTACCACCACATGCCGTAATTATCACAGCTCCAGATATAACCAACAAAAATTTAGTTGTATTCACGGTATTCCCTTATTTGAATTATGTATTAACAGAATACCATTTGGGGGTTTTCACAAATCTTTATAAAAAAGAAATTAAAGTGGCGATATTTGCTTTATCAAGCTCAAGTCAAAGGGCTTAATTCCTTTGGCTTTTAAGTGATTTAGCGCACAAGCTAGGAGGTGGAAGCATGGTATGAATATATTGGGATACATGTCTTGCTAAAACTATGAGACGCTTGTGTTGTGTCAGTCGAATCACAAGGAAGTTGAATGCACCACTTTAATATCCGCGCTCTCGAGTACTTAAACGCGTTGTCAAAATATGGGTCGTTACGTAAGGCATCTAAGATGATGAACGTTGATCCTGCCGCGATGAGTAGAATGCTGACACAGTTAGAAGCGCAAGCGGAAATGAAAGTATGGGAGCGTAACAACCGCCAATCACTGTTAACCGAAGCGGGTAATGAACTGTTGAATTACTACCGTTCCATTGTTCGTGGAGAGGCCGCTGTACTTGCTCGACTAACCAAGCTTAAAAACCTCAAAGGAGGTAATGTCAGCATTGCCATCGGTGAAGGATTTATTACCAACTTGGTGTCAAAGCCGATGCAAACTTTCATGACTCGTTACCCTGATATCAATCTTTCTATTGAGATTGCAGGGGCATTGGATGCAGTCAAGATGTTGGAAGATCAGCAGATCGATTTCGCGATTACCTATGCGTCTGCTCCTCACCCTAAACTGCATTCACACGTCGAGCGTAGCCACCCTTTAGAGCTTATCGCTCCAAAAGGGCACGTACTGACGACCCAACAAGCACCGGTGGCACTGCAAGACATTAGAGAGGCTTCTATTGCTTTGATCGACAACTCGACAGGTATGGGGAGGCTCGTAAAGCAAGCCGAACAAAACTCTCATCTCACTTTGCAACCTAAACTTCAAACCAATTCGGTGACCGCACTGACTAACTTTGTTTCAGCTGGATTAGGCGTAACTTTTATGCCTAAGCTCACTGTGATCGATGAGATCAAGTCAGGACAGATTGAAGTGGTTGCGACCGAGTTGGAGATGCTATCGAAGGCGACGGTGAAAGTTCAATCTTTGAAAGGTCGCGCTCTCACGCTACAGGCCGAAACCTTGTTAGATTTCTTACTTGAAAATGCTACTTTCTTGAGTCATGACGCTTACAATATCTAGGCTTAATCGATTTATTTAGCTACGCCTCCCAAGCTCCCAAATACCGCCAATATCACAGTTTCAAACTGCCGAATTAGTTTTTAAGTAGAATTGATATTTTATCAACACCATCTCTATTGTTAAGTCAACATGTGCGGAATAAGTTACAAATCATTAACGAAATGAGTTTTAGACTGACAGCTGTGTTCGACAGATTTTGGCCTTGTCGGACATTAGGGGAAGAGAATGGAAGTAATTGTGATTGGCAGCGGTGTTATTGGCTTGACCAGTGCTTGGTATCTGGCGAAAGAGGGCCACTCGGTGACGGTTATTGATCGTCAAGATAGTAGTGGCAAGGAAACCAGCTTTGCGAATGCAGGGCAGATTTCTTACGGCTATTCTTCACCATGGGCGGCGCCTGGGATTCCGTTGAAAGCAATGAAATGGCTTACCCAAGAGCACGCTCCTTTAAAAGTGAAACCGTCACTTTCTCCGGAATTAGTTACTTGGGCGACTAAGATGCTGGCCAACTGCAATGAAGCCAAGTACGCCGTGAATAAGTCACGCATGTTAAGAGTGGCAAACTTCAGTCGAGAGTGTCTCACTCATCTAAGAACCAGTGAAGATTTGGCTTATGAGGGCAGGAAGAAAGGCACCTTGCAAGTATTCCGAAGCGAGAAGCAACTCGATGCGATTCAGCAGGATATGAAGCTATTAACAGAGAGTGGAATCAAACACTCGCTGTTTGATGTTGAACAGTGTCTATCAGTGGAGTCGGGTTTAGCGGACGTTAAAGACAAACTGGTGGGCGGCTTATATTTACCTCATGATGAAACCGGTGATTGTCATCAGTTCTGTTTAGCGCTGACTGAGAAGGCCAAGCAACTTGGTGTTAGGTTCGTGTTTGATACTGAAGTGGTAAGTTTGAATCATCAGAATCAAAACATCGAGAGTATTACAACGACTCAAGGTGTATTCAAAGCGGACGCTTACGTAGTTGCATCAGGCAGTTATTCTCGAGGTCTGTTGAGACAAGTCGACTTGTCGATCCCGGTTTATCCAGTTAAAGGTTATTCACTAACACTACCGATCGTGAATGCAGATAAGTCACCAACCTCGACTGTTATGGATGAAACCTACAAGGTAGCGATGACGCGATTTGATGATCGTATTCGCATTGCTGGTACGGCAGAGCTTGCTGGCTTCGATTATCTTATTCCTGAAAAACGTAAAGCCACGATTGATATGGTGATAAAAGATCTTTTCCCACAGGCGGGGGATTTCTCTAAGGCAGAATACTGGACTGGATTAAGGCCAATGACGCCGGATGGTACGCCTATAATCGGCGAGACGCCTATCAAGAATCTATTTACCAATACAGGCCATGGAACATTAGGTTGGACAATGGCATGTGGCTCAGGAAAGATCTTGGCAAGCGTGGTCAGTGGCTCTGTCAGTGATATTAAAACTGATGACTTAAGTATCCATCGCTATATGTAAAAGCAAGCCGTTAGCTATCTTGCCTATGGCTTGATGATAGCGACATTAGGAGCATAAATAGGATACTCCTAATGTTGTAAATCTAGGTGCATGGTTTTAAGTTTCTTCTATTTATAATCACGAGATGAATTGAGACTTAAATGACCTTAGCTCTGGCGGTAGCTCCTTATTTACGAGGTTAATAGCTTTACGATGTTCTAATCCAATGGATCTCACTACGTCCCCAAAATGTTGGTTAAATAGTGAATCAAACTTACCGCTGAGCATGTGTTCTTGCAGTTTGTCATCCAGTAATTGAGCTAGTTGTGCTTTGTCTGGGTGGACATAGAAGACCAGTGGAAGAGGGTAATAAAGCACAATACTTTTTTCTATGACTAACCCATTCAGAGAATTGGTGTGTTCTTGGTATATGCTTTCTACTTCATTGGCACCGAGTGACACATAATCACATTTTTTATCTGAGAGAAGTTTAAGAGTCTCTGGTAACGTTCCTTGCTCTAGTACTCGATATTCATTTGCTCTAAACAGCTCAGCATCAGCCCATGTGGCAGGAATTCCAGCGATAAGTGATTTCAGTTTATTGCTGTTGATATTATGGAATGTGGGTTGATCTTGTTCCCTAATTATTAGGATACGGTGCCCTAGTAAGCCTTTACAAATTGGAGAGTTGAGTTTGATTGTAGGCTTATCCGCAAATTTACGGTTTCCCGCCACCGTGACGAGTACATCATAATTCTTGCGGAATATATTTCCTTCATCCTCAGCCCTTGGAAAGTCAGTATTATCGCTGTGAACGACAATAGGTTCGTTCGGATCCCAATTCAACAAGCTATGAATTAGCTCCAACTCATAGTGCTGTCTTTTACCTGATTTATTGCCATTCCAAAAGTTAAACATAGTTGTCCTAAGGGGTAACTTACATTTCATGACTGGTATGCTGACATAGGTTTGGCACTCAAGAAAGCGCTTTCTTTTGTTTTTGAGAGAACCATATATAGATACAGTTTATGAATGTTGAGAATCGTGATGGAAAGGCTATTTTAAATAAAGCACATAAGTTTATTGATGGGTGAGAGATTCGATGATTAGGGAAGACGATGGAGTACCATTGGTAGATTTTAACTTATTGTTTTTAATTTATTTTTCGTGTTAGTAAACAATTAATGTGACGAATGGCACTGTTGTGTATTTCTATTCTCAATCTATTCTAAATTTGTGATCTATGGTTCGTTTCACCGAAATGTAAGTTGAAGAATCATTCTATCGGCTTATTATCCACCTAAAGAAAGCGGTTTCTCGATGCGAGTTGCCGATAGTGAATACGAAAACACCCCCTTTTTTTAAAGTTAAAAGAAAGCGCTTTCTTTCTGGTTATTATCATTAAAAGGACAACGTGATGCACAAAAAGACATTGATTGCTTCGCTCGCCATTGGAGCTTTATTCGGAGCCTCTGTACAAGCAGATGAAGTTAAGCAGGGTGGCACACTAACGGTGCCAATTATCAATACTGGCTTTGTTGAAAACTTTAACCCTTATACAACTAAAGACTTGCTGCATGGGGTAATGTTTGAGCCATTGGTCGTATTCAACAACATGACAGGTGATGTTGATTATCGCCTGGCTGAGTCGGTTGAGTATTCAACTGACCTGAAAACATTGACGCTTAAGTTACGAGAGAATTTGAAGTGGTCTGATGGTTCAAAGTTAACTGCAGACGACGTTGTTTTTAGCTTTATGTTGACTAAAGAGGCACCAGCTTTTGACCAGAAAGGTATTTGGTCTTCAGGTAATTTAAAAGAAATCAAATCTATTGACGCGCGAACCGTCGTGTTTGAGCTGACGGAAGCGGATTCTACATTTGCTTGGAACTTAGAGCGTTACCATATTGTACCAAAGCATATTTGGTCGAAAGTTGAAGAGCTGACAACGTTTACCAACCTTAACCCGGTAGGTAGTGGCCCAATGACGACGGTTAAATACATTAAACCGCAACAGATGGAGCTGTGCCGAAACCCAAATTACTATTTAGAAAATAGACCTTATTTAGATTGCATCAACTTCCGTTCTTACAATGACAACTCTCAGATCCAACCTGCCTTAATCAAAGGTGAGATCGATTGGGGTTCAAATTTTATTGCTGACGTTGAGTCAACATTTGTCGATATGGATAAAGAAAATAACCATTTTTGGTATCCAGCGAATGATGCTATCCACCTTTACGTAAATACCAAAGAAGCGCCATTTGATGACCTAAGAGTACGACAAGCACTTTCTATGGCTCTTGATCGTGAAACCATCGTTGATATTGCTGCTTACGGTTATCCGACCGCAAACTTCAATGCTGGTGGCATCGGTGAGCTATACGAAACGCACATTGATAAAAATGTATCTAAGAAATATGGTTATCTAACTAAGTACGATGTTGAAAGAGCAAACGCTTTACTAGATGAAGCGGGCTTAGTTGACAAAAACGGTGATGGATTCCGCGACAAAGCAAACGGGGAAACGGTTGAGTTTGATATCGAGGTTGTAAACGGTTGGACCGACTGGATCCAAGTGGTTCAGATGGTATCTGAATACTTTGAAGAAGTGGGTGTGAAAGCAAACGTTAAGACTGTGGATTGGGCGGTATATGACAGCAATTTGAAAGAAAGCAAATATACCATGTCAATTAACTGGTCAATGGTCGCGACAAATCCAATCTTGGCTTACCAAGAGTACTTCTCAACGTCTCGAATCGGAAAAACTTGGCATGCTGGTCACGGTGTTAATTCACCAGAAATCGACGCATTGATCGACAGCTTCGGCAAAATTGGTGATGCAGAGCAGCAAGAGAAAGTGTTGAGTGAACTTCAGGAATTTACGGCTGAAAACCTTCCCTTTATCCCTCTATTTTCTAACCCAACTTGGTTCCAATACAGTACTAAACATATTGTTGGTTGGCCAAGTGAAAAAGACCCATACGTACAGCCAGTATGGTACGACGGTGGTAAGAGAGTAATAATTCTCAACAATCTACACCTTAAGTAAGTTATTTTTGAGAGGGCTACAGCTTAGGTTGTAGCCCCTAGGTTAAAAGATTTTTATGTCGTTTTTAATTCGCCGATTTGGCTTCTATTTTACCGCTTTCTTAATCGCTATCTCGTTTAATTTCATGTTGCCTCGCCTAATGCCAGGAGATCCTGTTGATGCTCTTTTCGCTGCAGCTCAAGGTCGAATGGATCCTGCTCAAATGGATGCTGTTCGAGAAATGTACGGTTTTGTTGATGGCAATGTTTTCGAACAGTACTTCGCTTATATGAAAAGCGTATTTACTCTGGATTTGGGGCCATCAGTACTTATGTTTCCTGTAAGTGTCTCAGATGTCCTTGCTATGGCACTGCCGTGGACTATGTTTCTCGCGCTTGGTTCGTTGATTGTCGCTCTCATCATTGGTGTCAGTATTGGTACGTATGCATCGTATCGACGTGAAGGGCTATTTGGACAAATTGTTCCGCCAGTTTTGGCATTTATTAGTAATTTCCCGTACATCGTGACCGCGTTACTGTTGTTCTATTTCTTTGGTTTAAAACTTGAACTATTGCCTTTGGCATACACCTATGACCCATCGTTAGAGCCAGGTTTTACATGGGAGTTTATTTCTAGTGTGGCCAAACACGCTGTGTTGCCTATGGGCTCAATGGTCTTGGTTGGTATCGCAACATGGGTCTTCAATATGCGTAATGCGATGATCAACGTGTTGGGTGAGGATTACGTAACGATGGCAGAGGCCAAAGGCTTGAGTAGTTATCGTGTTATGTCTCGCTATGCTGGTCGAAATGCCATCCTTCCTGTTGCGACCGCTATTGCAATGGCAATCGGATTCTCATTCGCAGGTTCAATCATGACCGAAGTGGTTTTTAACTACCAAGGCTTGGGGAACATCCTTCTTAAAGGCATCGTTGCTCGTGATTACCCACTTATCCAAGCCATTCTTCTTATCTTGGTGACAGCGGTACTTACCGCTAACTTTATTGCCGACCTCCTATATGTCTGGCTTGACCCTAGAATCTCGAATTGAGGCGCATGATGGATAATTTAATGGACACTCAAAAAACCGCTAACCAGCCGAATATGCCAGTACGTGAGCCAAAATGGTCGTGGAAAAACGTAAAGAAAACTCTCGGTAAAGCTTACGCATTTTTCTACGGTAACCCCCCGGCCATTATAGGTACTTTTTTACTTACGATTGTCTTAGCCGGGGCGTTATTTGCACCTGTATTATCGACTCATAACCCAGAAAAGCGCGTAGCACGTCCACATGTTGCACCAAGCTCTGAGCATATTATGGGCACGACTCGTAGCGGACGTGATGTATATAGCCAGGTTCTATTTGGAGCAAGAAAGTCGCTTACTGTTGCGATCTCTGCGGGCGTAATAGCCATGACAATAGCAGTGCTAGTTGGGGTTTCATCTGGTTACTTTGGTGGAAAAGTCGATGAACGCTTGAACTTCATTACTAACGTATTTCTTGTGTTTCCACAATTACCCTTGCTGATTGTTCTCGCCGCATTCTTAGGGCAGGTCGGTTCGCTGGTTATTACCGTGTTGTTAGGGATAACCTCCTGGCCTTGGGGGGCTAGGGTGATTCGTGCACAGACCATGGCAATTAGAAGCAAAGAATTCATCATTTCTGCAGAAGTTATGGGTGAATCAAAAATCCGTATTATTTTAGTAGAGATCTTACCAAACTTAGTTTCGATTGTTTTTGGCGGCTTCCTAGGCACGGTTATCTACGCAATGGGCTCTGAAGCTGGTCTAGGTATTTTAGGTTTAGGTGATGCAACAGAAGTGAGTTGGGGCTCTATGCTGTATTGGGCACAGACCTCTTCATCGTTATATACCGGTGCGTGGTGGGAAATGCTGGTTCCTGCATTGGCGTTAGCGATTACTGGTGGTGGACTCGCATTGATTAACATGTCCATTGACCAAGTGAGCAACCCTAAATTACGTACGGGCCCACACATCAAACTGTGGCACAAACTTAAAAAAGAAGCAGATAAACGCCGAGGCCTATAATGAGCAATCTATTAGAAATTAATAACCTGTGTGTTGATTACGTTTCTCCTAATGGCGTAGCAAGAGCCGTTAATGACGTTAGTATTTCCATTGCGCCCGGTGAAACGCTCGGTATTGCCGGTGAGTCTGGTTGCGGTAAAAGTACATTGGCTTTTGCTATATCACGCCTACACAAAGCACCAGCGCTTATCTCTGAGGGTGAAATACTCTACAAAGGGCAGGATGTTTTAAAGATGAATAACAAGCAGTTACGTGACTTCCGTTGGAATGACGTTTCTATTGTTTTTCAAAGCGCAATGAACTCACTTAACCCTGTCATTACCATCGGTGAGCAGCTAACGGACGTTATTCTAGCGCACAGAAAAATACCTTATAAACAGGCTCACGATCGTGCGGTCGAGCTGTTAGGAACGGTTGGGATTCATGGCGACAGAATGTCGAGCTTTCCCCATCAACTGAGTGGAGGTATGCGTCAGCGAGTTGTTATTGCGATTGCTTTGGCGCTGGAACCTAAACTGATCATCATGGACGAGCCAACAACGGCACTTGATGTAGTGGTTGAACGTGAAATCTTGAATGAACTGTATGAGCTTAAGAGTAAGTTTGGCTTCTCTATTCTGTTTATTAGTCACGACTTGAGCCTCATGGGCGAAATTGCTGATCGAATTGGCGTGATGTATGCGGGTAACCTTATTGAATTAGGTGATGCGAAAACGGTATTTAGTGAACCTAAGCATCCTTATACAAAAGGGCTTATCTCTTCATTCCCGACTATTCATGGGCCAAAGGAACGTCTCTACGGGATCCCTGGGAATCCTGTCAACCTTTTGGATACACCTCAAGGATGCAACTTCCAAGAGCGATGTGGCGAATGCATTTCAATGTGCATTAAAAGTGAGCCTCGTTTGGGCGCTATTGCGACTGGGCATCACGTATCTTGTCACCTAGTTTGAGCGAAAGATTATGAATACTTTAAAGAACGTTGATAAAAGCGAAGTTATCTTATCAGTTAAGAATTTGGTAAAAGATTTCCCACTTGGCCAGTCAGTCAAAAGCAATATGATGCGAGCCGTAAATGATGTTTCATTTGATCTTCGTAAAGGAGAAGCATTAGCGATTGTTGGCGAATCTGGCTCAGGGAAAAGCACAGGAGCTCGAATTCTTACCCGAATTTACGATAAGACGGCTGGAGATATCGAATTCAAAGGTGAGCCTCTGTCTGACTATATTGAAAAATATGGTGAGCTTGAATATGCACGCCAAGTGCAAATGATTTTTCAAGACCCGTTTGGCTCGTTGAATCCTGTACATACGATTTACCACCATATTGCGCGACCATTACTTATCCATAAACGAGCAGAAAAAGAAGCGATTCCGAACCTCGTTTATGAATTGCTTGAAATGGTTGGGCTTACACCAGTTAAAGAGACCGCAGAGAAGTACCCCCATGAACTAAGTGGTGGACAACGACAGCGTGTCGCAATTGCACGCGCAATTGCTGTTAGCCCTGAAGTTATCCTAGCTGATGAACCTATCTCTATGCTTGATGTGTCTGTGCGGTTAGGAATCTTAAACCTAATGGCTGACTTGAAGGATAAGCATGGTATTTCGTTCATGTACATCACTCATGACATTGCGACAGCGCGTTATTTTGCTGAGAAAACGGCGGTGATGTATGTAGGACATATGGTCGAATGGGGCAATAGCGACAACGTCACTCAGAACCCACAACATCCGTATTCTCAGTTGTTGTTGTCAGCAGTGCCAGAAGTCGGTAAATCGGGCAAGCGTGACATGAACGTGAAAAAAGGCGATATCCCTTCTTGGAAGCCAAGTAGCGTAGGTTGCCCGTTCGCAAGCCGTTGTATGAAAGCCGATAAACTTTGCACGCAATCAATACCAGAACCGACTCAAATTGCAGAAGAGCATTTTGCTCGTTGTCATCATTTGTAAACTTTAAATCCTTTTTGAAACGCAAAAGAAAGCGCTTTCAAAGTTTAAGTGTAAGAATTTTTTGGAATTTTGATATGAAACAAGACTACAACTCAACACCAGAGGTCGATGGCAAGTTCGTTGATTTAGATGGTGAGCGTTACTACCAAATCTCTAATGTTGACCAAATGACGCCATTCTTTATTAGCGTTGTATCGTCGAGCGATCACTGGTTATTTATTTCATCAACAGGCAGCCTTTCAGCTGGACGCATTCGTCCGGAAAATGCGCTTTTTCCTTACAAGTCTGTTGACCATATTCATGAAAATGCGGAAAACACCGGCTCAAAATCCATCTTCCGTATTGAACATGGCGACAAGGTTGTACTTTGGGAACCGTTTAATACATTCCATGATGGTATTTTTGATGTTGAACGCAATCTTTATAAAAATACGATTGGAGACAAGATTGTATTTGAAGAGATAAACCATACTTTGCAACTACAGTTCCAATACAGCTGGAATACGAGTGAAAAATACGGCTTTATTCGTCGTTCAAAACTGACCAACCTCGCGAGCTTTGAGCGTAAAGTCGAAGCACTAGATGGCTTACAAAATATACTTCCTTCAGGCGCTCCGTTATCAGCTCTTCAAACAAGAAGTGCATTAGTTGATGCGTACAAGTGGAATGAACAAGTTGATGGTAGTTCATTAGCTCTGTTCAGCATGTACGCGAAATTGAGCGATAGAGCCGACCCTGCTGAATCTTTGCTAGCGACGACAGTCTTCAGCTTAGAAACGGAAAGCAGCCAAATTTTATTGACGAGTGCTCAAGTTAATGCGTTCAGAAAAGGTCGAGCGGTTAAAAGTGAACCTTTAACGAAAGGGGTTAGAGGGAGCTATTTAGTTCATAAGTCTCTGACGCTGCGAGCACATCAAACCAAAGTTTGGTCGATTGTCGCTGATATAGACAAGACTCATTCCGATATCTGTCAGCTTCAATCTGAGCTCTCTGTTCCTGCTAACCTAGCACTAGCTTTAGAAAAGAGCGTTGCAGATAATCAAGATGAATTGATCACATTAATGTCTGGCGCGGATGCGTGGCAAATAACAGCTGAAGAAAATACCAGCGTTCACCATTATGCCAATGTGTTGTTCAATAACATGCGTGGTGGCGTGTTTGAAAACGGCTATATGTTAGAAAAGGTTGACGTAGTTAAAACTATGGAAAAGGCCAACTCTCAGGTAGCTGGCCGCCATCAAGACTTTTTTGATCAGTTAGGGGATGTTTTCAGCCATTCTGAATTAGTTTCGCGCGCTAAAGCGACAGGGGATTCTCAATTAGTTCGATTGAGCTACGAGTATCTACCGCTTACTTTTGGACGTCGTCATGGTGACCCTAGTCGCCCTTGGAACCACTATGAGATTAAGCTCAAAGATGAAAATGGCGAACGCTTACTTTCTTATCAAGGCAACTGGCGTGATATTTTCCAAAACTGGGAAGCGATGGCTCTTAGTTATCCAGGGTTCATCAAATCATTCATCTCTAAGTTTGTTAATGCTTCAACGGTGGATGGTTACAATCCGTATCGAATTACTAAAGATGGTGTAGATTGGGAGCTGTTAGAGGCGGATGATCCTTGGAGTAACATTGGTTACTGGGGCGATCATCAAATCATTTATCTATTAAAATTCCTTGAGTTGGCAGACAAATTTGAGCAAAGCGATCTTATCGAATTACTAGAGAGTGACATTTTTAGTTATGCCAACGTGCCTTACGAGCTTTGTGGAGTTCAAGGCCTCTTTGATAACCCTAAAGATACCGTAGAGTTCAACCAAGACTTGCAGGAATTGACAGAGCAACGTGTAAAGAGCTTAGGCAGTGACGGTCGCTTGTTGATGACGGGTGACCAAGAAGTTTATATGGTCAACTTAATGGAGAAGATACTCGTCCCTTTGTTGGCGAAATTGAGTAACTTAGTGCTTGATGGTGGTATTTGGCTCAATACACAACGTCCAGAATGGAATGATGCAAACAACGCTATCGTTGGCAACGGCCTCTCAATGGTAACCTTGTACTACATGCGTCGCTATGTTGCCTTTATGCAGCGCCTGTTAGAGAAGTCACCATCGTCATACAGTATTTCCAAAGAAGTGTTTGAGTGGATGTCTTCTGTTACACAGATCGTTTCAGAGGCAAATACAGAGATTCGTCAAGATACGGTCACTCGTCAAACTCGTAAAGCAATGCTGACTAAGCTGGCTAAATCCGCTGCTAATTATCGTGAGCGCGTGTACCGAGTAAATGGATTCTCAGGGAAAACGAAAGTTGAGAAAGAAGCGATTGTTCAATTGATGGGCGCGAGCTTAAAAGTCCTAGATTCTACGATTGCAAACAACTTGCGTGAAGACGGTTTGTACAATGCGTATAACATCTTGAGTTGTTCTGGTGAGAGCTTAATGGTTGAAGAGCTTTACCCGATGCTAGAAGGGCAAGTTGCAGTATTGAGCTCGGGTCTATTATCACCTAAACAAACGGTTGAGTTGTTGGATAAATTGTTTGCCAGTGACATGTATCGTGCTGATCAAAATAGCTTCATGCTTTACCCTGACCGTGAGCTGGCTTCTTTTATGGACAAAAACTGTTTAGACGCTAAAGACATTGACCAGAGCAAATTGTTAAGCATGATGGTTGTTGCCAAAGATAACCGATTAGTAAACCAAGACAGCAAAGGTTCTTACCACTTCAATTCAAGCTTTGAAAACAAAGGTTTCCTTCAGGCTGCGATTGATGAAATTAAAGCCGATTACCCGTCAATTAGTGATGATGAATTTTGTCATGTATCTAATTTGTATGAGCGTGTATTCAACCATAAAGCCTTTACTGGGCGTTCGGGAACCATGTTTGGTTATGAAGGTTTAGGTTGTATCTATTGGCATATGGTTTCTAAGTTGCTGCTAGCTGTGCAAGAAAACTATCAGCATGCTTGGAGTATGGACTCTAATAGCCAGGAAACTCTTAGATTAGCGGATTACTATTACAAAGTGAGAGCTGGTATTGGTTTCAACAAAACGCCGGAAAACTACGGTGCGTTTCCGACGGATCCGTATTCTCATACGCCAAAGCACTCTGGAGCACAGCAGCCAGGGATGACAGGGCAAGTTAAGGAAGAAGTAATTACTCGTTTTGGAGAGCTAGGTCTAGAGGTCGTTGATGGCACAATTGTAATTAACCCTTCACTTCTTAGTCCTAAAGAGTTCTTACAAAAAGCGGCGACTTTTGACTGCCAAAATATTGAAGGACAAATGCAGAGCTTTATTGTTCAGGCTGGGCAACTGGCTTTTACTTACTGCCAGGTACCGTTTATTTACCAACTCAATGATGAGCCAACACAGGGTATTGAAGTTCAGTTTAAAGACGGAACAAGTGAGGCATTTGCATCGTTAACGCTAAACCATGAAATGGCTTCACAGCTCTTTTCTCGTAGTGGTCTTATTGAGAAAGTCGTTGTCGTGTTGTCAAAGCACCAGTTACTCTAACTCTAATTTAAAGTGAAATAAAAAGGCTCTAAGTGAATACTTAGAGCCTTTCTTTTAAGTGTAAAAAATGGGGTGCTTGATATACAAAAATCAAAGCTTAGCCACGGACTCTCTTACAATCAATGTCGGGGTTAGTTTGTGCTTCAATGGGTAGTCGCGTTTATTAATTAACGATAAAACACCTTTTGCAGCTTCTTCTCCCATCTCATGAACTGGAAAGTCGACCGTCGATAAGCGAGGACGAATATGCTGGCTATGAGTATCGTTATCGAAGCCTACGACTGAAAGGTCTCGCCCAATAATGAGGTTTCGCTCTGCTGCTACGTCATATACAGCAAGCGCGATATTGTCATTTTGACAGAAAATCGCGGTGATCTCAGGGTCTCGGTCTAACAAGCGTCGCGCAGCTTCGTGGTTGCCTTGATGATCAAAGCGTCCCTCTACAAACAGCCCTGCGTCGTATTCGATACCGAACTCTAACAAGGCATTTCGATACCCTTGAAAGCGATCTCTACTATCAACTTTACTCAACTGGCCTGTGATACAAGCGACTTTTTTATGGCCGTTCTCAAGTAAGTGCTTCGTTGCAAGGTAGCCACCAAGCTCATTATCAATGTAAATACAGCGATCAGAAATCTCAGGAATAAAACGGTTGAGAACAATCATTGTTTCACTGTCTTTCGCTATTTTGATCAGTTCGTCATCACTGAGCTTGTCTGAGTGAACAATGAGGCCATCCACAAGTTTAGATTGCAAAAACTGGATAGAATCGAGCTCTTTGGTTCGTGATTCCTGGCCACTTGTAACGATTAAGTGAATATTATTTTGGCGAACGGTATCTTCGGCTGTATGCATTAATGGTCCATAGAAAGGCCCATCAAGCGAACCAACTAGCATGCCAATGCTATTTGAACGACTGGAGGCTAGAGCTTGTGCAAACGCATTAGGCTTGTAGCCCAGTTGCTCAATAGCTTTGAATACTTTTTCGCGATTGGCTTCCTTTACCGTAGGGTGACCATTTAATGCTCGTGAGACAGTTGATTGAGAAACTTGAGCAAGTTCAGATACTTCTTTAATGGTGATCAATGGTAGTGGCCTTATCTCTACAAGGAGTGAACTAAGCTATATTACCTTCGTGATCAATAAGAGCCTAGCAATCCAATGATTAATATTTAAAAACTCTGAACTGCTTAACGCTAAATTTGAAGGTTAAGCATACAAAGTAAGGTCACGAATATTTCCATATACTCGTTCAAATATCAAGCAAGCGCTTTCTTTGTATTGTGATAAAAGTGAATCTGTTTTTCTGAGCTTCGTTGTAAGCTAGAAAAAATAGAAGCCTGAGAATAAAAGAGATTCTAGGGTGTTATGCAGATAATCAGGTCAAAAAATTCTTGAGAATCTACACAAACCACAACGAATTTTAGCAAAATGTGAAACCCAACAAGAAAGCGCTTTCTTAAGGTGAGCGTTGTCTCTTTTTTGAACTATGCACTTTTATATACTCATTTTGAAACAGTCGTGCATGGCATATTGGGTCCATGCTCGCGGACTTATTCATTTATCGACTTTCTGTTATGGGCTCCGATATTACGTGTCGCCTGCTTAGAAAGTCGTGATACAAGGAGTTGTAATGCAAGATCTAACCAATCAGGTAAAGATATTAACGTCTTTTATTTCTGCCGCTTTGATGTCTGGCTGCACGGCGATAGAGCTGCCGGTATCCGAAAGTGCTGACTTAGCTCAAACTGAAAAAGCGATTGTGCTATCCCATGCTCCAGTTACTTTAAGTTCAGACTGGCAATTGGTGTGGGAAGACCAGTTTGAAGGCGAGCAAATAAATAAACGTAATTGGTCATTAGAAGTGAACTGTTGGGGAGGAGGGAACAATGAACAACAGTGCTACACGGATGATCCTAATAACGCATTTGTTAAAGATGGCTTTTTACACATTGTCGCGCTGAAGCAAAGTCATACTGGGCCTGACAATGCCGAAGGTACGATTGGCGGAGCAACTAAAACACTCCCTTATACTTCTGCGAGGCTAAGTACAAGAGACAAGCGTGACACCAAATATGGCCGTTATGAAATCAGAGCAAAGTTACCCGGTGGACAAGGTTCATGGCCCGCGATTTGGATGCTGCCAACCGACAATAAATATGGTACATGGGCTGCTTCTGGCGAAATCGATATTATGGAAGCGGTTAACCTAAACACACTTTCAGATGCGGCGAGAGCGAAAAATGATGCTCTAGAGAGCCGGGTCTACGGGACGTTACATTACGGACGAAATTGGCCAGACAATGTTTATAAAGGGCAAGCCGCGACATTGCCAAATGGTGTGAACCCTACTGAGGGCTTCCATACATACGCGATTGAGTGGGAAGAAGGTGAAATTCGTTGGTATGTAGACAATATTCATTACGCGACTCAAACTCAAGAGGGCTGGTACAGCCAATATGAAGCGGAAGAAGGGAAACTCATTAATGCGAGTGGAGCAGCTCCGTTTGATGAAAAGTTTCATTTGTTATTGAACTTGGCCGTCGGTGGGGCGTGGTCAGCAAACGCAAATGATAAAGGCATCGACGAAGGTTTGTTTCCGAAAACAATGCTAGTTGATTCAGTAAAGGTTTACCGTTGTAAGGTTGATCGTTGGAAAGGAAAAGGGTGTGCAAGTCGTTCTGAACATGCAATACAAGTGATAGGGCACGAAGCTCCAGAGATCTTAGCAACCGATGATAGTTATGCTGATGGACCAACGTTGGAGATTTTTACCGAAACTCTTAACGCAAGCTTGGCTTATGCAAGTTATGACCCATTGGATATTGTTGACTATCAAGAAGTGACCGAACCAGATCGTGGAACAGTGCTACAAGTGAATAAGAATCAAGGATCAGGAAATATCTATTTTCGTTCTCCTGTAACAGATGTGACACATTGGCAAGAAACGGGTGAACTGGTCTTTGATTTGAAAGTTGAGAGCATGGCCGACGGGGTTGAACTATTGGTTAAGATGGACAGTGGCTGGCCGAAAACAAGTGACTATACCGTGCCGCTATCAGCAATCAATGAATGGAAGACGGTACGTATTCCAATCGCTGACATTTTAAAGAGAGACAACCGTTTTGCTGGTGGAAATCAAGCTGATCCAACAACGATCACTAACCTTTTAGTGTTTGAGCCTCAAGGAGAAATGAGTTTTAAATTAGACAATATTCGATTTGAAAAGTAAGCTTTTTAACAAAAGAGTTTGAATAAAATTCTGAATATAAAGGGAACATACGATGTATGTTCCCTTTTTTATTTCGACGAGCATTCCAGGAAGATAATCGACGATGTATTCCGAAACAGGTTCTGAGTGATTGAACGGAGTAATTCGTCCTTAATATGTGAACAGTGATATTTTACTTGGTTCCATGATTGTTCAAACAAAATACTTAACATCTCTATTTTTGTGACTTATGCATAAGAAAGCGCTTTCTTTGGTGGGGTTGATCACGGTTTATATTCACAAGATCCATTTATACTCTTTCCATACCAACTGAGCGGTTAAAGCCAATAAGGTTAAGAGTGCATAGTGAATGTGGGCTTAGATTTGATCTTCTTTAAATCTGTTCGATTGGTTTTTTTAAGAAAAATAAAGAAAGCGCTTTCTTTTTGAAAGTATAATTTGGAACATGGAGTTATTATGAAACTTTCTAAGCTTACCCTTGCTTGTTTAGTCGCTACTGCTGGCTTGTCTACTGTACCTGCTGCATATGCCGAAAAATCGGATGGATTTGAATTTCACGGCTATTTCCGTGCTGGTGTTCTATTCAGTGAAAATGACGATTTTAAACGTGCAAAGTTCCCAGCATCTAAAGAGCGTTTAGGTCGATTGGGTGTTGAGTCGGATAGCCACTTTGAAGTAGCACTGCAGAAAAATTTTGAGAATGACGGTGGTCAGAAAATTCGAATCAAAACACGAGCTGCAGCCAATAATGCGGAATATGCAACTAACCAACTTGGTGCCAATGCCGATGCAACCAACAGCGAAATTGGTATGGCAGAAACTTTTGTCGAGTTTGAAGGTGTATCTGAAACCGGTGTTGTATGGGGTGGTAAGCGCTTTTATGGTAAAGATAATTACATCTTTATGACCGACTTTTTCTACACGGATATGTCAGGTACTGGTGTTGGTATTGAAGGTGTTGAGCTAGGTGGCAATAAGTGGGACTTTGCTTATATTGCAAGCGATGACTCTGGCGATACAAGTTTCTGGGGTGACAGCAACAACATCATGCATGCACTTCATGCTGGCGTGAACTTTGGCAGTGTTGAGCTTCACGCTATGGCTAAGTATATGCCAGACAATATGGTCGATTTAGGTTTTGGTAATGGCCCAGAAGCATTCGCTGAGAATGGCTATGAAATGACGGCAATTGTTCACACTGAGTCTGTCTTTGGGTTGTCAGATAAAGGTTTTACAAAATACATCGCGCAGGCTGGTAAAGGCTTAGGTTCGGGTAACCTTTTAGGCGGTACTCTTACGACTTACAACACGTACAAGCCTGGTAGTGACTATCAAAGTTGGTTAACGACAGGCACGGGTTGTGGTACGTCTTGTTTGAAGGCTGTTGATGAAAACGATGTATCACTACGTGCTTTAGCATGGGGTGGGTACTTTTTTGAAAATGGTGTGAATATTTTCCACTCTCTTCAAACCCAGTACAACGATTTTGACAATGGTGACACAGACGGCTGGGTATCAGCAATGGTGCGACCAACGTTCCCAATTTCAGAAAACTTCTTTATCGCTACCGAAGCTGGTTATATGTACAACTACGAAGACCGTAATGGTGAGTCAAAGAATTCTTATGATTACAAGCTAACAGTAGCACCGACTCTAGTTGTGCACTCTGGCTTCGGTCCATCTCCAGAAATTCGCTTCATGGCATCTTACCTTGATGGTGAAATGCAAGACGGCACGGGTAAAGAGGGTGACTTTGTTGTAGGTATTCAAGCTGACATGTGGTGGTAGAATTTTTACCTTCGGGTCTTAAGTGATATCGAGCATACCGGGGGAGTGGTATGACGGCCTTGCCTTTAGGGCGGGCAAGGCTCTCGATATCCCTATTTATTGCAATAGTTGAGCTCTTTCCTAGCAGCACAAAGAGTTTCATTTTTATTGCTATGAGTCTTCCATATTTGAATGTCGTTTCAAGTGTGTTCTTGCCAAAGATACTCATCGACCGCTTCGAAAGAAGCGGTTTTTTTATGTGTGACATATCTAATCTTTTTAAGGCTTAAGGGGGAAAGGATTATGAATTATGGGAAGCATGTTGCTTTCTAAATTCGCGAGGGCTGCATCCATTTTTGGCCTTAAAACACTTGGAGAAATAGTTGCTGTCAGAAAAGCCGCAAGACTCAGCAATGTGTTGGATGCTTTTGTTGTCGTTTAATAATAAGGTTGCCGAGTGTCGAATTTGAAGGTCTTTGACGTATTGGTTTGGGGATGTATTTAAAAACTGCCTGAATAACCTTTCTAGTTGCCGCTTGCTGATATACGCCGCTTGCGCAATGGTTTCTGTATCCAATCCCACGTCTTTGTAATGACGGTCTATATGTGCGAGAGCACGGCTCAATGCCAAGGTTGTTTTTGGTAAGCTATGGGTCTGTTCTTGATATCGCCGAGAAAGTTCTATCGCAAGTTGCTGCATTGTGCTCGTCAATATGATTTCAAACCCCTGTTCTGCGTTGTCGTATTCCGATTTGATTTGTTGTAGAAGTCCATTAATTCGTTTCAACTGAGAAAGTGATAACGTAAGCTTTGCTTGATATTCAGATGCTTGTCGAGCAATTGGTTCTACCTTGAAAAGCGCTTGATAGCCTGGCATTTGACGCATTGAAGGGACCTCAAAAAAAGGCAATGCCGTATCAAACATCAAGTTTACAATCTTCAGTTTATTTACTTCGCAAAATCCATGTTCAATATCCCCATTAATAACAAATACATCTCCTGTACTTAAAGGGTAGGTGTGGCTAGCTACCGTATGCTTTCCACTACCGCTCACAACTAAGAAAAGTTCAGAAAAGTCATGGCTATGTACGTCAAAGTCGAAATCGTGATGACCATCGACATAGGCAAATTTTATCTGAGGATATCTCTGATGACTTTGGAGTCTAAACTTGGTTTTCATGTCGCTATTTTACCTACTTCTGTCGCTTATTTGGTAGTTACACGCCGTAGTTAAGATTACTATTTTTTGAACCAAGACAATATTAACTTTTAGAGCGAGAGGTAAAACTTTTGCTCTAAGTAAAAAAATAGTAGGACTCAAAATGAATACTGTGGAAATTCTCGAAGCACAGAAGCAGCTTGCAACCATAAGTCGACAAGCGGCTGCTGAGGGCATTGTGCTACTAAAAAATAGTGATTCAATATTGCCATTGCAGGCTAATGATACGGTGTCTCTTTTTGGTCGTTGTCAGATTGATACCTACCGAAGTGGCACTGGATCTGGTGGAGCGGTGAATGTCCCTTATTCCGTAAATGCATTACAGGGCTTGTATGAAAATCCAAACATCAATCTTAATCTCAGTTTGGTGGAGGTATACCAACGTTGGATCAAGGACAACCCGTTCAATGACGGCGGTGGTGGTTGGGCAGCTGAACCTTGGTTTCAAGATGAAATGCCTCTTTCAACTTCTGTTGCGATGGATGCCGCCGCCAAATCTAACAAAGCCATTATCTTTATCGGTCGAACGGCGGGTGAGGATCAAGATAATGCACAGCAGCAAGGCAGTTACAATTTAACCGTGCTCGAAATGCAAATGTTGGAGAAAGTGACCGAACATTTTGATGATGTCATTGTGATACTGAACGTGACCAACATTATTGATATGTCATGGGTAAGCTCACTAAAAGATACAAGTTCGCTCAAGGCGATTTTATATAACTGGGCTGCAGGTATGGAAGGTGGGCATGCTCTTGCGGATGTCTTATCTGGTGATGTTAGCCCAAGTGGACGTTTGACCGACACGATTGCGCACTCTTTATCTGATTACCCTTCGAGCTCGAATTTTGGAAGCAAAGACCGGAATTTATATCAAGAAGATATCTATGTCGGGTATCGGTATTTTGAAACTTTCAATCCTAAAGCTGTTCAATTTGAATTTGGTTTTGGGCTGTCCTACACCCGCTTTTCCAATAAATTAAATGCATTGACGATTCTTGGTTCCGGCTCTGAACAAGAGTTGGTCTTCGATATTGAAGTTAAAAACATAGGCGAGAAATACAGTGGTAAGGATGTTGTTCAACTGTATGTTGAATCACCTCAAGGTCAACTGGGTAAGCCATCTAGAGCACTTACAGGCTTTGCAAAAACACCCACTTTGGATCCAAACGAAACAGCACGTGTGAAGGTTTCATTTCTTCTATCTTCGTTAGCTTCATTTGATGATAGTGGTAAGACAGGTTACCCAAATAGCTATGTGCTTGAAGCTGGGGAATATCAGTTTTATTTAGGAGGCAGCGTTCGACAAGCAAGGCTAGTTGACGAAAGCATAAAAGTGGATGAGCTAATAGTTGTTGAGCAATTAACGGAAGCACTTGCTCCTGTCACCGGATTTAGTAGGTTGATCCCAAAAGGCAACGAGGAAAATGGTGTTTACAGTTGCGATTACGAATCTGTGCCGCTGCGAACTATTGATTTGAGTAAACGTATTCTGAGTGAGCTTCCAAGCTCTATTCCTCTTGGTGAAGATACGGGCATTCGTTTACTGGATGTTAAGCAGGGGCGAGCGAACATTGACGAATTTATCTCGCAAATGACCGTAAAGCAGTTAGCGACAATTGTTCGTGGGGAAGGTATGTGTAGCCCTAGGGTGACGCCAGGTACTGCTGCTGCTTTTGGTGGTGTTTCGCCGAGCCTGTTTGATTTAGGCATCCCTGTCGTTGCAGCTGCTGATGGTCCGTCTGGTATCCGAATGGACAGCGGACATAAAGCATCTCAAGTCCCAATTGGTACATTATTAGGCTGTACATGGAACCCGGAACTGAATGAGAAACTATTTCATTTAGTGGGGAAAGAGATGCAAGCCAATCATATTGATACGTTGCTTGGTCCTGGGATTAACATCCACCGCCACCCTTTGAATGGTCGAAATTTTGAGTATTTCTCAGAAGATCCATTTCTCTCAGGGGTAATGGCAGCATCTCAAACTCTTGGTCTTAAAGCTGCAGGAGTATCTGGCACAATCAAGCATTTGGTGGCGAATGATCAAGAAACGTCACGGTTTGATGTTGATAGTGTTGTATCTCAGAGAGCGCTTCGTGAGATTCATCTGAAGCCTTTTGAAATAGCGGTAAAACAAGGAGGAGCTTCGAGTGTTATGACCTCCTACAATCCTATTAATGGTCACTGGGCTGCGTCCAATTACGACCTCAATACCACGATTCTTCGTGGGGAGTGGGGTTATAAGGGGATAGTGATGACGGATTGGTGGGCAAAAATGAATGACCCAATCAAAGGTGGTTCTGAAAGTCGAAGCTACACATCCTTTATGCTTCGCTCTCAAAATGATCTGTATATGGTTGTTGAGCATGATGGTGCTGAAAATAACGTGTCGAATGACGATACGTTACAGACGCTTGAAAACGGAACGTTGAGCTTAGGGGAGTTGCAACGAAGCGCGATGAATATTTGTCGTTTTATTATGGACTCTCCAGCAATGGGTCGCCCATTAGTCGCTTTTGATCCAGTTAAGAGCTTTGAGGCGACCCAAAATCTTAATAAACAACAGAGTAAAACTGATGGAGAGTTTTGCTCTCTGATGGCAGAGCAACATGCAATAGTATTACCACTTAATATCAGAGAAAACCGTAGCATTGTTTTGGAAGTTAAACAGGCTGGTGTGTATCGATGTGCAGGTATTGTTAACTACGATAGTGGTACTTTGGCTCAATCTGCGTGTAGTTTAAGTCTCAATAACGTGTACGCGATGTCTCTATCAGTGAATGGTACTAATGGCGAGACAGTTTCAGTTGAGGGGCTCTCCGTTAAGCTTGATAAAGGCTTTTATTCTTTGGATATTGAATTCATCAAATTAGGCTTAGAATTGGAGCAATTAGAATTTTCGTTTATGCCTGAATAGGGCTGAGGGATAACAGTCGTTTATTTAACTCTCGTTTGCTCAAAAAAGAGGTAAAGTGAGAGAAAATAAACGACTACTTTGAGGCTGAGTTATTGTGCTTTTTGATATTGCTTCATCGCGTCAACAAAGGAGTTTCGCATCCCTTCGATTCCTAATCGCTCAGATTCTTCAACGTAAGTCAGTGCTGCACTAAAATCTCCAGATGAAACCGAGTTTTCTATAAGAGTTTGATAAACCTCTTTCTTATTCAGTGTATTTTCCGTTAATAAATCTGATTGGGCTACGGTTGATTCTGGAATAATTTGTTGAACTCGCTTTTGACGGTTTTGTTCTTCAACAACGGTGGTTACCGCTGTGAATTTAAAATCAAAGGAGACTTTCCCGATTGCAGAATGAGGGATGGCGTAGTCCGTGTTATGAGCGATGTTTGCCTGGATATCACCAGAACGTATCGCCATATCACTTGGTTTTTCGACAGGAGTTGTTTCCGCGAGTGCTTCGCTGGTTGTGAATACGACCAAGTAAGCAGGAGCCTCGCCGTTTAAGTAACGTTCTTGCAGTTCGATTTGCGCGCCATATTGTGCACCATCAAGCAGGCTAAGTGGTTGGTACTTAATACTTTCATTGCCAATGACATCTAGCGGCTGGTAATTTTTGTCTAAGACTAAAAGTGACGGAACGAATGCTGAATAACTAGCATTTGAAGTCACTGAAAAACGAATAGCATCTAGTGTTGTAGGAAGCTTTAGCCCTCCAGCAAAGGATCGGCCCGATTTGAACTCGATCTTAGGGCTTGCTGTGGTGATCGAAACAGATGTTTCTTCTGGGTTCGTAACGCTTTGATATTGAATTGTACTCAGGTTTTCACAGCAGTTTTCGTTGTTCTGTAGTGACTCTAGCCCCGGAGAAGTTTTGTGGTAGCTAACCGGTGACTCTGTCACTGTTGAACAGGCGCTTAGTGCGAATACCGCTGGTAGTATTGCTAAATATTTCATAATTTCTCACAGTTAAAAAAGCATATCTGATTCAGAGTGCCTGATTGATAATAGACACACTACAAGAAAGCGCTTTCTTTTTGAGTGACGAACACCAAATTTAAAGAAATACTCGTTAATAATTAGTACGAATTAGGTAACAGGCTGCCGTTGGGCTGTTACCTAGATTGAAAGTTAACGAGATACCGAACTTAGCAACTGAGTAAAGCGTTCCCACGATTTTTGGTCAGCTTCATGTTGATAGTTATTCGATCCGAATACTGTGAAGGCGTGTGGTGCACCACTATAAGTGATCATCTCATGCGGAACTTTGGTTGATTCAAGTTGAGCGGCGAGGCTTCCAAAGTCGTGCATTGAGATCATGGCGTCTGCTGTGCCATGGAACACGACAACTGGGGCTTTGGTTTGCGAGTAATCTTGTCCTTTCGGTGTCGATAAACCACCGTGGAAGGTAACATAAGCTTTCGAAGGGATACCTGCACGAGCCGCTTCTAAAACGGCAGCGCCGCCAAAGCAGTATCCCATCATTACGTTGTTATCTAAGTTACCGCCAAGTCTTTTCGCTTCCATGGCTCCTGCGTTGAGTAGCGCACGCATTTTCTCTCTGTCTTTGTACAGTTCGCCTGTGTGTTGTTTTTTGTCTTTCACTTCGGTTGGGCGAATGCCTTTACCAAACAGGTCGATAGCGAACACGTTGTAACCGAGTTCGTTGAGCATCTCAGAACGCTTCTTTTCGTAATCGGTTAAGCCATCCCAATCGTGAATTAGCAGTACCAAAGGCGCTTGGTCACTGGCTTCACTCCAATAACCTTCGTAGTCCATCCCGTCGACTTGGTAAGTGACGTTTTCTCCAGAAATAGCTGAAAAGGGTAGTAAGATTGAAAACAGGCCGAGTGTAGTGAGTTTTCGCATGCGTTATTCCTTCAGAAGACAATGACGTTCCAATCGACAGTATAGATAACGCGATGATTCTCGCCAGATTTCTGTCTTTAATTTGAAGTGTAAGAGTAGAGGTAAAATATGAAAGTGAAACGCTAAAACAGCCATCACGATCAAGTGTGATGGCTGTATGACGGTGTTCTCAGATTACGGAAATTCGAATATCCAGAGCTCGGTGTGACGGGGCAATTACCAGGAAGCGTTAGTCGTGCTACGGCACATATCTGGATATTTTCGCTGATAGCGTGGCAGCATCGATTCGTTACCTAAGATACCGCCTTGGTGAATGTAGATAATGGTTTTAGTTGGGTTATCTTCTTGCCATTGTTCTAAGCATTGCCACATCAATGGGTCGTAAAGCAGGTCAAACTCGATGTCGGTTTGCTCTTGTAGATCCAACCAAGTTTGATAATCCTGTTGATACAATTTTCCAAAGTGGTGTTTGGTTTCGAGCGATAAGATCTGTGGATGTTCGGTTTCACCTAGCTCATTAAATTGCTGCGTTAAATAGTCGCTGCCACCAACACAAGCACACGTTAATACCGGGATGTTGTGCAGCTTTAAATGCTTATGAAGATAGAGAGCTGTGCTACCTGTCCCTGCGGGGAGTGCGACCACAAAATCGTGTTGGTTTTCGAAGCGAGTCCAGCTCAGTATTTCCATTGCCAATTGCTTAACACCATACTCAGCAAGCTGAGAGCGACCACCCTCGGGTAACACAATGCAGTGTGAGTCAGGTTGTCTTACTTGCTCAATATACTCTTTAGGATGAAGCTCAGAGCCTGTCTCTTTGACTGAAATCACCTTAGCGCCAAGGTCTACTGCACCACGGTAATTACCTATTGGGCGTTCTAGTAGCCACTCGGGAAGATGATCGACGTAGAACTCAAGCGTCCAACCTTTGATCTTTGCCAGTGCCGCGAGTGAGAACAGAGAGTTAGCCTGCGCAGAACCATAGCTGATCAAGGTTGTGGTCTCTGGGTGCTCGTCTTCCAGCAGCTTCATGAACTTGCGGGCTTTGTTACCGCAAAAGTGTGAGTGAAGTTGATCGTCACGCTTTAAGAAAAAGGTGTGGTCGTTAAATTGATGCTGAGTTACAGGGCTATTATTTAGTTTCATCGCACTTAGACAAAATGCTGACTCAAGAGCCAGCATTTATAGTTCAAATAGGACTAGCGAGTATCTAGTAGCTAGGGACCGCTGTAAACCAACTAAATCAAGTTTTCGTTCGATATTGAGCCTCGAACTACGAATTTATTTGCTCTGAGATGGATGCGGATCGATCGGTTTGAAAGGTTATTTTAGCGGTACATCCACCACAGCTGCGATTGACCAATTCAAAGCCCCATTGGAAGCGTTGGCATAAGTCCTCGACAATCAATAAACCTAACCCATGCCCATTTGGATTGTACTGTTCTTGGAGGCCTTCGCCTTGGTCTTCAATCACAACACTCTCTTGGGACAGAGTGACCGTTACGGTGCCACTATTGGTCGCTGCAATGGCATTTCTCAACAAGTTTCCGACCAACATATTCATTATCGCGCTGGTGGCTTGAATGGTGGGTTCGGATTGAACGTGCATGGAAATTTCGACGTCTTTCTCATCCGCCTGTGCTGAGTTTTTGGAGACGATAGCCTCTAACTCTTGTTGGCTAAACAATCGCAGTGGTGCATCGTCACTGTTTCTTTCGTAACGCACCAGGCCGAGTAGGGCATCGACCATCTCCGACATCTGAACAATGGCTTCGTCAATGCGCTCAATTTGGCGAGATTGAAATTCGGTGGTTTCACTTCTTAGCAGTAATTTATTTGCGCCACGAGCGACCGTTAACGGTGTTCTTAATTCGTGACTTGAGTAACGAGCAAACGCTTGTTCACGTTTGAGTAAGGAATTGATTTCTCTTCGGTACTGATTGAGTTGATCTGTGAGCTGACGAAATTCAACCGCTGCATCGTCATTGACACTAAATTCTTCATTGAGGTTAAGCTTATTGGATTCCAATTGTTCGGAAATAGAGTTAAAGGGTTCAATCAGTCGTTTAGATAACCGATAGAGCAGAGCACCAAAGCTAAAAATTAGAATAGAGAGTAACGTTAGTACAAAGGTGGTCGCATAAACCAGTTCGTAAATCTCAAACTCGACGCGGTCGATCTCGGAAAGCAGAACGATTGGGTGGGTTTGACCTTTATCAGAATACTCACCTACATACACCATGCGAGAGTTAGGCTCTTCACCCACCTCGCCAACAAAGCTTTCTTTGCCTTTAATGTACTTGAGGTATTCGGCAGGTATCAATGAAAGATCGTTGTAGGCGATTGTCAGGTCATCAATTCTTAACTCACCGCTTTCGCCTGCTTGGAATAAACCAACCGCATAGTTACGGTCAATCAGGATGCGTCTTTCACCGACGCGATCTTCTGACATGTAGAGTGCGGCAACAAAGACTAAATAGACAAAGGCCGATACAATCACGGCCATTAACCCAAAGAAAACCGCTAAGCGGCCGGTTAGGGTTTTGGTGCTCGTGAGAACATTTAAAATCAATTCGATGACTCCAGACGGAATCCAACTTTAGGGACGGTAATCAACATCTGAGTATCAAACGGCTTGTCGAGTTGGTTACGTAATTGATAGATGTGGCTGCGCAACACGTCATTGTTGGGTTCGTCTTCTTCCCAGAGTTTGTAGGAAATATCTTCGCGAGTAACCACTTCTGGTGCTTTTTGGCACAACATCTCAAGGATGGTGTAAGTGGTTGGGTTGAGTGCGAGCAGCTTATCTTGACGGTAGGCTTTACGCGTTTTTTGGTCGATGGTGAGTTCATCAAACTGCAATTTAGAAGACGCCACTTTTCCTCGGTAACGACGAACCAGTGCGTTCATTCTCGCTTCTAAAATATCCAAATCGAAAGGCTTGGTTAGGTAATCATCGGCACCGTGTTCAAACCCTTTCAACATGTCTTCACGGCTATCAAGCGCGGTAAGCATCAGGATCGGAATTGTATTGCCTTGGTCTCTTAGCTTGTTACAAACCGTTAGGCCGTCCATTCTCGGCAGCATCAGGTCTAATATGATGATATCAAAAGAGTTATCCATCGCGAGTTGCAAGCCAAGCTCACCGTTGTCCGCGTAATCGAGCTCCATCCCAATGCACTCAAAATAATCAAACAATACGCCTGCAATTTCGCGGTTATCTTCGACTAATAGAACTCGTTTCATTTTGATTCTCATACAGAAATAGACGGTAACATTATCCTGAGTGAGCGTGAAAAATATGTCAATAACATAACTTTCACTTATGAGGGGGTAGATTGGATTCAGATTAAAAAATAGAAGAACGTATTATGTCTGAACTTCATATTAGCCGACCTAAAGTCTCCACATCACGGATCAACCCTGCCGTTTCACTATCGATCATTGTGCCGTTTTACGATGAACAAGAGGTGTTAGAAGAGTTTCATTCTCGCTTAACCAAGGTGCTGGATAGCTTACCCATCACCAGTGAAATCGTTTATGTCGATGATGGCAGTAAAGACAACAGCTTGGATTTGGTGAGTTCATTCACTTCAATCAATAGCTCAATTTCTGTGATCGGTTTAAGCCGTAACTTTGGTAAAGAGTCAGCGATGAGTGCAGGCCTCGAACACTGCCGAGGACAAGCCGTGATCTTGCTCGATGCCGATCTACAAGATCCACCCGAGCTGATTCCTCAAATGATTGCCAAATGGCGCGAAGGTTATGACGTCGTCAATATGCAGCGTAGCCAACGTGATGGTGAAACGTGGTTTAAGAAGTTTTCAGCAGCAAGCTTTTACAAAGTCATGAACGTGGCGGCGAAGATCGATGTTCCAGAAAATGTGGGTGATTTTCGACTGTTAAGCCGAGAGGTTGTCGACCATATCAACCAACTGCCTGAACGTAACCGTTACATGAAAGGCATCTTTTCATGGCCAGGTTTCCGACAAGCGACGCTCCAATTTAAGCGCGATGCTCGCTTCTGTGGCGAGACCAAGTGGAACTACCTCAAGTTAATCGGATTGGCGATGGATGGCATCACATCGTTCTCTATCCGCCCACTGCGTATTGCGACGGCCGTCGGAGGCTTAGTGGCACTTACCGCTTTCGTTTATGGCGTCTTCATCGTGTTCAAAACAATGATGTTTGGTGAGCCTATTACTGGCTACCCATCCATGATGGTGGTCCAACTTGCCCTTGGCGGTATTCAACTTCTGAGTATTGGTTTAATGGGGGAATACATAGGTCGTATTTTCATCGAAACCAAGAACCGCCCTTTGTATCTGATCCAATCGGTGGTCGATACCCCAGCATTAAAAACACATTTTAAATTAGAGGAGTCAGCATGAACCTGAACCGAACGCACCTATGGTACTTGTTGGCTTTTGCATTGGTTTTAAGGCTTTTATCTTTGGCAACCTATCCATTAATGGATACCACAGAAGCGCGCTATGGCGAAATGGCACGTCTGATGGTGGAAACTGGGAATTGGTTAACGCCTCAGTTTGATTACGGTATTCCTTTCTGGGGTAAGCCACCGTTGTTTACATGGATGAGCGCTGCCGGTATTGAGTTGTTCGGCCTGAGTGAGTTTGCCGTTCGCGCACCACATTGGTTAGCGGGTGTAGCAACGATTTTGTTGACCGCTTACATGGCGAAACGAACAGGGCAAAGTGCGTTGGTTGCCGCGGTAGTGTTGGCGACATGTGGTATTTTCTCTATTGCGGCAGGTGCTGTGATGACAGACATCGCGTTAACCTTAGCGATGACCATTGCCATGCTGGGTTTCTACCTATGTTGGCTAGGAGGAGAAGCGGGGAAGGGTGAAGGGAGTGCGAAGACTAATCGATCTTGGGGTTACGTTGGTTTCATTGGTTTAGCACTAGGCTTGCTGGCAAAAGGGCCGGTAGCGATTGTCATCATGGGTATCGCAGTTTTCCCTTGGTTGGTATTACAACACGGCTTCTTTGGTGCTTTCAAAGCGCTTTGGCAACGTTTCCCATTGTTGTCTGGTTTAGGTGTGATGTTAGCGATTGCTCTACCTTGGTACATCATGGCTGAAATGGCAACGCCGGGCTTCATCGACTACTTTATTGTTGGCGAACACTTTAAGCGTTTTGTTGTGAGTGGCTGGGAAGGTGATCTGTACGGTTCTGCTCATGACCAAGCACGAGGTATGATCTGGGTGTTCTGGATTCAAGCCGCTGCGCCTTGGTCAATTGTTTTGCCTATATTGGCATTTGTTCGCCGTAAGAAAATTGCAGAAATTAACAATGAGAATAGTGGGCTGTTTTCATTTCTTGTGTGTTGGTTGATTTCACCTCTGATTCTTTTCACTATGGCGGGCAATATTCTCCCAGCTTACGTCCTACCAGGTATTCCGGCTCTTGGCTTGTTGATTGCTATACTCGTAGTGGAAAAAGATAAGAAGTGGTTCTCGAGCGTGGCTTTGGTTCTGCCTGTGTTGCTAATGATTGCGATGGTCTACCTGAATCTCGGCAAGGCGAACGAGAAAAGTGACCGTATTATTTTCGAACAGATTACGGATTCTGCGCCAAGCTTTTACGTGGGTAAACGACCATTCTCTGGGCAATTTTACAGTCATGGTCAAGCGAAAAGACTTCTCGATATCGAGCAGATAGAGGGCATTGATAAGTTCTATCTGATTGGTAAAAGATCTGAAGTGGAAACCAAGATTAAAGACAACGCGTTAACCTGTATTTTAGAGCCGACGGTGAAAATAAAGCGTGCTTTATTCAGTTGTCATAGCCAAAACATTAAACCAAATTTATCGTTGAGTCATATTCGAAGTGAAAGTGATGTCCAGCGTTAACTCAAGGCTAAGAATGTTCAATAATAAGCTTCAAACACACAATCAGAGGTTACAGTCTCACCACAAGATGGTTCGATTTGCGGTGGTCGGCGTTGGGGGATTTGTTGTTGATTGCTCTGTGTTTGCGTTGCTGCATTACGTTATTGGACTGCCGTTGATGAGTGCTCGAATTGGCTCTTTCATCGTTGCTGCAACGACAACCTGGTTTGGTAATCGAGTGCTGACCTTTGAGTTCAAAGGTCAGGGGAGTTGGTCCGAAAAGCTGATTCAGTGGCAAAAGTTCATGTTTTCAGCATCGATATCGGCGATTCCTAATTTGCTGTGCTTTAAGTTGATGACTGAATTGCTGCCTGCATTTACTGGGGCTGTGTTTATCGCAATGGCGGTTGGTATCTTGGTGGGCATGGTCACGAACTATTTGTTTAGTCAGTATTGGGTCTTCACCCGTTAAGCTCCCTAGTAGCAGACACAAAAAAGCGCAGCTAAATAGCTGCGCTTTGTGTTTTTACGATAGCGAAGTAAATTGGCTCGCGATATTAGCGTTGTGCTGCGCGCTGGCGGTTCTTGCCGTTGCCAGCAGGTTTGCCACCTTGACCATTACCTGCTTTGTTGCGGTTTCCGCTGCCATTGCCTTGTGATTGACCACCAGGACCTTTCTTAATGAAGCCAGTCGCTGGTTTACGACCGTTGCCATTACCGCCGCCTTGGTTAGCATTACCTTGGCTACCGTTGCCGTTACCAGTCGGCTTCTTGCCACCCGGTTTCTTACCAGAGTGGTTACGTGGGCTTTCGCCACCAAGACCTGGTTGAGACTTACTGTGCTTAGTCGCAAAGCGTTGTGAACCGTGACGACCAGATTTACGACGTTGTGCCGGTGTTTGCGCATCAAAGTCTTCTGCTGGTACTAGGCAGTTTGCTTTGTCACCAATTAGGTGCTGTTTACCCATGCTTATTAGCGCTTCACGGATGATTTTCCAGTTTTCAGGATCGTGGTAACGAAGCAGTGCTTTATGCAGACGACGTTGGCGATCACCTTTCGGTACAGGAACATCTTCACGCTTCTTATATTTCACGCGTTTCAGAGGGTTTGTCTCTGAGTAGTACATCGACGTTGCATTACACATTGGCGATGGGTAGAAGTTCTGTACTTGGTCACACTCGTAGTTGTGCTTTTTCAGCCACATTGCAAGGTTAAGCATGTCTTCATCTTCTGTGCCCGGGTGAGCAGAGATGAAGTAAGGAATTAGGTACTGTTTCTTACCGGCTTCAGCGCTGTACTTTTCGAACATCTCTTTGAAACGATCGTAAGTGCCCATGCCCGGCTTCATCATCAGATCCAGTGGGCCTTTTTCAGTATGCTCTGGAGCAATCTTCAAGTAACCACCAACGTGGTGAGTCACAAGCTCACGAACGTATTCTGGAGATTCAATCGCTAAGTCGTAACGAACACCAGAAGCGATCATGATCTTCTTAACGCCCGGTACTTTTCTCGCAGAGCGGTACAGGTCGATGGTGTGTTGATGGTCTGTGTTTAGCTTTTCACAGATTTTCGGGAACACACATGATGGACGACGACAGTTAATTTCAGCTTTTGGATCGGAACAACCTAAACGGTACATGTTCGCCGTTGGGCCACCCAAATCTGAAATAGTACCTGTGAAGCCCGGTACTTTATCTTTAATGTCTTCGATTTCATCCAAGATAGATTCTTTCGAACGGTTCTGAATGATACGACCTTCGTGCTCTGTGATTGAACAGAAAGAACAACCACCAAAACAACCACGCATGATGTTAACCGAGGTTTTGATCATGTCGTATGCAGGGATTTTCGCTTTGCCGTACATCGGGTGCGGAACACGCTTGTAAGCAAGGCCAAACACGTAGTCCATCTCTTCTGTAGTCAATGGAATTGGCGCTTGGTTAACCCATAGCTCGCGGTCACCGTGACGTTGAATCAGAGCACGACCTGAGTACGGGTTTGTCTCAAGGTGCAGAATACGGCTAGCGTGAGCGTAAAGAATACGGTCATTGTTTAGCTTTTCGTAACCTGGGATACGAACCGCTGTAGTTTTTGCATCGTGACGAGAAGGGCGAACAGTAATAGGTTGCGCTTTTACTTCTTCTTTTTCGTCTTTCTTGGTATCACACTGGGTTTCAACTTCGTACGGGTTAACCGGAACGTACGCTTTGTTCGGCTTTTCGATACGAGAAGAGTCAATGATCTTGAAACCTTCAGGGGCCGCAGGAAGATTGATAGCAGTACCGCGGATATTGGTCAGCGTAGACATGTCTTCGCCATCGGCAATGCGGTGTGCCACTTCAACCAGTGCACGCTCAGCGTTACCAAAAAGAAGAATGTCTGCTTTTGCATCAAACAATACAGAGCGACGAACTTTATCTGACCAGTAATCGTAGTGAGCCACACGACGTAAGCTCGCTTCAATACCACCAAGCACGATTGGAGTGCCTTTGTAAGCTTCACGACAGCGTTGAGAGTAAACCAGAGTTGCACGGTCAGGACGCTTGCCACCTTCATTGTTCGGTGTGTAAGCATCATCGTGACGTAATTTGCGATCAGAGGTGTAGCGGTTGATCATGGAGTCCATGTTACCCGCTGTGATGCCGAAGAATAAGTTAGGTTTACCTAGCTTCATGAAGGCATCTTTATTGTCCCACTTTGGTTGAGCAATAATGCCCACGCGGAAACCTTGAGCTTCAAGCAGACGGCCGATGATAGCCATACCAAAGCTCGGGTGATCGACATACGCGTCACCAGTTACAATAATAATGTCACAGCTATCCCATCCAAGAGCATCCATCTCCTTTCTACTGGTAGGCAAAAAGGGTGCTGTTCCGTAGCACTCGGCCCAGTATTTTTTGTGTTCGTGAATAGGAGTGATATCGCTGTACATATTTCAACCTCTGATTTTTGAGGCGGGAATTATAGCGGCATGAGCCTAGACTAGCCAGTAGAACATGCCCCTGTTAGTTCTGGTGTCTTTCGTCTTTTTACGGTAAATGGCGACAAAAGAGCTATACAACAGCATAGTTGAAGCCTTGAATAACGTCGCTAATTTGTGATTTTGATTAGTGTTCGCAGCAGTTTTTGATATTATTCGCGAAAATAAGTCTGAAGAAGTAGATCCACAATGGTCGAAACGTTACTAGTACAATTTGCTCCGATGCTTTTAGGAGCCCAACTAATCTTAACCCTCATCTTGGTGAAAGGGGATATTTGTCCAGGGCAGCGTGGCCGTATCCACAAGATGTTACCTGCGATTGGCGTGCTGTGGCTTGCCGTCGCTTCAGTAAAAATTGAAGCCTTTCTGGTCGTGTTTGCGATCTTTTACTTCTATTCTCAAGTCCAAACCAAGAAGACACGCGATTCTGGCCCTATTTGGGTGATGTACTTAGCTTGTGGTTTGGCATTGTCTTACGTGGCTATTCAAGCGACGGAACAAGCAACTACTGTTGGCATTATCACTACTGTATTGCTAGTGGCACTGTTAGGCTCAGCGTTTGGCCATTTATTGCTGACGATTGCAAGAACACGCTTACAGGCATTTCACCGAGTTCTGCCCGTTGTTGGTGTGCTGACGGGTATGTTAGTGGTTTTGGCGACAGTCGTGAGTGTTTATTCTCTTTCTGAAGCTCAATTAGAGCCTGTGATTTCAACGCTACTGTTCAGCTTTGCTTTGTTAATCTCCGCTATCGTGGTTTGGTGTTGGCATTTATTGTTCGTTAAAACCCCGGAAAAACTGCAACTGACAATTTCGTTACTGATGTTATTGGCGGCAGCTGTGGGTTTAACGCCAGTGTGGGCACTTTAATCGCGCACTTTCATTAATTACGTACGCTCATTAATCACGTATTCTCTTTAAGAAGTGTGATCAGTTTTTTAGCATGGCGTTGGTAAGCGTTCTAAACTTAATTCTAGTCGGTGTGTTCGTAAGGAGTACGAGATGGATTTAAGCAATGTCAAAGGTTTCGATAGCATTATCTTGCTGGGAATCGTGAATGAAAAACTTCGCCTAGAGTGCGATAGCTTTGAAGAGCTGATCAGTATGTATGAAATGGATATAGAAAGTGTCGTGGGTAAGCTGGATATGCTTGGCTATCAATACGACCCATTGACTAACCAGTTTAAGTCTTATCCAAGATAGTCTATTTTCGCGAATTAACAGATATCGAAAATCATCGGTACTGAAACTAAAAAGTCACAGATTATCTGTGACTTTTTTTGTTTCTGGCGTTTGCCTATCCGATTTAATACAGGCTTAAGCTAGTCCAATAATGAACCTCTTAAACGACCTCGATACCATCTAAGTGACTCTTACTCTGCTGTCTTGCTGTGCTAAAGAAAGCCTGTAGGTAACGTTTGTCTTTTTCTGAGTTTCTTACTGCGGCAAACAGTCTTCTTGAAAGCCCTTTACCTAACGGCTTGCTGGCTATCAAACCTTGTCTTGAGAACTCACTGATCGCCCAGTTTGGCAATGCCGCCACACCTAAACCTGCTGATACCATTTGCACCAACATCAAGGTGTTGTCTGCTTGTTTCCATTTCTTTGGTTCCACACCTGCTGGTTGCAAAAAGTGTTTCACGACGTCTAAACGCTGTTTTTGAACTGGATATGAGAGCATGGTGAGATCGCTAAGATCTTGCGGATCAATGCTCGCTTTATCGGCCAAAGGCGAGTTGATCGCGGTGATAAGGCGCATCTCAAAATCGAACAGCGGTTCGTAGTGAACTTCAGAACGAGGCTGTATATCAGAGGTGATCACCAAGTCTAATTCACCAGCCATTAATGCCGGCAGCGGCTCAAAACCAAAACCTGACGAGAAATCTAGGGTCACGCTTGGCCATGCAACTTGATATTCCTTCAAAGCGGGCATTAGCCATTGGAAGCATGAGTGACACTCAATCGCCATGTGCAATCGACCATTCACATCCTCTTTCAGGCTCGCTAACTCATTCTCTGCTTTAGCGATTCTTGGCTGTATCTCATCTGCGAGCTTAAGCAAGATCTCACCCTCAGAGGTGAACTTCACTGGCCTAGTTTTACGCAGGAAAAGCTGACCACCAATACGTGCCTCTAGGTCTTTCAACTGGTGAGACAGTGCCGACTGAGTCAGGTGAAGAGAGGTTGCAGTCGCTGTCAGTGAGCCGCTGTCTCTTAAGGTAGTCAATGTTCGAAGGTGTTTAAGCTCTATCATGAGTATTCCTCATATTCCCTAAGCCAATTCAATATTTCTTAATAATCACCCTACGGGGTTTTTTATCATTTGTAAACGTCTAGATGTCCAGATGGATTTGGTTTGTTCATCTTAGGTCCGTTCAAGATGAATATTTTTAATAAACAAGATGAATATTTGGACGTTGTTCATCGTTCAGATTAGGTGGATAGTTTAGCCATCCAGACGCCTTTTTGTGGAAGTAAAAACCATGACAGGCAGTCTGAACAGAAACGAGGGCGTGTTGATCTTTCGAGCTGATTTTTGCAGCGAGTTGCTGGGTGTTCCTACAAGGCAGAGGCTTTGATGTGTAGTTAGCCTACATGAGAAGCCGATAACGCGGTAGAAATGACCAGCAAACGCTGCCCGAAGGGTTCGGCTAAAAGCGTTTTACTCTTTGTTGAGGGAGATTTGCTTAGAATGACTAGGCTACTTCCCCTCGCCGCGATTAAAACGCTTTTATCTCGAACAAAATTTAACCGCGAAAGGTCAACACGCCCTATAACTATTGAATAAGGAACTGGTTCATGACGACAACAACGCATATTCTTGGCTACCCACGTATCGGCGAAAAACGCGAACTTAAATTCACACTAGAGAAGTACTGGCGCGGTGAGATTGGTCAATCTGAGCTCAAGCAGCTCGGCAGCGAATTAAGAAATCGTAACTGGAATGTACAAGCTGAGGCGAATCTAAGCTTTGCAACTGCGGGTGACTTCGCATGGTACGACCATGTTCTAACAACGACGTTACTTCTAGGTCATGTACCTAAGCGACACGCTGGTGGTAGTGAAGACGAAAAAGCCTTCCCAGACTTAGATACCTTGTTCCGCGTTGGTCGCGGTCAATCTCAAACACAATCCACTTGTTGTGGCGGTAAACACGGCTCTGAAAGCGCTAAAGATGGTGCAGCAGCATCAGATATGACTAAGTGGTTCAACACTAACTATCACTACATTGTTCCTGAGTTCAGCAAAGACGATTCGTTTGAGGTGAGCTGGCCACAACTGTTCGATGAAGTGAGTGAAGCGATTAAAGCGGGGCATAAAGTGAAGCCAGTTCTTCTCGGCCCACTGTCTTACTTATATCTCGGCAAAGAAGTGGAAGAGGGCTTTGACCGTTTAACCTTGCTTCCACGTTTGCTTACAGCGTACCAAGCGATTCTGGCAAAACTGGCCAAGTTGGGTGTTGAGTGGGTTCAAATCGATGAACCTATCCTTTCTCTGGAGCTTGAAACTAAGTGGGCTGATTCATTCAAATTGGCTTATCAAGTGATTCAAGGCGATGTGAAGCTACTCCTTACTACGTACTTTGATTCTGTGACTGATACGTTAGACAAAATTGTAGAACTGCCCGTCAACGGCTTGCACATCGACTTGGTTGCCGCACCGAAGCAACTCGATGAAGTGGTGAATAAGCTACCTGAAGATTGGGTGCTTTCTGCGGGTGCAATCAATGGACGCAATGTTTGGCGAGCTGACTTAGCCGCGCAGCTTGAGTTGCTGCAACCTGTGAAAGACAAGCTAGGCGATAAACTTTGGGTCGCAAGTTCATGTTCACTGCTACATAGCCCGGTTGACCTTGAGTTAGAAGAGACGCTTAGTGAAGAAGTGAAGAGTTGGTTTGCCTTTGCAAAACAGAAAGTGACAGAGGTGAGCTTATTGGGTGCGGCGTTAGACGGCGACCAAAATGCCATTTTAGCGTGTGAGACTTACAGCCAACCGATTGTTGCTCGCAAGAGCGCGACTCATGTGAACAAGCCGCAAGTTCAAGCTCGTCTTAGCACGATTACCAAAGCGCTAGCAGAGCGCACTGCTCCATACGCAGAACGTGCCGCGCATCAGTCGGAGGTGTTGGGTTTACCGTTACTGCCAACTACAACCATTGGTTCGTTCCCACAGACAGGCGAGATCCGTGTTCAACGTAGCGCTTACCGCACTGGTAAAATGAGTGAAGCGGAATACACAACCGCATTGAAGGGCCATATTGCGGATGCTGTTAGGCGCCAAGAAGCTTTAGATTTGGATGTACTTGTTCATGGTGAAGCCGAGCGTAACGATATGGTGGAGTACTTTGCAGAAAACCTAGCAGGCTTTCAAACCACTAAGTTTGGTTGGGTACAAAGCTATGGCTCACGCTGCGTGAAACCGGCGATTGTGGTCGCGGATATTGAACGAGAAAAACCAATGACGGTGGAATGGTCGACCTATGCCCAATCTCTGACCTCGAAACAGATGAAAGGAATGCTGACAGGCCCTGTCACTATCTTATGTTGGACATTCCCACGTGAAGACATCTCACGTAAAGAGATCACTAATCAGCTGGCGTTTGCTCTACGTGATGAAGTGTCTGATTTGCAAGACGCTGGCATCAACATTATTCAAATCGATGAACCTGCCATTCGTGAAGGTTTGCCACTGAAAAAGCGTGACCACGCAGAATACCTAGAGTGGGCGGTCGATGCCTTTAAGATTTCAGCGGCGAGTGCGAAACCTGAAACTCAGATCCATACCCATATGTGTTACAGCGAGTTCAATGAGATCATTGATTCAGTAGCCGCGCTAGATGCCGATGTGATTACCATTGAGACTTCTCGCTCAAACATGGAACTGCTGAAAGCATTTGAAGAGTTTAACTACCCGAATGCGATTGGACCTGGTGTTTACGATATTCACTCACCAAATATTCCTTCAGAAGAGTGGATTGTTGATTTACTTAAGAAAGCGGCAGAGAAAATTCCAGCAGAACGTTTGTGGGCAAACCCTGATTGTGGGCTGAAGACGCGTAATTGGGCAGAGACGGAAGCGGCGCTGACTAACTTAGTTTCGGCAACTAAGGCACTGCGTAAAGAGTGGGGATCAGCCGAGGCATAATTCAGTCTAGGATTTTGATTGCTTCATAAAACAAAGGCCTCGCAAATGCGAGGCCTTCTGGTTTTATACTTGTTCGAATCTCGAGCTAGAAACTAGCTGCTGCTCTGACACGTCTCTTTGCTGATCAACTTCTCAACCATCAGTTGTCCGCGAGTGTTGCGAATCTTGATGTTGTAAGCCAAGCCCATATCGAGGTTTGCTCTCACTTCAGAGTTGGTGCAGTAGCTATTCACACTCATGTCTACAACTTGGTTTAAAGGCTTAGCACCTTTTGCATCTTGGTTGTAGATCATCATGATTTCGATAACCGTGTTTTTTGCTAGCACGCGCATGACCGACAGTGGACCATATTCAATCGGCAGGCCTGCAGATAAAACGCCAGCTCGGTGCTGCGCCATCATCTCTAGCTGTCTTTGTTCGTCTTGCTCACTTGAAGCACAGCCTGCAAGCAGAGCTAAAGCCAGTGAGCCAATAATCCATTTTTTCACGTTAAAATACTTTCTTGAATGGTTTTACAATCACATTTTGGTAAACGCCAGCATCAATGTACGGGTCAGCGTCTGCCCATGCTTGAGCGTCTTCCAAAGAGTTAAATTCGGCAATTACAGTTGAACCTGTGAATCCCGCTTCGCCAGGGTTGTCTGAATCAATAGCTGGCATTGGGCCTGCTGTTAACAGTCGGCCTTCATCGTGAAGTGTTTGTAGGCGTTCTAGATGTTGTGGGCGAACACTTAGGCGTTTTTCTAATGAATTTTCGACGTCTTGAGAAAAAATCACGTACCACATATTGAGATATCCTTATTTTACTTCACTAAATTTGGGGCGTTTAAATTCGCTATCTTGCTAATTTACGCGAACTAATTGGTTTTGGAAGGGCTAATGATAAGAAATTGTGAATTGGTGCGAGAGAGTTGTATGGTCTTTAGCAATTTCATTTATATAAACTAAAGACCATCGATGCCACACGCTTAATAAAAGGTGTTATTTATTGATTGGACGAGGTTTACCACTTTCATCAACCGCAACGTAGTTGAATGTCGCGCCACATACCTTATAGCGGTCACCAATACCGTGGTCAAGTACAGGCTTAACCCATACTTCTAGGTCGATATTCATCGAGCTGCGACCAATCTTAGTGCAGTCACCATAAACGCACACAACATCACCCACAGAAACCGGTTGTTTGAACTCGATACTCGATACTGAAACCGTGACTATCTTGCCGTTAGAGATCTCTTTTGCCAGTATGCCGCCAGCAAGGTCAAGCTGAGACATTATCCAACCACCGAAAATCTGGCCCGCTGCATTTGTATCAGAAGGCATCGCTAATGTGCGAAGAAGTAAAGAACCAATCGGGTTCAAAGTTGATTGAATAGTCATTGTCGTACTCTTAATGGTATTGATTGTTTTATATAAAAATAGATGTGTTTACGAGACTCGTGGTGGTCTAATTTTTAACGTCTTCACCGAACACAAATAATCAGCGGCCAATGATCACGAGTATCATTGGCCAATCGCATATTGATAATAATTGTATCAAATAGGGTATGAGGACTCATCCCTAAGGGTTACTTCTCGTCGGTATTTTTATCCGTTAACTCTTTCTGCTGATCTTTTTGTAGATGCTGGTCTTTTGGTAAATGCTTATAAATATAAACACCAGTGAGCAAGGTGAAGAGCAAGGTGGCGATGAGCAGACCAAACACTTTGAAGTTCACCCAAACATCCAACGGCAGGCTGAAAGCAACGTAAACGTTGAGAACGGCACATAGAGTAAAGAACAGCGTCCATGCCCAGTTGATCTTGCCCCATACCGAATCAGGCAGTGTGATCTCTTTGCCTAACATACCTTTAATCGCTGATTTGCCCATGATGTGACTGACCGTCAGGCCAATCGCAAACAGTGCGTAAACGATGGTGACTTTCCATTTAATGAAGTTGTCGTCGTGCAAGAAGATGGTCATGCCGCCAAATACGGCAACCATCAGAAAGGTGATGACCTGCATTTTTTCGACTTTCTTGTAGATGAAGTACGTCAAAATAATTTGAATTGCAGAGGCAACGATCAAAGCACCGGTCGCGGTATAGATGTCGTACATCTTATAAAGCGCAAAGAAAATAATGAGAGGAATGAAATCAAGAATTTGTTTCATGAGACACTGACTATCCAGTTAGTTGAGTTGTTGACAGTCTAACGAAAACTGTCTCGATGCTAAATAGCTCGAGACAATTGGGTGCCAATTAATTCAATCTAACCACTCAACGTGTTTAAAGAGTTGAAGCCGGTTATCGCATTGACGAGGTTTGGTAGCGAGGTATCAACTTCTTGATGTCTTCAAGATAACCTTCGCTTTTCAAACTGTCTAATGTGTTTTCGAGTTCTTGTTCGCTCATGGCAAAACACGTCGATTTACCGGTCGTTAAGTCGAGATACTCGTGATATTCACGCTCTGTGAAGTGGCCAATTCTGTCCATTAATAGGGTTTTAATTCCATGGTGAATCAAGCCGTAATACGTATGTCTTTGTAAGGTCATAGCCTATCCTCCGTGACAAGCTGCAATGAAACTGGTGCAACCTGCTGTATATTGGTTGGGTTATCTATGACAAAGCAATTCGAATGCCATTTTCTCCAACTGAACAGAACAAATTCCCGACCAAATAGAATTGAATTTCTTTTCAATTAGTTAAAGGAACGTACGTTCTATTCTCTAAACACCAATACGGAGCTGACGAAAAATAGTTTTATTTTGAGAATGGTAAAATTCTCATTATGACGATCTACGGAAGCTTTAAGGCTCCTGAATTGGCAATTTGATAACCGTTAATCGACTAGCCAATCGACTAAGGTTGATAGCGAGGCATTCTGACGGTTCTTGGGTTGTAATAGGAAGTATCCATTTCCCGAAAACACACTGCCTTCACTCACTTTCACCAATCTGCCCAAATCAATATCTTGCTTAGCAAGCGTGATGTCACCGATTGCTATACCAAAGCCCTGAATCGCGGCATTCATCGCTTGGTCGAGTGTCGCGAATTGTTGGTTGTTCTTGCTTGAAAGGTCATGGCTGCCTATGTGTTCTAACCATAGTCGCCAGTCACTTTGCTCATTGTTGGCATGTAGCCAAGTGTATTGGGCAAGCTTGTGTGGCTTGATGATGGTCGACGCGTCGTTGACAAGATGGCTCTGCGTAATGCTTTGCGCTTGGCAAACGGGCGCTAGCTGCTCGTTAAACAATAACTGGCTGATAATCGATTGTTGGTTTGGCTTCTTGCCATAGGTAATTACGGCGTCAAACGGGTCAAAGCTTGGTTCGAAGACGTGCTTGATGGTCGACGTGAGTTCGACATCAATTTCAGGATAGGCTTGCTGAAAAGACATCAGCTTAGGTAGTAGCCAAGAGGTAATACAGCTTGGTGCGTTGAGTTTGATCTTGGAGGGAGAACTCGCTACTTGATTGAGAGCCGATTGCAGCTGATGAATCGTTCCTTGTATCAGGGGAACCAGTTCTTCTCCTTTCGGCGTTAAAGACAACCCACGAGCATGGCGATAGAAGAGATCACAGCCAAGGCTTTCTTCAAACGACAATACCTGACGACTCACTGCACCTTGCGTAACATTGAGCTCATGTGCCGCGCGTGTAAAGTTGAGGTGCCTTGCCGTCGACAAGAACGCGAGTAAGGTTTTGGTAGAAGGAAGTGTGCGATTCATATCTTTACCTATGACTTTTTATCATGGCTATTATGTGATTATTTCGATTCATTTATCAATAGTGTTCTGTTTGAATGTAAATACTTAATCATCATTTGTGATTCAATATGTGTATAAGTCACATTTTTTGAATATGAAGGCAATGATGAAGACATTGTGATTTTGTGAAAGGGATAGCTTCTTGACATCTTTTATTGATAGCTTAGTGCCTCAGGCTGTAAAAAAATTAATACCTTATCAATCGGCAAGAAGAATTGGTGGTGATGGACGTGTCTGGTTAAACGCCAATGAATTGGAAAGCTCGCTGTTTCTAGGAGAAGCAAGCCACAACCGATACCCAGACTTCTTACCACAAGATATTGCTAAGGCTTATCAAGATTACTGTGGCACTGATGCCTCGACTGTTGCTGTTCGTGGTGCAGATGAAGCGATTGATTTGCTGATCAGAACATTCTGTAAACCGGCGAGCGACAACATACTTATCTGCTCTCCAACGTATGCGATGTATGAGTTTTGCGCTGATGCATTGGCGATCGATACCTTGGACTCTCCGTTGCAGGAAGATTTCAGTCTTGATGTCGCTGATATCGTGAATAAGGCAGAACTGGCGAATATCGTGTTTCTTTGCTCACCAAACAACCCAACGGGTAATGTGATTCCTAAATCGGATTTGATTCAGGTACTGGAAGGCACGATTGGGAAGTCGCTAGTGGTCGTCGATGAAGCGTATATCGAATTTGAACCACAAACGTCAGCCGTTAGCCTTATTGAGCGTTATCCGCACTTGGTTGTGATTCGCACCTTGTCTAAGGCATTTGGATTGGCTGCGGTTCGCTGTGGTTTTATTCTAGCGAGTCAAAATGTGATGCAGTATGTCGCGAAGCTGATTCCACCGTATCCGATGCCAGATTGCTCATCGCAAATCGTGCTAGACGCTTTGTCCGATGAACGAGTCTCAGTGATGCAAGACGCGACGCAAAAGCTGGTTGAGCTACGTAATTGGTTTGCTTGTGAGTTAACGCAGTTTGATTTCATCGAGTCTGTTTACCCTTCATCGACAAACTTCATTTTGCTGCGTCAAAAAGCTGGGCACCAAGTGTTCAGTGTCTTGGCGAAGGATGGCATTGTGACAAGGAATCAAAACCATGAACCTGCTTTGCGTAACTGTGTTCGAATCAGTATTGGCAGCCAAGAGAGCATGTTAGAAGTGATAACGTCACTAACACGTTACCAAACCGAATTAGAACAGAGTCACCAAGGCAAACAAATTCAACAAGCTCAACATAAAGAAACTCAATCTCAACTCGATAAAGATCATATCTAGGATGGCAATGATGAAAAAGATAATACTAGGACTCGCTTGTGCGGCCGCTTTACTTGGTACAACGGTACAGGCGAAAGAAATCCGTTTGGCGTCGGACTTTACGTATCCGCCATTCAACTATAAAAACAGTGACGGTGTGCCTGTCGGGTTTGATATTGAGATAGCTGATGCCTTGTGTGAGCAAGCTAAACTCGATTGTACTTGGGTTTCACAAAGCTGGGATTCGCTAATTCCAAGTTTGTTGGCAAGAAAGTCAGATGTGATCATGGCGTCAATGCGTATCACCGAAGAGCGTAAGCGTAAGATCTTGTTTACTGATAAGTACTACCAAACACCAGCCGTATTTGTTGCTGCTAAAAGCGCAGAATTCAGCGTTGATGAGGCAGGCTTAGCGGGCAAAACCATCGGTGTTCAGCAAGGTACGATTCACGATCGCTACGTAACCGACAAGTTTGGCAGTGTTGCCAACATTAAGCGTTACACAGGGCAAGATGAAGTGTATCTGGATCTGCAAAATGGTCGTTTAGATCTAACCTTCGGCAACTCAGATCAACTTTCATTGGCTTTCTTAGATAAGAAAGAAGGTGAGGGTTTTGAATTCAAAGGCAAAGCAGTAACCGACAAAGCCTACATCGGTGAGGGTACGGCGTTAGCACTCAGAAAGCAGGATTCAAAACTGGCGAAACAATTCAATGCCGCGATTGAAGAGATCAGAGCAAACGGTACTTACGACAAGATTGCTGCTAAGTACTTTACGTTTGATATCTATGGCGCTGATTTGTAATTCGTCTAACGCCTAAAAATTAGAACACCAAAAACAAAAATCCGAGGGCTGTAAGGCTCTCGGATTTTCTAGTTTATGCTGGTGGTGTCAATTCAAGTCACCACCAACTTAGCGCTTAATATTACGCTTGCTGTTTTTGTAGCTCAGCTTCTTTCGCTTCGTCTTCAATTAGAGAGTCAACGATAACTGCACATGCTGCATCACCAGTGATGTTCAGAGCAGTACGGATCATGTCGAAGATACGGTCTAGAGCGAATAACAGAGGTAGACCTTCGATAGGGATACCAGCCGCTAGAAGAACCGCAACCACTAGGAAAGAAGGACCAGGAACACCTGCTTGACCAACTGCGCCTAGAGTCGACGTTACGATGATAGCAACGTAAGCACCCATAGACAGGTCGATGTTGAACAGCTGTGCGAAGAAGATAGCAACTAGGCCGTAGTAAATTGCGTTACCAGACATGTTGATCGTCGCACCAAGAGGCAGAACGAATGAAGCCGTAGAGTTACGAACGCCAAGTTCTTTCTCTACCGTTTCCATTGTTACTGGCAGTGTCGCCATTGAAGATGCTGTTGATAGTGCAACCGCTTGAGGCTTCTTCATTGCCACTAGGAACTTCTTAGCAGAAGTCTTAGTGAAGATTTGAATCATTAGCGGGTAAGCAACAAAGCCGAAGATCAGAATCGCAGCGATGTAAACAACGAACAGCTTGAACACAACCATAAGTGCGCCAAAACCGAATGTACCCACAGCTTCTGCCATTAGGCCGAATACACCAAGTGGTGCAATGATCATAACCTTGTTGATCATCCAAACCATTGCGTCAACAATCGCGTTTACGCCATTGATGATAGGGTCACGTTTCTCTTTCGCTTGTTTAGAAATCGCAATACCGAAGAATAAGCAGAAAACTAGAATTTGAAGAATGTTTGCTTCATTCAGTGATTGGAAAACGTTGGTTGGGATCATACCCGTTATGGTTGCCCAGAACGTTGGAAGTTCGCCTTTGGCAGCGTATTCAGAAGAGAACATGCCTTCAACGCCAGAAACATCGATACCACGACCTGGTTCGAATATTTCACCCATTACTAGCGCTAGTGCTACAGCAAGTGCAGACGTTAGTGCAAAGTAACCTAGAGTGGTCACGCCCACTTTACCTGCTGATGAGCTGTTGCCTAGACCAGCAGCACCTGAAATTAGGGCAACCGCGACTAGAGGGATAACCAGCATCTTGATCAAATTGATGAAGATAGCACCCAGTGGAGCGAACATAGTTGCGCTGTCACCCATCATCGCACCGACTAGGGTACCGATGATCATTGCAATAACGACTTGAACGCCGATGTTGCTTAGTAAACTCTTTTCTTTTAACACTTCCATAACCTCTGTGCTACTAAATATAAAAATCCCAGAACTACTCACCAATGTACGATGTACCATTGGATTAATATTTCGCGAGAAGTTTTACACGTATCCTTTACATTTATCAATATGAGCAGAGATGAAAGCCCTCGAAAAGTAGGTGGTTTTATGTCATTTGTTGTTTTTCTATACCGATGCAATCGTTTGCTTTTGTTTTTTATTGCTCTGATATTTTCAGGGTTTATAAAAGCCTTTTTGTTGGGTGTTTCGTGAATGATTTGAGGCGTTGGTATTTTACTTGCGTTGTTAACATTTGGTTTTCATTTTCGGGTGTTTTTTGGTCTTGATATTTGAGCTAATTCAAAGACGCGTGTTGTGTGAAATTTAGCCTGAACTATGCTTAAGGTATCTATTTATTACCAAGATGTTACCTCTGCGCTTTAAATAAAACGTCTATCTAGCATCTCAGTTGTAAGGAGAGGGGCTATGACTTTTATATTAAAGTACTTGTTTGCGTTTCTTCTGTTGTTCAGCTCTGTGTTTGCTCAGGCCGATGATGTCTGGGTGATTGAGGTGAATGGAGGAATAGGTCCTGCGACCAGTGATTACCTCACTAGAGAAATAGAACAAGCTCACGATGAGCAAGCAAAGCTCATTATTTTGAAAATGAACACGCCCGGCGGGTTAGATACGTCGATGCGCGACATTATCCGATCGATCACCACATCACCGATCCCGATAGCAACTTGGGTTGGGCCTGCTGGCTCACGTGCGGCGAGTGCGGGAACCTACATTCTACTTGCTAGCCACATTGCCTCTATGGCGCCCGGAACCAATTTGGGCGCAGCCACACCTGTGTCTCTCGGTGGTGGTAAAGCACCGACTAATCCATTATCTCCTCAAGACGATGCTAATAAAGATGACAACACGTCAGTGAGCGAGCAAGACGAAACAAAACAAGAGAATTCAGACCAAGTAAAAGCCAGCACTGCGATAGAGAAGAAAGTCATCAACGATGCTGCAGCCTACATTGTCAGTTTGGCTAAGCTACACAATCGCAATGAAGAGTGGGCTGAAAAGGCGGTAAGAGAAGCGGCGAGTTTGGACTCAGAGAACGCACTCACACTTAATGTGATCGATTTTATTGCCAGCGACCTTCAGCAATTGGTTGAGCTGAGCAACGGACGCACCATCACCATCAACGGTATCAATCAGGAAGTTCAACTTAGTGATGTGGCGTTTGTTGAGCGTGAACAAGACTGGCGCTTTAGTTTGCTTTCGGTGATTACTAATCCCAACGTCGCTTACATCCTCATGCTCATTGGTATCTACGGTTTGTTGCTGGAGTTCTATAACCCTGGAGTCGGCTTTCCGGGTGTATTGGGCGGTATCTGTTTGTTGTTAGCGATGTACTCCTTACAAATGTTGCCTGTGAGCTACGCGGGCCTTGCCTTAATTCTATTGGGAATAGCCTTAATGGTCGCAGAGGCCTTTAGCCCGAGCTTTGGTATTTTCGGTTTGGGTGGCGTTGCTGCGTTTACGCTCGGTTCAATCATGTTGATGGACACCGAAGTGCCGGGTTATCAAATCGCATTGCCGTTAATTATCGGGATCAGTTTGTTCTCTGTTGCCTTTATTGTCGTAACTATCTCTATGTTAGTCCGAGTGAGAAACAAGCCTGTGACTACAGGGATGGAAGCGGTGGTTGGTGAGACAGGTAAAGTTGTCAGTGGTTTCCCGGGTGCTGGCCGAGTGCTAGTTGAAGGTGAGATTTGGCAAGCTCGATGCGCCAGTGAACTGCAAGCGGGGCAGCTTATCAGAGTGATCAAACTGACTGGGTTGCTATTGGATGTCGAGGCACTACCCGATGAGATACCACCGAGGCCCAGTTAGCGCGGAGTGTTAGGACAAACTTGATTGATTGAATTAATTATTGCTTAACCATCGTTACCATTAGGGGGCGGTTATGTTTATACACACTATAGGTATTGTCATCGTGCTCGTTATCTTGTTGATAGCCAGCATGTTCAGAGTTCTGCGCGAGTATGAGCGGGCAGTGGTGTTCTTCCTTGGGCGCTTTTATGGCGTTAAAGGACCGGGGTTGATTATCATCATTCCTTTCATTCAACAAATTGTGCGAGTGGATCTACGAACTATCGTTTTGGATGTGCCAACACAAGATTTGATCACCAGAGATAATGTGTCTGTGAAGGTCAATGCTGTGGTCTATTTTCGAGTGCTCGATCCGAAGATGGCGATCAACAACGTTGAGAATTATCTTGAGGCCACCAGCCAACTTTCACAAACAACGTTACGTTCTGTTCTAGGTCAACATGAGTTGGACGAGCTGTTGTCTGAGCGAGAAGAGCTCAATAGAGATTTGCAATCGATACTGGATCAACACACCGATAACTGGGGGATTAAGATTGCTAATGTTGAGATTAAACATGTCGACCTTGATGACAGTATGGTGCGAGCGCTTGCTAAACAAGCCGAGGCGGAACGTTCTCGTCGAGCCAAGGTGATACATGCGACGGGTGAGTTAGAAGCATCGACCAAATTACGCGAAGCGGCCGAAGTGCTGAACCAAGCGCCTAACGCCATTCAATTGCGATATATGCAAACGCTAACCGAGGTGGCTAATGAAAGAACCTCCACCATCATTTTCCCAATGCCCATCGATTTAGTGGAGAAGATAACCGATCCGATCAAAGCGACGCTCAATGAGGCAGCGATTAAGAAAGCGATGAAAGCCGATGAGTGATTGGCTTAAATGAAAAGCAATAAAAAAGGCTCCACAGTTGTGGAGCCTTTTAATATTTGAATCGCTGGTTCGATTTATTGACCGCAGATTACTTTTGCGTAGCCGCTTTCATTGGCGTAACAAACTCAGCAAGTGCTTTAAGCATTGCTTCTGGTTGTTCAACGTTGTTTTCAATGATTTTCACAACTGCTGAGCCAGAGATAGCACCTGCAGCGCCAGCTACAATTGCTTCTTTCACTTGTTCAGGAGCCGAGATACCGAAACCAAGCAGTGCTGGTGGCGCATCAAACTTGTTCAAACGATCAAGTAGGGCAGTCACAGGCATGTTTGCTTTGGTTTCTGCACCCGTAACGCCAGCACGAGAAAGTAGGTAAGTGTAACCACCACCTAGCTCAGAAACCGATTGAAGCGTCTCATCGCTTGCTGTTGGTGGAGCAATAAAGATTGGGTGAACGCCAAACTTCTTAGCTGCAGCAACAAACTCGCCACTCTCGTTGGTTGGTACATCAGCAATCAATACTGAATCGATACCTGCATTAGCACAACGCTCGTAGAAGTTCTCGATACCACGTGCGTACACCAAGTTTGCGTACATCAGTAGGCCGATTGGCAGCTCTGGGTATTTAGCGCGGATTTGAGCAATTAGGTCAAAACACACATCTGGCGTTACTTTTGAATCTAATGCGCGAATATTTGCGCCTTGGATTGTTGGGCCATCTGCAAGAGGATCAGAGAATGGGATACCAAGCTCAAGTGCGTCTGCACCCGCTTCAACCAAAGTTTCCATGATCTTAAGTGATTGCTCAGGGTTAGGATCGCCAACCGTTACGAATGGTACGAATGCGCCCTGATTCTTTTCAGCTAAGCGAGTGAAGAGTGATTGATAGCGATCCATTATAATGCTCCTTTCTCTTTAAGAATGTCGTGTACAGAGAAAATGTCTTTGTCACCACGGCCAGATAAGTTAACGACTAATAGCTGTTCTTTCTCTGGATCGTCGTGAGCCATTTTGATTGCATGAGCCAAAGCATGAGACGACTCTAGCGCTGCGATAATACCTTCGTTACGTGCGATAGCTTGGAAAGCTTCTAGTGCTTCGTCATCGGTCACGTTGTCGTATTCAGCACGGCCAATAGCATTTAGGTGTGCGTGTTGAGGACCAACTGATGGGAAATCTAGACCTGCAGATACAGAGTAAGACTCTTCTACTTGGCCGTTCTCATCTTGCATCAGTGGCGCTTTCATGCCGAAGAAGATACCGGTTTTACCGTGTTTAAGCGGCGCGCCGTGTTGGTCGGTATCAATACCTTTACCCGCTGGCTCTACACCGATTAGGCGTACAGACTCTTCTTCAATGAAATCAGCGAACATACCGATAGCGTTTGAACCACCGCCGACACAAGCGATAACCGCATCAGGAAGGCGACCTTCACGAGCTAGAATCTGGTTCTTCGTTTCTTCACCAATCATGCGTTGGAAATCACGAACAATCGTTGGGAATGGGTGAGGACCCGCTGCAGTACCCAGTAGGTAGTGCGCGTCTTCATAAGTTGCAGACCAGTCACGAAGTGCTTCGTTACACGCATCTTTTAGCGTTGAAGAGCCAGAATGAACAGGGATAACCTCTGCGCCCATTAGCTTCATACGGAACACGTTCGGGCTTTGACGTTCAACGTCTTTTGCACCCATGTATACACGACACTTAAGACCTAATAGAGCACAAGCTAGAGCTGTTGCCACACCGTGTTGGCCTGCGCCAGTTTCAGCGATGATTTCCTGCTTGCCCATACGTTTTGCTAGCAATGCTTGACCAAGTACTTGGTTTGTCTTGTGAGCACCGCCGTGAAGTAGATCTTCACGCTTTAGGTACAGTTTTGTTTTTGTACCTTTTGTTAGGTTGCGTGCTAGCGTTAGCGCCGTTGGACGACCAGCGTACTCTTGAAGAAGCGTCATGAATTCGCTACGGAACTCAGGATCGGCTTGTGCATCGATAAATGCTTGTTCAAGTTGGTCTAGTGCTGGCACGAGGATCTGCGGTACGTATTGACCACCGTATTCACCAAAGTAGGCATCGAGTTTAGCCATTGTGTTATTCCTTCAATTCTACTGATGTGTATTCACACCAAGTCATTTAATCTTGTTTGAGCTTCGCAAAAGGCAAAGCTCACAAAAATGTTTTTAGTTTTTGCTTTCTAATTTCTAGCGCCGAGCTTGGACTAGTAATTACGAATCGCAGCAAAAGCACGCTGCAGCTTTTCTGCGTCTTTTTTACCTGGAGCGGATTCAACGCCAGAGTTTAGGTCTAATCCTAAACAGCCCAACTTAGCCGCTTGGTTAGCATTTTCTGGGTTTAGGCCACCCGCCAACATGATTGCGCTTTGGTTGTTGATTAGGCTCCAATCGAACACTTGGCCTGTACCACCTGTTTGAGAACCCACTTTAGTATCTAGCAGGTGACGAGTCACGTTGCTTTCCAGTAATTCTGGTAGCGAGCTCTCAGCACCGTTTTCAGCACCAGAAGCAACACCGTAAGCTTTCCAAATCTCAACGCTTTCAGGCAGTGACTGTTTTAACTCATCGACAAACGCTTGAGATTCATCACCGTGCAATTGCACAGCGAACAGGCCTAGCTCAGAAACCGTTTTCGCAACGTCAGTAACGCTATGGTTTTGGAACACACCCACGTAGTTCAAAGGTGCGCCGCTCATAGTCAAACGAGCTGCTTCGATATCCACATGACGCTTAGACGCTTCAACGAAAATCAGACCACCGAATACCGCACCAGCTTGATACGCTTTCGCTGCATCATCAGAGTGAGTTAAACCGCACACCTTGTTTTCACCCAGTGTTACTTTACGCACAGCAAGTTCAAGGTTCTTTTCTGCCATTAGAGAGCTACCGATTAGGAAGCCATCTGCAAACGTTGAAAGGTCACGAACTTGTTGATGTGTGTAGATGCCAGACTCTGAAATCACGACTGCGTTTGGAGCCAGTTCGCGAATTAGCGGCGCCAACTCTTTAGTACGGTTCAAATCAGTCGAAAGGTCACGAAGGTTACGGTTGTTAATGCCGATTACTTTCGCGTTTAGTGCGACTGCGCGGTGAAGTTCTTCTTCGTTGCTGACTTCGGTTAACACACCCATGTTGAGTGAGTAAGCGACTTCTGCCAGCGCTTTGTACTCTTCGTCATCCAATACCGATAGCATCAACAAGATAGCATCAGCTGAGTAATGACGAGCTAAGTAAACTTGGTAGGTATCAACCATGAAGTCTTTACACAGGATAGGCTGCTTAGCAATGCTGCGAACCTTAGGTAAAAACTCAAAGTCACCTTGGAAGTACTTCTCGTCTGTCAGCACAGAAATCGCGTTTGCGTGGTTGTTGTAAACCGACGCAATGTAGTCCAGGTCAAACTCGTCACGGATTAGACCTTTTGACGGAGATGCCTTTTTACATTCAGTGATGAAAACCGTTTGCTCGCCGCTCAGAGCATCATAAAAGCTGCGGTCTGTTGCAGTTAGTGACGCTTTAAACTCGTCTAATGGTTGAGTCTGCTTACGTGCTTCAACCCATTGGTATTTATCACGAACGATTTTTGCTAATACTTCCGCCATTTCAGCTTCTTTGACTGAAACGTGGGTCGACAGTTTATCGGTAGTCTGTGTCATGTTCTTTGTCTCAATTCGTCGTTCGTTAGGCGTGTGCAGCAAGCTTTTGTACAAGCTCGTAAGCTTTGCCTGAGTTCATTGCGTCAATCGCTTGCTGTGCGTTGGCTTTTAGGTCTTCGTGACCAAATAGACGCATCAGCAGAGCTACGTTGACTGCCACTGCGCCAACTTGAGCATCAGTGCCTTTACCCGTCAGGATATCAGTTGTGATGGCTTTGTTCTCTTCTGGCTCGCCGCCCTTAATCGCTTCAAGAGGGTGAGTGTTCAAACCAAAGTCAGCCGGTGTCACTGTGTACTCGTGAATCTCGCCATCTTTAATTTCAGCAACGATGGTCTCGCCGTGAATCGCCACTTCATCTAAGCCGCTACCGTGAACAACCGCAGCACGCTTCATACCCATTTGCAGCATGGTTTCTGCGATAGGGCGTACCAGCTCTTTGCTGTAAACACCCATTAGCTCGATGTTAGGGCGAGCTGGGTTAATCAGTGGGCCAAGAATATTGAAGATAGTGCGCGTTTTCATTGTTTGACGAACCGGCATCGCGTGACGTACACCAACGTGATACTGCGGAGCAAATAGGAATGCTACGCCAAGTTCATCAACAGCCGTACGTGTATCTTCTGCTGTCATCGCTAGGTTGATACCGAACGAATCCAGTAGGTCAGAAGAGCCTGATTTGCTCGATACGCTGCGGTTACCGTGCTTCGCGACTTTTAAGCCACACGCTGCTGCAACAAATGCAGAAGTCGTCGAGATATTGATGGTGTTGTGACCGTCGCCACCTGTACCTACGATGTCTGCGAAATCGTAATCAGGGCGCGGGAACGGGTTTGCATTCGCAAGTAGTGCTTTTGCTGCTCCTGCGATCTCATCGGGCGTCTCGCCTTTGATCTTTAGTGCAGTCAGCGCTGAAGCCATCAAGATTGGGTCTAGTTCACCCTTGATGATCACATCAAATAACTGTTGGCTTTCTTCTTGAGTAAGAGACTGCTGTTCGTAAAGTTTATTAATCTGTTCCATGATCGTTTCCTATATCGTCTTTTTCTCAAGAGCCCATTCGATAGCATTTGCTAGAAGCGTTGCACCGTAGGTCGTCATAATTGATTCAGGGTGGAATTGGAATCCACACACCTTGTCTTGTTCTTGAACCACTGACATCACCAAATCATCGACTTCAGCTGTCACCGTTAAGCTATCAGATACATGCGTTGCCACTAAAGAGTGGTAGCGAGCGATAGCCAGTGGCGAAGGTAAGCCTTGGTAAGTCGCATGGTTTTGGTGTTCCATCATCGACACCTTACCATGAATGATTTCGCCAGCGCCTGCAACGGTGCCGCCATAGGCTTCAACAATTGCTTGGTGGCCTAAGCAAATACCAATCATTGGCACTTTACCTTTTAGAAGCTGAATCAGCTCTGGCATACAGCCCGCATCTGCTGGAGCGCCAGGGCCTGGCGAAAGCAGTGCAACAGGGTTGTCTAGTTCGTTGATCGCCGCTTCAACAACCTTTGCCGGAATGTTGTTACGGTAAATCTTTACGCTGTGACCTAATGAACGAAATTGGTCTACAAGGTTGTATGTGAATGAGTCGAAGTTATCGATGAATACAATATCAGCCATGATTACGACTCCTTCTTATTTGTTAGGTTTTTAGTATGTGCAGCTTGAATCGCAGAGATAACCGCTTGTGCCTTGCCGCGAGTTTCATCGGCTTCTGCTTGTGGGTCTGAATCGAATACCACACCAGCGCCAGCTTGTACTTGTGCCACGCCATCTTCAACGTAAGCAGAACGAATTACGATACAAGTATCTAGAGTCCCTTCACCGGTTAGATAACCGACTGCACCACCGTAGCTACCACGACGTGTTTTTTCTACGTCACGGATAAGCTGCATTGCGCGGATTTTTGGTGCGCCCGTTAGCGTACCCATGTTCATACAAGCTTGGTAAGCGTGTAGAGCATCTAAGTCTTCACGGAGCTGACCAACAACACGAGAAACTAAGTGCATTACATGGCTGTAGCGGTCAACTTTTAGCAAGTCTGCTACGTGGCGAGTGCCAGCTTCGGCAATACGCGCAACATCGTTTCGTGCTAGGTCGACTAGCATCATGTGCTCGGCGTTTTCTTTCTTATCGGTACGCAATTCAAGTTCGATACGGCTGTCTAGGTCGAAATCGATTTGACCGTCTGGGCGCTTACCACGACGACGAGTACCAGCAATTGGGTAAATCTCGATTTGGTTGGTTTCTGTCTCGTATTTCAGAGCACTTTCTGGAGAAGCTCCGAACAGCGTAAACAGCTCGTCTTGCATGTAGAACATGTAAGGGCTTGGGTTACTTTGTTTGAGTTCTTTATAAGCCGCCAGTGGAGCAGGGCAAGGTAGAGTAAAGCGGCGTGAAGGTACCACTTGGAACACATCGCCTTTAACTACGTACTCTTTTAAATCACGAACCGTTTGGCAGAAGTCTTCATCAGAAACGCTTGGTACTGCTTCAACGTTGTCGAGTGGCGTTACTTCTGTGATGGCTTTCAGTGACTGACACTGAGTTTGAATGTCGGCTAGACGGTCAGTCAATTGCGCTTTGATGCTGTCATCTTGAGCAAATAAGCTCGCGTGAAGTAGGCCTTCGTTCTCTTGGTGATCGAAACGCAATAGTGTTTCAGCTACGTAGAAAACAAAGTCAGGACAATTGTTGGTTGCTTCAGCATCACCGAGTGGCTCAAAGTTTGCCACGATGTCGTAAGCGAATAGACCCGCCATGAATAGCGCGTGTTTGTTATCTGCGTCTTGCTTAAAGCTGTGCTGAACCAAACGCAGTGCATCGAATGAAGAGGCTTCTCTTAAACGTGAGTCTTCATCTAATTCGTTGCTTGGCTCGATAAAAGTCAGCGTCAAAACGTTATCAGTAAGGTCAGATTTAATTTCTGCTTTCACGTTTTGAGTGAGATGTTCGATAAGCGCTTGACCGTTTTCAGTCAATGCTTGAAAGGTTACTTCATGTCCGCGACATACGATGCGAACAGCAGAGTCGATAAGGAGTAGGCTTGTCAGGTTCTGTTTAGATTCAATCTCGGCAGATTCCAACAAAAGACTATCAGTTTTGTTTTCACACAAAGTATGGAAAACGCTGGTTGGATCTTGCGAGTAAGGAACTGAAGAATTGATGACCTCAATGGTTCCCAGCTTTTTGATTTCAATGGCCTTGTTCACAAGACCTCCTTTATGATTCTTTAAATTTCCTGCCGTACATAGTCGCATAAAGATACCTTTCACCCAATCTAGAATATGGTCAATTCGATGATTTGTTAGTCAGTTGAATGTGAGATGTTCGACAAATTAAAAAGCCCGCTATTAAAGCGGGCTTAGTGATAACTTTTTTATAAACAAACTGTTTAACTAGAAGTACACGTTAGCCCACCAAGAACTTGTCCAAGTGCGCCACCAATTAAGCTCTGAACTTGCTTCTACTGAAGAAAGTTCTAAAACTTTATCTTTATGGTTTTGGTTAAATTCTTGTAACATGGTGAACCTATCAAATGTGATACTTCGTATTTGTGTACTAGTTAACTAGTTTTCCGCTTGCGGGTCAAGTGTGTTGACACAAATATAACGATAAAAATTGAAAACAATGAAAAAGAATATATGAGAATTGATCTACATAGTCATACAACAGCCTCAGATGGCCGACTTACTCCACCTGAGCTAATTGACCGAGCGCTTGGCTTTAACATCGAAGCGCTAGCGATTACAGATCATGACACGACTGATGGGCTTGCTGAAGCACGCAACTATATTGCTGAGAACAACCTTCCTATTCAGCTGATCAACGGCATTGAGATTTCGACTGTTTGGCAAAACAAAGATATCCATATTGTTGGGTTAAACGTTGATCCTGAGTCACCAGAGCTTAAAGCGCTCATTGAGCAACAGAAGCAACACCGTATTGGACGTGCAGAGATGATTGCTCAACGTCTTGAGAAAGCGACTCGTGAAGGGGTGCTAGAAGAAGTTAAATTGATTGCGGGTGATGCGCCTATCACTCGCGCTCACTTTGCTAAGTGGTTAGTCGATAACGGCTACGCAAAAACCATGCAGCAGGTGTTTAAAAAGTTTCTTACTCGCAATAACCCAGGTTATGTGCCGCCAACATGGTGTTCAATGAGTGATGCTGTTACGGCTATTCACGCTGCTGGTGGGCAAGCCGTACTCGCTCACCCTGGGCGATATGGCCTTACAGCCAAGTGGGTTAAGCGCCTGCTAGCCGCATTTGTTGAAGCGAAAGGGGATGCGATGGAAGTCGCTCAACCTCAGCAAGCGCAACAAGAAAGACGCACACTCGCGGATTATGCTATACAATACAAACTATTAGCCTCCCAAGGCAGTGATTTCCATTACCCATCTCCGTGGATGGAACTTGGACGCAATCTCTGGCTACCTTCTGGGGTCGAAGAAGTATGGAAAGATTGGGAGTTTCAAACGGTTTCACTATCTGAATAGTCTTTAGGTGAGCCAGCTCCTTCTGATGATAGAGTCGAGAGATTCGATAACGAGGATCAACAATGAGCCAGTTTTTTTATGTACACCCAGATAACCCACAAGCACGCTTAATTACTCAAGCGGTTGCGATTATTCGCAATGGCGGCGTTGTGGTTTATCCAACAGATTCCGGTTATGCGCTGGGCTGTCAGCTTGAAAACAAACAAGCACTTGAACGTATCTGTAAAATTCGTCGCATCGATGACAAGCATAACTTCACCTTGTTATGTCGTGATCTTTCTGAATTATCACTGTATGCACGCGTCGATAACGTGGCTTTCCGTCTACTGAAAGCACATACACCAGGTGCTTACACGTTTATCTTTAAAGCAACCAAAGAAGTGCCAAAGCGTTTGATGAACGCCAAGCGTAAGACTATTGGTATTCGTGTCCCAGACAACAAGATTGCACTCGACCTGTTGGAAGCGATGGGTGAACCATTGATGTCGACGTCTTTGATTCTGCCGGGTAACGAGACTACGGAGTCGGATCCAGAAGAAATTCGTGACAGCCTAGAGCATGCGGTTGATGTGATTTTGAATGGCGGTTACTTAGGTGAGCAACCGACGACGGTTATTGACTTCAGTGACGATGATGCCGTGGTTCTACGTCGTGGTGCTGGCGATCCTGCACCGTTTGAATAGTCGCTTTACTGATTAACAGTCTGTAACGATACAGCAAACCTGCCACAGTAAATAACAAGTGCTTTTTGGCAGGTTATTTGCGATAATACGCGACCGCGATTTGGTCGCGAAAAATTCATTCGACGTCTGTGAAGACGACAATTAGGTAGAAAAGAGTAAATGAGCGAAAAATTACAGAAGGTTTTAGCGCGAGCTGGTCACGGTTCTCGTCGTGAACTAGAAGGTTTAATCAAATCTGGTCGTGTAAGTGTTAACGGTCAAGTTGCGAAACTGGGCGAGCGTCTTGAAGACGAGAACTCAGTGATCCGTATCGATGGCCATACTGTTTCAGGCAAGGCTTCTGAAGAAGTGGTTTGTCGTGTACTTGCTTACTACAAACCTGAAGGTGAGCTTTGTACTCGTCACGATCCTGAAGGCCGCCGTACTGTTTTCGATCGTCTACCTAAGATTCGTGGTTCTCGTTGGATTTCAGTTGGTCGTCTTGATGCAAACACATCAGGCCTTTTGCTTTTCACTACTGATGGTGAGCTTGCAAACCGTCTAATGCACCCAAGCCGTCAGGTTGAACGTGAGTACCTAGTACGTGTATTCGGTGAAGTGACCGAGCAAAAAGTTAAAAACGTTACTCGTGGCGTACAACTAGAAGACGGCATGGCTCGTTTTGAAGATGTGGTTTACGCTGGTGGTGAAGGTATGAACCATACTTTCTACGTAGCGATTAACGAAGGTCGTAACCGTGAGGTTCGTCGTCTTTGGGAATCACAAGAAACAACAGTAAGCCGCCTGAAACGTGTACGTTACGGTGATATCTACCTTGATAAGAAATTGCCTCGTGGCGGTTGGAAAGAGCTAGATCTTCAAGAAGTTAACTACCTGCGTGAGCTTGTTGAGCTTAAGCCTGAGAAAGAGACACTGTTGGATCTTGATCCTTCAAACACTTCTCGTAAGCGTGAGCGTTCTCGTAGCCAAAAAATTCGTCGCGCTGTTAAGCGTCACGAAGAGCGTGCAAACGCACCAAAAGGCCGTAGCAACCAAACTAAGCGCAAGAAGCCTGCAACTCGCGGTACTACAACACCTGATTCAGGTCGTAGCGCTCCAGCTGCAAACAAAGGCAAGCCTCAGGCTAACAAGAGTAAGCCTAAACTGAACAACGGTCGCCCGGCTAAACCAGCTAAGCCAAGAACGCGTCAGTAATTACGCGAGTTCTTAACTTAACGCTTCATTAGCTAAAAGCACTGAATACTAAAAAACCTGCTCATTGAGCAGGTTTTTTTACGTCTAGAAGAAATAAAAGATGCGAGATACGAGTAACCGAGTATCGAAAACATACTGCCATAACCGGCAGTAACCGTGCTCTTCGTATCTCTTATCTCGTTTACGCGTATCTATAAATTTTTTCGTATATCGTTCTATTTACTTATGATTCGAGAAGTTATCGCCTTTCGCCAGTCGGTCGTAAAGCACTACATTCACTGATGCCGCTAGATTCATACAGCCGTTGGTCGGAACGTAAATCGTCTCACGACAGAAATCTGTGATCTCTTTCTTTAGCGTGCCATCTTCTGGGCCAAAAATGTAAAACGCACGTGGTGGGTGCTTGTAATCAGGTAGAGGCTTAGCACCTTCAATCAGATCAACGGCAACCGGCACGCAGCCTACTGGAATAATATCTTTCAGCTCTTCAACACCAATCAAAGGCAGGGCTAGGTGCTTTTCTTTGGTGTCGGTATGGAATTTTCGCGCATGGTCGTAGCGTGTGCCAGTGTAAAATACAGAGTTGGCGCCGTAGCAGCCAGCAGCTCGCATTACTGAGCCAACGTTTTCAGGCGTCTTTGGGTTAACTAGGCCAATGCAGGCATAGCCTTTTGATTGTGTGTCTGTTTTTGCTTTGGTCATAATCAGTGAATCTAAAGTTGATGATGAAAGTGAGTAATCATGATGAGAAATGGCGTGATAAAAATAGCCGAGCAATCGGCTCGGCTAACTTTTAACTCGTTTACATGAATACTTGTTTACTCATGCAGATGAGCGTCAACAGCGGTATTAGTCGCGTTTCCACAGCATGTGACAGAACTTATGTTCTGGGTCACGGCTGATTAGCATGCGAGCAAATACGTCGTCTAGAACGTCATCAGCTTCATTCACAAGACCAATGCGCACTTCAGCGTAGATTTCTTTGTCGACTTCAAAGCCAACATGTTCAACCCAATCATCGCCAGTTTCAACAAGTTCTGCAGCACCACGATCTTCAAACTGAGCTGTGAATAGAATCACGTCTGCAGGTTCAAGATTATCAGGTGCCATCTCAAGAAAGATGTCGTATGCAGTATCAATTGCATCGTCGTAAGACATTAGGTCGTTAGCTTCGGTCATAATAAGTATCTTAGCTTGCGCGGTTCATGTATTTACGTTCAGCTGTGTTCACAACAACTTTGTCGCCAGTTGCGATGTACTCAGGAACTTGAACAGTAAGGCCTGTAGACAGACGAGCTGGCTTAGTACGAGCAGACGCTGATGCACCTTTGATTGAAGGGTCAGTTTCTTCGATAACAAGCTCAACTGAAGTCGGTAGCTCAAGTGTTGCTGCATTGCCGTCGATAAGAATCGCGTACATGCCTTGAGTTTCTTCGTTGATGAACAGTAGTTCGTCTTCGATTGTTTCACCGTTGAAGATGAATTGTGTGTAATCTTCGTTATCCATGAAGATGTACTCGTTGCCGTCAACGTAAGAGAACATTACTGCACGCTTAGTTACGTCGATAGTTTCAACGATTTCGTCAGCCTTGTGGCGAACTTCAGTTTTAACGCCAGTTGCTACATCGCTACCACGGAAGCGGTAAATCTTTTGACCGCCACGGCCACCCGGTGTTGTTACTTCGATATCTTTAACTAGTACTGTTTTACCATCAACGTCGATCGCAAAACCTTTTTTAATTTCACTTGCTCTAGGCATTTTGTGTTTGTCCTTAGTGGGTCTATCCGCTGATTATATCTCGGAGATGCTATAAATAGGAATAGCTTGAATCATAAAGTCACCTAGGCGATCATAGAGTTATAGTTAAATCATTATTTTATTTACCGAAACGACCTATGCAGCTACCTGTTATTGACCCAACACAGCCTTTTCAACCTGAATTTCAACCTGTGGTTAACGATCTGATTACCTTTCTAAAAGGTGGATTAGGATCTAATCTGCACAGTATTTATATCTATGGCAGTGTGGCACGCAAGCAAGCCGTTGTCGGTCGCTCCAATCTAGATGTGGTTGTGGTGACCCATCGACCGTTTCCTGACCAACGAACCACTTTGTTGAACACCATCAAATGGCGTTTCCAAAAGAGCTTCCCGCAGGTCACTCAAGTTGCAATCAAAACCACCTTAGTGAGTGAGATAGTCGATTTCGACAACATCTTCACATGGGGCTTTATGCTCAAGCATTTGGCCGTGTGTGTGCATGGTGAAGATTTATCGGATTGCTATGGTGATTTTGAAACGAGTTGGGAAATTGCTAAGCACTGGAATATGGATGCTGAAAACTGGTTAGCGGTGTATCGCAACAAGATCGCACGAGCAACGACGCCAGAACAACAAGTGGCCGCGCAAGTAATCATTGCCAAGAAGCTGCTAAGAGCGAGCTACTCTTTGGTGATGTACCGCGATAAGTATTGGTTTGATGATCCTGTCGAATGTGGTCAACAGTTCTTGAAGTATCACCCTGATAGGGAAGTTGAAATTCAACGACTGGGCATCTTACTTTCTGGAAGAGCGATTCCGAAACGTTCGGTTATCGGTATTCTTGATGGCTTTGGTGAGTGGTTGATTAAGCAGTATCAGAAAACCGAATTCAGAATTGGATAGAGGTTTATAACTGGTTAATTGATACTAAAAAGCAGATCGTGCTGAAGAGCATGTCTCTGCTTTTTTCGTTTAAAGGGCATATTAAAATAGTGCTAGAACAACCCCAACTGCTGCCCACTGACTCTTTCAAAATCTAAACCGATGAAGGGCAGGATTGCCTCTGCGACCGGTTTAATCTGCTTGTCGATATAGTGCTGATAGTCGATACCACTCTTCAAGTACTCCTTTGGCTCAGGGCCACTCAGAGTAATCAAATACTCAATACGTCCTTTGTTTTGGTATTGAAGAGGGCGTCCTAACTGAGCATTGATCTCATCGGCCATTCGAGCTGCGCGAACCTGCGGCGGAATATTCTTTTGGTATTCATGTAATTTGCGGCGTAAGCGCTTTTGATACACCAATAAATCATCATGCTTGCCAGCAGAGGTTTCATCAACAAACTGTCTGACATAGTCAGTAGGGTCTTGGTCGTGAAACACCATCTCATACAGGGTTTGTTGGAACTGTTGTGCTAACGGCGTCCAGTCTGTTCGCGCACTCTCAAGCCCTTTGAAGATTATTTTCTCTTGGTCGCCTTGATTGATTAAACCGGCATAGCGCTTCTTCGAGCCAGTTTCTGAACCTCGAATGGTTGGCATCAGGAACTTGCGATAGTGAGTCTCGTATTCCAATTCAAGTATCGAGGTTAGGTTATGGGTCTCTTTGAGATGATTCATCCACCAATCGTTTATGTAAGCGACCAGTTCATTCCCGATCTCGTCGGCTTTTTGCTGATCATAACTGCCATTCAGAGACACGAAGGTTGAATCGGTATCGCCGTAGATAACTTGATAGCCTTTGTCCTCGATAAGCACTTTGGTCTGCTTCATGATCTCATGCCCCCGCATGGTGATCGATGAGGCCAGGCGAGTATCAAAGAAGCGACAACCAGATGAACCTAACACACCATAAAACGAGTTCATGATGATTTTAATGGCTTGAGAGAATGCCTTTTCGTTGTTCTTCTTTGCAACATCACGAGCAGCCCACAAGTTCTCGATCATCTCAGGCAGAAAGTGCTTAGAGCGATGGAATTGACCGCCTCGAAAGCCATCAACGGCTTGGTCTTCTGCTGGGCCTAGTTCTAGCTTCAACCCTTCAATAAGCCCCATAGGGTCAATTAGAAACGAGCGAATGATCGATGGATACAGGCTCTTAAAATCGAGTACCAAAACCGAGTCGTACAGATTAGGAATCGAATCCATCACATAACCACCGGGGCTCGCAATCCAATTCTCTGGCTCTAAGTTCGGTGCGACATAACCCGCTCTGTGGATTTGAGGCAGATATAAGTTAGTAAAGGCCGCAACAGACCCACCAACGCGATCCAGCTCTACACCGGTTAATCGAGAGCGCTCAATCGCGAAGTCGAGTAGGTGAGTGTGTTCGAAGATACGGTTTACTAGCACGCAGTCTTGAAGGTTGTACTTGGCGAGCGAAGGTTTATCAAACTTAAACATTCGGTTTATCTCATCCATACGGTCGTGAACGTTATGGATGTCTTTGCCTTCACCAAGCAGCTCTTGCGATACCGACTCAAGCGACCAAGAACGGAAGTGGTAGGTCGCTGTCTTGAGCATATCAATACCATCCAAGACAACGCGCCCAGGAATCGTGATAAAACCTTGCTGATTTTGCGCAGAACTGCGAAAAAAGCTCGGTTGGTTGTCTCTGCCGATGTTGAGCTTCACTTCGTTCCATTCTGAACGTTTGTGCAGTAGCCTAAAATCGAAGTCGATAACGTTCCAACCAATGATGATGTCAGGATCAAATTCAGAGAACCAAGCTATCATGGCTTCAAGTAGCGCTTTCTCGTTGGCAACCCATTGGATATTGGTTTCAGCTTGTTGTGCTTCGCCGACCATGATCACTCGGCTGTCCATCGGACTGTCTAGGCCAATTGAATAAAGCACGCCTTTTTCCGAACACTCAATATCAAGCGAGACCACAGATAGACTGGGTAAGTAACCACCTGCTCGGCATTTTGCGTTTGAGACTCGGCGATGCTGATTTTTTTGCGTTGCAGACCCAGTGAACTCAATACTTCCCTTGATAAAACGTTCCATCAAGAATCGATCGGCGAGTCGAATATCGCTTTCAAAGGTTTGGATTTCTTCGTTGTGAAAGGCTTGCGCTAAACCAAAGTTACTTCTCGACAGTGAGGTGTAACACGCGGCGAGAGGTGTTTGCTCGAATGTGGCTAATTCTAGAGGCTTAAATTGGCAATCGATCGACTCTTTCGCTGCGATTACCTGACATGCTTCAACGTCAGATTGAGCAACAAAAAATACCGGTTTTTCATTTTGAATCGTCAGCAGAGTAGGGCCTTGAGGGGTGCTTAACCACAAGTCGATTTGTGTGCGCCCTGAAAAATCTCTTGCTTGTCTTGTGAGTACAAAGCCTTGCTGAATATCCAATGTAGTAACCTATTGAAATGGGGAATCGAATACTACCATCTAGCGACCCTCAGCGCACAATAGGCAGTAAAAATACTAACTAAATTCTAGTTAGTAGAGGCGAATAACGGGACTCTATAAGCAAATAAGTGAAATTGTCGCGAATGGTTATTCAATGGTATTGAAAATATCTTTATCTTATGTAATTTTATTGGGTGTTGTTTTAACTGGTTGATTTTTAGAAAAAGCTTGTTGTTTTAGTTAGCTTATTTGTTAATAAGTACTTGCTAAAGTTCGTGTTTCAGCACATATTCAACAGAGCTTTTTTTTAGTAATTAAGTTAAGATGTACTCAATGCTGCGATCCACTGTTCCTTTGTTCAATTGTTTCAAACAGATGAAATGACACAGTGGTTGCAGAGCCAATTAATAGTGTGGAGATACAAGTTTGATAAATGTTTTCCTTGTAGATGATCACGAGCTGGTTCGCACAGGGATACGACGTATTATTGAAGACGTCCGTGGAATGAACGTAGCAGGGGAAGCTGAAAGCGGTGAAGATGCTGCAAAATGGTGTCGTACTAACAATACTGACGTTATTTTGATGGATATGAATATGCCTGGTATTGGTGGCTTAGAAGCAACCAAGAAAATCTTGCGTTTCAACCCTGATGTTAAAATCATCGTTTTAACTGTTCATACGGAAAATCCGTTTCCAACTAAAGTGATGCAAGCTGGAGCTGCTGGTTACCTTACTAAAGGGGCAGGTCCGGACGAAATGGTAAATGCAATTCGAGTGGTTAATAGTGGCCAACGATACATTTCACCAGAAATTGCGCAGCAGATGGCTTTGAGCCAATTCTCGCCTGCGTCTGAAAATCCATTCGCAGACTTATCTGAACGTGAACTTCAAATCATGATGATGATTACTAAAGGTCAGAAAGTGACGGATATTTCAGAACAACTCAATCTAAGTCCTAAAACAGTCAACAGTTACCGCTACCGCTTGTTCAGTAAGCTGGATATCAGTGGCGATGTAGAGCTGACGCATTTAGCGATTAGACATGGAATGTTAGACACTGAGACCCTTTAACACTGAGATCGTATAGTGACCAACTTGTTTGACTCAGTCTCATTCCTCAAGACAGTAACAGAGCAGCCCGGCGTTTATCGAATGTATAACGCCGAGGCTGTCGTTATTTACGTCGGTAAAGCTAAGAACCTCAAAAAACGCCTTTCCAGTTATTTCCGTAAAAAAGTCGACAGTGAAAAAACACGCGCTCTAGTCAGTAATATTGACAAGATCGATGTCACTGTAACGCACACGGAAACAGAAGCGCTCATTCTTGAGCACAACTACATCAAGCAGTACTTGCCTAAATACAACGTACTTTTGCGTGATGATAAGTCGTACCCTTATATTTTTATTAGCGGTCACAAGCATCCTCGTTTGTCGATGCACCGTGGTGCTAAGAAGAAAAAGGGCGAATACTTTGGTCCTTACCCTGATTCCGGTGCTGTGCGTGAGACGCTACACCTAATCCAAAAGATTTTCCCTGCCCGCCAGTGTGAAGACACCGTTTATGCCAACAGAACGCGCCCGTGCTTGATGTATCAGATTGGTCGTTGTGCTGCGCCTTGTGTCAGCTCAATCATCTCTGATGAAGAGTACAGTGAACTTATCGACTACGTTCGTCTATTCCTGCAAGGGAAGGACAAATTAGTCCTTGAGACGCTCATCGAAAAGATGGACACAGCAAGCCGAGAGCTTCGCTTTGAACAAGCTGCCGCTTTCCGTGACCAAATCCAAGCGATTCGACGTGTGCAAGAACAACAGTATGTATCTGACGATTCAATGGAAGATATGGACGTGTTGGGCTTTGCTCAAGAGAATGGCGTAGCGTGTATTCATATCTTGATGATTCGCCAAGGCAAAGTCTTAGGTAGCCGAAGCCACTTTCCTAAGATTCCAAACAATACGGTGCGAGAAGAGGTCTTTTCGAGCTTTTTAAGCCAATACTATCTTGCGCATAATGAAGCAAGAACCATCCCAACTCGTTTGATTCTCAATGCCGATTTGATGGAAGATGTTACACCGATTCAAGAAGCCTTGTGTGAAGTGGCGGGTCGTAATATTCACTTCAATACCAACCCCTCTGGTACTCGAGGTCGTTACCTTAAATTGTCGAATACCAATGCATTGACGGCTATTACCACCAAGATTAATCACAAGATGACGATTAATCAGCGCTTCAAAGAGCTTCAAGAAGTGCTGTCGATGGATGCTATCAAGCGTATGGAATGTTTCGATATCAGTCATACCATGGGTGAAAGCACGATTGCGTCGTGTGTGGTATTCAATCAAGAAGGTCCGGTGAAACCGGAGTACCGTCGTTACAACATCACAGGTATTACAGGCGGCGATGATTACGCAGCGATGGCTCAGGCGCTTGAGAGACGTTATTCGAAGCAACTCGATGTCGACAAGATCCCAGACATCATCTTTATCGATGGTGGTAAAGGTCAGCTAAACCGCGCTCATGAGATCATTTCTAAATATTGGGGAGATTGGCCGTTTAGACCAAGAATGATGGGTATAGCGAAAGGGGTAACGCGTAAACCGGGTTTAGAAACCTTAGTAACCCTTGAAGGTGAAGAGTTTAATTTGCCTAGCGATGCGCCAGCACTGCACCTTATCCAACACATTCGTGATGAAAGCCATAATCATGCGATTGCAGGACACAGGGCGAAACGTGGTAAAACGCGCAGAACCAGTGCTTTGGAAGGAATTGAAGGGGTAGGGCCTAAACGTCGTCAAGCTTTGCTGAAATATATGGGTGGCTTACAAGAACTTAAGCGTGCAACTGTCGAAGAAATAACCAAAGTGCCGGGCATTAGTCATTCTTTGGCAGAAAACATTTATCAAGCATTGAAACAATAGTAAAAATCCCGCACCATTAAAGCGCAATTAATAAGAGCCCAATAATATGCGTTTGAATATACCTAACATTTTGTCCTTACTGAGACTATTTTTGATCCCAGTATTCGTTGTCGTTTTCTATCTACCTTATCAATGGGCTCCTTTCGCTGCTGCGATGGTGTTTTGGGTAGCAGGTTTCACTGACTGGCTAGATGGCATGCTAGCTCGTAAGTTAGGGCAAACGTCTCGCTTTGGTGCCTTCATTGACCCTGTGGCTGACAAAGTGTTGGTCGCTACGGCTCTTATCCTGATTACTGAGCATTACCACTCGATTTGGATAACTATCCCAGCGGTGACCATGATTGCTCGTGAGATCATCATCTCAGCGCTTCGTGAATGGATGGCTGAAATCGGTAAACGTGCAAGTGTTGCGGTATCTTGGGTTGGTAAAGTAAAAACGGTTTCTCAGATGTTCGCCCTTTGGGTACTTATCTGGCGCTACGACGATTGGATGGTATGGGTCGGATACATTGCGCTCTATGTCGCAACCGTACTTACTTACTGGTCAATGGCACAATACTTGATGGCCGCCAAAGACGATTTGTTAGACGAAAAACATCATTGATGAAGAAGCGAGCCGAGGCTCGCTTTTTTGATCTTTAACCTAAGGTTAAGTTATCAATAGTGGATATCTAATGTGATATAGATCTCCTTTGAATAACCCGCTCACAGTGTGTTTTGAACATAAAGTCAGCTATTTGGCCTGTTTCGTATGAAATCTATTCAAACGAATTAAAAATACAAAAATAATATTGACTCAATCGTCTGAATCCGTAGAATGCATCCCGTACCCAAGAGGATGGCAATGAGCGATTCGATTGGAGTTACTAAGGCGCCTTGGCAGAGTGGCTATGCAGCGGATTGCAAATCCGTGGACCTCGGTTCGACTCCGGGAGGCGCCTCCAT
>NZ_JALNTS010000006.1:0-246325 GCF_023161725.1 Vibrio sp. 1CM24A
TACATTTTAGCTCACGGCTATATTTGGACATAAAAAGACCCCCAATAATTGGTGTCCAACTATTGGGGGTCAGTTCATTACGCTCGGCTTTTAAATTCAGTGTCTAGACTAAAGCGTCTAAGCGACAGGTTGATTAACCTTCGTTACGCTCTGGACGACGACCACGGTTACCACCGCCATTGCCGTTACCATGGCCACGTTCGCCACGGAAGTTACCACGGTGATCGCCACCACGGTTACGGTCGAAACGACGTTCGCCATCACGTCCGCCAGCAGAGTTACCATCGCGAGCACCATCACGGTTGCCACGGTATCCACCACGACCGCCTTCACGGTTACCACCTTCGCGGTTGCCGCCTTCACGGTTACCACGGTAGCCGCCACCATCACGACCGCCACGGTTGCCACCACGGTTGCCATCACGACCGCCGCCGCCACGACGAGGCTCACGGAAGTCGTTGAAATCAACAACTACAGCGCCAGCTTCTTTTTGACGAATGCGAAGTTTGCTTAGCTTACCAGCAGTTTCAGAGTTCATTGCTTTTGGCAGTTGAACGTAAGTAGAACCTTGGTCTAGCTTGATAGCACCGATAGAACCTTTAGTTAGGCCAAGTTCGTTTGCTAGTGCGCCAACGATGTCTTTAACCTGAACGCCTTGCTCACGGCCAACTTGTAGTTGGTAAGTATCCCAATCTTGAGTATTGAAGTTGCGACCACCACCGTCACGGCCGTTGTCACGATCTTCACGACGCTCTTTGCGACGGTTCTTATCACGCTCAATAGCAGCGATCATTGGGTCTTCGCCAACGTAGAATAGTGGGCTCTTACCTTGCTGACGCTTAAGAAGCATTGCAGCTAGAGTAGCAGCATCAACTTCTAGAGACTCTTGAAGAGTAGAGATAAGACCTGCAAAGTTTTCTAGTGCTTTGCTTTCTTTCTCAGTTTCAAGTTCAGCGCCAAGCTTAGCAACACGTGCAGCAGCAACTTGGTCACGTAGAGGAAGTTGGATTTCTTCCATTTGAGACTTAGTTACGCGCTCGATTGTGCGAAGCATGCGAATTTGGTTAGTGCGAACTAGTAGGATCGCTTTACCTTTACGTCCAGCACGGCCAGTACGACCAATACGGTGGATGTAAGATTCAACATCGAATGGGATGTCGTAGTTGAATACGTGAGTGATACGTGGAACATCAAGACCACGAGCTACAACGTCAGTTGCAACTAGGATGTCGATAACACCTTGTTTGATGTGATCAACAGTACGCTCACGTAGAGACTGAGGAATATCACCGTGCAGTGCAGCAGCTTTGAAGCCACGTGCAGATAGCCAATCAGCTAGACGCTCAGTGTCTTGACGAGTACGTACGAATACGATTGACGCGTCAGTTTCTTCAGTTTCTAGAAGGCGAGACATTGCTTCGTCTTTTTCTACGCCTTTAACAACCCAGAAGTTCTGCGCTACTTTATCAACTGTGTGGTTAGTACCAGCAACGTCAACTTTAGCCGGGTTACGTAGGTAACGGTCAACAATAGTCTTAACCATTGGAGGCATAGTTGCAGAGAAAAGTACACGTTGTGCAGATTCTGGAGCTTGCTCTAGGATCCAAGTAACGTCATCTACGAAGCCCATTTTTAGCATTTCATCTGCTTCATCAAGAACAAATGTGTGTGCTTCATCTAGGTGTAGACGGTCACGAGTTAGTAAGTCTTTAACACGACCTGGAGTACCAACAACAATGTGAGCACCGCGGCTTAGAGCACGCATTTGGTCAACAATTGAAGCACCACCGTAGATTTCAATAACCTTAAGACCTTTGATATCACGGCCAAGGTTTTTGATTTCCGCAGCAACTTGAATCGCTAGCTCACGAGTAGGAGCCATGATGATTGCTTGTGGTTTGTGTTGGTTCAGGTTGATTTTGTTAAGTAAAGGCAGAGAGAATGCTGCTGTTTTACCAGTACCAGTCTGTGCTTTACCTAGTGCGTCACGGCCTTCAAGAAGAAGAGGAATAGCTGCTGCTTGGATTGGAGTCGGAGAAACGAAACCCATGCTATCAAGAGCTGAAAGAATGTTATCGTTTAGGGCTAATTCATTAAATTGAATTACAGATTCGGACATTGGGATCCCACTATATATAAGTAAACAAAAGGTCCCGGGAGCTCTATCAATTCCAATACTGATCCAATCAGATACTGATTCCATTCAGAGTTACGAAGCAGTAATAAAACACTTCAAGCCATTAGGGACGTCTAAGGGAGGCGGATTATTCCCTAAATGCATAAAAAAAGCCAGAAAAAATTGAAATACATCACATATTTTTCGGTTTTCTATCAATACTGGCTATCATATCGTCAAAACTTGATGAATATCTCGTCAGAGCGATAGAGTTCGACCAAATTGATAGAGTTAAATAAGAGGGCAATTAATTTACGCTCTCTTCGGCTTTAAGTAGTAATCGGGCCTCGCAATGATTATAGTGTGCTCAATTGTTCTCGTTAGATAAAAGTCAAATGTTTCAAGATAATCCTCTACTCGCTCAGCTCAAGCAGCAAATCCAAGAAACCCTCCCTAAAAAGGAAGGTACTATCAAAGCCACTGAAAAAGGCTTTGGTTTTCTCGAAGTTGATAGCAAAACAAGCTTCTTTATCCCACCTCCATACATGAAGAAATGTGTGCACGGTGACAAGGTGATTGCCATCATTCGCACAGAGAAAGAGCGCGAAGTAGCAGAGCCTGAGGAATTGGTTGAACAAGGTCTTACTCGCTTTATTGCGCGAGTTAAGCTTTTCAAAGGCCGATTGAACGTTGTTCCTGATCACCCGCAGCTGAAGAAACTGCAACTTAAAGCGAAAGCAATGAAGGGTCTGAACCCTGAAACGCTTAAAGAAGGTGACTGGGTTGTTGCTCATATCGTTCAACACCCATTAAAAGGTGACAATGGCTTCTTGGCTCAGATCTCTGAGAAAATCACAGACGCTGACGACAAGATTGCACCTTGGTGGGTAACGCTGGCACAAAACGATCTACCAAACAGCGAGCCTGAAGGCATCGACAACTGGCTAATCAACGATGACGCCGATCTTGAACGTGTAGACATGACGCACGTCCCTTTTGTGACTATCGATGGCGAAAGCACAAAAGATATGGATGACGCGCTTTACGCGAAGAAGAAAGAGAACGGTGATTTTGAACTGACTATCGCAATTGCTGATCCAACGGCTTACATCTCTCCAGATGATGCGATGGATAAAGTGGCACGCGAGCGCGGTTTCACTATCTACCTTCCTGGTCGCAACATCCCAATGTTGCCTCGTGATCTTGCTGACAACCTATGTTCACTAATAGAGAACGAAGTTCGCCCTGCACTTTGCTGCACAGTAACGGTATCTAAAGATGGTGTTATCGGTGATGACATTAACTTCTTCGCTGCAAACATCAAATCTCATGCTCGTCTTGCTTACGACAACGTATCTGACTGGCTAGAAACAGGTGCATCAGAGAAATGGCAACCATCAGAAGAGATTGCTGCAATTGTTTCTGATCTTCACCAATTTGCTCAAGCACGTTCAGCATGGCGCTCAGCAAACGCTGTTGTGTTCCCAGACCGCCCTGACTACCGCTTTGAACTTAGCGAAGATAACGATGTTGTTGCTATCCACGCTGACATGCGTCGTAGCGCAAACAAGCTGGTTGAAGAATCAATGATCAGCGCGAACATCTGTGCGGGCCGAGTACTAAAAGAAAGCTTCAACCAAGGTGTGTTTAACTGCCACTCTGGTTTCAAGGCTGAGAAAGTCTCTGACGTTCTTGAACTGGTAAACCCGCAAGCAGAAACGCCGTTCACTGAAGAGCAAATCGTTTCTCTAGAAGGTTTTGCTACTCTACGTCGTTGGTTAGGCTCTTTAGATAACAGCTACTACGACAACCGTATTCGTAAATTCCAAGCGTACAGCGAGATCAGCAATGAGCCTGCACCGCACTACGCGATGGGTTTAGATATTTACGCAACTTGGACTTCTCCAATTCGTAAATATGGAGACATGATTAACCACCGTATGCTGAAAGCGCACATTTTAGGTAAAGCGCCAATTCAAACACCAGATGAAACCATTGGTGATGAACTTGCTCTGCACCGCCGTCACCACGGCATGGCTGAGCGTAATGTTGGCGATTGGTTGTATGCTCGCACTCTAGCCAATGCTCCAGCAGAAGAAACTCGTTTCCAAGCTGAGATTTTCGATATTAACCGTGCAGGTATGCGTGTACGTTTACTTGAAAATGGTGCGGCTGCATTTATTCCTGGATCTCTCATTCTTGATAATAAAGAAAGAATAGAGTGCAACGGTGATATGGGTACTGTATCTATCGATAAAGAAATGGTATACAAACTGGGAGACGTTTTAGAAGTAGTTCTCTCAGAAGTTAATCAGGAAAACCGTAACTTAGTAGCAAAACCTACTCAAGTATTTGCGGACTTGCCTAGCGAGCCTGAAACGACAAACGAAACCGAAGCTTAAAGGCTTAAAGGCTTAAAGGCTTAAAGGCTTAAACAGCTACAGCTTTCAAAGTTACGGCTTTCAAGGTCAAAGCTTTCAAGGTCAAAAGCTTCAAAGGTTCACTTCTAAAGGCGCTAATTATTAGCGCCTTTTTTGTAAATGTCTCATGCTTAAACAATACTTAAAAAAAACAATCAATAAGCAATCAATTTACAACGTCAAAGAAGCTCACTATGTCATCAATCACAGTTACTCAGTTCAGAAACTTCATTCCCAGGAGACGAGAACGTTATCCTGCCTCTAAAAACGGTATCTTCATGGTATCGAAAGGCAGCATTTCTTTTGTGTTACCCAATGGTACTCAAGCCTCGTTGCAAGCCGGAGATTTCACCCTTTACAATTCTGGTCAGATTAAAGACATCACGGTTAACACTGAAAATGGCGAATTCAGTGCAACCTGCTTAGATTTTGATTTGGCTATCTTTCAGAAGTTCATTAATCAGTTCAGCGATTTAGAATCCACTCGAATCCCAGATAAGTACATTAAGTTCAATCAAACAGATACTGAGCTCTGTCAGTTGAAAGATCTCATCATGTCACTCGCCAACTCTTCTTCTCAGAATGACTACGCACTCACTCAGTTAGGCTTAAGCTTGCTGTCTTTGATGGTGGAACAGTACCCTGCTCTATTGGCTATTATTGCTCGAGCTTCAAGGTTAACCGTGACCCAAAGAGTCATTCATTACATCGAGCAAAACATTGAAAACAATATCTCTTTGGATACGCTCGCCAGTTACATGGGAATGTCACCGGCTACGCTTAAACGTCGCTTATCGGCTGAAGATCTGTCGTTCTCAAACCTATTAAAGATAAAACGTATTGCTCATGCGGCCACTCAGCTAAGAACATCGGATAAGTCGATCACTCAAATCGCGTATGAATCCGGTTTTAAAAGTGCCGCTCACTTCAGCACGGCCTTTAAAACGTATCACGGCAAAACACCAAAAGACTTCCGAGCGCTAGTGGCACAAGCACAACTGCAAAGCGTAAAGCCGCAAGTTTAAACAAACAAAGCAATAGATTGACGTGAACGTCTTAGTTGGGAACTGGTGTAAACCAAGTGGCTTCAATATTAAGCCACTTGGATGGGGGATGAGATCATTTGGCTTTGGGATTCAGTGGTTGAGTTTTCAGACTCATTGATTCAGCTTTGCGAGCAGGCCACCAGCAAACGTGAAACCAGAGTGACTATGACCAGAAATACGATTTAGGGTCTTTTTCTATCTCAACCAAGATAGCATCAAGATCCTTTGATTTAGGCAGGTACGGATAAGGCCCCCAATTAACAGAGTCGGTTTCGACATCCCCTTCAAGCGGCACCATCACTAACCAACAAGATAACGACTCATCAAAAGTCACGCAGGCGATCTCGTTTGTATAATCACTGTGAGATGAGTCGAGTAGATAATGCGCCTGAGAAAACAGCACACCACCCTCACACTCTTCATATAGGGATTTACCTAGCTCGACAGGTAAACTGCGATTTCGAGATGTACAGAGCTTCTCAGCCCCAATTAAAAGACGATTCAGTTCGATATGAATGACGGACATAACACCCCTTGTAACTTCATAGAAACTTCTAAGTAGTGAATTCCTCTACTTAGCTTAGGACTCAACAAACATTTTAGCGAACAAGCGCAATCAAAATACCCGCCCTGCTCCCAGAAACGAATTTTGCTCTCGTAAACCCAAAAAGCTATCACTCATCAATCAAACAGCTATACATCGAGCGTATGGAATTTCACAAAAGTGTCATATAACCGACCTATCATATGCGACAAATGTTATTAACTAGGAGTTGTTTATGTTACGAGTCGCGCTTGCCTCTCTTTTATCCTTAGCCCTGTCTTCTCATGCTGCTTTAGCACAAGAAACCACTATTTCGGGCTCCACTTCAGTATCACGAGTGATGGATGTATTAGCTGAGGAGTACAACAAGACTCACCCTGATAACTATATTGCGGTTCAGGGCATTGGTTCTACAGCAGGTATTACCATGGTTAATAAAGGTGTCTCTGACATCGGTATGAGCTCACGTTATTTAACCGACCGCGAACAGGACGATAAGTTGAAGGTATTTCCAATTGCCTTTGACGGCCTAGCTGTCGTAACTAACCGCTCAAACGCTGTAAGCAACGTTACACGTGAGCAGCTGTTCGATATCTACAAAGGCAAGATCACGAACTGGAAAGCTGTAGGTGGCGCAGATCAGCCTATCGCAGTTGTCACTCGCGAAGCCTCTTCTGGTTCACGTTACAGCTTCGAAAGCTTGCTTGGTTTAACGAAGATCATTAATGACCGTCTAGTGTCTGACATCAACCCAAATAACTTGGTTGTAAACAGCAACAGCATGGTTAAAACGATTGTTAACCATAACCCGCATGCGATTGGTTTTATCTCTGTTGGTTCGATCGACCGTTCGATTAAAGCAATCACATTTGAAGGCGTAGAGCCAACATCTAAGAACATTGCTAACCACAGCTATGAATTGGCTCGCCCATTCTTGTTATTGCACAAGACAGACTCAGTTTCTGACGAAAGCAAAGACTTCATCAAGTTCGTGAAGTCAAAGCAAGGGCAAGACCTTATCGAAGAGTACGGCTACACTCGCATTAAATAAGTGAGTGAGTTTTATCCTATGAAAAAAAGAGAGAGCATTAAGCTCTCTCTTTTTTTGGAATCTATATGGTTCGTTTAGAAGTGAAGTTGAATCACTGAAACGATCACAGCGCCAGGACGACGAATACCTTCGATTTCTACGCGGATTTCGCGTTCAATCTCTAGGCCTTTCTTAATTGGCGTTACTTTTGTTAGCGTACTCTTAGCACGAACGTTACTGCCCGATTTAACAGGGTATGGGAAACGTACTTGGTTAAGACCAATGTTTACGACCATCTTCGCTGTTGGGAATTGAGACTTGTCAGGGTCAACACTGTCAGTCAATCGAGGAAGCAGAGATAAAGTTAAAAAACCATGTGCGATGGTTGTTTTGAACGGAGAGTCTGTTTCCGCTTTTTCAGGCTCAGTGTGGATCCACTGCATATCTTCAGTAACAAGGCCGAACTGGTTAATACGGTCTTGACTTACATTGATCCAGTCGCCAGTATGGATGACTTCACCGATCTGCTGATTAAGCTCATCAAACACAAATTGTGCTTCTGGCTTAAGTACGATCGGCTGTTCCACCGGCATCTCTGGCGCATCTTCATTGACAGCAGGTTTGTGGTGATCACGAACCCACGCAAAGAAATGGCTATTTTGCGTACGATTAAGAAAGTCGCCCCAGTAATCTCTAAGAGCTGGAGACATCCATTGCATAAACTCTGAGTGTTGCGAAGACATGCTATCGCCTCGGTGTTTAAATAAATCAATGACCTTCATAAGAACCTCAATGCACAAAAAATTTCAATATAACTTCGTAATTTTGAAACACTTCACACTATTGTGCAAATGTTTTCGAGCATACACCCGTTAGCTGAACCTTGTTAAAATTATATTAAACATACACTTACCAATAAAACATCATTTTATTACAAAACCCAAATTAGAGTGTTAGCTCTATCACATAACAAACATTTGTTTATATAAAAGACGTTTTTATTCATAAGTGGAATAAAAAAGGCTTAGCGCAATGCTAAGCCTTAGTTTTTACAAGGATTTAATTCCCCAAGGGTTGGTCTTGTAAGAGACGAATCTTACAAGACACTCAATCCCCTATTCGTCATCAAGCGGAACCAGCTTGGTATTACCGCCGTGTGCTTTCTCACGCTTACGTTGCACGAATGCGTAGAAGCCAGGGATTAGGAACGTACCCGCCAGTAATACACATAGCAGACCGCCGATCAGTGAAATACCTAGAGAGTTCTGACTCACGTGACCTGCGCCCGCAGCGAAGATAAGCGGGAAGATACCTAAGATGAACGACCAAGACGTCATGTTCACAGCACGGAAACGCAGCGTACCGCCCTTCACCGCCGCATCTTCAATCGGTGCGTCTTTCTCTTCACGCTCAACCTTTGCGAATTCCACAATCAAGATTGCGTTCTTCGCGGCCAAGGCTATCAAGAGAACCAAACCAATTTGTGCATAAAGGTTCAGCGGTGTACCCGTTAGATTCAATGCTAAGAAGGAGCCTAAGGTTGCGACAGGTACCACGAGGATAATCGCAATCGGTATTGTCCAACTCTCGTATTGAGCCACCATAAACAGGTAGATGAAGATCAGAGCCAGTGCGAAAGCAAAAATAGCTTGGTTACCTGCTAGTACTTCTTGGTAAGCCATGCCAGTCCATTCGTACTGATAACCCTGAGGCAATACTTCTGCAGCTACGCGTTCCATTGCCGCAATCGCATCACCACTTGAGTAACCTTCTGCAGGTTGACCTTGAATCACGGCACTGCGGTACATGTTGTAACGCCATGCTACATCTGGTTCAAAGATCTGGTCGTAAGTCACCAATGTGCTTAACGGGATCATCTCGCCATTAGACGAACGAACGTGGAATCGTTGTAGGTCGTCCATGCTACTACGGTGTTCACTGTCAGCTTGCATGGTTACGCGGAAGTTCTTACCAAACATGGTGAAATCATTCACGTACAGAGAACCTAGATTACCTTGTAGTGTTTGGAAGATTTCCGACAACGGAATACCAAGTTGCTGCGCTTTCTCACGGTCAATGTCGACATAGTAGTGAGGTACATTAGCGCGGAAGGTACTGAATGTATGTGAAATCTCAGGCTGTTTTGCGGCCTCAGCAATCACGTCGTTCATAACCATCGCGAGATCAGTACGGCTACGACCTAGTGTATCTTCAAGAACGAACTCAAAACCAGACGCTGCACCCATACCTGGTACTGCTGGAGGTCCCATTGCAAATACAATCGCTTGAGGCAATTCTGTTGCTGCTCGACCGTTAATACGTTGTGAGATAGCTTGCGCTGAATGTTGACCGTCCAGTGCGTTACGCATATCCCAATCATGCAGTTTGATAAATAGCGACGCGCCATTCGAAGCAGAAGCGCCCGTCATGAATGCATAGCCATTAACCAGTGTTACGCCATCAACACCCGGCTCTTGCTCAACCATCTCTAGCAATTGCTCAGTCACATCTTCTGTACGAGACAGTGATGCCGCGTCAGGAAGCTGCACGTTAACCAGCAAGATGCCTTTATCTTCTTGAGGTACAAATGCCGTAGACGTAGTTTTCGCGAAGTAAGTTACCGCCGCTAGTGCCACAACAAAGAAGGTAAACAGTAGAACACCCTTTTTCACAAGGAAGCCTGCAATTTGACCGTACTTGTTGGTTACGGATTCAAGACCACGGTTAAACGCTTGGTACCAACGTGCTGTGTTACCACCGCCCTGTTTAAGAACCAATGAACACAATGCTGGTGACAGCGTTAGTGCGTTAATAGAAGAGATAACAACCGCAATACAGATAGTCAGAGCGAACTGACGATACATGATGCCGGTGATACCTGGCAGCATGGCTACTGGAATGAATACTGCTAACAGAACCAATGTAGAAGTAATGATCGGACCCGTTACTTCTTTCATCGCGATCAGCGTTGCTTTACGCGGCGAAATGGTTGGGTCTTTAGCCATCGTGGTATCAACGTTCTCGATAACCAAGATCGCATCATCTACTACGATACCAATCGCTAGTATCAAACCAAACAGGGTTACCGTGTTGATGGTAAAGCCCGTCATCTGCATGATTGCAAAGGTACCAATCAAAGATACTGGAATCGCGACCACAGGAATCAAGGTTGCACGCGCACTACCCAAGAACAGGTACGTTACCGCAATAACCAGCAAGATAGCTTCGATTAGGGTCTTTACTACCCCTTTGATCGACTCAGCAACAAACAGTGTGGTGTCATAGCTCGCCTCATAAGCAACGCCTTCAGGGAAATTCTTGCTTAAGTTTTCCAGCATCGCCATCACCGCTTTGCCACTTTCCAGAGCATTAGCGTCTGACTGAAGTGACAGCGTTACGATAGAAGCGTCTTGACCACGATATTTACCATTGCCGTCGTAGAACTTTTTACCAAGCTCAACACGTGCGATGTCTTTTAAGTAAACCGTTGAACCATCTTGGCTAGCGCGAAGCACAACATTTTCAAACTCATCAGCCGTTTCTAGTCGGCCTTTTGTTACCAAGTTGAACTGCACTTCTTGTGCGTTGTCGTAAGGTGCTGCACCAATACGACCAGCCGCTACCTGAACGTTCTGTTCAGCCAAGGCGCGATTCACGTCAGAGGTGGTTATATTGAGGTTAGCCATTTTCTCAGGATCTAACCAAACACGCATCGCGTATTCACCACCACCCAATACGTTAACTTCACTGATGCCCTTCACACGAGCCAGCTGATCTTTAATGTTCAAGTTCACGTAGTTGATCAGGAATTGGTCGTTGTACTCACCGTTTGGCGAGTAGAAGTTCAATACCATCAACAGGTCCGGAGAACGCTTCTTAACCGTTACACCCACCATTCTTACTTCTTGTGGAAGCTTCGATTCGATCTGAGCAACTCGGTTCTGAACGTTGACCTGAGCCATATCTGGATCAGTACCAACATCAAAGGTCACGTTAAGGTTGTATGAACCATCGTTAGCACTTTTAGAAGACATGTAGATCATATCTTCTACGCCGTTAACCGACGTTTCTATGGGGTCGGCTATCGCCTGTTCCACCACTTCAGCACTTGCGCCCGTGTAGAATGCCGAAACACTGACCGACGGTGGACTAATTTTTGGATATTCAGCCACTGGCAAGATAGCGAGAGAAATCGCACCCGCCAGCGTTAAGATTATAGATATAACAAGGGCGAACTTAGGCCTTTGAATAAAGAAACGACTTAACATAAATAGCCCCCTTACTCAGCTTGTTCAGCAGAAGCTTGAATACGAACAGACATACCATTACGTACACGCTGTAGGCCTTGAGTGATGACCGCGTCGTTTTTCTCTAGTCCAGAATGAACAATCACGCCACCTTCAATCTGGCGACCCATCTCGATGTTTCTGCGCTCAGCAACGGGTTCAGCTTCGCCTTCAACCAATACCATCACAAAGTCACCTTCGAGGTCGGTTTGCACTGCGCGACGAGGAATAGTCACAACATCAATAGGTTGTTTTTCACGTAGATCAACGCGAACGTGTTGGCCTGGAAGTAATTGCTGATTCGGATTATCGGCAATCGCGCGCATCGCGATCGTACCAGTATTGAGGTTGATACGGTTGCCCAAGAAGTCAAGCTGACCTAGGTGTTCGAACGCTTCACCATTTTCAAGCATGATCTGAACTTCAACACCTGCAGAGTCGCTGCTGCCATCGCCTTCGATACGGTCCATACCCAGCTCAATACGCTCACGCTCACTGATGCTGAACGATGCGTGGATTGGGTCTAGGCTAACCAAAGTCGTCAGCACACCTGAAGACGGTGAAACCAGATCACCCGTGCTCACTTTGGTATCGCTAATACGGCCAGAGAAAGGCGCGATGATTTTGGTATGAGAAAGCTGAACATTCGCAGCATTTAGCTGTGCTTGGCTTGCTTCAAGCTGTGCTTGAGAACCTAACAAGTTTGCGGTTAATGCATCGAATTCAGATTGAGAGATACTGCCTTTCGGAAGTAGGTTTTTACCACGATTAAAATCAAGCTCAGCTTTTTTAAGGTTCGCGTTCGCTTGAGCAACAGACGCTTTTGCGCTTGCTACTTCGGCTTCAAACGAAGAAGGTTCAATCGAGTAAAGCAATTGACCCTTTTCAACCATTTGGCCTTCATTAAAATGACGGCTTTGTAGGTAGCCAGAAACCTGCGCTGTAATAGCCGTGTCTTCAACGGCTTCTATACGACCGATATACGACTTACTTTGCTGGTGAGAAACAACGCTAACATCCTGTACAGCTACGAGAGGTAAAGGTGCTTGCTTGGCATTTTGAGCATCTTGCCCACACCCAGCAAGAATAAGAGAGCTTGCAAGAGCCGTAAGGATCAACTTTTTACGCATGGTTATACCGTCACTTATTAGTATTTGAACAGCATAAAATTTACGTAACACGTCTGTTACCATTGTCCGAGGAATATCAATTATAACTAGGCAAAGTGTATCAATATGTTAATTGAAACCAAGTGCTTATAAAGTGATTACAAACACGCTACAATTCCTAAGTAAATCAATCTCTCAGCTTTTGTTCTCTATGGATATTGTCTAACATAATGTATTGTCAGACAGATAAGCATTCACATTTAATTGTTAAGGAATTCTCATGATTTCAAAATGGGCTAAACGTTTCTATCAAATGGCGGAATTGGTCGGTTCTTGGAGTAAAGATCCTTCAACTCAAGTCGGCGCCGTAATCACTAAGCACAACCGCATTGTTTCTGTTGGTTTTAATGGCTACCCACATGGCGTGTCTGATAGTGCGGATACTGATGACAGAGAGATGAAGTACCTAAAGACGCTTCACGCTGAAGAAAATGCAATTTTATTCGCTAAGCGTGATTTGGACAGCTGCGAAATCTGGGTGACGCATTTCCCTTGTCCAAACTGTGCTGCAAAAATCATCCAAACTGGGATTTCAGCGGTACATTGCCCAGAGCAAAGTGAAGATTTCCTTTCTCGCTGGGGCGACAAGATTAAAGTTAGCCAAGATATGTTTGAGCAAGCTGGTGTACAAGTGGATTGGTTACCACTAGCTGACCTAGATTAAGCTAACAGATAGCAAGAACAAAAAAGCCGAGAGTCGATATTATCGCTCTCGGCTTTCTGTTGTTTGGACTTATAGTTTGGTCGCTATATTTTGGAAGCTATAGTTTAGAGGCTATAGCTTGGTCATTGTAAACTGATGAGCAAACTAAGCGCTCGTTGGGAATGCTTCCGCGTACGCTTCCATAAAGTCTTTACGAATATCTTGCTCTAAATGAATCGCTTTTTCGGTCGGACAGAAGATCATAAAGTGCACTTCTTGCTCACCTGTCGAACTACTTGTGATATGGATGTGAGGCTCAGAACCCGGAAGGTCAACGCCAGCGTGCTTTTCGATCACACCGTTGTAACGGCGGGCAACATCGATAAACTCTTCGCAATGCTCTTCAATTTTCACAATAAGACCCGGTACCATAGGGTATAGGTTTACAAAGTCTTTCACCGTCACAAAAAAGTTATGATAAACATAACGCTTCATGAAGTTGAGGTTCTTTACCGGATAAGTGAAGAACATACTATTAGGCAGCGTGGCTGTCTTGCCAGTGAAGTGATATTGCCCATGATACAAATCGATTTCTTGAATCACAGTCGCCATCAAATTGTGCTCAATCACCTCACCGCTGATTTTACCCACTTCGATCCAGTCGCCAATTCTAAATGAACGAGAACTCGCACGCTGAATAGAACCAGTGAAACACAAAATGATCTCTTTTGAAGCGACGACTATAGCAACAGCAATGGCCGTTACTGACAGCGCAAACTCGCTGATTTCGGATTTCCACAGCACAAATAACGTCACTACAATAATCGCGAATGTGCCGTTTTTGGTTCGTGACATCCAGTTACGTTGGTCTTCGCTAAGGAAAGCAACATCACCTCTTATTTGAGATAAGGTGATTCGGCGAATGATTAAAATAATAGTGATAATCAACGCACTAAAAATAAACTTATGAGCGAGTAGAAAATCAATTACTTGCCACAACTTTTCCATTACTTATTCCTTAGCATTACAACAGTTAGCTTTACAACGGTTAGCTTTACAAGAAAGCCGCTAATATCCTTTCTATGAAAAAGCGCTCAACTCCTGAGCGCTCGTATACATTCTGGTATTAGCCTAGCTAAGGCTATCATTTTATCTTGGCAGAAGTAATAAATTGACCAAAAGTTTCACACCAAATCACAACCGTATTAAATCGATTAAGATCAGTACCTTCAGGCAGCTCAACCATAAACCGATCAAATGTTTTCACATCTCCGACTCGAAGTAATTCGCTCTTGCTGTCATTGAATGCCTGCTCGGTTTCAATAAATTTAGGTGATAGGTAAACTTTGTAATCAGGCCCCGGTGCCAGTTCACCTTCAAAAGCTATCGCATTTTCAGAAACCGAGACGATACCTTCTCCCCAATGCAAGAAGTCACTGTCTTGTCGATCTTTAGTGAACTCACCCGTGTAAATAGCCTGTTGGCTGATCGCTTCAACCGAACTTGAAGACGGAGAATCAGGCTCAATCAAGATAGGTAGTGCATAGACACCAAGCCCAAAACCAAAAGCACCCACGGCTAAGTGGGTGCAAAGTAAAACTAACTTTTTCATCGCGTACTCCCTTATGCTTAAAGAGAGTATTATTGAATACTCTTAAAAATACAAAGAGATATAACGCTTTGATATCCTATTTTTGGTAATGAGTCGCCGTACGCTGAGACAATTCGACAATCACTTTTACCGCTTGCTCCATGCCTTGAATAGTAATGAACTCATGAATACCGTGGAAGTTATAGCCGCCAGTGAAGATATTCGGACACGGTAGGCCCATGAAAGATAAGCGAGCGCCGTCTGTACCGCCTCGGATCGGTTTGATCATTGGCTCAACATCGCACTCGATCATCGCTTGCTTCGCTAATTCAATAATATGTTGATGCGGTTCAACCATCTCTTTCATATTGAAGTAGCTATCGGTTAGCACCAGCTCAACACGGCCTTTCTCAAGACGCTCATTCAGCTCATCCACTTTCTGTTGCATGAATGCCTTACGCGCTTCTACACCCTCACGTTCAAAATCACGGATGATGTAACCCAGTTCAGATCGAGCCACACCCACTTCCGCCGATTTCAGGTGGTAGAAGCCTTCATAACCTTCTGTGCACTCAGGTGTTTCTTGCGCAGGCATCATCAATTGGAATTGCGCTGCAATGTTCATCGAGTTCACCATTTTACCTTTTGCGGTGCCCGGGTGAACGTTCACGCCATGACAGATAACATCGGCGCTCGTGGCATTGAAGTTCTCAAATTCCAACTCCCCTACTGGGCCACCATCGATGGTGTACGCCCACTCAGCGCCAAATTTTTCAACGTCAAACAGGTTCGCACCGCGACCAATCTCTTCATCCGGCGTGAAACCAATACAGATGTCGCCGTGCTTGATGTCTGGATTCGCTTTCAGGTAAGCAATTGCACTGATGATTTCAGCGATGCCCGCTTTGTTGTCGGCACCAAGTAGAGTTGTGCCGTCAGTCGTAATAAGGTCGTGACCATGTAAAGAATCAAGGTCTGGGTATTGGCTTGGGTTCAAACTCTCGCCACTTTCCCCTAATTCAATCGTTCCACCTCGGTAATCTTTAATCACTTGTGGTTTCACGTTGGCTCCTGATGCGTCAGGAGCGGTATCCATGTGCGCCACAAAGCCAATCGCAGGCGCTGGATAATCGACATTCGACGGCAGTTTCGCCATCAAGTATCCATTGTCATCTAAAGACACATCAACTAAGTCTAATGCCATCAATTCTAACTTTAAGGCTTCAGCAAAGGTAATTTGACCCGGTGAACTTGGGCATTGCTGATTAGAAGGATCGGATTTGGTATCAAAAGTAACGTAATTCAGAAAACGTTCTACAAGCTTTTCCATAATTCATCTCACCATGGATTAAGTAATTGATTTACTGACTTAATTATTATGTCGATAAGTGATACATCGTTAAATAAATACGAGCACAGAGTCAGTAACGAGGGTTTTCATCTTACGCCCCTGACCATGTATGTAATTGCTCTAAATCATTATTGTGCGAAATTAGATGCGCTTCCTATACTTGAAAACAGAGGGTTTCGTCAGTTCAACATTGCATACGGATGATAAGAGATCGCTTTGTACGCATTCTACGCCCTCCGCTCTCAGCCTAACAAAAGTACAAAGTGGATGATGATCACAATTTATCCTTGATGCAGAATCTGTCATACGTTACACGGAGACACAGTTATGACGATTAATAAATATTTCATTTTCTCTCCTCAAGCCTCTGAGGAAACGCTTCGACCAGTATTAACTGAGAAAGAAGTTCAAAGGCAGGAAGCTCTAAGACAGGCGCAAACCCAGGGTGGGTTAGACACAAACGCGACCTCGTAACTCAATGAATACCTAGCACTATCAAGACCCCTATAAAAAAGCTCTACGCTCTATCCTGTAGAGCTTTTTTTCTTTTTGATCTGTTCTCCTATCCCCCACTCCCAAAAAAACTGAACATTAAACCTTCACTCATTGCTTGTTGTTCTTCACTTCTCGCTCACCGTTTGTCTCATAGTCTCTCGCGAATGTATTTTCACGCATTGCACACGCTAGCTTGCAGCGCTGAGAAATGACTCACTAAACTCCCCGATGCCATACCTTATCGTGTCATTTTATGCTAATAATTCATATTCGTTTTCATTCCTCACTCGCCCTCTTTTCAAAACTATAATGCGAGCACCAGAGAACCTAACCACAGGAACCCCGAATTCAATGGAATATTCAAAGCTAGGAAGTAGTCAAATTCCCGTTTCCCGTATCTGTCTTGGCAGCATGACTTGGGGGCTACAAAATACGCAACAGCAAGCCGACCAACAGATCGAATACTCATTAAGCCAAGGCATTAACTTTATCGATACTGCAGAGATGTACGCGGTTCCACCTTCTCCAGGTACCTACGGCAAAACAGAAGCGATCATTGGTAACTGGTTATCGCGTAACCCACAGCGTCGCCAAGAGTTGATTATCGCGAGCAAAATTGCCGGGCCAGGGCTTCCTTGGGTTCGAGATGGCGGTCCTATAACCGGTGAAGCTGTGATCGCAGCCGTTGACGCGTCATTACAACGCCTACAAACAGACTATATCGACCTTTACCAACTTCATTGGCCAAATCGCACAACGCCTCACTTTGGTAAGCATTTCCCGAATCACATTCGATTCAGTGATATTGACCGAAAACAACATGAAGCTGAGATGTTGGAAATCCTACAAGCACTGGCAAGCTGTATTAAGGCGGGGAAAATTCGCCATGTCGGGCTTTCAGATGATTCTACTTGGGGCATTAACACATACCTCAAGCTGAGTGAAAAACACGATTTGCCACGTATGGTTTCGATTCAGAATGAATTTAGCCTACTGCACGCAAAAGACTGGCCATATCTGATTGAGAACTGCGTGCATGAAGATGTCGCTTATCTGCCATGGTCGCCTTTGGCTGCAGGCATGTTGAGTGGAAAGTACATCGATGGCGCAAGACCAGAAGGCAGCCGTTGGACTTACATGCAACGTAAAGGCATTTTCCGTGATACTGAATCTGCCAATGAAGCGGTTAAAGGCTATGTTGAAGTGGCAAATGCTCACGGGTTCACTCCGAGCCAACTGGCATTGGCTTGGTGTAATCAAGTTGATGGGGTGACGTCCACCATCATCGGTGCAACGACCATGGAGCAATTAAAAGAGAACGTAGCCGCTTTTAGTAAACCGCTATCAGAAGAGATCCTGACTGATATCAATACAGTATTTAAACGCTATCCTGCTCCGTATTAGGCTGTCAGTTCAGCTTAACTTAACTTAACTTAACTTAGGTGAGTAAATCCCATAAGAGCGCGCTATTTAGTGCGCTTTTCTTTTTTAAGTGAGTTGCTTTTGCTTTTTATATGGATCGCATTGAGCTATCACGCTTTTGGTTCTCCAACCTTTGCTCTATAATGCGCGGGCTTATATCTAGGATAAAAACATGATTTCAAAAAACCAATTAAAACTCCTTCGTGCTTTGGGCCAAAAGAAACAACGTAAAGCCCACGGCCTGTTTCTAGTTCAAGGTGAAAAGAACGTTCTTGAGCTGTTCAATAGTGACTTAGTGGTGAAGAACGTCTTTGCTACCGCTGATTTCTTATCTGAAAATCATGCTTCACTGATTGAGTTTGATTGTGTTGAAGCCTCACTGGATGACCTCACCAAAGCGAGCACTTTGGTAAGCAACAATGCCGCGATTTCGGTTGTTGAGATCCCAACGTTTGAGCTACCAGAAGCAACAGGACTGATGATCGCGCTTGATGGCGTTTCAGACCCTGGCAACCTAGGTACGATTATTCGCGTAGCAGACTGGTATGGCATCAAGCATATTGTTGCGAGCAGTGATTGCGCAGACCCATACAACCCTAAAACGATCAGCGCGACTATGGGCAGTTTTGGCCGAGTTCACGTAAGCCAAACTGACTTACCTGCTTACTTAGAGCAAGCGAACCTGCCTGTTTACGGCGCGTTTTTAGAAGGTGAAAGTGTTCATAAGACTGAGTTTACTGCTAACGGCATTTTGTTGATGGGCAGTGAGTCTCACGGCATCCGTGAACACGCGGCTAAATACGTGACGGATAAGATTACGATTCCAGCATTCGGCGGCGCAGAGTCTTTGAACGTGGCAATGGCGACAGGCATTATTCTCGACAACATGCGTCGTCAGCATAGCTAGACCTCTAAGCTAACTAGCCAATCGACAGTGTTCAGATATTAAAAAAGGCGTATTGATTAAATCAGTACGCCTTTTTATTTGAGTTCTTTTCAACAATTACTTTTCTAGCATTGCCAACTTATCAGCTACACCGTTCCACTTTTCAGCTTCATCCATTGGTGCTTTTACTTCCGTTTGCACCGGCCAAATCTCAGCGAGCTCTGCGTTCACTTCGATAAAGATCTTTTGATCTTCTGGCAACTCATCTTCTTGGAAGATCGCCTGAGCATCACATTCAGGTACACACAAGCCACAATCAATACATTCGATTGGGTTGATTACCATGAAATTTGGGCCTTCATGGAACGCATCTGCGGGGCACACTGCCACACAGTCTGTGTATTTACATTGAATACAATTATCGCCTACGACAAATGCCATGATGCTCTGCTCTATAAGTTAGTCAAAATTGAAGAATGGGGATAATACTCATCCCAAAGCAAAATTCAACATCATACGGCTCTAATATCGTGTCTATTTGCTCCATGTTTCCAAATTAGTATGACAGATAAATCAATTTCTCGTAAAATGCGCGCCATTGTGAGCTTATCGCTTCTTTGAACATCAGCGTTTTCATCAAACTCTGTATTAAGAAACGATCAAGCTAAGACACCTATAAAAACGAGACATCGAAATGATACGTTTAACCGAAATTAAACTCCCACTAGACCATGAAGAGTCAGCTATTCAAGACGCTATTGAAGCGAAACTTGGTATTAACTCTGATCAGGTACTTTCTTTTAATATCTTTAAACGTGGCTACGATGCTCGTAAGAAATCAAAGATCTTACTTATCTACACGCTTGACGTTCTCGTTGAAAACGAAGCTGAGTTGTTAGAACAATTCATTAGCGACCCGCACGTAAAAGTGACTCCTGATATGGAGTACAAGTTTGTTGCTAAAGCGGTTGAGAACCAAACTGAGCGCCCCGTGGTTATCGGCTTTGGCCCATGTGGTCTATTCGCTGGCCTAGTGCTTGCTCAAATGGGTTTCAACCCAATCATCGTTGAGCGTGGTAAAGAAGTTCGTGAACGTACTAAAGATACCTTTGGTTTCTGGCGTAAGCGCACACTGAACACTGAATCGAACGTGCAGTTTGGTGAAGGTGGCGCAGGTACATTCTCGGACGGTAAACTGTACAGCCAAGTAAAAGATCCAAAGCACTACGGCCGTAAAGTAATTGAAGAGTTCGTTGCTGCGGGTGCACCAGAAGAAATTCTATACGTAAGTAAGCCGCACATCGGTACCTTTAAACTGGTTACCATGATCGAAAAGATGCGCGCTTCTATCATTGAACTTGGCGGCGAAATCCGTTTCAGCACTCGTGTTGACGACGTTCATATGGAAGATGGCCAAATCACAGGCCTAACGCTTTCTAACGGTGAAGAGATTAAATCTCGTCACGTGGTATTGGCTGTTGGCCACAGTGCTCGTGACACGTTTGAAATGCTGTACGATCGTGGCGTTTACATGGAAGCGAAGCCTTTCTCTGTTGGTTTCCGTATCGAACACAAGCAATCGATGATCGATGAAGCTCGTTTCGGTAAGAACGCAGGCAACCCTATCCTAGGTGCAGCGGACTACAAACTGGTTCACCACTGTAAGAATGGCCGCACTGTATACAGCTTCTGTATGTGCCCAGGCGGTACTGTAGTAGCGGCAACGTCTGAAGAAGGCCGCGTAGTAACAAACGGCATGAGCCAATATTCTCGTGCAGAACGTAACGCAAACAGCGCAATCGTTGTAGGTATCGACCCAGAGCGTGATTACCCAGGTGACGCACTGGCTGGTATCCGTTTACAACGTGAACTAGAAAGCGGCGCTTATGTTCTTGGTGGTGAAAACTACGATGCACCAGCTCAGAAAATCGGTGACTTCTTGAAAGGTCGCGATCCAAGTGCAATCGGTGAAGTACAACCGTCATTCACGCCAGGTATCCACCTGACTGATATTTCAAAAGCGCTGCCTGATTTTGCTATCGAAGCGATTCGTGAAGCAATCCCAGCGTTCGAGAAGAAGATCAAAGGTTTCTCTACGCCAGACGGCCTACTAACCGGTGTTGAGACTCGTACGTCTTCTCCTGTATGCATCAAACGTGACAAAGACTTCCAAAGCATCAACCTTAAGGGCTTCTTCCCCGCTGGTGAAGGTGCAGGCTACGCAGGCGGCATCCTATCTGCTGGTATCGATGGCATTAAGGCTGCAGAAGCGCTAGCACTATCAATGGTAGAGCATAACCAAGCTGAGAAGATTGAGATCGCTTAAGCGCTCAGTCTGCATATCTAAATTGGTTTGTATATCTAAATCAGATAACGACTAGCAAATGTCAAAAAGGGCTCAATGAGCCCTTTTTTAGATCTTTATACTAGTCATAGAGATTAATGCCTGTAGATGCAATTACTCCTCGCTTGACTTGATTTGCTCTGCATTCCACTTACCTTCGTGAATCGCGGAATTGACGTCTCTTCTTGGTAGCCACCCCATGGTTTCAAGTTCTGGTTTATCTTTGAAGTGATCAACGTAGCCGATACATAAATACGCCACGATATCGATGTTTTCTGGGATATCTAAAGCGTCTCGCAGTGTTGAGTCGTGAAGAATGCTCACCCAACCTACCCCAAGGTTTTCGGCTCTTGCTGCGAGCCACAAGTTTTGAACCGCACACACGGTGCTGTAAAGATCCATCTCTTGCTTGATTGTTCTACCAAGCACAACTTTTCCGGTTCGGTTGCGATCGCAAGTCACACAGATTCCGATAGGCGATTCAACAATTCCTTCAAGCTTTAATCGCTTATACATCGCCTGCTTTTCATCGGTGAACATTTCCGCTGATTCGGCATGAGCTTGATTAAAACCGGCTTTGATCTGTTGCTTGGCTTCGATATCACGGACGACGACAAAGTCCCAAGGTTGCATAAAACCGACACTGGGAGCATGGTGCGCTGCGGTTAACACACGCATCAAAACGTCTTCTGGGATCTCATCAGGAAGAAACTGACCACGAACATCTCGGCGAGAAAAAATCGTTTTATATACTGCATCGCGTTCATTCGGCGTAATTTCCATACATCCCTGTCTTATCGTCGTCTTATTGAACCAGTATTATCCAACTAAAGTGTCTATGTTACTAGCGGTACACAAGCAACATGGTAGAATGCCGCCATTAATCTTATCCTTGTATAAGATTGTTGAACCTTTCCATCGCTATTTAGCCAAATCATACCGAGAAACTTATGCCATTTTCCAAGCTTGGATTAAGCTCACCTATTGTTAAAGCCGTTGCAAAACAAGGCTATGAAAAGCCAACCTCTATTCAAGAAAAAGCAATTCCGATTGTGCTTTCTGGTAAGAACCTAATTGCTGCTGCACAAACAGGTACAGGTAAAACTGCGAGCTTTGTTCTCCCTATCTTAGAAATGCTAAGTAAAGGTGAAACACAACGTAAAAAACGTATCCGCGCAGTTATCCTGACGCCAACTCGTGAGCTTGCGATTCAGGTTGAACAGAACATTACTAAGTACGCGAAATTCCTAAACCTAACATCACTAGCGATGTACGGTGGCGTGTCTTACCAACACCAGAAAGATCGTCTTATTGAAGGCGTCGATATTCTTGTGGCAACACCAGGTCGTTTGATCGACATGTACGGACAACGTGCCGTTCACTTTGATGAAGTTGAAGTTCTGGTTCTTGATGAGGCTGACCGCATGCTAGACATGGGTTTCATTGAAGACATCAACAAGATCATCGCGCGTTTGCCACAAAACATTCAAAACCTGTTGTTCTCAGCAACGCTATCAACGCCAGTGCGTGCGCTAGCGAAAAGCGCAATCAGTGAAGCGGAAGAGATTTCAATTGCCAAAACTGACGCTTCTAAAGCGAACATTGAGCAATGGTTGGTAACCGTCGATAAAGACCGCAAATCTGCGCTATTAAGCCACATGATCACTGACGGTGAATGGGACCAAGCGCTTATCTTTATCGAGACCAAACACGGCGCGGCTAAGCTAGTTGCCCAACTTGAAAAGCGTGGTATTCAAGCGGAAGCTTTCCACAGTGGACGTAGCCAAGCGATTCGTGAAAAAATCTTGGCTGACTTCAAGAAAGGTCGCCTGAAGTATTTAGTCGCAACGGGTGTTGCAGCTCGTGGTATCGATATCGACAACCTAAGCCGCGTAGTCAACTACGACATCCCATTCCCAGCGGATGACTATGTTCACCGTATTGGTCGTACAGGCCGTGCTGATGCATCTGGTGAAGCAATCTCTTTCCTATCGAAAGACAACTTCAAGAACCTGTGCATTATCGAAAAACGTCTTGGTCACTTGATTGAGCGTCGCGTTGTTGAAGGTTTCGAACCACGCAAAGAAGTACCAATTTCAGTATTGAACTTCGTTCCTAAGAAGAAAAGAGAACAGCAACAAGACTAAGTAATTTCAGCGACAGAAAATGCAAAGTTGCATTAATCAAAAGAAAAGTCGCGTTAGCCAAAATGAAAATAAAACGAAGCCCTATGTGGCTTCGTTTTGTTCTTTGAAATACATATAACGTGAGGCAATAAGATGATCACTCCTATCGCAACGAGATTAACCCGCGGGCAAGACCTAAAGCTTGAGCTCCAAAGGCTAGTGACCACACACAACATCTCGGCAGGCTCTATCGCGTCTTGTGTCGGTTGTGTCTCTCAGCTCAATATTCGTTTAGCTAATGCGAACAACACCAAGCTACTCCAAGCTCCGTTCGAAATTGTGTCACTTATGGCGACGCTAACCCCAAACCACCAGCATGTTCACCTATCCGTTGCTGATGAAAATGGTAATGTAATTGGCGGTCATTTACTTGAAGGGACGATTATCGCAACCACAGCTGAACTGATCGTTCACCGCTACGATACTTTGACCTTCAACAGAGAGCATGACGATTCGACGGGTTACACTGAGCTTGTTATCGGCACTAGCAAATAACTGATTTACCCAAAGCAACACCAAACGCCCCATATAAAGCGATACTACCAAACAGCAATTAGGAAACACGATGGCTTCAAACTCCGCAGATTCCGTTATCGTTCTCGATTTCGAAACCACAGGCTTATCACCCAATATGGGCGACCGAGCGATTGAGATCGGTGCGGTAAAACTCGTTAACGGCGAAGTCGTCGACACCTTCCAACAACTCATGAATCCAGGGTTTCGTGTGAGCGGCTTCATTGAAAGCTACACCGGCATTACTAACCGTATGCTGAGCACCGCGGCCAGTTGCAGTGAAGTGATGGATGAGTTTGCTGACTTTATTCAAGGCAGCCAACTTGTTGCTCATAATGCATCGTTTGATAAACGCTTTCTCGACGCAGAATTAGACAATATAGGACGTGATTACAACGGACAGTTTGCATGCTCGATGTTGATTGCTCGTCGGCTAATCCAAGACGCACCAACCCATAAATTGGGCGACCTAGTTCGATTCAAGCGCATAGATAACGACGGTACATTCCACAGAGCGTTAGCCGATTCAGAAATGACAGCTAGACTGTGGTTATTGATGATTGATGAACTACAAAGCGACCACGGCATTCAACAGCCAAGCTTCCAATTAATGCAGAAAATATCCAAGACAGCCAAAGGTTCGATTCCAAAACTACTGATGAGTAACAGGGGTTAGGTTCCGAAATTCACCTTAAAGTTTGGTGAAAGGCTAGCTCGACAATAACCGCTAGCCTTTAAAAGGGACGCTTTACTCTTGCAGTGACTTCAACGTTCCTTTGAGGCTTTCTAATTCATTCATAAAATACGCCCACTGCTTGTTACTGCTGGTCGCGGCCATATCTACTAAAAACTTGGCTGATGTTTCCATGTTTTGGTTGAGCTGCTGCTCAAGTTCATCAGGATAATAAGCTTCATTGTTTAAAAGCAATTTCATGATAATCGGCTGAGCAATATGCAGATCGCTCTTCTTTGCCATCAGCGTCGTTAGCTCTTGATAGGTGTTGTTTTGATATTGTCGCCAACTGCTATTGGTATTTACCCACTCTTTAGACCAAGCCAAAATAATCTGTTTTTGTTCTTTCGATACTGAACCTAACCACCGTTCTGCACGCTCTTCTATTCTGCTTCGGTATCGCTCTCTCGAATCGTCATCGTTCAACGACAACCTTTCTTCATAATAGTCTTGCTGCTTTTCACGAAAGTTCTTTAAAAACTCCCTGTCTTGCTTAGGGCTAAGCTGCATACTCAAGGCGTAAATATCTGGAGCGAACTTATTAACGATTGAGCGAATATGCTCTTTAGTTTCTTCACTTTGACCCACAATAAAAGCGAGATTCATATCCGACCGATCTACGTTCTGAATCGCTTCTAATTGCGAGATATACAGAGGTAGCTGAGTTTCTTTGTGCCATTGCTGTAATAAGTCGAGGCGCTCTTCGAGCTCTGATTCTTGACTGTTGGATAGAGAAACAAAGTCTTCAATATAGCTAACCGCAAACCAGCTTATATTGTTATAGGCGAACTTGGTCCCGCACCCATTAAATAGAAAACAGATCACTAAAACTAACCACCGGCACTTTCTCATTCTACCCTCTCACGACATTCAACAAAGCCACAAACCGATTAACTCATCCCTTTAAGGTTAGCCCAGTTCTTATAACGCTAATTCTAGCTCTTATAAAAGTAGCCTTAATAAACAGTGGTCGTAAAAACTTTGAGATAAATTGAGACCCAGACTTGCTAATCTAGCTATTTAGGCAAATGATTAAACTAAAAATAATTAACAGCAGTGATGTAACTTGATTTTTATTACTCATTTGACGTAATACGACCCTTTACAAGAGTTAGGGGAACGTATTTTCAAATGATTGATATTTGGGAGGGAAGCTATGGCCGCTATTCCTGATCATACAAGCGATTTAGAATATGAGCTTTGTTATTTTGACGATGGATCAATAACCACAATCACGATATTCGTTCACAATCGACAGGAAGCGATGACTTGGTATCTTAGCGAAGGAAAACATATCAACGATCTTTATTCGATAAGACCCGATGAATAATGCTTTGGTATAGAGGACTAGGTCGATAAACCTAAGAGAAGAAACTTGAGTGGCATTTTGTGGAACACCCTTTACTGCAATGCCATAAATTAGCAATGTCATTAATTAGACATATCGCAGCAAAGGGATTCAGTCTCGAATTACTTCAGGATTCGGGCGCGGAATTGACGACCCTTCATTTTACCTGATTCGATTTTGTTCAGTGCTTTCTTAGCCACAGATCTTTCTACTGCTACGTAAGCACGCATTGCGAACAGATTGATCTTACCTACCGATTTACCATCAATGCCGCCTTGGCCCGTCAATGCGCCAAGAATATCGCCAGCACGAAGCTTAGCTTTCTTACCGCCATCAATTTGGATGGTAACCATGTTTGAGTAGTACGGCTTAGCAATTGGTTTTGCTGGCAGTTCAGATGGCTCGATTGGCATGTCCATGTACTCATCGATTTGAGCAACACGGTACATCTCTTTTTCGCTAAAGAAGCTGATCGCTACGCCTTTGCTTCCTGCACGGCCAGTACGACCAATGCGGTGAACGTGAACTTCAGGGTCGCGAGACAATTCAAAGTTGAACACAGCATCTAGGTTATCAACATCAAGACCGCGAGCCGCAACGTCTGTCGCCACTAGAATCGAGATGGTTTTGTTTGAGAACTGAACCAAAGCTTGGTCACGTTCACGCTGTTCCATGTCACCATGAAGTTCGATAACACTGAAACCGCGGTGGCTTAGCTCATCGTTTACGTTCTGCACTTCTTTCTTAGTGTTACAGAACACAACCGCAGATTCCGGTTGGTGATGAAGTAACAGCAACTCTAGAGCGTCATCACGAGCTTCAGAACCTTCTAATTTGTAGAAGTGTTGTTGGATGCTTGAGTGATCGTGTGTTGATTCAACCTTCACCATTTCTGGATTGCGCATGATGCGGTCTGCAACAGATTTGATCTGTTTAGGGAAAGTCGCACTGAATAGTAGAGTTTGGCGTTCTTTTGGCGCCGCTTCAATCACTGCATCCAAAGCATCTTGGAATCCCATTTCTAGCATGCGATCGGCTTCATCTAACACAAGTGTGTTCAACTCAGACAGGTCAATACGCTCTCTCTCTAGGTGGTCAAGGATACGACCAGGTGTGCCCACAAGAATGTGTGCGCCATGCTCTAGTGAACCAATCTGTGGGCCCATTGGCATACCGCCACATAGTGTCAGCACTTTAATGTTGTGAATACCACGAGCAAGAGTACGAATCTCTTTTGCTACTTGGTCTGCAAGCTCACGAGTCGGACATAACACTAAAGACTGAACACGGAAACGCTTAACGCGTAGGTTCTGCAGCACGCCTAAACCGAAAGCAGCTGTTTTACCTGAACCCGTTTTACCCTGACCGATAACGTCCTTGCCATTTAGGATAGTAGGAAGACTTAACGCTTGGATCGGCGTCATTTCAGTATAACCAAGAGAATCTAACGTGTTTAGAAGCTCTGGTTTAAGGGCGATTGAAGAGAATTTTGAAGTGCTCAATGGAAATATCCAACTGGTGAAAAACAGAGTGCATTATGAGTGTTTTTGAAAATTATTCCACCTTAATCACAGTTTTGAACGAACAAACAACCATAACAAATATTTATCAGTTGGCAGTGTTAATTACAATTAAAATACGGGATACTATAAAAGTGTAATTTACCCCTGAGGATTGAACAGTATGAAAAGATCACCGTTACAAAAAGGCTTCACACTTTTGGAACTGATCGTTGTTATTGTCATACTCGCCGTTATCGCTGTGGTCGCCGCTCCACGCTTTTTGTCTATTGCAGATGATGCAAGAGAAGCGACTAGCAGAGCTCTGTTTGATAACTTCCGCGCAGGTGCCGAAATCTACCAAGGGGCATGTCTAGCTCGAGGTGGAGATGTAACCGAATTACGAGGACAGGATACTTCAGATTTCAATATCGACGGCATTTACTCGAACTTCTCGGGCAGTTGCTACCCAGTGCGCAATAGCAATGCAGGTGTGCGTAGAGATATTAACAATGCGAGAGGCTGTTACGAACTGTTCCAAGACATCGTCAACAGCGATCATTTCGAAGATATCAACTTTGGTAGTGGCGGCTGGAAAAATGGGGAAACGGTTAAGGAAGGTGAGTTGATAGCGGCTCGTGATGCTGGTTATCAAGTGTATATACATCAAAGATCGAAATACTTTTCATACTGCCACTACTACAACATCGAAGGTGATTTAAGTAACGCACCTTACCTGCTTTACAACGCGGTTGATGGAATCATGGTGTCTGGGACAAAAAACCTATCAAATGGATTTAGCTGGGCTAGTGAGCTTCAAGAATACTCGGTAGCCACTCCCCCGCCATACAACGAATAAGTAGCTCTGAAATAGCCTTTTCGAAATTAAAGAGCCTCCTACCCAAAACGCAAAAAGCCAGCTTACTTAGCTGGCTTTGATTTCTAAACGAATTGCTTTCTATGGCACACCGTGACCTTTAGATGCAACCCATACGCGATACCACTGTTCGCGCGTCAGCTCGATTTTTAGTGCATCAACCGCAGTCTTCACACGCTCAATCTTACCTGAACCAATAATCGCGATCGGATTCGATGGTAAACGACGAACCCAAGCGTAAATCACTTGATCAATGCTGTCTGCACCCACTTCTTGACGAATCGCCTCTAGCTCATCACGAACGCGAACCGCTTGCGCTGAATCGCCACTAAAGATGCTACCACCACCGAGACAAGACCACGCCATCGGGCGAATGCGGTTCATCTTCAGTTGATCTAGCGTGCCATCATGAGCCACTTCAAAGTTCAATGGGTTGATTTCAACTTGGTTGGTCACTAACGGCTTACCGAGTCGAGATTGAAGCAGTTCGAACTGACGCGGTGAAAAGTTAGAAACACCGAAGTGCTTAACTTTACCTACTTTGTGTAGCTCTGCGAACGCTTCTGCTACTTCATCAGCATCCATTAACACATCTGGGCGGTGAATCAACAATACATCGATATCGTTAACACCTAAGCGCTCTAGTGAATTATTTACTGATTGGTAAATATGCTGCGCGCTGGTGTCATAGTGATTGATCTTACGATCAGGAGTGTGGTCACCACATAGGTTGATATCGCACTTGGTGACGATTTGAATATCATCACGAAGGCTTGGTTCAAGCGCTAACGCCTCACCAAACAACTTTTCACATTGGTAGTTACCGTAAATATCCGCGTGATCAACAGTTGTGATGCCAAGATCAATATGTTGCTTCAGGAAAGTCAGGCGTTGTTGAGGGGTCATGCCCCACTCTGCTGTACGCCAGTATCCTTGCACCAACTCAGAAAGTTCTGGGCCTTGTGGCGCTATCGTTACTCTTGCAACCATGGGTTGTCTCCTTTATCAATACTGAACGTATCCTAAGCTCGTTTTACCGAAGGCTCAACGTATAACAAATGGCAAAGGTAAACGCTTATTAAAAATGTGAGAGCCGCAGAAAAACGAACACTTAAATAAATTATAACTTGCTGTCTGCCCGTGAGCCGTTCTCCTGAAAGGCTTGTTTAGCCTAATAAATAACGAAACTATCTATAAATTTGAGCAATTAAAAACGATTAAGTTCAACCGTTAAGTTGTCACCATCACTCTGTAACTGAATCCAAGGAGAAGTAGAGCTAGAAGAAGATAAGCTAGGCACATTCCACACACTCAGTTGCTCTGCTGAACCGTGAGGCGCATTGATAAATTCGACCAGCTGTTTATCCACCTTATCGAAACCAACACCTTCATTTCGAGCTTGTTCGAGTTGAGCAGTAACATCGAATTCATCTTCACCAATACGAATTGAACTGAGAGCAAAGCCATCTTGACGAAGGTATGCCTGAAGCTTTGTGTAACTTAGGTCCGAATATGGCAGGTTTAAGCGAACTGTTTCAACGCTTGAGTCACCCAACTCCAGTTCAACATAAACATCCAGATCATAATATTGGGTTAAGTCACTGCACAACAGAGTACCTTCGATCTCACCACAATCCATCAACTCGATATCATTAATATAGTTTTGAGAATTCGGCAGGCTTGGGCTGCTGTTAAATACTGTTCTTAGCCACCAGCTTTCGGTTGCTTGCGCTGAAAATGAAATAGCATTGAGGGACAGCATTAGAGGCAAGATTAGAACTTGAAAGATTTTCATCGACTGGGCTTATTTAGCGCTATATGAAGTGTCCATTATACGTGACCAATCGACAAACAACTGCTCGAGTCGCAAATTTTAGGCGAAAAAAAACGGGCATACATGCCCGCTAGATAATTTCATCACCGAATAACGTAATCCGTCACGTTGAGAACCATTACGAAAGAGAGAATATCACTCTCCCACAATAGTTACAACATGACATACCCATTACTTGTAGCCACCTTCAATAGCAGGCTCTTCAAGCGACAATCTCACTTTGTTACGTTGAATAGCTTCTGGCGGCAAGCTGATGAAACCGTATTGGTTCAAAACGCCTTGATGATCTTGTGACAAGGTAAGCCCAACAAAGAACTCCTCTTGTTCCGTAAAGCCTTTGCGATGCGCTGGAATATTCAAGTACATGTAATAAACCGTTGCTAACGGGTAACGACCAGAGAGGATCGTTTCTTTGTTTAGGTCGTAGTTCACACCTAGGTTATCAACCACACTCAACCATTTCACGTCTGAGATTTGGTCTGAGTAGACGGTGTACCCAATGGCTGCATCCTCGTCTTCAATCTTGTTAATCAGGTCCGGCAGATCCGCCAAGAACTGAGTATGGGCATATTCTCCTTCCGTTCCACATTCGACCCAACTTGAAAAAGTAGTATGTCCTTTCAGGTTGTGATCAATGGCAAAGGGCAACATATGAGTATCTAGGCTTTCACCGTTACGAATATCACTGCTTGGTGACCATTTGGGATGTTTAGGATCGTTAGAACAACCAAACACATCAATTAATTCAGCGACGGTGATTGATGTTGCTGGGTTATTTTCATTGGCTAGAATCGCTATGACATCGGCGGTGAACATCAACTCTGTTGGCCTATAACCGTAACGCATATCAAACCTTGCCATCTCTTTGTCAGTCCACTTTTTGGAAGTGATACCAACACGCGAGCGCTGCATAATCATCTGCTCTGGGACGCTGTCACTCAACAAGATTTCTAAGTCGATCTCTTGGCTCTTAAGCAGATCTTCAACAAGCCCCTGCATATTCGGCTCAATCGCGACCAAACCCATGTCAGTGGCGTCATTCGCAAATGTCGATACAGAGAACAACGCAGGTACAGCAGCAAGCAGCAAGCCCGATTTATTAGCTAGACATTTCATTACTGGCCTCCTACTGGATCAATCGACGTTTTAGACTCAACATCGCTATTACTATCGAGCTGCATTTCTGAAGTGAAGATGTTCCAAGATGGATTCACTTCCATGCTTTCTGTCTTAATCACCGCAATCGTTCTGCGCTTACGCTTGTGAAGGTGCTGAGTTAAGCTGGTTATCTGAGTAAACTCTTGTTCGAAGATTCGCTCACCATTGATGCCTCTATCAATCAATGCGTCTCGAATCACGCCCGTTCTTTTCTTCGCCAATGCCTTGTTATACACGTTTGTACCTTCAGCACTAGTGTCACCAACTAAGGTAACCGAAGCATCAGGCTGCTCTCCTAGTAAACGCACCAACTCATTTAATACAGCGGTATGATCAGGTTTAAGGTCATACTTATCAAAATCAAATGCCACACTTAATACTTCAACATCTTCGACAATTTTCCAATTGGCACACCCTTTAATGTCTACCGTTACACCTTCTGGCGTATCGGCACATAGATCTCGCTGGTTGATCACACCATCTCGGTCATGATCGGCTAAGTCATCAATTTGGTGGCGTGTCATTGTCGTATCAGGCGTTTCTGCACATCCCATTAGCAAGATAGAGCTAAGTAGCGCTAGTTTAAAATATCTCATTACTTATTCTCCCCTTGCCACTCTTCTGGATGTTCAATCCTCAACGCATACGTCAACATGCCCATCGCATTTAATACTCGATAAGCCGCTAACGTTTGATCATATTCAGTGCTGATGAAATTTCTTCGAGCCAAAAACACTTCTACTTTTGCATCAAGTACATCAAGAAGGCTTCGTCTGCCAACATTGAATTGTTGGATATAGCCAAGCTCTGCAATTTTCGCTGCATCAACGTTCTGTTGAAGTAACGATTTCTGCTGCTCAAGCATCTTGTATGCGTTCCAAGCCAGTTGTGTGCCTTCTCTAACCTCACGTTCTGTTCGTAACCGGATCGCCCTTGCCTCTTCCACTCGCCAAGCTGACGACTCAACCCTAGAGTCGGTAGAGAAGCCATTAAACAGGTCATAATCCATCGTCAACATCAGTCGAGCGTCTTCATCGACACCGCCTGGAGGGTTAGATACGTTGTCATTCTTGTTCGCATGAAGTTCGAGTTTTAGCTCTGGGTAGTAATCCCCTTTCTCGCGGCGCATCTCTTTACGAGCCGCGTCGATATCAAGCAAAGAGGCTTTGATTTCAGGGTGGTTCTCGACAGCCTGTTCTAGGGCGACTTGAGAAGAGCTTGGTAACAAGGCGTAATCAAAACGTGGATATACCAAGTTCACCGCAGGTTTGCCAACCAAGCGTAGATACTGAGTTTGCAAATCAAACAGGTTGTTCTGAGCGGCGATAAGTGAAGACTGCGCGGTCGCGACACGGGCGGAGATCTGAGCCAGATCCGAGTTACTACTCAAGCCTTTGCTCTTTTTATCTTGGATATCTTGGTAGATCTCTTGGTGCTCTTTTACGTTACGCTTAGACAGTTCAAGTAGCGTCTGTGCTTTGAGGATATCGAGGTAATTTCTCACCACATCTAACGATACGTTTTCAGCTCGCGAAATCAGAGTTAGACGCTCAGCTTCCGCTTCGAACGTCAGTCGATCGACATTCGATGTGGTTTTAAAACCATCAAATAGTAACTGGGATACTTTAACGCCGATTTCCGTTCTCGTTAGGCCTCGATCATCGCTGTCGAGTTTGCTGCCACTGTTGTAGCGAGTCTCTTCATAACCTGCTGCCGCGTACAAATTCACTTGCGGCATATACAAACCACTCGCCGCGTCTCCGTCTCTGACCACCGATTGGTATCGGGAGTATTGCGCCAATATCTCTGGGCTATAGTCGATGGCAAAGGCCACGGACTCTTCTAATGAAGCTGCTTGAGACAGCCCACTCATTAGCAAGCAAGAAGAGAGTAAGAATTTTGAATGCATTACACTTCCTTTTATATTTATGCTTAACGCACTTCATCGTTCGCGAAGTGAGTTTTCCTTAGCTCGTAAAATAGGTTTTAACCAATAACTCAATACTGTTTTCTCTCCGATTAATATATCAACCGCGACTTGCATCCCTGGGATAATGCTAAAGGCAGAGTTTTGTTGCTGGTCTTCGTTTAACTGAATATGGGCGCGATAATAGGCGTTTCCGTCTTCCGTTTGTAAGGCGTCGGCACTCACGTAAATCACCTCGCCTTTAAGTCCGCCATAAATGACGAAATCGTAGGCCGTGAATTTCACTGTTGCACCTAACCCGTTATGAACAAACGCAATATCTTGCGGAGAGATTCTCGCTTCAACAATCAGGTCACTGTTTGATGGAATGATCTCAATGATCGGCTCGCCAGGACGAACTACACCACCAATGGTACGCACAAAAATCTCTTTGACTGTGCCATCAACGGGCGCGACAATTTCAGTACGCTTGAGTTGGTCGGCAATCGCCTGCTGGCTTTCGTTCAACTGCGCTATCTTGCTCGCCACTTCATTCAACTGGCCTTGCACTTTGGTACGAAAATCTAAGGCAATGCTTCGATGATCCGCTATCGACTCTGAGTAGGCAGCTATCTGCTTCTGCGCTGCTACTTTTGAGCTAGCAATATCACCTTTGAGTTTGACTACATCACGGTTGAGTTTAAGTAGCTCAACTTCCGCAACAGCACCGCTCGCTACCACGTCTTTCAGCATGTTGCGCTCACGAATCACAATTTCGAGGCTGCTTTCGAGAGTCTGGATATTATTAAGCGTATCGACACGAGCTTGGTCTTGTTGCTCGATACGAAGTGCCGCCTCTTCCAGTTCAGACTTCAATTGTCCTAAACGCTCTCGGTAGTTCGCCTTGGCATTCATTAACGCAGGATGGCTTGATACATCAACCGCAATGTCTTGAGGCACCAAGACCACTCGTTCATACCACTCTTTTGCGTCGTTATTTAAAACGACCGTCGACAGCTCAGCCTTTAATCTTAATTGCTGAGCCAGTAACGTATCCGCTTGTTGAGCCGACTCTAAAAACGCCGCCTTAAAACGTGTGTCTTCTAGCTTAGCTAGAGGTTGCCCCTTCACTACAGATTGGCCTTGTCGCACCATGATCTCTTGAACCAGTCCACCTTCTAAGCTCTGAATGGTTTGCACCGAAAGACTTGGAACGACTTTGCCTTCACCGATCACGACTTCTTCTAATGTTGCCCACGTTGCCCAGCCGATAATTGAGACAATGAGTAGAGCACTCAACCAAATCAGCTTACGAGAGCGGAATGCTAAGTGGTTGTTGGTCCATTGAATATCATTACTCATGACGACCTCCCTTCACCACAGATACCGTCTTAAAGCGACTGGTTCCTTTAGGTACACTTTTCTTCTGTAAAGAGAGAATTTCTTTAGGCTCACCTTCTGCCACGATTTGACCTTTATCCAATACAATCACTCGATCACACATCATCAAGAATGAAGATTTATGGGAGCTGATCAGCATTGAGGTTTCTCTCGGCATACTTTGCAGCGCATTGAAGAACTGAATCTCAGCCTGATTATCTAGCGCGCTGGTTGGCTCATCCATGATCAATAACTTTGGACAGCGATACAGAGCTCTCGCGATGGCAACGGCTTGGCGCTGACCACCAGAAAGTAACCGACCACCCTCACCGACAGGTGTTTCAAGGCCATTGCTTAAGCGCCCCATGTAACCATTCAAACCTGACTGTTGAAGCGCTTGTCTTAGCTTTTCTTCATCAACGTTGGTCGCACCAAGCGTAACGTTGTCGTAAACACTGCCAAAAATAAGATTGGTGGTTTGCCCTACCCAACCCATGCCACTACGCAGAACACTGGTTGGCCATAATTGCCCATCAATCTCTTGATAGAAAGCTTGCCCTGTTGTTGGCAAATACTGGCGCGCAACAATCGATAATAAGGTTGTTTTACCCGCGCCTGCCGCGCCCACAAGACCAACTCGCTCACCCGGTTTGATCTCAAGGGAAATCTCCTTTAGTGCAGGGCTTTGAGTGTCAGGATAAGTAAACGTCACTTCATCTAACCTAACCCCACCATCAAAGTCTCCTTTATCGATAACCTGGTGTTTGGACTCTTCCTGAGGTAGCTCCATAATCTGATTCAGCCCTTCTACAGCCGAACGTGTTTGTTGGAACCTCAGCAATAGAAGAGAAAGCTGGTTCACCGAACTTGCAGCGCGCCCACTCAACATCACAACGGCTATCAAACCACCCATACTCAGCAAGCCTTCAGAGATCTGATACACACCAAAAATGATCAGAGTGATGGTAACGATCTGCTGACTGGACTGAATAGAGTGCGTCACGATATTGGAGTAATGACGAGATTGAGTCTGCCATTGAGATAGTGACGAAATCGTCTGTTCCCAACGCTTCTGGGTAATACCCTCAGCATTGTTTTGCTTGATATCCGGAAGGGTTGTTAAGCAATCAAACAGCTGGGCTTGTCTTTGTGTCGACAAACGTGCGGTTTCATCAAATGTTTTCTCGACTTTGCCTTTCATCGCAATGCTCAGCACGATCAAGACCAACATGATCGCGACAGGAATAAACATCATTGCGCCACCAAGCCAGCCGATAAGCAGTAGGAATAACAAAGTGAATGGCAGGTCGACTAAAGTGACTAACGAGATAGAAGTGAAGAAATCTTTCACGCTATCGAAGTCTTGAAGCTGTCTTGCAAATGCGCCTACCGATTGAGGTCGATTTTCGAGCTTCATACCAAGGACTTTCGAGAACAGTTGAGAAGACAACTTGTTATCAATATAGCGCCCAGCCATGTCGGTCACAGAGCTTCGTGAGCTTCTCAATACCCAATCAAAAATAACAACAATACCAACGCCTGCTGCTAATACCCAAAGCGTGTTAAACGCTTGGTTTGGCACCACACGGTCATATACATTCATGGTAAACAGGGGAACCACCAACGCTAGCACGTTGATCAAGAACGAAGCGATAAACAGATCGCGATACCAAGGCTTCACTTCTTTGACCACACGCCATAACCAACGGGTGTTGGACTTATTCTCGCTACGTTCATGGGACTGAATACGCGCATCATCAAGCGCTTGAGCACCCACTTGCCAAACAAATGAGTCCACTTTAATGACTAAATCTTTAAGGAGAATTTGTTGGCTTAAGTTGGATTCACAATTCAATACTTGAAAATCGCCAACGGATCTTTGGGTTACGACAAGAGGAGACCCTGTCGCAGACTCAACAGCAACAACAGGGAACTGACATTGATTCAGTAATTCTTTTTTAACGTGGCTCAGCGTTAACCCCGATTTCTCAATCGCTCTTGGAAAAAGGGATTCATTAAGCCTGCCTTCATCTAAAGGTAGGCCAGACACTATTTTGGAAGGGTGACTGCGAACATTAAAATGCTCACACAACCACTCAACACAACCTAGCCAGCTGTCTTTTTGTTCTACCAATCTAAACTTCCTTTTATAGACTGTACATCTAACTTACAGCGTTAAATTATTGTCATCTATCATTTTTTGTAAAATTTGAGCCTCTGATACGATGCTACTATCGCCGTGAGTCAAGTCATCATACGTGACTTCGGTTAACAAGATATTTTGTTGAACGTCATCGTCTCCATTAGGTTTAATAGAAATGGTCACGCCTTCACCAGATTCTTCTAAATCTAGATATTGTGTTGCCCCTAGCCCTGTATTAAGCCCTAGGCTTCCCAAAATACCCGAGAGGTCAATTGCATCAGTGTCTTGAGACGCATCAAAATCTTGAATCACATCGTAGCTTGGGGCTTCTACACTCCCTAAGCCTGAAGATGCGAACACAAAACTATCCGAGCCAGTTCCACCAATCAGCAGATCGTTATCGTCTGTTGCGGTGATGGTTGAATCACCTTCATCCACTAATTCGACCGAGACAATCTGTGATAAGCCCACAGCTTGGTCATTGCCTAGCTCTGCCGCAGGTTCAATAGTCAAATCAAAGGTTGTTGCACCACTGTAGCCACCTGTAATAGCCAAGTCGGCAACATCCTCTAGATTTACGACGTACTGCCCATCAACATAAGACCCGTGAGATAACGTCAATCCTGAAGGAATATCGTAAATAGTGATAAACCCTTCTTCAGAGGCTGCTGGATTAATCAAAGATAACTCGAGCCCTAGCGGAATCGTGCCGCTGGCTTCCGCCACAATCGATGAGTATTCAATATTCAACAGAGGAGCGTCGGGTTCAGGTGTGATGATGAGTGTCATGTCTTGTGAACTTGGGTCACCAGTATCAGTCACTAGATTTCCAAGTACCGTATTTTGATCAACGGTTTGCCCTGTGATCGTAATATCAAGGTTGCCAAATGCATCGCCAGCAAAGAATTCGAGCTCATTAACAGAGCTTGCCGCCACTAAAACGGTCGCTTGTGCTGTTCCATTCCCCAACGTTACAAACGCACTGGTTTCCGAGCCAATTCTAATTCGGTCTAAACCGACGAGTCCTGTTGCGTCAGAGGTCGCATTCACTGTCACTGTGATTGACAAAAACTCGTCGCTGTTGGTTTCAAAACTATTGGCATCAAGAGGAATAACAATAACGTCGTCCTCACTTCCCGTGAGCTGTTCAGGTAAGTCAAAGAACTCAACTTTATCGCCTATTGGGTTAACACCAACGGTAAATTCAGACTGAGTGTAGCGAATATCAGTAGTACCAATTTCTTGAGTAATCGCTTCCAGGGTTAACCCGATATCACCACTAAAATCTCTTGGCGGTAAAATAACCAAATCAGAAAGCTGACTTGGGTCTAGTTGCCATTCATAGGTTGCACTTCCATTAAATGATCCACCATCAGGGCCATTGTTTGGAACCAACTCATAAGTGTCTCCTACTTTAATCGCGACAACTGCGCCTTCAGGAACTCCCTTTAACGAAAGCGACATGTTTTCAGAACCATCTTGGTCAATCAGCTCTGCGCTAAGTGATGACAACGAAATGTAATTATCTTCATCTCCGATAATATCCTCTGTTATCAAGTTCGCCGCATCAGCGACTGGCTCAACAGTAATAGTCACGACCGTCGTTTTATCTTGCGTATCCGTTTCTGTCACGCAATCCGCTTCATCGGTAATATTTGCTGTCACAGTGAGGGTGATTTCACCACTGTAATGCTCAGGTGGCGTAACTAACACATCACTCAAACGGCTAGGGTCTGTGACCGTCCAAGTCCCATCGCCATTATCAACTAACAACCCGGTGTCAGTTGGAGTTTCAGACAAGGTCGCTCCATTCGAAATGCTCACCGTTAGAGAGTTAACGGTTTCTTTACCGGTAGCGCTATTGCCTTCACCAGTGATTAATTGTCCATCTTCAACGCTATCACCAAGAACCAGTTCAAGGTTAAGGTCTGTCGCGATGTCTTCTTGAATGGTTGTGGAGTCGGTTTCAACCGTAATGTCATCGACCACAGGCAGAACTTGGATACTAATAGTTTGGGCCGTCGTCACCGTATCACCGCTACATGGTGAGGTTTCAATTGTCTCTATGGTGAAATCAATACACCCTGCAAAATCTTCATCCAAGCCCGTTAACGTTAGTTTCGAGAGTCCATCTGCAGTGATTGAATAACCGACGATCTCACCAGAAGCATCGTATTCAGCAATCACACCATCACCGGAGATCTCAACGCCTTCAGGAAGTGAATCGGCAGGAATATAGAAAGAGATTTCATTGTCTGGATCACTGCCAACATCGGTGTTTAACAAGCCAGTGAGATCAATATCTTCCCCTTCAGGTGTTTTAATTTCGCCATCGGGTTGAATCGGGCTCGGTGGGCCAACAGGGTCACAAGAACCGCCACCGCCGTCATGACCAGTAATTTGCAGCGGGAAAGTCGCATCAATATATCTCGCATCTTCACCATCAATCACACGAGCACGAACCACAATATCTAGTACCGGAGTATCACTTGGGCTGGAAATCGTCGCATTATCTAAAATGTACGCTGCGAGCTCTTGGAAAGAGTCACTCGTTAGCCCATCCGCCGATATGATCCAATTCCCAGAGCTATCTTGCGCAGCACCATTAGGGTGCTCAACAATCAACGAATAGCCGTCGGGAATCTCGATCAAAATATAATCTAGGTACTCTGACCCATCGATATCCGCGTCGACGAACGTCACGGCGTTAGAGATATCAACAGGCGAGCCATCTGTACTCTGTAACAGCTCTGTAGAGCCTTCTAATCGAGTATCGAGCTCGACACGAGCATCGACAGTCACGCTAATGGATCCGGTAATATCTTTAATATCCTCGGCACCAGTTGGAGAGGTATCCGTGACTTCATAGGTGATTGGAATTGAGAATGTTCCGCTTAGATCTTCTGTCGCTGTAACAGAAAGCCTGCCGCTGCTTAGAAGATCCGAAAGCGTTGGCGTTGTTGAGTCCAGTAGAGTATCCAAATCTAAGCCTGAAGCTGGGACCTGAATAACACTCCCATCAAAATAAAGAGTGAGATCTGCAGGTAGGCTATCAATGACATATCCCGTCAAGGATTCGCTGCCATCAATATCCTGATTCACTGAAGGCTCAAGGTTCAGGCCGATTTGACTGTCTTCGATGCCTTGAGTACTGACCACTTGACCGTCTTCTTGATCAACGACCGGCGCTAGCTCTACTTTAAGTGTCATGGGAAACTCGCCCGAATCACCATCGGGCTCAGTTGAGATAGCAATAACGGTGAGTTCTAATTCACCACTAAAATCAAGAACTGGCTTGAGATACAGGTCATTCAGTTGAGCGTTAGAGACTTGGAATACAGGTCCTGTCACATCATCAACATACGCAATCGTCAGAGAGACAGGCTCACCCATCGCATCCACCAGCAAAGTGCCTTCAGGAATGTTGGTAAGCAGTATGTTGATCTCTTCTGAAACATCGTCATCGGTTGTTTGGACGACAAAATCAAGTCGAATCAAACCTTCCTCATTTAATACCGATTGGTTGCTGATGACTTTACTGTCACTGTCGTATTGCCAATGACCATTACCACCGTCTACCGCGATAGGTTCATCCACAACACCTTTCAAAAAGATGTTGATGGTTTTGGTATCGCTTGACGCTTGCCCATTGATAGGAATAAGTGAATCGATCGTCGACTCGGTCGCTATCGCTGTAACGTTTATTGACAGATCTTCAGTAAAGGAACTGATGTCTTCTTTAGGTTGAATATAAGCAACACCATTAGCGATTGCTTCAGCAGTGACTGAATAAGAGTTATTGCCTATCTTAGCGGTACCATCGCCTTCAACAGACCAACCATCTTGAACTTGGATAATATAACTTAACGATTCAGAACCATCGGTGTCCGCCAAAGCGCCTTCAATAACGTCTTTGAGGTAAATAGCTTCATCCTCTAGTCCCTTGTAGTCTTTAACAGACACATGAGGAGTATCAGCATCAGGTGAAATATCGACAGTAACGGTATGTACAATACTTGCCGTTTTATCATTAGGGTCAGCGAATGAATTGCCAGACTCTGTTGCAACCGCAGTAATCTCAAACTCAAAGCGACCCGCTAGGTTGTCGTCAGCTCTGATTTCCATTTTATCAATCTGAGCCTGTGTGTAAGATTTCCCTTCTTTGACTGCGTTGCCATTTAACGTCAAATTCAAGCCGTCAGGAATCCCACTAATCTGGTAGCTCAATGTTTCTGACGTATCTTGATCCACCAGCTGAGCCGTTATGTCCAAACTGACTGGGTCTGAGTCATCTTCTACTGAATGATAGGAGAACACGGAAGCCGACCAATCCGGTGCATCAGCCACCGGCAAAACAGACACTGCAACATCAGCAGTCAGTTCTTTAGGATCCGTATCAGTGCTAATGATTGCGTTGATCGCTAGGATAACCGTTGAGGTGGTATTGGATTCATGAAGCGCGGGACGATAAGTCAACTGTCCATTAGGCCCAGTGAACTGACTATCAATCGCTACCAATTGACTTCCAGACAAGGTGACCTTGCCGTCTACAACTTGAAGCAGCACCCCATCAAGGTACAAGCTACCACCGTTTAGCGAAGCTTGTGAGAACTCGATAGCAGTAACGGTTTCGCTTTGGTCGACATCGCCGGTTGCCACACTTACAACGATAATCGCGTCATTGTCTTCTGTGGTTTCAGAATCTTCATAACGAATAAAGCCTTCGTTATCATCAAGAATAAGCTCAGCAGTACTGGTAACTTCATCACCGTCCGCATCTCGCACCAGATAATCGATGTCATCGACGATCTTAGGATCATCTGGATCAGTCGTTACATTAGGATTCGTGGTTAGTTGGTAGCTACCATCTGGTGAAAGCGTAAACTGACCGTAAGTAGACCCACCATCATAATCATTAATTAGATTAATCGTGATAGGAGTGCCTGCGTTATCAAAGGTATAGGTAGTGCCGCGATAGTCAAAACTTACAATGGTTGCGCCATCGGCACCTGCGAACTTTTCTGTTAGAAATTGTCCATTAAGGTCATCACCCTCAACCATTTCAATTGCCCCTGAACGCGCAACTGGGACAGCATCTGTAACGTTGACAGAATAAATTGCCGGATCAGAGCTATCGCCGTCGGCATCGTTGACCACCAGTTCAAAATTGAGGGCTAGATTATTCTCTCCATCAGCGTTTGCGTGATCGAGAGGTGCATAAAGGTCGAACTCTGTTGTCCCGTCAGTATTAAAACGAATCCTAAATATATTGTTTCCATCAGAATCTTGACCGTAATACCAACCATCAGAATCGACAGCTTGCAGTGAAATGTCTTTCCCTGCACTCGAATATGAAAGTGCATCAAACGCAGCGGTGTCGACCGTCACAGAGACAACATCATCGGAACCTTCGATGATTCCTAACGAAGGGCTAGAATCTTCAACACCAACCTGTTCGCTGTCTCCAAGCAGACCGTCTTCATCAACAGAAATGCTTCCGATAACAGTAATTTTAGGGTTTGCACCATCGTAAATCTTAATATCAGATTCTTGTGTATCTCGTGAACCGTCTGAATCGATGGTGACGATTGAGGCTGGAATCGACAGCTCTGTGTCCTTCACACCGGTTCCGTGGTCTATTGACTGGTACAAATCAATCTCAACCGTGACATTCGTAGAACCATTGGCTTCTAAACTAAAATCTTCAGGTAGTCTCACTTGGAAAACAGCATCACCATTCGACAACACCGCATCAAACGTTCCATCCCCATTATCTCGCCAAGACAATGCTTCTCCATTACGCGTCACCGCCTCACCATCACTATCGAGAACGGCTTGGCCAGTTGTCACATCTAACCCCAAGAACACGAGTGGATCGTTGCCCGCACTCACGGCTAAGCTTGCACTCGCTGTTGTTCCAACACCAGACGGGGTTGTATCAGAAACAGGGTTTTCACTCAACTCGACCATGCCAGAGCCAATCGTAGGTTCCCCACCATCCTTAATCGAGACGTTCAAGGTTAATTGAGTTTCATCGTTGTCATCATCTTTTGCTGTAATGACAAAAGGAATTTGGTCGGTTCCATTCGTTTGGTCGAGGCCCTTGAATAGTTCAAAGGTGTAAGTGACATCAGTATCGGCCTCACCTGACAGAGAGGAAAAGCTCAAGGTGAACGCTTTATTTTCAGCACTTTCAGAGCCAACATAACCAGTAAGTTCATTTCCGCCTGCAGAGACCACATAGATAATCTGTTCGCCCCCACTAAATAACTGCGGCTGATCTCCAACATCAAAAAATACAGACTCAACAAAGTCACTTCCGACGTTGAGATTGAAAATGCCAGTATCTGAAACACTGCCGTGAATAAAATCTGATTCGTCCACAGCAGCACTGCTAGTTGAAGTTAATATTGGGTCGACTCCATCCTGGATGATCCAGTCGAATTGCCCTTGATCTAAAGAAGTACCATCTAAATCCGTTCCATCAATAATAAGTGGCAGGGTGATGGAGTCGTTGCTGAACAGGTGGTTTATAGGTTGTTCTAACACTAATGTGACATCTGCTAGAACATCGATACCACTAGCGACTGCACTCAACGTTAGCGTGAATATCGTTTCACCATTTGCTTGTGCGGTGATCGTTTTTCCATCATTCGCTAACGTGTAGGTTAGAGGGAAGTTCTCATCTCCGGTCGTCAAGCCCAAGGCGTCTAACTGCACCAGAGTATTTGCATTAAATACAATAGAAGCGGGATCTGGATTATCTGATCCAGCGGAAACGGTAAACTGACCGACTACAGTTTGAATTCCATCAGACACATCACCTTCAGAGCTGGTCGTTGTCCCATCAACAACTAGCCCTGCATCACCATCAAAAATATCAATGACCGCAGTGCCGTTTCCGAAATCATTACTGATGTCGCCAGCAACATAGTTGAAGGTGATGTTCTGATCAACGGTGTGGTCCAAATTCCTGTTGGCGACGAACGTCCAGTGGCCATTCGCAAATACGGTCAAGGTGCCTTCGCTAGTAGCAAATGAAACCGGAGAGCCACCAACAATCGTCTTGGTCGTACCATCAACTTCAACACTTTTTATCGTAAGTTGAGTATCCAAATCGATGTCGTTATTCAACACGTTCCCTGACGCAATATCACCCTCGATCATTTGATAAGACTCATCAAAAACCAGAGGTTCAGAATCTTTGATGACAATAGGTAAATGTCCTATCACTAACTCCGTTGTACCATCAGCATCGGTTTGCAAACCTTCGATGAGCAGAGCCGTCAGAATTGAATCTAACCCAGCTTCCTGATCAATCGCCTTATAAAAATTGATATTTACGTTGCTGCCGGAAATTGACGCATCGAATACTTTTTGCCCATCGCTTCGTGTGCCGATGAGGCTTTGTTTATCAGCCGATACAGCAACGGTTATCGATAGGGTTTGAGAAGTTAGTGACTCTGCGATGCTTTGATCATCGCTAAAAGAGAAGTCCGCATAATCGATGCGAATATCAGAGGTCTGAGTTTGATTTCCAAAAATCCCGACAACAGTTTCTGAGAACACAACCGACTCGGGCAGGATAATGCTTGGCATATCATCGATAGCTTGATTGCCTACCGTATTGAAAACTTTGGCATCAACCGTCCATTCTGACGCCAAGTTTAGGGACGAGACATCAATATTTTCAACAACCCAATTACCTGATGCATCAACAACACCCTCAAACACAAGAGTCTGAGAGCCATCATTAACTTCAATATAAACAGGAAGACCTTCGGCAACATTGGTTGTGCCTTGCATGGTTGTCAGTTGGCCGCCACGAAATGCCAAAATGCTAAAACCGTCTAGCGTATCAATGTCTATAACAGGCGAAACAGTATCAATAACAATTTGCCCTGCGCTATTAATTGCTGAAGCAGGGTTACCGGCAACGTCAACAGTGTCAGCCTCAATTTGAATGCCACCATCGGAAAAGCTGGTTAGATTAACGCCTTCAACTGACCAAGCACCATCAATCACGGTTGCCGTCAGAACAATGACATTCGTTGTGCTGTCAGAAATACGAATATTGACCGTTTGGCCATCTTCTACGTTCTGTACCGTACCAAAGAATTTAGCCGACTGAATTTCGAAGCTATTGAGGACACCGTCACCACCATCATCAACCGCAGCGGTGATGTTCGCTAGCGTATCTTTCACGATCGTGTCGGTCGCTGTTGTAGGGTTTCCAGCAATATCGATAGTATTGGCAACAACGGTCAGCTCACCTTCTGCAAAGCTTGAGTAGTCTTGAAGAGTCAGAGTCCAAGTTCCGCCGGAGACTTCCGTTGTGTATTCTTGTATCGTTCCTTGGCTATCGGTAATTGAAATGTTGATGGTTTGCCCATCTTCTACATTGGCTATCGTACCAACTAGCACCCCATTCGATATTTCAAATTGATTGTAAAACTCATCACCAAAGCCATCGAAGTCAACCTCAATGTTGGCTAATGTGTCTTTGATTGTGGAATCGTTAGCTGCAATGCTATTGCCAAAATCATCAGCAATAACCGCGTCGACTTGAAGATCCCCCTCCTCCAATGAAGAGAGGTCGACGCCATTGACGACATACGTTTCATCGCTTGTGATGGCTGTGGTGGTTACTGTGTTTCCGTTAACATCAGTGATGGTCAGAACAACGGCACGCCCGTCTCGAACATCCACAGCCGTGCCCGTAATCGTGACACCTGGTACTTCAAACTGGTTTTCGTAACCGTCTCCACCATCCAAAATATCAACGGTTAATTGTGCACTAGGTAACAGAATATCAAGGTTACCCTCATTCGAGGTTGTATCTTCGTCGGCATATTCTGTAGGACGAGTATCAAAACCCGCCTGTGCAAGCGTTTCATCTAAGGTGGAACGAACATAAGCAATAAAAGAGGCACTGGAACTAGGTTGGTCATTTACTGAGTTAAGCTGTTGAGGTGCGCTTTCAATGTTGTTGACGAGTTCGGTGACCACCTTTTCCAACTGTTGTTCAACTGCGGCTATTTGTGGTTCAGTTAAGGGCTGAGCCTCTTGTAAATTCTGAGGTTCAATGCTGACGACTTGCACGCCTTCAACTTTTGGCTGCGTAGCAGGTAATTGAAGCCAAGTACCATCAGGGAATACTTGCCAAACAACACCACCAACTTCGATATATAAAATAGGATCCATCCTAAACCTCTTCCTTACAAAAGCGCTGACCTTGAGTACATCAATTTACTCAATAAAAGGCTGGATAAATCAGCGAACTATTTCTAATTAATACTAGCAAACAACAAATCATTAACAGTTAATTAATTATCACTAATACGCTGTAAAGTAAACCGATAGGCTGTGACTTGCATTCAGTTATATCTATCGTCACAAAATACATTCAATGAATGTGTCATAATGTTGAAATTACTGGTTAAATTTCAAGGAATATCATGACTGCAACGAACTATCTCAACCAATTGAATCAAAAGTATCTTGCGACTCATAAAGCGAAAGAAGACTTCTTTTGGGATACATATATGGGTATCAGTGACGACCACGATGGTTCGACACTCGCGCAGACTCAGTGGACAGAATTTCTTAGCTCTGCCGAACAGATTGCTGCTATCGAAACGCAACTTGCTGCTATCGATGAAATTCAAGATCCCCGAGAAAAAGAGAGTACGCTAACAGGCTTGAATGGTTGGTTAGCGACCTTTAGATCTCACGCTATTGAGTCTGAGCAGTCACAGAAGCTTAAAGCCCACCTCATAAAATTTGAGGCTGAACTGTTTGAGAAAAAACAGAATCATGTGATGACTTACGTAAATGAAACAGGCGATGAAACAGAAGGGTCACTGCCCGTTTTAGGCTCAGCCGTTAGAAGTAATGGTAATGAACAAGTTAGGCTTTCTGCACACCAAGCACTATTAGATTTAGAGCAATGGCTGCTGGCTAACGGCTTTATTGAGCTAATCAAAAAACGTAACCAATTTGCTCAATCACTGGGGTTTAAAACCTTCTTTGATTACTCGGTGGTTAAAACCGAACAGATGACGACAGAGCAACTGTTTACGATTCTGGATGACTTCGAAGCACGCACGCGTGATAGCCATCAGCAAAGTCTAGCCTATTTGGCAGAGCAGAAAGGCGAGAATGCACTTCAAGCCCATAACTTTACCTACTCTTTTGCAGGTGACGTTATGAATGATCTTGATCCTTATGTTCCATTCTCAAAGTCACTTCGACGCTGGATTGAATCTTTTGGTCGCCTCAACATCGAATACTCTCAAGCGACATTAAAATTGGATCTGCTTGATCGCAAAGGTAAGTACCCTAATGGCTTCTGCCATGGTCCTATCCCTTCTTTCTACGACCAAGACACTTGGGTAGCGGCTCAAGTTAACTTCACGAGCAACGCAAAGCCCGATCAAGTTGGCAGCGGTTATGATGGCATCAATACACTATTTCACGAGGGTGGTCATGCAGCACACTTTGCTAACGTAAAAATGAACGCACCGTGTTTCTCTCAAGAGTTTGCACCAACCTCAATGGCTTATGCCGAAACGCAATCCATGTTCTGTGACAGCTTGTTGAATGACGCCGATTGGCTCATACAATACGCGCTTAATGCAGATGGCCAAGCAGTACCTGACGAGTTAATCAAAGCAATCATCGATAACAAACAACCCTTCAGAGCTTATCAAGAACGCAGCATTTTAGTGGTTCCGTATTTCGAGCGAGCACTTTACGAATTGGCGGATGAAGATCTGACACCGGAAAAGATCACTGCTCTTGCTCGTAGAAGTGAGAAAACGATTCTTGGATTAGCTTGTAGCCCTCGCCCATTAATGGCGATCCCGCATCTATTGTCGGATGAAGCCTCTTGCGCGTATCAAGGTTACCTGCTGGCTCATATGGCGGTGTATCAAACTCGTGCGTATTTCACTGATAAGTTTGGCTACTTAACGGATAACCCAGAGATCGGCCCTTTGTTAGCTAAGCACTATTGGCATCAAGGAAACAGCGTAAATCACAATGGGACAATCGAAAGCCTGACTGGGGAAGGTTTTAATGCCAAATACCTAGCTGACGAGTGTAATTTATCGCCAGAGGAAGCTTGGGCGATTGAGGAGCAAAAAATCAAACAACTGTCGACAAGAGAACGTGCACCAGTCGCGGATTTGAATGCGAAGATATCGATCGTTGATGGGGCAACCGAGTTGGCGAATAATGACAAATCAAATCATCAGATGTGTGATGAGTTTGAGAAATTCATTGTTGGGCAATACGGTCGATAACGGGTTCTGAGCACCTGTAACCAAGGTTGAACCCAAAACTCAAACGAAAAAAGGACGATAATTTATCGTCCTTTTAGTCTTCAGCTTTGGATTTATTCCGTGACACATGCCGAGCGAGTTTCAGTATCAAACTCAACATCAACAGAATCAGCACTTCGCAATGATTTTCGATGAATGCCAAATACTTGCCCCGTCAAAACAATATAAAACTTCTCTGTTTTGAGTAGATTCCAAGCTTCATCAAGGGATTCAGCATAAACCTTATTCTTGAGATCTTGTGGGCGGGTACCTGCGACTCTTCCATGTTTACGCGCCAATTCAAATAATCCATTACGATTTGGTTTACACGTAAACAGGGTATCATTTCCATAAATAACACCCTTGGCTGTAATGCTTTTAATCATTACATTTCTCCAGATAATAATTTCACTCGTAGCACTTGAGTGACAAACCACATATCAATCTGTGGATGCTTACACTGCAAAAAGAAGAGAACATGGTGTAACGACCGGGCAAGCTATTACACCATTACCATCAAATGTCTTAGAAGCTCTTATGAGGCTAAGTTCTTAGAAGTAGTAGTAAGCTGCTGCGAATACGTGTGTTTCTTCGTCGTATTGTGCGCTAGTTGAACTAATACGTGCACCGTCGATGTCTTGCTTGATATCGATACCCATGTCAGCGTTGTCAGCGATACGGTACATTGCCGCGATGTTGATGTAAGAAGCATCTACATCTGCGTGGCCATCAAGTTCATTGTTGCTAGACGCGTAACCTGCTGCGATTGTTAGGTCTTCAGAAACCGTGTAACCACCTGAAACGTAGTAGCCTGTGTTCTTAGCAGAATCACTCTCTTCAATCCAAGAGTTCATACCCAGTTTAAGAGCACCAACCTTCACGTTACCTGTTACTGTGTAAACTTCGTAATCAGCATCGTCATCACGAGCTTCATAACCTGCGTATACGTTGAATACCTCTTGCTCTAAACCGATGTAACCATTAATGCCTTTATCCGCATCATTATGATCATCACCTGTTTCAAAGTAAGAAATACCGTAAGCGATACCGCTTGTCGCACCTTGGAATTTAACAACATTGAAGCCGTCAGAAGCATCACCAGCAGAAGCGCCAAACTCGTAAGTGTTATCGCCAGCGCCATCCACTTTGTCTAGTGCTGTGTCGTTTTCCCAACCGAATGAAGCGATACCGAAACCAGTATCGAAACCAAGCCATGCTTTATCTACATCGGTTGCTGGACCAGTATCGATACCGTTTGTCCAACCAGCTGTTGCTGCGTCATTCGCAGATACGTTGTTGTCTGTCGTGTAATTCACCATTAAGTCAGTTTCGAAGTAACCAACAATACGGTTGTTACGGTAGTTAACTGCAAGAGTAAGGCCTGTTGCCCAGTCATCGTAGAACGCTTTGGAGCCAGTATCGTAGTAACCACCAACACCGAAAGAGCCTGAGACTGAGAATTGATCTTTGTGCATTGAATCGAATGCAAACATGTCTTCGTTTTGGCTGTTTTGGCTGCTTGTGCTTACAGCGAAAGCTGAACTTGAAATGCTCGCAATCGCAAGTGCTACTAATGTTTTTTTCATGATAACCACTACCTATATATATTGATTCGGCCTTGTTAATCCAGCCTTTTGGAGTGGCGCTATTGTTCAAAAAAACACGTTATTGATATACCGTAAATTTACTGAAAATTTTATAGCTTTGGTGAATTTCATGAAATAAGAATATATTAATGTGCCTTTTATATTGAAAAACGTAATTCGAGTGTAAAGCCTATATCCGTGCTGTTATCCATATTACGAATGTTCTCAATCATCAGCGCTTCGACTTCGAGTTGTGTTGAAAGTACATTTGAATGAAAGGGTGACTGAGCATACACAAACATTGGAGAATCATTTGCTGTGCTGTCGGATGAAAAAGCTCAGCATCGAGACTGAAATAGACAGTAACGTCCTTAAACTTATCACAGTGTTTACTCGGTTATAGAAATGCCCGATTTTATTAAAAAACACCGTTCAATTAATGCAGTAGATGTACTGCTTATCACCCCTCCAGATAGAACCAAGAGTTATAAAAAACTTTAGATTAGAACCTATGATATATATAAGAATCTTATCTTGCACTGAGCGACTCGAACGAATATCTTCTGTGCATTGATGAAATGAATGTATCTATAAAGGAAAAATGTGTCTGCTTTAAAGCTAAGTTTTGAACAACTGTTAATGAAACAATCGACATCTCTCATTAATAGCGATCCAAAAAACTTTCAAACAACTTGGTCAGAAGCAAGCTTTGATGTACTCGATTGGTTTGGGATTGATCGTTTGACACTCTACCCTAATTCAATGGTCTTACTTGAAGAAGGAAAAACGTGTTCAGTTTCCAAAGCACACATACCTCCTGTTGATATAAAAAGTTTGGTCGGCGGTAACTACCTTGATTACCTCAAGCTTTTAAAAACCAATGAAACTTACCTCGCTTTTACCAGCAACGAACTCGTTTCAAGTAAAAACTATGTGTTAAAGAAGCTCTATAAAGAAGGGGGAAGATGGCACTGCATCATCCCTTTACAGCTCTTTAACCAACGCTGGGGTGCGTTGTCTTTTACTAACTTTCACGACAACGATACTACCTTCGACCTCGAAGACATCCAGCGCTTAAAGTTAGTCTGTGAACTTTGGCTCTGTTATTGGCAACATTCAACATTAGCCAGAACACTAAAGCAAAACGAGAACTTGTTAGAAGATGACAGTGAGAAGCTATTGTTGCTCACCAAAAAACAAACCAAAGTTCTGGCGCTGATTGCTCAAGGATTTAGTGCAAAAGAGTGTGCTGATAAGCTTCACTTAAGCTCACGAACCATTGAGTCGCACAAATACCGCATGTTAGGTTTGCTGAATTTAAACAGCCACAATGACCTGATTCAGTTCGCCTTACGCAATGGTTTGGGGATTGCAGAGAACATACACACGACACGTTAGAGCAAGTTGTTCGATGCCCTTCTGCTGTTTATATCTTAAGGTTAGATGTTTCTTGAGCTCAACTTTTCTTAAGCTCAATCACGCACGCTACTCATTGCCTTCACTCAGAGCAAATTTGATCTCGTCAGAAGAGAACCCCTTTCGACTTAGCATCGCGTAAGCCTTGGAGCGTTCTTTATGGTCGTTTAGGTCATAAGACTTCTTCTGCAACTGTTCTAAACAAGAAGAATAGAAATCTAGCTGCTCTTCATTAATCAATCGGTCGATGAGCGATGACAGCTCACTGGTGTCGATTTGTCGTTGTCTAAGTTCTTGCTGAATGGCCGTCAGTCCCTTGCCTTTACGAGCATACTTGAGTACCTCTTTTTCCAAGTCGGCTTTCTCGGCCTTAAGTTGAATATTACTTTTCAGTTGATGCGCTTGTGGGTGCTGGTCAATCGCTACCTTAACTTGTTGATAGCTAAAACCACGCTTTTGCAGTGTCGCAACCAGCTTTTCACGGCTCATGGTAAAGCTTGAGTAGTAGTGGTTGATTCGGTCTATCAAGATGGTTTGTTCATCAATAGACTTTTCGAAGGACACTTTATGGATTGCATCAGAAATCACTGAATCGGTCAGGCCCTTCTTCTTCAGTTTTTCGACAATGTATCGAGAACCAAATTCACCAGAGAAAGCTTGTTCCACGAATTGTTCTGCAAACACTTGGTCAGACTTGAGATATCCAAAGCCTTTCAAAGTATTCAACGTTTCATCGATCCATTCTTGATTGTCAGTTTTCACTTTGAGCTTCGCAGTCAACTCGCTTTCCGTCATGTCTCTCTGAGTTAAATGCCACATCGCAGAGTTCATAACGCTTTCAATTCGCGTCGCTTTTCTTACCGTTGTATTTCTACTATTCGTTTTTTGCTGGGAATCATCCATTCGCTTTCAACTGTCCAAATTAAGCCTGCCCCATCATAACTTAATTCTAAGGCGGTTGAGTGACATAAAAGAATGGAGCTCAACATAAGCGGTAGCCAATAAAAATGGACGCTTGTTCAGCGTCCATTTGATATCACATTAAAAATGATGGCTCTAAGCCATGCTTAGCTTTTTCGTATTAGCTTTTTTCGTAATAGCTCTATTCGAAATTGCTTTTCATACTAGCTCTTTCGCTTAGTTCTCTTCGTGATTGTAAATATGTACATCTCGTTGAGGGAATGGGATCGTGATGCCTTCTTCATCGAAGCGTTTCTTCACGGTTTCCGTTACATCCCAGTACACATCCCAATAGTCATCAGTCTTAACCCAAGGTCGTACTACGAAATCAACTGAAGAGGTATTCAAGGTATGAAGCTTGATCATATGCTCTGGTTTTTTCAACACTAGAGGGTGCGCAAGAATGATGTCATTCAATACCGCTTTCGCTTTATCGATATCATCTGAGTAACCAATACCGAAAACCATATCAACACGCCTTACACGCTCTGCCGTGATGTTGTTGATCACGTCACCCCAAATCTTGTTGTTTGGGATCACCAAGCGTTGGTTATCGATGGTTTGAACGGTCGTCGACACTAAGCTCATGTCTTTTACCGTGCCTTGCACGCCTGCCACTTTAACCATGTCACCTACGTCATAAGGACGGTAGATCAAGATCATCAAACCCGATGCAAAATTAGATAGCGTGTCTTGCAATGCGAAACCGATGATGACACCGGCAACACCGAAACCTGTAAGAAGTGGTGCTAGCTCTATCCCTATTTGAGACAGTGCGATAAGCAAACCAATAAACACGACCGCTTTAGATGCGATGGATACGAAAAACTCCTGCATCAATACGCTGAAGTCCATTTTAGAGTGCGAGACACTCTTACGAACGGTCTTACGAGCCACATTAGCAATAAGGCGAGTTACGTACAAAATACCGAGAAACAGAGCGAGTTTAACGACAAAAGAAGGGGTATTTTCGAAAGCCCATGAACTGAACGAACGAAGCCAACCATCCAACAGTTCCAGTGCAACATCAACATCCAACACATCGGCGTTAATGTCGCCTGTCGTCGCTAGCAAAACGCGTTTGTATGAAGTCACATCGACGCCAAACGGTTCCATTAGCGTGATGGTTTCTTCTAAGCTAGCAACCATAACGCTAGTGCGCTCGCTGAAACGCTCAAGCTCCTTTTTAATGGTCGCTTTCTCTTCTTCATTCACAAAAGACAAACGCGCTTCTAGATCTTGTCGCTGTGTGTCTGTGTAAAGAATGGCATTTGTCAGGTATTTAGAACGAGCAATTAACGCCGTTTTAAGTTCACCTTCAGGAACAGAAACATCAACACCACGCTCTTTCGACCAATTTAAGGTCTTAGCAAGCTGCTGATAATAGACATCCATCATTCCGATCCGTTTTTGAATACGCAATTCAAGGCGTTTTTTAGCATCACCCTCAGCGGAACGGTTTTCTTTACTCATTGAAACGATTTTAGTTTCATTCAATGACAGCAATTTTTGTAGCAGTTCAACCTGCTGAGCAAGAGTGACATCCAGCCCCTCTTTTTTATCTGACGATAGCTGTGAAAAAATCTCTTCGCGTAGACCCTGATTCTTACGCCTTAAGATATCTTCAAGAAAGGGTTTCTCAGCATCATGCGCCGTTTCTAATGTTGCCAGATCGAGCATTAACTGATCTTGTACTTCTGCGATTTTCTCAACGCTCTGCGCATAACTTCCAAATGCGACAAACGCCAACATTAACAATAGACAACGCCAAACCTTCATCATATTAATTCCTATTACTGTCTAAATTGACTCTATAAATAGTAGTAAAAAGAATATGGATAACAAGCATTTAAACGTATGTTATGTTAAAAATTCGCAAATTAGCAGCCAGCTTCTAATATTTGAGAGTTCCAATCCCCTCTTATGACCTGTAGAGTACGCATCCAACAAAGAACAACGGCCAATATCTTCACTCTGGTGCATGCCCTAAAGCACCCTAAATACGATGTTGGCTCACAGCAAGAGAGCATAAAAATGAACAACGAACTTGATATTATTGAGTCTCTAGAAGAACTAGAGCAATTCCTAATTTCAGTGGAAGCTGGCGGTTTAGGCCTTGAAGGCGTTGAAGGTGTAGGCATGGCAACCAATAATTCAGATGGTCGTCACTTCGTTGCTGTATTCAACAGCAGCCACAAAGTTCTGCTTGCTCGCTGGATCACCAAAGAAGTGTTTGATAACGGTAAAGACTTAGTGCGTAACGGCCCTCGCCGCACTCATTAAACCTTTCCAATAGCACCAATGATTAAAGCCCAACACGTTCAACGACGATCTGTTGGGCTTTTTTGTATCGCCTCATCTTGGATAGACCACTCGATAAAGAATAAATTAGCGATAACTTTCAGTTGTTGTGAACTTTAGCTAGAACTCAAGGTCGTATTGCGTGAATTGGTGTTTATGCGTCGTTTATCGTGTACCTGCCGTTTTCCGCGTTTATACATAGTTTCACTTTAACCATTTTATGACTTGTGGCGCGAAGAGAACTTATCTAAGCTAGCCACAATTCAATGAGCTGGCTTTAACTAATAACAGATTTGATTACTGACTAATTTGCTGAACACATCACTACTTTTCTTATCCACACAGAACCGCCGACAAAAGCACTCGCTTTGGGCGCTCTTCCTTACCGGACTGGTTATCGTAACTTGTCTGGCGAGTACTCTGGCCGTAAAGAAAGTATCGTTATCTGCATCCGCTAATGGTCAATCAGTCCTTGTTGGCGCGCAAACTCATACTGAAACCAGTAATCCTCAAACCGACATCGCTTCTTCAGAAAAAATGGCCACTCTATACGCCAGTGTTTTCGGCTTAGAAGCGTCAAAAATGCTAATGTCCCCCAATTCAAGTTCATGCAGCCTGAGTTCGAAAATGCTGACCTTTGCCGCCCCAAAAACCGGCTGGCTGATCCCATTCGTACTTATTATTGCTGTTGCATTTAACTTACCTCCCCACATATCGAGATCATCTAGAGACAATCATCGCTCTACTCGACCGACAAAACACAGATTGCATCTAAAGCACTGTATATTTAGAGAGTAAATAACCGGGCTACTACACCCTTTTATTTATTTTTTGGAGATACATTTGTGTACAACACACTACTAACTAAGTTTGTCGATTCATTGGCATTCTCTATGCGTACATGCGCGAAAACCTTAGTCACTGCCCTTTTGGTTATGACGTCATTTACCGCCTTGGCACAGACAACAGGCTGGCTTAGTGTGCCTGAGCATCCGCCTGTGAAGATGCGAATGATGTCGACGGGTGAACAGTCGGATGACGGCTCTAAGATCCAAACCGTGCTCGATGTCGTGCTCGACGGCGACTGGAAAACCTATTGGCGCAGCCCAGGCGAAGGTGGTATTCCGCCAAGCTGGGACTGGTCTGGTTCAACAAACATTGAGTCAGTAGAGTGGCACTGGCCGATACCTAAGTACTACGAGCAGCTTGACGTCATGACGTTAGGCTACAAAAAGCATGTCAGCTTTCCTGTCACGTTAACCCTGAAAGACAACACGAAGCCTGCAATATTCAGGGCGTCGTTTACCTTTCCGTCGTGTACCAATATCTGTGTGTTAACCGATTACGATATCGAACTGCCGATTGACCCACAAACCTTAGCGCTCGATGAAGAAGCGATGTTCTTGTTCAACCAAGGCATGAGCCAATCTCCAAGAGAAGCTAATCGCACTTCGGTCAATGGTCTATTTTGGGACAAGAGCAAGCAGCAACTGGTTACTCAGCTGACGAGTAAAGATGGCTGGGATAAGCCGATGGTGTTGATTGACGGGCAAGAAGTGATTGATGACTTCTTCTCTCAACCAAGCGTCCAGATCACAGACAATACAATGACGGCCGTATTTGATGTGAGCAACTGGATAGGTGAAGTCGACTTAACGGACCGTACAGTAAGTGTCACCGTTTCAGACACTAATTTCGCCGAAGAGATGACGGCCCTAGTAGGCTCAGAACCGATCGCTTACCAAACAAGCAACAACGGCTTTTGGGCGATGATAGGCTTCGCTTTAATTGGTGGTTTGATCCTCAACATCATGCCATGTGTGTTGCCAGTATTAGGAATGAAGTTAAACAGCATCATTCAAAACCAAGGTGCATCTAATCGTCATATCCGACTCTCCTTCTTAGCTTCTGCTTCAGGTGTCATTACATCATTTGCGCTGTTAGCCCTAGGTATGACCGCTCTAAAAATGGGGGGTAATGCTATTGGTTGGGGAATCCAATTCCAAAACGTTTGGTTCATCGGATTCATGCTGATCATCACTTTGCTGTTCTCAATTAACCTGCTTGGGTTATTCGAATTCAGACTACCATCAGGTTTAAACACTTGGATGGCAACCAAAGGCGATGACTCACATTCAGGCCACTTTGTTCAAGGCATGTTTGCGACACTGTTAGCAACGCCGTGTAGCGCGCCATTCCTTGGCACTGCGGTTGCTTATGCACTTGGAGCAAGCTATCAAGAGTTATGGGCAATCTTCATCGCGCTTGGTATCGGTATGAGTGCGCCTTGGTTGATCTTTGCGCTATTCCCAAGCCTAACCAAATTGCTTCCAAAGCCTGGGGCATGGATGTTCAAAGTTAAGCTTATCTTTGGCTTAATGATGTTCATTACCAGCTTATGGCTAACAAGCCTTCTGAGCCCATTCATTGGTAAATTCCCAACTATCCTGCTGTCGCTATTTATCGTGATTTCAGTACTGGTTTGGATTGGCATGAAACTGGGTCGCAAGGTACTGATTCCTATCATGGCAACCACTACCTTGATGTTTGGTGCAGCTCTTATTGTCGGCAGTGTTACTGCAGATAACTGGGCGACACCTATCGTTGATGACCTTGCTTGGCAAAAGCTGGATGCGAAGCAAATCCCTCAGCTCGTTGATGAAGGCAAAACGGTCTTTGTTGATGTAACTGCTGATTGGTGTATCACTTGTAAAGCCAACAAGATCGGCGTCATCCTTCAAGACCCTGTCTACAGTCACCTACAGCAAGAAGACATTGTTTTGATGAAAGGTGATTGGACAACACCAAGTGAAAGTGTCACTCAATACTTACAAAGTAATGGGCGATTTGGTGTGCCATTTAATATCGTCTATGGTCCGAGCTATAAAAGCGGTATTCCACTGCCTGTCATTCTCAACAGTGACACTGTCGTTCAAGCCATCGATGCTGCGAGATAACTGATGAAGACTCCCAACAATGAAGAGAAATCTAGCACGGCTGCAGACAACGCAGCCAAAAAGCCAAGTCGTCTTAAGAAGTGGGGAAAGGAACTGGTTTCAATGATATTGATCGTTGGCGTGGTTTCATTTGCCATGGACTTTTATCACAGCAGAAGCATGCCTCAAGGCGACGCGATTCCTATTGTGGGTCAGTCGCTCCAAGGCGAAGGTATTGATGTTATTGAGCTAAGCAAAAATGGTAAGCCAGTCATTGTCTATTTTTGGGCGACTTGGTGTGGTGCCTGCAAATTTGTAAGCCCAACCGTCAATAGCTTCAGCGATTCCCATCAGGTGGTTTCGGTCGCTCTATCGTCTGGTCCAGACGAACGTGTCCAGCGCTACTTGGATGCAAAAGAGTATGAATTCCCTGTTATCAATGATCTTTCTGGATCAATCAGCAGAAGTTGGGGCGTTAATGTCACTCCAAGCATCGTAATCATCAAAGACGGAAAGATAAGCAGTATCGCAACAGGCGTTACTTCTCCTATAGGGCTGTGGTTAAGAACCTACTTTGCCTAACTCGCTCACAAAGAAAAACAGAGCAAAGCTAAGTGAATAAACCGACTCAGCCAGTTTAACAAACAATATTAATGTGAGCGCAACCTAATAAGCGCTCACGATTATCACGAATTAGAGAAAAGACAATATGAAAAAGCATCTGATAAGCGCACTGATTTTAGGCTCACTAATGAGTACTAATGCCTTCGCAGAATTAAACAAAGAACAAACTCAACAACTTGAAGAAATTAATCAATTCCTGAAAGAAAACCCATCGACGATCTCTGGATTGCATACCAGTTTAGAGCAGTACGTAGCAGGTCAAGAGCAAGCAAAGAAAGCCCAAGCGGAAAGCCATGATTGGTTATACAACAATGACGCTCACCCGATCCTTGGCAATCCAGATGGCAAATCGGTCATCGTTAATTTTACCGACTATAACTGTCCTTTCTGTAAGCGCTTAGAAAAAGGGTTAACTCAACTCACCTCTGAAAATAGCGACATTAAGGTCATCAATGTCTACCTATCATTTAAGCAGCAACAGGTTTCGGGTCTAAACACCAACGCAGCGCTATACGCTATGAAAGTATGGAAAGATAATCCAGAAGCGTTCCCTGAAGTAGACCGACTATTAATGGCCAAAAGCGGTAGCCACACAAAGTCGTCACTGCAAGCTGTAGCCAAGAAGACAGGAACAGAAGCGCAACTAGACACCACCACAGAACAAAGCAACACGCTAATGACCAACCACCAAACCTTTAGCGCATTGGGTTTAACTGGCACACCAACATTAATGATGAACGGGCAGTTCTTACCGGGATACGTGCCTTACGACCGATTAAAAGAGATCGTAGATGACGCTTTTTAATCGAGTTTAGATAGAGATAAAAATTCGAACGAGAAGTAATAAAAAGCCGACTCGCGTAACTCGCAGTCGGCTTTTTTATGAGCTTAAGATAATGTTTTTAATATTATTTTTGAAACAGAAAAGCAGTCGAAGTGTCACTATCTTGCAATGGATTCTTAATCTAGCCTCGCTACTCTAAAAGCAGTTCTCTCGATGAGTCCAAGACGTGCTTACTCTAGACAACTGTCCTTTGGCCGAGCCCTGCTCGGTCTTTTTTTTTCGTGTTTTAAATGGCGACACAGTGCATTAACACGGAAACGTTCAGCCGACTAAGCCCTAACTTAACAAGCGACAAACAAGCGCACCCGGCTCCCTTAACGCATCCACGTTATAGCTAAGGACACGTCCAGCAGACGGCGCGTGATAACGGCGACACTCATTACCAAAAGCGTCATATTGAATGGCCAATAAATCATCTTGTTCTACGCTCTGTAGAAGCTCAACCTGCGGCAATACAAAACCACCAATATCAGCGCGGATAGAAACCACATCATTACCCTCTATCCAATCCATTCTCGGCAGTTGCATTTTGTCTGGGTTATTTAGGTTAATTTCGAACATTTCATAATAAGACAGCATGTTAAAAACACCGTCTACCGCACGTTGAATCATGTCAGGCTGAGTAAATTTCCCCATACCAACTTCCACCGTGATGCTCGGAATTCCACTTCGATTCCAAACCGTTTCTAAGATACCTGGATCGCCTGGGTCATTCAGAACACAATCGGGCTGCATCAACCTCGCCATCTCCAAACATTGTTCTATGCGGTAATCAGAAAATACATAAAGTGGGTAGACTGCGCCACGAGTTTGAGTGTGGAGATCAACGGCGAAGGTGGCATTGTGCTTAAGCAAACGCTCCCACAAAGACGAAACAAAGCGTTCCGCAGCTAGGCCATTCGCATCACCCGGAAAGAGTCGATTAAGATTGGCAGGGCAAGAACCCGGATCCGAAGAGATGAAATCACGGCTATGGTTCAGCAAGCCAGACAAATTCACAGTAGGCACAATCGTTACCGTACCTTTGAGCGTTTTACCGACTAAGTCCCTGATAATTTGTTGAGCAGCCAACACACCGTTGAGCTCATCACCGTGAATACCAGCGGTGATCATCAACTTAGGACCAGCTTGACTTCCTTTGAAAACAGAAACCGGCATGTTCTTAGGCTGCCCTAGCCCATCACTGGTGACTTGAAACCAAAACTGGTGCTCTCCAACGGGTAGGTCTTCAACATTCAAGGAGCCAATAACCTGCCTACCTTGTAAAACATCGCCTAAGTACTCTGTTTTCATCCAACTCTCCATCTTGTTGAGCAAAATCTATTCTCTTCTGAGTTTTTGCATCATAGAGGATATCCCAACCAGTACAAGCAGTTAATCAGATTAACAAGCCCTCAAGCGCTACCAAAATTCATCACCATCGACATTCGTGATTCCAAGGTAAAACTTGTCAATGTGACCTTTGAAATACACGCAACTTGTATATCTATTCACAGAATACTCAGTCGCATGAAATAAAAGTGCAATAAAATCAACACTTAAAAAAGTTCCCCATTCACGAAAATGTAATTTTATGGAAATGAAAGCTTAATTTATCTGCTCTAAATTAGCTTCATATCGAAACGGAGAGCACATTGCTCACGGATTTTAAAATACAAGGTAAGTGATTATGAAAAAGGCAGTTCTAGCTTCTGCAGTGGTAGCGGCACTAGTTTCAGGTTCATCTCTAGCAGCAACAGTTTACAGCTCTGATGGTACAGAACTTAAAATTGGCGGTCGTGCGGAATTCCGTGGTGATTTCATTGGTTCAGGCGGTGCTGAAGTTGAAGGTACAATGGAAGATAAAACTCGTTTCCGTTTAAACCTTGGTGGTAAAACAGAACTTACAGATACTGTAACAGCATTCGGTTTCTACGAAGCAGAGCAAAGCACTGGTGACAGTGAGTTTGATAACCGTTACATGTACGCTGGTGTTGATTTCGATGGCCAAGCACTTTCTGTCGGTCGTCAAGACATGGCTTCAGTAATCGTATCTGACTTTACGGATATCACTGAGTTCTCTGGTGTTCAGCAAGTAATCGACGCAGCTTCTGACAAAGAAGATAGCGTATTTGCATACCGTGGTGGCTTTGACGCACTTCAATTAGAAGCGACTTATCAAGCAAATAGCGAAAAAGACTCAGACGGCTACGGCATTTCTGGTGTTTACTCACTACCATTCGGTCTTGACCTTGGTCTTGCATACTCTGGCGAAGATCTAGGTGCTGGTGCAGGTAGCGCAAACCAAATCCTTGCAGGTCTAGCATATTCTCTAGATAACCTTTACCTAGCAGCAACCTACTCTACAGGTGATTCAGACGATAAAGCAGTTGGCGCAGATGTTGAGTCATTCACTGCAATGGAATTCGCAGCACAGTATAAATTCACTAAGCAGTTTTCTGCTGCTGTAGTGTACACATATCAAGAAGATGAAGCGGCAAACGGTTCTACAGCAGATTCTGTTGATGGCATCGAGCTAGCAGGCTACTACAAGCTGAACAGCAACTTCCGTACATACCTTGCATACTACATCAATGGTTTGGACGAAGAGAAAAGCCTAATTACAGGTCTAACAACGGAAGGTGAAGACACACTTCGCCTAGGTGTACGTTACGATTTCTAATCTAAATCGACTTTAGATACAGACTAAAAGGTTGGGCAATGGCTCAACCTTTTTCATATTCAAATATTCTGACTGACTTCATCAATGCTTTTTCTGGTTAAGTGGTGTTAAATCCGTATCATAGGTGGACCACATCAAATAATTAGAAGCATCATGTCACAACACCATCCGATCCAAGGCGCTAGCTGGATGCTAACCGCAGGCCTAGCCTTTGCCGTTATTAACAGCCTAACTCAAATTGCTAGCATTCATTTCGGACTTACTTCTACCACCGTTGCCGTTATTCAATACGCCATCGCGTTGTTCGCTATTCTTCCTTATCTGAAAACGCTGGGCATTCGCCGTGCGCTAAAAACCGACAACCTCAAATTGCACGTATTCCGTGTCTTCTTGTCTGTTATTGGTATTCAACTTTGGATATGGGCACTGGCTTACCCGGTACCAATTTGGCAAGGCATTGCCCTTCTCATGACGTCGCCATTGTTTGCAACCATAGGTTCAGGGCTTTTCTTAAAAGAAAAAGTTGGGGCAGCTCGCTGGGGTGCGACCATAGCAGGTTTCGTGGGTGCGATGGTGATTCTAGAGCCATGGGCTGAAGACTTTAACTGGGCAACGCTATTACCAGTCGGCGCGGCGTTTTTCTGGGCATGCTACTCACTGATGGTGAAAAAACTATCTTCTCAAGACAGTCCTTCAACCATGGTGGTCTATCTTCTACTATTAATCACACCATTTAACATCCTGCTTGCTGCGCCAGATTGGCAGACGCCAAGCGGCGGTACAATTTGGGCTATATTGATTGTTATCGGTGTTATGACGGCACTCGCTCAATGGGCGATTGTAAAAGCCTACTCAGTCGCTGATGCTTCGTTTGTGCAACCTTTTGACCACGCCAAATTACCGCTAAATGTTTTAGCAGGTTGGATTGTGTTTAGTTGGGTTCCACCGGGTCGTTTATGGCTAGGGGCTGCTATTATTATTGCGTCAGTTGCATTTATAACGCACTGGGAAACCAAAAAACCTTCAAAAGTGAAGAAAGTTTAAGGTTGGTGAAATAAATAGTTCGACTGTCCGTTCTATATGGATAAGAGAATTCAAACGAGGCCGTAACCATGAAGAAACCAGTCAAGATTACACTATACCGTTGGGCAGGCAGCTGGGGTCCATTTAAAGTTAATATCCCATGTGGGGAATGTACCCTTACCAAAGACATTCTGAAGGATACTTTTGAGAATGAATTGGCCAATGTCGATGTCGAACTGGAAGTGAAAGATTGGTTGTCTCACTGGTGGGAGCCGCTAAAACTAGGCTCTTGGCATGCTCCAATCCTTGTTGTTGAAGGCAAGGTTGTCAGCCAAGGTGAAGCGCTTAATCGCGGTGTGTTAGTCCAATCCGTGATCAAAGAGTGGACCAAACGAGACAGCCTGAAAGGCAACATCGTTTATGGTAAGGCGACCTGCCCATTCTGTGTTAAAGCAAAGAAAATGTTGGATGAAGCGGGTGTTGAATACCAATACCACGATGTCGTAAAAGATAGCGCCGCTTTGTACCGTATGATTCCAGAAGTAAAAGCACACATTGGTGAGAAAACACCGGTCACCGTCCCGCAGATCTGGCTTGATGGTAAGTACATCGGTGGTGCCGATAACTTAGAAGCGTGGATGAAAGAAAATGGCTTAGATAGCATCCCTAATAATGTGGTCGACTTATCCAATCAATCTGCTGGCTGAGTTCATTAAAAGCCATTAGTCAGAAGCTTAATTAGTGTTTTTTGTGTCCATCCACAACAAAACAAAGCGATAACTTTCACCAATCGCTAAAACGAAAAAGGCCTTAAACTTCATCGAGTTTAAGGCCTTTTAAAATTCCGTTTTTGAAAATGCTTATTTAGCCATTTTCTTCATCATTCGCTTAAAGAACGATGGTTTCTTTGGCTTTGAAGTGCCGTACAATGCTTCGTGCATCATGTTTTTTGCTGCCATTTGACCAAGGTATGCGTGGCCTAGTTCGTAATTCATGCTTATCTCCGCACATAATCAACTTTCTTTAGCGCGGATTCTACACTTATAACGCCCAAAAACAAGATCTAAATCACACTTTAATGCAATGCTAAGTGTTCATTTGCAATTAACCTAATTTTGTCTCTGTGCTAATCAGCATTGTATATGTATATCAATGAGTTAACCTAAATTCTGGTTTGAGCTTAATGCTCCATTCCTAATAACAATCCAAAACATTGGTTTAGACACTTATAAAAAAAGCAGCTCAAGAGAGCTGCTTTCTAAAATACTTTACTGAGAAACCTAGCTGCGCTTCGGCTGTCTGTAAGTTTTACCAGCAATTTGGTATGTGTCTTTTTGCTTCAATTCAAACATCGTTTCAAAGAACCAAGCTGCAAATTTGATTAAGTCATCGCCTTCATTCATGACATGTTCGATGTACTCTTGCTCTTCGCCTTGTTCATTTTCTTGAAGCGTCACGTGGTAAATACGCTTTTCGCCTTCCACTTCAGCAAGTGCAAATTGACCAGTCAGTGATGCAGCAGCCTCAGCGACTTCTGTATCCTCATTGGATTTCAATAGCTCAAGCGCTTGAGGCAGGCCATCTAGTGCACAGATAGCTTTTACCAGTACTTCAAATTCATTTTGCTGCATTTTGTTTTTACCTATTCAATGGACCGAAGCATTGTAGAAAACCATCAGCACAAATACAACGTATTAACGATGGTGCGTTAAACGATAGTGAATTTGGCATTTAGCTATATTCCACTTCAACAGTATCGCCTTTGTTGTTCATTTTGGTTGAAGACCAAAGCACTCCGCCCATGGCTGCACCAATAATGAGGTAGAACACGCCTAACTGTAGATGAGTCGTGACCCAACTTTCTACTAGATACCCACCCAATAAACCCGCTAAACACATCTGAATTGAGCCAGACAATGCAGACACTGCGCCCGCTTGTTTCTTATGAGGTTCTAATAACATGCTGATTGATAATGGGAACGAGATGCCTTGTGCTATCGCCAACCAAGTAAACGCCCAAACCAAGTTAAAGATGGATAACTTATGAGTAAGAAGCCAAGTTCCCGACGCCAAGATAATCAAAATAGCTAGGCTCATCAATTGGGGCGTACTAAACCTACGATTGAGTAAGTTTAAGGCGACACTACCTATCAGTAAGCCCGCCGAAGGAACAATCATCAATGAACCATATTCAGCGGCAGTCAGCCCCAATTGCTCTTGCATTAGGAATGGAAACAACGACAGCGATACCAAACTCGCCATGTAGCTCATCCAGTTGTAACTGGCACTGGTCAACACTTGGCGATTGGTCAACAAGCGTCCGTAGTTCTTCACTACTTGGCACGCATCAAAGCGGCTCTTTCCGTATGGCAAAGTTTCATGCAGAACAAAGTAACCCAGCGTAAATATCGCTAATAGGTACAATAGAACGAACAGGAACACCGCCTGCCAACCGAGGTGAAATGAAATCCAACCACCGAATACCGGCGCAATGATCGGCATAATCGAAGCAGTGATCGAGATATAAGACAGCGCTTTGGTAAGCTGAGAACCATCATAGCTGTCGCGAAGCACGCTTCGTCCAAGAACCGAGGCACTACCCGCCCCTAAACCTTGCAGCAAGCGACCAACTTCTAGCGCCGTCATATTGTCAGAAAACACAACACAAACGACTGTACCAATCAAATAAACGCCCTGACCTAACAAGAAAATAGGTCTTCTTCCCACCGCATCGGACATCGGTCCGTAAAATAGCTGAGACAAGCCAAAACCCACCAGAAACAGCGTGACGAGCAGCTGTACATCTACTTGAGTAGCACTTAAATCAGAAGCAATTAACGGTAATGCTGGCAAGTAGATGCTCACACCCACCTGCCCCGTAGCAATAATCATCATTGCTAAGAGTAACGGTGTTTTTTTAAAGGTCGATTGGCTCAAAAAATTCCCTATTCGTTTGATATTTGTTCATTAGATGAGTTTACATTCAAAACCAATAATTGATAATTAGCTAAATTGGAATTTTATTAAGTCCCAACAGGAAACAATATGGATTGGATTCTTAACGTAAAAAGCTATGTCAGAGTAGTGGAAGAAGGCAGCTTCAATGGTGCAGCTCGAAAACTGAACACCACTAGCTCGGCGATCAGCAAAAGAGTGAACTGGTTAGAAGAGCGCATCGGCACCCAACTATTAAAGCGCACCACACGCTCAATTAGCCAAACCGAAGCCGGCGCGCTCTTTTACCTGCGAGCCAAGGATCAGCTCGATAATTGGCAGTCCATAATTGATGAGACACGCTCAGTCAACCAAACCCCTGCAGGTCTGTTAAAGATAGGTGCAACGATAGCGGTTGGTTCTAAGTTTCTCGTGCAATACATGGACGACTTCTTAGAAAAGTATCCGGACATTAAGGTGCAGCTGATCACGACCACGCCAGGGCAATTACCAGAGTTGGGCTTGGATCTAGTGATCAGCCGTGAACTGGAACAGCTCAACTCGTTAAGCTTCAAGAAAACACCGCTGTTTGAACACAAAGCCAGCTTCTATGCAGCGCCAAGCTATTTGGCTAAACATGGTTACCCCACCAACGAGCAGGACTTAGAACAACACAACTCTTTAATTTGGGGAGAGCGCCCTACCCGAGAAGTCACACTTACCAAAGGGCAACGCATCACCCTCAATGGTAACTTTGCTACCACCAATCCAGAGGCTTTGTTTCATGCTGCGAAGCGAGGAATGGGCGTACTGTTAACCATCAAAGCGATGATCAAAGAGGATCTAAAGCAAGGGACATTAGTTCCAGTATTGCCAAATATTACTGCCGACGAAGTGATGGTTTACGCGTACTACCCTAAGCTTGATTACTCGCACACGCGAACCAAGCTCTTTTTGGACCATCTGAAAGACAGGCTAGACAAAGAGCGTAGCACGCAAGCTCTGTGAAATAAGTCACATTTTAATTTGAAAAGTTATACGACACGGCCGATAATAAACTTGACGCATATAGATTATACAAGTTCGCACATATACAAGATAATACGTATACAGCTTACACAGTGAATCTGGTTAACTAGGGATGGTGACTATGACTCAACATACGCACAACAGCATGATAGACACAGAGCGCATTGGCCGTTTGCTGAAATTGGAAGGTATCGACCTTTTAGAATCAGCTGTGCTTACTTTACATCAGACCTTTGATACTCAATACACTAGCATCATTGAGAAGAAGCACTTCCCTGACCAAACCGTTCCTTTGGTGATCGCCCATTCTGACCATGTATTGCATGACAAAATCAATGCGCGCCATGGTCACATCTACCAACAAGCCGTCAACCAAAGACACCCAGATTGCTCGTTTGCTCAGTATGTCGTCCAGTCATTGCCGACATCGGCATTTAGGCAGGAAATCACCTCACAAAACTCCATCGCGATCCCGACTAGAACTCAAAGTGGCGAAGTGATGGGCGTGCTGTTTTCAACGTTCACCTCGCCTCTTAGCCCTGATCAGCAGCAAGACGTAATAAAGCATCATCAATTGTTCGCCGACATCATCATTCACACCTTACGTGAAATGTGGTTTAACGATCGTTCCGAACAACTGGTAAATCAGCTTAGTTATGAGGTGTCACACGACAGCCTAACCGGGTTGCTCAACCGAAGCTGTCTATCAGATACCTTAGAGTCTATTACTCAACAGAGCGTCACTCCGTTTACATTGGCTTTACTCGATATCAATAGCTTCAAAGCCATCAATGACATGCACGGCAATTATATTGGCGATAAAGTGCTTCAATTTGTCGCAGAAACCTTGCGTCGAACCTTACCCGAAAGCAACCTGACTTTCCGGACTGCAGGCAACGAGTTCGCCTTCATTACCTACCATTCCGATCCAATATCCGTTTGCGAACAAATATTGGCTAAGATCAAGCAAGGTTATAGCAGCGTCGATATCAAGATCGATGTCAATCTCAGCATTGGTATTGCGCGCTCAGACGGAGACATCAAAGACATTGAGCAGATCATCTTCAACACCAGTTTAGCGCTTAAAGAGTGCAAACATAGCCAAGATACTCACATTCAATGTTATGACACCCATCTAAGGGTGCGCTACCAAAGAAAGGCTGAGTTAGTTGCTGCTTTACGAAATGAGCTTGAAAACCCAATTTCAAATAATTATGTACCTAGTGGCAATGGTATGTACGTGGTTGTGCAGCCAATTGTCAGTCAAGGTGATACACAATGGGAATACTTCGAGGTACTGACTCGCTGGAAAACCGCCAGACACGGTGATATATCGCCTGTGGAATTCATTCAAGTGGCTGAAGAGTCTGGGCTGATTGTCGAGCTAGGTGAGCGTATTATTGAGTTAGTGTGTCGCGCTAAAACCACCTTAGAGCAAGGCTTAGGTTACAAGGTTAAGCTTGGAATAAACTGTTCTGCTCATGAGCTGACCGACTCGAAACGCTATATATCCTACCTCACTCGAACCATTGAAGAACATCACTTTAAAGCTGAAGAGTTTGTTATTGAGTTAACCGAAACGGTGTTGTTATCTCCAACCCAAGAGACCAAATCGGCACTTAACTTTTTGAGAGGGCAAGGCTTCACTATTGCGCTCGATGATTTCGGTACGGGTTACTCCAGTTTGAACTACATCCACAGCTACCCTATCGACTGCATTAAAATTGATGCCACCTTTATCCGTAACTTGTTGACTAGCTCAACATCGGAGAGCGTCGTTTGGTTGATTGTTCAGCTTGCTCATAGGCTCGATGTGTCATTGGTTGCGGAAGGCGTAGAGAAGCGTGAGCAATTGGAAAAGCTGCACGCAATGGGATGTGACAAGATACAAGGTTACCTCTACTCACCACCGATGCGACCAGAAGCTATCGTCAGCCATATCACACATTCGGAGCCCTTGGCTTAGAGCGCTATCCTTGTATTAACCTAGGATAAAAAAACCGCGAGAACATGGCTCTACTCGGAGTGATGCTCTCGCGGTTTTAATTATGCTTGATGAATAACAACCTTAGTTCAGGGTTATCTCAAAGAGTCTAACTAGCTGTTATTAGATTGGGCTTCTAAAGCGACCTTTAACAGTTTATCTGCTTCATCTCTTGAAGCTACAAACGTCGCTTTTTCCTTTTTAGGCACAGAATCTGCCATCGGGATATTTGCTGTCATTGCATTGACAGGACGACCACGTTCAATCAGTTCATAGTGCAAGTGTGCGCCGGTCACCCGGCCAGTTTTGCCAGACAAGCCAATACGCTGTCCACGAGTTACCGTTTGTCCTTTACGAACCAGAATCTTACTCAAATGTAGGTAACGTGTTTTGTAGGTGCTGCCGTGCTGAATGACCACATAGTTACCTGCGTATGGGTGCTTACGCGTCATAATCACTTTGCCATCACCCGTTGCTTGAACCGGCGTGCCAACTGGCGTCGCGAAGTCGGTACCGTTATGCGGTGAGACTCGGCCTGTCACGGGGTGTAAGCGCTTAGGGTTAAACTGAGAACTTTGGCGCCAGCTACTGCTCACTGGGTAACGTTGGAAAGCACGTTGTAAGCTATCGCCATTGGCATCGTAATATTGACCATCAGTGTGTAAGTACGCTGACACAACGCGGTTACGATTCATGATCTTAATCGCTTCAATTTCACGTTTGCCGGTTGCAACACCATCAACATATTGCGCTTTCTGCAGCACTTCAAACTGATCGCCAGCGCGCAGATCTCGGCTAAAGTTCAGCTTATCTTTAAGAAGAGTCACAATATGGTCAATCTCAAGACTGCTCAGGCCAACCTTGTTCGCCGACATAGAGAAGCTGCCTTGAATATCACCCACTAAAGGTTTTTGCTTCCATTCACCAGGAATAGAGATGTCTTCGAATTCGTAGCTGCCGTCATCCAGCAGTCGGTAAACCACTTTGTCTGCGACGCTAAATTGAAGTTCCATTTTAGAAAGGTCGCCGGTCGCTTCATCACGCCAAAAACGTAATGTATTACCCGGACGAAGCGTATCTAAAGCAAGAAAGTTCAAATCGGTTTCCATCACGCTCATCATCGATTTATAAGAAAATCCAAGTTGCGTGAAGATGCTACTCAAGTTATCGCCAGATTGAATTTGATACTCAAATGTCGGCGGCTCAATAACGGTAACAGAAGATGGTGACAGAATTGACTCAATAACGGTTGAGTCTGGTAGATCAAGTTCGATCGTTTTCGTCAGATTTGATTGCGAAGATTGCAGAGCAACTCCAATCGCTGCAATAAGTGGCAGTCCTAAAATAGCTACTTTTTTTACAGGTGAAAGCTCGGCAAACGGAGAGGAAAATATTTTTGAATACACGGTAAACAGGTCTTTCTACGATATAAAGGCATAGGATATGCTTTTCAAACGCATAAATCATCAATGCATTGTCATAATATGATGTGAATCTGCCCAACTTAGCCTAAGTCATTGAGTTGCCGTAGATGAAGAGCCACTAGATGAGAAATAAAATTAACCGCTAAATTTAAAAATAAAAAAGCAGAAACGGCTAGTTTCTGCTTTCTATTGGTTGACGTTATCCCGTTTCGAATAATTAATAAACGAAGCGAATTAGTCGCTAATTTTAAGACAAAGACTATGCGTTAACCGTCGACACTAAGCAGTTGTCTTCACCAAACTCATTAGGGATGTAACGGTCAGCGTTCGCATCGTTCACCCATTGTTGGTCATCAACTAGGTAGCGGAATTGAAACTCGCCATCTTTAGGTAGACGAGTTTTAAACTTGTAAACCTTCCCTTTGGCCAGTTTTTTCATTGGGGTGGCTTTCCAATCAAGAAAGTCAGCAACGATGGATACAGAGTTCGCTTCCTGAGCTTCTAGCTCGAAGGTCACTTCAACTTCATCTTTCGTCTTAAAAAAACGTTTATTAATCATTCGCAAGCTCCATTTGTAAAAATAAGCGGACACAAAGCTAAGTGTGTCTAAATTTCATTCATCTAACTAAGATAATATGTAATTTGGCTCACATAAACAACAGATCCTTACATTAACGAAAACGTTATTGCTTACCAATTGATTGCGTATCAAAAGAAAAGCTCATTAACACCTTTTCAGAAGGGGGTTCTGCAAATGATTGTTCCGCAGAATGCTGAGTAAAGCCGATAAAACCTTCCCCAGTGAGTTTATTCTGTGATTGCGAATCTGGCTGCTGAGCGACCTCCAATGTCTGAATTTGTATACGATCACCCAGAAAAAGTTGGTCAACTAACACCACACGGCTTCGTTGCTGGTCATGTTTAAACAGGCCTAGATAATAGAACACACCGCTGCCTTGGTTAGATATCCACATCGGCGCGACAAAGAAACTCGCCTTGCCCAGCGTGGCGGCTGAAAGATTATTGGTGTCTACCGTTACCACACCGCGCTCAACACCTGAGTCATAGCGTCCAAACGCGATGGATCTAGGCTCATCAACTTCATTGATAAACGCGTAGGCGTTAGTTTCAGGAACTTTGATTGTCCATGGGTTGGTCGTCTTCAAATCAAAAACGGCTTCTACGACTGGGTCATAACTCACTTGAGAAGAAGGAAACTTCGCCAAGATCTCTTCATCACTTAAGCTAAAGCGATAAATACCCGCCACTATCACCACAACCAGCATGACAATTGGAATCAGTAGAATCAGAGGAATAGGTAAGATTTTCTTTTTCATGGGCAATTATATTCTTTTGTTTTCATCCAGTTGTGCAGACCATAAAGGGCTTTAGTATAATTATCAATACAGGGTTAACCAGAAGTGGAGCATGGATGGATATCAATCATATTAAAGATAGAAATATCAGAAGTTGCGAATGCCGCTGTGGAGCAGTCAACCTAGTATGCCGAGGCGAACCTCAACGCACCTCTGTCTGCCATTGCTATGAGTGTCAGAAACGCACCGGAAGTGTGTTCGGCGTTCAGGCACGGTTCCCAATAGAACAAGTCACACTCAGCGGGGAAGTGACCTCTTTCTCACGCATCAGCGATACGGGTAATGAAGTCACCTATCAGTTTTGCCCCAAGTGTGGCACCACCATGCTTTTGCAGTCGGTTGCCGCCGCCGATTTTTATATCGTCCCGCTCGGATTATTTAAAGAGCAAGACTTCCCACTGCCGAGCTTTTCGGTTTATGAAGAACGCAAACACGGTTGGGTTAAGTTCGACCACCAAATGAGCCATTACAGCTAGTTTGTCATTGAGCGTTATCTTTACCTCGTTATTGACCGTTATCTTTATATCGCAACAGTATTAAAACAAACTGCAATACTGTTGCCTAAGATCAAATATCAACGCTCCACAGCGCTAGCGTATCTTTTGTCTAGCGTTATAATCTTGCTCCTCTATTTAACCCAGGGTGAACCACATGATTTCTAAGCTACCTCGCTGGGTTGAATACGGCGCCCTTTTGTTAGCTGGTCTTGCTGGCAGTGTTAATGCTATCGGCTTACTTGGCTTCCAACATCAAGCTATCTCCCATATCTCCGGCACCATGTCTTTGCTAGGCAGTAGCCTGCTTACACCGACCTCGGCTTCTGTTCACCTCCTATTGGTGATCATGAGCTTCATGTTAGGTGCGGCGTTCAGCGGGTTCTTTATTGAAAACCAAGCATTGAAGTTAGGACGCCGTTACGGTGTTGCGCTATGTATTGAGGGGGGATTGCTGTTTTTGGCGCTGTGGACACTGTTGCAAGGCTATACTTCAGGTCAGTATTTCGCTTCAGCCGCGTGTGGTTTGCAGAACGCGATGATCACCACTTACAGCGGGGCGATCATTAGAACAACACACATGAGTGGGATCATTACCGATCTGGGGATCATGATTGGTGCTCGCTTAAAGGGGATGCCTTTTGACCGTCGTAAAGCCAAACTACTGATGTTCATTGTGGTTGGCTTCCTGTTTGGCGGCTTAAGTGGCGCTTGTCTGTTCCAACGCTTCGAAATCTTGGCATTGGCTTTCCCAGCGTCTTTCGCCTTCATTATTGCGTTTAGCTACTGGTTATACTTGACCTATCGAACTGAAACCCCAGTCAATTTATAAATATCTGGCAATATAACCTCAAACTACGTAACATCCGCAACACTTTATTCTAAACTCTTAATACGTAGCAGAATAACCAGCATGAATATTTAGCGATATTTGATGAATAGTATTGCAAGCGATATTAATACTGGGTAATCTTGCACCCAATGAGAAAATACGGACGTTTAGTGAATAAAAATGCCAAGGATGTGGCTTTTTTACGTGTAGAAATTCGAGAACAATAACATGTCTAACAACACGAATACTGCTCAAACAGAGAAATCTAAAGGCAGTTTCTGGGTTTTCTTAATCCCATCATTGATTGGTTTATTCCTTTTCATGGCGCCAATCAGCTATCAAGGTGATCTAACCATCCCTGTAGCTATCTTAGCCAAATCAATTCAAGCGGTTTTCGGTGAATATCTAGTCCCTATCATCACTGCGATCGTTGCCTTCATGTCTGTAGCTTCCGTTTTAAGCACCATTTTTAAGCCTACATTCATTACATCAAATTCATTTTTAAACGGCCTTTTCAACCCATCTCCATTGTGGTTGCTGGTTCGTTTAATTGGTGGTGCTGCAGCCGTTATGGCTTTCTTCCAAGTTGGCCCTGAGGTTATTTGGGAAGAAAACACCGGTGGTCTGGTTCTAGAAGGTCTGCTTCCGACACTGTTCTCAGTATTCATCTTTGCAGGTTTGCTACTGCCGCTTCTACTTAACTTTGGCCTACTAGAGCTGTTTGGCACGCTACTAAGTAAAATCATGCGCCCAATCTTCAACCTACCAGGCCGCAGTGCGATTGACTGTATGGCTTCTTGGTTAGGTGACGGCAGCGTGGGTATCCTGCTTACAAGCAAACAGTACGAGAAGAAATTCTACACTCAGCGTGAAGCAGCGGTTGTTGGTACGACTTTCTCAGCAGTATCTATCACATTCAGTCTTGTGGTTATTGCTCAGGTAGAACTAGAGCACCTATTCCTACCTTTCTACGCAGCAATCTGTTTAGCGGGTATTGTGGCAGCGGTAATCATCCCTCGCCTTCCACCACTAAGCATGAAGAAAGATACTTTCATTGATGGCAGCAAGCCGCACAAAGACGCTGACGCTATCCCAGCGGGTCACTCAACATTCTCTTGGGGTCTTGAGCTAGCGGTAAGCAAAGCATCACAAGTTAAGTCTGCTAAGTCAGTATTTGCTGAAGGCATCCGTAACGCCGTGGACATGGTCTTTGGCGTACTGCCTGTTGTTATGGGCCTTGGTACGATGGCGCTGGTTATTGCGGAATACACTTCTGTATTCTCATTCCTAGGTCAGCCTTTCATTCCATTCCTAGAGCTACTTGGTGTTCCTGAAGCGGTTGCAGCATCTGAAACGATTGTTGTTGGTTTTGCGGATATGTTTATTCCTGCAATTCTTGCCGCTTCTATTGACAACGAGATGACTCGCTTTGTTATTGCAGCAATGTCGGTTACTCAACTGATCTACATGTCTGAAGTGGGCGCTCTGCTTCTAGGCAGTAAGATTCCAGTGAACATCTTAGAACTGTTTATTATCTTTATTCTGCGTACGTTAATTACGCTTCCAGTTATCGCTGGTGTAGCGCATCTAATATTCTAAATTAGATGTTACTTATATAACTCAATAAAGATTCAGTTTATAAAGCCTCACTTTTGTGGGGCTTTTTATTTGCGAAAAATATATACACAGTATTATTTGGAGTTCAATCAATTTATAAGTTCTGCATATCATTCGATTTCATATCGTTTATTCACCCCGCCTCTTGTTAATAGAAAACTGAACGCATAACTATCAAATTAATACATTCTTAATTCCCCCTTAAACTACGTCTAGCCCCATTCCCCAACTCATTGAACCAAATACTAAAAGTAACAAATATGTGATTTAGTGAATTTTGTATTGTTTGGGTTGTTGTATTTTTGTAGTCTATTTTGTGAAATTACATTCAAGTAAAATTCAATCGAGTCGATATATATAATTACAAAAACACGATTAACTTTAGTCTTCGCAAAGCCTGTGAGAAGGGGAAAACTCAATGAAATTTAGCCATAAGGTGGTTGCTGCATCATCAGCCTTGCTGCTAGTGACAGTATCATTGCTTTCAATACAACAACTTTACACTGTAAGAAGTGCAGTAGAAAACCACGTCAATGCGAGCCTAGAAGAGATGGTCTCGGGCGTGAAAAATACCGTCGTATCGGAGATGAACGCCAAGAAAGCGTTGGCTCAATCGACGACTGAAGTCATCGAGATCAACCCTGAAGATCGCGCTTACGTTAAAGAAATCCTAGAAAAGCCAAAGCTTAAAAACAGCTTCCTAGCGGTTGGTTTTGGTTATGAAGCAAACGGTTTCGTTATTGAAAATGATGATGGTTGGGATGCAGGTCCAGATTACGACCCGCGAATTCGTCCTTGGTACATTGATGCTAAATCCAAAAACAGTTTAGTTGTTACCGCTCCTTATGTGGATGCATCGAGTAAGAAAGTCATCATCTCTGTGGGGACGCCAGTTAAAGACAATGGACGCTTCACTGCAGGTATGTTCTACGACCTAGAACTGACGAACCTTGCTACCTTGGTCAACCAAGTGAACTTGTTTGATGCGGGTTACCTGTTCCTAGTAACAGCGGACGGCACCACGATTGCTCACCCGAATGCGAAAAACAACGGTGAAACGCTTTCGAGCTACATGCCTCAAGCGACTATTCGTGAAGGCTCTCAAGAAATTGAAGTCGACGGCAAAATGTTCCTAGTTAACTTCACCCACATCCCAAGTGAAGATTGGTACATCGGTGCCATCCTTGATGAAGAGATCGCTTTCCAAACGGTTGAAGAATTGAAGAACAGCTCAATGATCTACTCATTGATTGCGGTGATTCTAAGCATCATTGCTCTAACAGTTCTGATTCGTGTGTTAATGCGACCACTGGATGCACTTAACCAAGCCATTCAAGACGTAGCAAGCGGACAAGGTGACCTAACAAAGCGCCTAGATACCAACACAGACAAAGAGTTCTCTGATCTAGCGAAAGGCTTCAATACCTTTACCGAAAATCTACAAAATCAGATCATTCAATCGAAAGCGATCGGTGTTGAGATTAAACGCGGTACTGAGATCACAGTGAAAGGTGCGGGCGAGTCAGCGAAAGCAATGAATACCCAGCTGCAAGAGCTTGAACAGTTAGCGACTGCAATGAACGAGATGGCGGTTACTGCAACTGAAGTTGCAAACAATGCTCAAGGCGCAGCAGCGGCAGCCCGTGAAGCAGACGAAGCAACGCTAGACGGCACATCTGTCGTAAGCGACACCACTCAAGCGATTGATAACCTTTCAGCACGTATCGACCAAGCGGTTGCCGAAGTACAAGTACTTGAATCAGCAACAGCCAACATCGAAACGATTCTAAAAGTAATCAACGATATTGCAGACCAAACCAACCTACTGGCATTGAATGCGGCTATTGAAGCGGCGCGTGCTGGTGAGTCAGGCCGTGGTTTCGCAGTCGTTGCCGATGAAGTTCGCACTCTGGCGCAACGTACTCAAGAATCGACGACTGAAATCCGCAACATGATCGAGCAGCTCCAAGCGGGTGCAAGCTCAGTATCGAACGCGATGAACCAAAGTAAAGACACAGCCACTGACGCCGTTGAACGCGCTCAGCAAGCGAACTCTTCACTTGACCGTATCCGTGACGCGATTCAACGCATCTCAGATATGAACATCCAGATTGCTTCAGCGGCAGAAGAGCAGAGCTTGGTAGCGGAAGAGATCAATAACAACACAGTTAAGATCAAAGACCTTTCAACACAAGTGTCCAACGCAGCTCAAGAAGCGAACACAGCAATGCAGGTTCAAACGGACAATGTTCGCCAACAAGACGAGCTATTGAACAAGTTTACGGTTTAATCGCTTTACCGTTGAACTAACACTCTGTTTAGTAACTAATAAACAGCTTCAAATAAAAAGCCCCGCTTACTGATTGCCAGTAGCGGGGCTTTCTTTTCAATCTTATCTTTCTAAACGATTAGACGTAACTCATAACAGATTCGATCTAGTTGGTCGTCAGCATCATGCACTGGTTAGGCTCAACCTTGATGGTTAACTCCTTACCAACACAGTCAAACACTTCTCCAGACAACAAGTCGGTCACTGCACCAGTCCAATTTAATGAGGCTGTCTTGCTTCGTTTCGACTTGTTAATCACCACAATGCCTTTATCGCCACGGACAAACACCAACAAATCATCATTCGCTTCAACTACACGCATCGCTTCGCCATGAACATGGTTATGGAATTGAATCATGTTTTTCATGTAAGGCGCTTGCCAGTCGTTGAGCCAACGAGGCTGACCGCTCTTGTCCAGAATACCGCTGGTGCTCAGTTCACTGTAAACAAGCGGCACACCGCCGTCTCGACCAAGAATGAAAGCATGAGCCAATCGCTCATCCACTTCATCCATCACATGCTCCAAAAACACCTCGTTGTTTGGAATATCATGAGTTACCGCAAACGTGATGGCTCGCATGTTCGACAGAGCTTGACCAAAACAGTAAGGGTTAATCAAAGACTTAAAGCTGCCCTGTTCTTCAAATGCTTTGAAGATGGTGTTGAACAACGGGAAATCGTAAGCGCCTAAGCGAGTGTGTTTAAGATAAGGCTCAAGGAACAGCTCATACTCTTCTTCTGTCGCGCCGCCATCGGTAATGATCTCACCGAAGATGTGCATTTCTTCGCAGATGTCATCAGTCCACACCTTACGTAGGTGTGCCAGTGTCATATGCTTTGCCGCATCAATGCGAAATCCTTTCACACCAATGGCTTTCAGTGCTTTTAGGTAGGCTCTTTGCTGTGCCACCACATTATCGTTATCGAGTAGCGTTGGCAGGCCAGGATCGCTCGCGCCACCGGTAATACGCCCGTTTTGCACTTCCCACGTGTCTTTCCAGTTCTTGATACCAAACGCTTCCACGAAGTCGTTCTCATCAAAAAGAGGCTCAGAAAGGTCACCAAACAAACGTATGGATTCATAATAGTCAGCATCTTTTTGATAAGACGCCATGTCTTGCTGATTGGGATACGTTAGATCACCGCGGATACCCGATTCGTTGGCCATGTGGTTAAACACGACGTCTACATAGGTACGAAGCCCGTGTTGCTTTAACGTGTTCACCATCGCTGTGAAGTCTTGAGTGTCACCAAGTTGATTATCGATCACACGGTAATCTTGGGGCTGATAACGTTGCCACCATTGGGTGCCAGAATCTCGGTCGCAACCTTTAGGGCCGCGTAGCGATTTCATCGCTGGTGAAACTAAAACCGATTTATAACCCAACTCTTGGATCAGTGGGGCGTTCTTCATTACGTCAGCGTAGCACCAGTCAAAAGCATGCAATATGACATCTGTCGCTGGGTTGCTTAACATAGCTGAACTCTCCATGTTGTTCTCCTACCAAACTCGTTTACAGCTTTCTAGATAAAGACAAAGGCTAAAAGGCAAAGCTGCATAAATTTCCTTAAGAATGGTATTTATTATATGAGTTACTCATTAAAACCCCTCATCCTCCCACCGATTAGTCGCGGCGGATAGTTAAGGGCGTAGCGCCAATTATCGCATAACGTCTGGGATGAACACTCAACCGTAGTGCTTTAAAATGCGCAAAAAAGTCACAAAAAAGGAGCGTATATACGCTCCTTTTATTCAATCTAACACATATTTATGACTAAGTTCTGTAAAGAACCTTCACCACATGCCAACCGAATTTTGTTTTCACAAGGTGTGGTACAAGCGTCTCGCCAGAGAAACAAACCTTATCAAACTGAGGCACCATTTGACCTTTTTTGAACTCACCTAGGTCGCCGCCCTTCTTACCAGATGGACAGGTTGAATGTTTCTTCGCTAGCGTTTGAAATTTAGCGCCCTTTTTAAGCTGCGTCATGATGTCTTCTGCTAGTTCTTTATGCTTCACCAAAATATGAAGCGCTGCTGCTGTTCTTGCCATGATAATTCTCAGTTTGTTGCTGCCAGTTTACTTACGACGATTGCTTAGAACATCGTGAATGCACTGACTGTTGTAAATCTGTTTGCCGCTAACGGCTTATCGACATAAATTCATCGACAGCCAGCGTTTAGCGTGATTTTAACCCAAGAACCGCTATTCTTCACTCTATAACCGAAAACAACTGCCTTAAAGCCATTAAAAACCGCATCGCGACTTGCTGCGGCTTCCATTTCCCTTTAAATTAATCCTTATAAATTAAGCGCGTATTAAGTAGGAGCCACTTATGGCCAAACCGATCAGTAAAGCGAGTCAGTCACAGGGAATGTTGATGTTCAAGTTATCCCTCACTCAAAGTTTTGCGATTGGCACGCTTAAGGTCAGAGAAATCGTCCCTTTTCAGCCGATGACTCAGATCCCCTACTCCCATCATCACGTGATTGGTACAGTGACTATCCGCGACCTTACAGTTCCTGTGATTGATATGTCCGCTGCGATTGGCTTCCGTCCGATAACACCCGCTGAATACCAAGATTGTGTACTCATCGTCACCGACTGTTTAAGAACAGTTGTGGCGTTCTTGGTTCGTTCGATTGATAAAATTATTGAATGCGACTGGAAGAGTATTGAATCTCCACCCACCAGTGTGGGTCGCAATGTGTTTGTTACCGGTATTACACGTTTCGAAGACCGTATTGTGCAAATGCTCGACGTGGAACTGCTGCTTTCTAAGATTTACCCAGCTTATGAGAATGCTCATATCCCGATGCTGACCGATGTAGAAAGGGAACGCCTCAAAGCGTTGAACATCTTATTGGTGGATGATTCCTTGATTGCGCGTAAACAGTTATCTGATGCCTTAGACAGCATCAATATCCCTTACAGCATTTGTAACAACGGCTTAGATGCCATCGACCTAATGCGACGCCAAGCCAGCGCTGGCAACGCCATTGACCTTCTGGTGAGTGATATCGAGATGCCGGGATTAGATGGTTATGAGCTTGCATTTGAAGTGCAAAACGACAGCGCTTTAAGTCACGCTTACTGTATTTTGCATACCTCATTATCCAGTGAGATCTGTGTTGATCGTGCCAATCAGGTAGGGGCACATGAAGCGCTTGAGAAGTTCAACGCGGGTGAATTAATCGAAGCTATGCTACGCGGTGCAAAAGTCTTAAACGGCGCCTCTACGGCTGCTTAGGCTCTATTTTAGAAGCTAAACCTAGCATAGTGCTCAATGGTTTAGCTTCTTAGTCTCTTCTTTGTTCAAATCTTAATAAGAATAGAGCTAACCGTTAGTCTTTGTTTTCTGGCACAGACTTTTTCGGCATAGAGTAGCTCTTACTCACAAATTCCACTTCCTCGACTTCATTCACATGATTGGTAAAAGAGGCCAATGCATAGAGAGTGTTCGCGACTAGGTTGGCGTATTTAAAAAGAATCGGGTCTGGCGACTTTTTGCTTTCATGATGTTCAATACTCACCAAAGCTCGCACAACTTTCTTAGCCTGACAACGACACAAGTGAAGTTCACTAGACACTCGGTGCCCACCGGGTAAGACAAAACCTTTAAAACCACCTTCTAACTGCTCACGGATACGATGATAGTCTTGCTTGAGCTCGACCAATTCAGACTCGGTGATGGCAAGCTTACCGCGTACAGAGCCATTCAAATGGTAGATGTTTGGCTGCAAGCGTTGCAGGATCTCACGAACCTGAGGCTCTAGCTCTAAAGACAACACCAATCCAACTCGACAACAAAGTTCATCCGACAAAATCTCAAAATCACAGATAGGACTGTCTTCATAGATAAATGGGTAACAGAACTCGTCCCAATCTCGACTTACTGGTTTCACGTACCGATCCTTACACATAAATAGTCATCAAACGCCAATATACCAAACTCTTTGATTTAGACATAAAAAAGCCCTCACATTGGAGGGCTCCTGAAGAAATAGGTTAAACGAGATTACTCATTAGATACTTTTTTGTGGCCTTCTTGTAGGTGAACGAAGTCCACCAGATCGTCGCCTGACACTTGGTATGCTTGACCAAAGCCTTTAACGAACAGGCCATTCTCTGCTTTAAGGTTGAACAGAGAGAAGTCTTGCAGTTGGCTCAAACCATCAATGATTTCACCAAAACGCTCTTGCATCTGGCCAATCACTTGAGTCCAAAGTTCCGTTTCACGCTCCACAACACTTGCTTGAGCATCAAACGTTAAACGCTTACGTGCGTAAAGCTGCTTCGAGCTCTCTTCGTCTTCAATCATCATCAAAGAGACCTGAGGGTTCGCTTTCAAGTTACGAGCATGACGAGCAATATCAGAAATTAGAACAAAGTAACCTTCTTGGTTCTGAACGAAAGGTGCGTAACTTACGTTCGGGCGACCTTCTTCATCAACCGTTGCAAGTTGAAGGGTACGGCGCTCTTGGCGAAACTCTTTAATTTCTGGACCTAGGCGACCTTGTAGACGTTCTTGTTTTACTTGCTGTTCCATGGGTAATTCCTTTCTTCACTTTCTCTGATTTATTATTTTTGCCCGAGGTTGAGCGATCATTAGCGAACTAAACGATCCTCGAGCATTGATGTCTTGTTTAAGCCAGTTAGCAACCCTATGTCAGATTGCTGCTGATTATTTACTATTGACTGTACTTAAGCTTGTTCTTTTAACGCTTTGAAGCGTTCTACTTGGTCGGCAATAAGCTCACGCTTTTCGTTACGGCCTAGGTAAATCTTAAAAATATTTTCGCCGGTTTCACTGAAGAAGCCGAAGTAATGACTTTCACGACCCATGAACGCCTTGCTCACCAAACCGATATGTTTAACGTTATCCAGTTTTAGGTGGCCATGAAGCTCGCCATCTTTACCCAACAGGTTGTAGTAACCACGCGCTACTTTACCTTTCGGGAATGGCGCTTTTACTTCAAAGATAGAACCAAATGAATGCACGATAGTGGTCACAGGGCCCCAACCCACTAAACCTTCTAGAATCTCTTGAGCACGGCTGCCATCTAGCATTACTGCCATGTCGTTTGGAAAAGCAGCAACCACTTCAACCTCTGAAACACCTAGCTTCTCAGCAATTGCTGTTGGAAGTAGTTTTGGCTCTTCTTCTAAAATTAGAGCTACGCGTTGTTCTAGAGTTTCTGTCATTTCTAATGTTGTATCTGTCATTGAATATGTTCCGTATAAACGAGTAATTTGCGTAAGTTATAAACTAAAAATTCGATATTAAGCGTGCTTCAAACTTGCATGCGGGTGTACGCCCGAACCTGATGCTTTAGGCGCTGGATGCATAGCTTGGTATTCAGCGTTAAGCACTTGAATTACACTCTGCGCTAGGCTTACCGCCCAAAAGCTGCCAGCAATAGTCAGGCTCAGATAATCTTCCGAAAGCTCAACTAAACCGTTCTTTTCCCAATGCGCGAACAGAGGTTTTAGGTAGTCGAACGTGTCTTGTCCCATAAAGCTCGGTAGCGTACTTCTTCTAACAACACCAGAATCGAAACCTGCCTTTAATGTTGAGAAGATAGGCTCTAATGAGCTTTGTTTCGTCATCATGGCGATAGGTAATTGACCTTGCTTTATAGACTCCATGTAGCTGTCTAAAGTTCGATGCTGCATCACACCATGGCCACCGATGTTGCCTCCAGCGCCACAACCAATGGGTAGAACTTCGGCATAAGTTTTCGCTAAGCTGTTGTAAATGCTGCGTTCGCGGTTATCACGAGTCCAGTGGTTTACGCTCAGTTGCTTGACCTTATTTTTTGTCATGAATTCCACACCCGCCAAATACATGCTCGCCTTATCTGGCGTATTCGCAGGCGGTGGGATTTTTCCTTTCTCAACAAGATTAAGCATAGGTGCATTGCCCGCAACAATCAGTTGGTAGAGGTCAATGCCGTGTGCGCCAGTAGACATGTAGTCTTCTAAATCTTGTTGGAACACTTCCATAGATTGGTGTGGTAATCCGTATAACAGGTCAAGAACGATTGGCGCTTGCTCGGTGCGGCTTAGTGAACTGATACGTTCTAGCACAACCTCTCGGTCATCTAGGCGCTTAGCACTACGTCGAACCTGAGTATTGAAACTTTGAATACCGAACGAGAAACGATTGAAGCCACCTTCAAGCGCACGATCAAACATCTCGTCACCAAATCGATTGATACGCCCTTCCAATGTCATCTCAACATCGTTTGCTAGTGGGAAATATTGGCGAATCGCTTTACCCAGCTGCTCAACTTGTTGAGGTGACAAATCGGTGGGTGTTCCGCCACCAATATAGACGGCGTGAAATAGTCCAGACTGAGCCCAAGGCGTTTTGGCTTTCTGCTTTAGCTCGACCATCAGTGCATCGAAATACTCATCCACTAATTTACGGCTTGCGGCATTTTGGAAGAAATTGCAGAACGTACAACGCACACGACAGAAAGGAATGTGGATATACAAGCAACGCTTATCCTGTTTTTTCCCTTCACTCAACATCAATTCGTCAAAGAGTTCTAACTTCTTATTGGGGTCGACCGGAATTGAACTTCCTCCGGCGTGTGCAGAATGCTTTTTCGCAAACGCAAAACGAAGCGGATCAGGGCTAGAAACGCCCAAGATTGATTCGTCAAATTTATAAATATTAAGACTCATATAATCTCTCTAAACACTTACATAGCAAAGTCTGGAAGACTATTCGCTAAAAACTGAGAGAATCATAAATACACGCAAATGATAATGCAATTGATAATTGATCTTATTTAGATTCTAAGCAATAATCCGATACAGAATTTTGATTTGGTAAAGGATTGATTGTGAACGTTCCTAGATATGTTATTGCAGGCGGTGCATCGTTAGTGATTCATGCCGCGTTGTTGTTTGTCGCTCAAGAATCCAAAGTCTTTGCGATGCCTGCAGGTAGCCAATCGAACACGGTATCGATCAACTTCACTCCTAAGAGCGTTCCTTCACAAGCTCAGCAAAAAACAGTCACAGAGCCAGTTGAACCTGAGCCAATAAAAGAAACCGTCTCACAAGCTGAACCTAAACCAGTCGAACCAAAAACAGTTGAGCCAAAGCAAGCTAAGCCAACTCCAAAGAAAAAAGCGATCACCAATAAGCCTCAACCAAAGAAAGTAGAGAAAAAAGTGATTGAGAAGAAGGTTGTCGAGAAGAAGCCGGTTCAAAAGAAACCAGTGACTGAGAAAAAGGTGGTGAAGAAAGAGCGCCCAGAGCGAGCGCCACAACAAGAGAAGCTGTCCGACAAGAAAGTCGATAAGAATATGGACGAATCTGCCAACCAGCCTCAGGAAGTAAACCAAGGCGTATCAAACCAAGAGCCAGTTTTGGTCACTAAACCTTCGTTCTCTGCGCGTCCTACCCCACCGAATTACCCTCGCCAAGCAAGACGCCGTGGCGTTGAAGGTGTCGCGACTTATGAGATCTGGCTAGACGCTGAAGGTAAACAAATTAAACAAGCATTAGTAAATTCATCAGGCGCACTAATGCTCGATAACGCCGCATTAGATGCCATTAAACAATGGAAATTCTCACCTCACACTGTCAATGGTCGAGCGATTGCTCACCGAGTACAAATACCTGTTCGTTTTAGGTTGGATTAATCATGCAACAAATCAGTTACTTACAAGATCAACTTGGCTTAATGACTTGGCCTCTTCTTATCTGTTCAGCATTAACAGCAATGATCATCGCTGAACGTGTCTTCCAAGTCATGCTCAGCATTGGTGTGGGCAAACGTGCCATTCGTCGTGAGCTTAACCAAATTTCACCAACCAACAGTAAAGAGATTGAAGCGCTTGCTCAGTCGATTTCAGGTAAACGTCCGCTACTGTACAAGGGCGTGTCAATGTTGCTTGCTCACCACTCTTTCTCAAAAGGGTTACGAGAAGATGCCGCTGGGATCTGGCTACAAGAAAAACGCCACCAGCTTCATGCAGGTTTAAGGCTACTTGGTTTGATCGGCGTGATCAGCCCACTCATCGGCTTGCTTGGTACGGTACTTGGTCTTATTGAGATGTTTAAAGGCGTTGCCGCGACAACAGGCAGCATCACGCCTAATGATTTGGCAGACGGTCTTGGATTAGCAATGAGAACCACAGCAGCAGGTTTGATGATTGCGCTTCCTGCTATTTCTGGTGCTCAGCTACTAGGGCTATGGGCCGATCGAGTGCTAGCTCAGCTAGAACATACTCTGAACTATGTGAATGTGTGGCTAGAAGGCATGTCGATTCAAACCAATCAGTCCGATGATACTCAAGGCAAGCCTGTCAACAAATCTTCTATCGGTGATGTGAGCCAAGCATGATTAAAACGCCCCACTCATCGAACACGCAGAGCCTAGCGCCGGACTTAACACCGCTGCTCGACATCATTTTTATCGTGATGGTTTTTCTATTGCTTACGGCATCGGTAAAGCTGGAATCGCTAGAAGTTGAGCTGCCAAGCTCGGATGTCAAAAACGTTTCTGAAGTCCACAAGGATTCGATTAGCGTCAATATTTTAGACCGTGAACCCTATTGGGCAATTAACGGCCAAGAATACATCGACTGGGAAAACTTCAAGATTGCCCTGTTAGAAGAGACTGGTTCAACGGATAAAAAACCGATCATCATTGGCGCAGATAAAGCCGCCAACGTTGAAAACCTAGTGAAGTTGCTTTCATTCCTTCAAGAAAACGGAATACCAGCGACTCAACTGCTCACGGACGATGGTTAGAACAATACTCAATTTTTATGAGGCCTAGAGTTTATGAAATTTGGCTCCTGATAGCTAAGAGCAAATAGACAGAACTAAGCCTCTCTATCGATTCGAACTCACAATGCGAACGGACTGCTCACTGAGTATCTTCGCGATACAAAAAGAAAATATAAAGAACTTATTATGAACAACTTAAACGTGCTCAATAAATTAAAGACCAAGACACATCTCCTTTCAGTTGCCGCTATGAGCTTGGCACTTAGCGCACCCGCAATGGCCAACGACACTGAACAACCTAGAATCATCAGTGCTGGCAGTGCCGTTACTGAATTGGTTTTGGCATTAGGTGCTGAAGAACAGCTAGTCGCGATTGATGTGACCAGCCACTTTCCTCAAGCAGAAAACCTACCAAAGATTGGTTATCACCGAAACCTGTCTGCGGAAGGTTTGCTTGCCCTAGAGCCAACCACTCTGATTGGCTCTGATGAAATGGGGCCAGACAACGCGATCTCTCAATTAAAATCGGCAGGCGTCGATGTAGAGATCGTGAACACTGAAGCAAACGTTGAAGGGCTGTTAAAGCGTATCGACCAAATCGCCAAGATTACCCATACCGAAGATCATTCGCAGCAAGTGAAAGCCGAAGTAAATCAGAAGATCGCTGCACTGAAAGCGAACCAAGTACCAAGCGACGAAGCGAAGAAGGTGCTTTTCTTATTGCTGCATGAAGGCCGTCCTGCGAACGTTGCTGGCGGTGAAACTTCGCCAAATGCAATCATCGAGTTAGCTGGCGGTGTGAACCCTGCAGCTCAAAGCCTAACGTCTTACAAGCCACTGTCGATGGAGTCACTGGTAGAAATGCAGCCAGATGTGATTCTAGTCAGTGGCCGTAGCTACCAAAAGATGGGCGGTGCTGATGCCATCCTGAAATCGCTACCTATGTTAGCAGCGACTCCTGCAGGTATGAACAAGCAAATCATTACCGTAAATGGCAGTGCTTTGGTTGGCGGGCTTGGCCTAGAAAGCCTTTCAGAAGCTAAGCGATTAAACGCACTTATCTATCCGCTATAACTTATCTACCCGCTATAACGCGACTACCCTATTTTTACTGTTGCTAGTTCAATGCCCGTCACCAGCCTACTTTCGCTAATGTTGGTAATGGATATTGAAGTTAGCAGTGGACATTGAGGCCCTTTATGTTGTTACGATCCGTCCCGCTGAAAACATCGATGTTAGGCCTAGGTGCTACCCTAGTCTTCGTCGCACTGTTTTCAATCACCGTTGGGCCAATGAACATTAGCTTGGCTGACAGCGCAGCGAGCTTACTCCAGCCAAACAATGACTTGGCTCCCCACATCAACTTAGTGATTCAAGAGATTCGCTTACCTCGAACCATTTTGTGCATGTTGATTGGTGCGATTCTCGCGTTATGTGGTGCTGTTATGCAGGGCCTATTTCGAAACCCGCTTGCTGAGCCTGGGATCATCGGTGTGTCTGCTGGGGCGGCGCTAGGTGCAGCACTGGCCATCGTACTTTTCTCTGAGCTATCGCTTCAATACCCTGCTTTCATGAACTTTGCTGCGGTTCCTGTGTTCGCTTTTCTTGGCGGCGCTTTAACCACGCTGCTGGTGTATAAGCTGGGTACAGGTAAATTCGGCACCTCTGTCACCATCATGTTGTTGGCGGGTGTGGCGATCAGTGCGCTCTCTGGCGCAGGTATTGGCTTCTTGAATTTCATTGCTGATGACCAAATGCTGCGCGATCTTTCATTGTGGTCGATGGGTTCATTGGCAGGCGCTAAGTGGTCAGGGATTTTGCTGGCAGCTGTCACGCTCGTTGGCTTGTTTGTTGTTTTCTACCGCCAAGCGATGTCTCTAAATGCTCTATTACTGGGCGAGTCAGAAGCGCAACACCTTGGTATCCCAGTACAGAAGTTGAAACGAAAGCTGATTCTACTGACTGCCGCAGGCGTTGGTATCACGGTTAGCCTATCTGGCATGATTGGTTTTATTGGATTGGTTATCCCACATTTAGGTCGCATGTTAGCGGGCCCTGACCACCGAGTTCTGTTGCCACTATCAGCGGTACTAGGCGCACTGCTGCTAACCGCCGCAGACATGTTCTCACGCGTGGTACTTGCTCCGGCTGAACTTCCTGTTGGTATTGTCACTGCGATTATCGGCGCCCCATTCTTCTTGTATCTACTATTTCAACAGAAAGGGAGAATCCTTTAATGTTTCCTTCAGCTTTAAAAGCGACCGATATCGAAGTGAAGTTCGGCAGTAAAGTGATATTAGATGGCGTTTCTATTGAGATTGAAGCGGGAAAGGTAACCACACTGCTTGGGCCAAATGGCGCAGGTAAAAGCACGCTGCTTAAAGCTTTGTGCCAAGAGATATCAAGCAACGGCGATATCCAGTATTTTGGACACACCAAAGACAAGTGGCCTTCTCAAAAGTTAGCTAAGCACCTTGCTATGCTTCCTCAACACAGCACATTGACCTTCCCATTCTTGGCTCATGAAGTTGTCGAGCTTGGTGGGATTCCTCTGCAAGAATCCAACAAGAAGCTGACCAGCATTGCTAGCCAAAAAATGGATGTTGCTGATGTGACTCACTTGAGTGAAAGGCTTTATCCTTCACTATCAGGCGGTGAAAAGCAGCGAGTGCACTTGGCTCGAGTGTTAACTCAGCTTCACCACTCTGGTGACCAATGTATTTTGATGCTTGATGAACCAACGTCTGCACTGGATCTTGCCCACCAGCACAACACCTTAAAGATTGCGAGAGAATTGGCCGACAACCACAATGCCGCGGTTATCGTAGTTTTGCATGATCTCAACTTAGCCGCGCAGTATTCCGATCGATTGGTGGTATTGAAAGATGGCAATTTGGTGTGTGATGGCAAGCCTTGGGATGCGCTGAAACCTTCGATGATAGAAGATGTGTATGGTTACAAAAGTATCGTAGAAAAACACCCAACCATGAGTTTCCCTCAGGTTCACCCCGCACAATAAGTCAGATTAAGGAGCGACTCGTTTTGAGTATTCGTTCTTGATAACAATGACGTAATTCTAAGCCTCGATTTGTTCGGGGCTTTTTATTGGCTCACAGCCACTCTCTCGGCTTAAACTCAATTTTATTAATAACCACAAAAGCAAGCACCAAAACGACTCACCTTGAGCATTTGAGGCTCTAGAAATGAACTCTACTTGTTAGGGTTACTTAGCTTTTAACACTGAAGAGAAAAACAAGCCGCGGGCGTAAGCATATAAAAAGAAAAGAAATAACATCATTCAGCATCAATCAACATCATTCAGCAAACAGCAACATCGGTGTGGGATTGAGAGAAAAACGCACAAGAAGTGAAACTGCAGGCACAAAAAAAGCCCCCGCAGGAGCTTCTTTTATTGAGTGCTAATTATTGGCTCATACGAATCAATGATTTACCAATCAACCACTCTAGTTCTTTACCGCTAGTATCGCCAAACTGAGTTTCAGTCAGCTTGTATAGACGATCAATACCGTTTGCAGCGAACTCATGTGCGCTCTCAGCAGTAACGATATGATGGAAAAGTAAACGTAAGATTGCTAGGAACTCAGCGTCTTCAAGTGCTGCAACCCAGCTTGCTGAAAATGCGTCAAGGCCATTTTCGAAGTCAATGTGTTCCATGAACATCTTGAAAATACGACCGTCTAGAGCAGCAGTAAAATCCGTTTTCTTTGGAAAGTGATGACTTATACCTGTACGAGAAACACCCGTTTGCTGACTCAACGTCGTGTATGACATCTTGTCGTAACCCAATCTTAGTAGCTGGTCTACAACGGCATCCATGATTTTCTGGATCGTGATTTCTGTATCTTCTTTACTACGCTTTGGCATATTCAGGCTCTTCTCTTTGTAAATCCATCTAACTCAATCAAATGAAGTCAGAATGAAAATCGTTATCAGCATTATGTGAGCAAGGTATTTTTTCGCAAGTATTTCCATTAAATACCAACAAATACTTTGTACGAACAATTTTACAGTGCTGCCTCTTTGGGCACTTTGTCTAATTATTCTTCGAAAGTCACCTTACCTCTCTAAGTGGTTAATCTAAAATAACAACTTAGAATATCAAATACCCAACAATAAATTCATTGTATAAATACCTATCAAGCAATAGATAGTCTTATAAAATTAGTTACGACGCAACTAACTGAATGATATTCTAACAAATTAATGACACTGCTTATCAACAAAACATGAGATAGATCACATACATATTTGGCGACGCGAATGTACACATTCATTTAACCCCTTCAACAAACAACATAGCATACCAGTACAAATTAGTTCAAAGATTTTAATTTTTGTAGATACAGTTCAAATTGCTCGTTAGAATAACCTCAGACTTTGTAAGAGGATTATTATTATGAGCCAAGATATTGGTAACAACGATGTATGTGAGGCTTGCGGCTGTGCAGGCGAAATCGGGTTCATCATTAAAGAAGGCGACGATGTTGCTGAAGTAACGGTTTACGGAAACTCAAAAGCACTTATTGAAGCTGAGTTTGCTAAGTACGTTGAACTTGCTAAACAAGTGTCTAGCAACGTTGAATTTGAAGCATCAGAGATGACTGAAGAAAGCACAGAGTTGCACGCTCGCTTCAAATTTGAAGTTAGCGCTGAGAAGATTATTTTTGAACTTAAGACTCGCTCTCTAGCGCGTTAATATAAGCATTTATATTCTTATTAAAAGACGAGTGAATTACTCGTCTTTTTTTAATTGAACCCAAGCCAGTGACCCATTTTGCTCAAAATCGTTTTCTGCAGCGCACTGAATCACTACACCCCCCACCTCTAACACAGCCCCAATGCTATAAGCCTTATCATCGTAATAACAAACTCGTTGCTGTTGACCGCCTTGTGTCACCACCACCGCAGCTTTACCGGGCGTTGAAATTACTTTGTTGGCACTCGCAGACATTGAGCCAAACATTGAAGCGGCTATCAGAAAGACCTTAATAATTCGTATATTTACTCTAATCATCGATTTACCTATCATCTTTGCTCCATTCCTCGTTAATCTACCGCCAAATGGGTAAAACACTATGCGAGATTAATTTTTCCATTATAGTGTAAGCGTCTATCGTAATAAGAAGCCTGTTATGCTCAGAATAATTGCACTTATTATTGGTTCCTTAACCATAACAAATGTCAGTGCTGAACCACTCGATCACTATCAAATATTGAACCATCTCGATAATTACGGAAACTTATATCTACGAAATAAGCCTTATACATCACTTCCAACGGGCTTGGTGGTAGATGGTAATCTCAATATAGAGAATACTGCGATCACACGCCTGCCCAAAGGGTTAGAAGTGAACGGCAGCCTAAAAGGCTCTAACAGCCAACTCGCTCGAGTCCCGAGCGGGGTTAAGATAAAAGGTTACGTCGACTTGATTGGCAGCCAAATCACCAGCTGGCCAAGAGGCGTAAGAGTGGGTGGTTTTATCAACCTCACTGATACTCCACTTCAGAGGCTACCTAATGGCTTTAGAGTGAAAGGCGATCTGAGCGTGATTCGTACGCCTTTAACAGAACTACCAAACGGGATAATCATTGATGGTGACTTATATATAGGTGGTTCTGGGATCACAACGTTTCCCGATACCATGACAGTCAAAGGCAACATCTATCTAGGCGGCAACACTGTAACCACATGGCCAACCAACCTAGAACTCGGTGGCGCCGTCGCTCGATAGTTCAACCCAAACTTTAGGTCTTAAAAGCAGATGGTCAGCAACAAAAAAGGAGCCTAAGGCTCCTTTTTCAGTTCCATCAATGAACTCGTTTGCTAACACTCGTTAGCCGATATTCTTCACTGGGTTCGCATAGCTATCGATCAAGTATTGACGAGCGCCTTGTGGCAAAGTCGATAACTTCTCTTCAAACTCTTGCTTAACCGCAGCTGTAATCGACTCGTCTTCTCTTTCCGCTGCTAGCAAGTTAACTGGGAACAGCTTGTAGTTATCGTGGATCTGACGATCGATCTCTTCAGCAAGAGCTTCAGGCGTATCAAAATCTTGGTCGATAACCTGACCGAAGCCGACGTGAACGCGTCCTTTATTACCGATGATGCCTTGAATGATACTTTCGATATCTTCAAACTCACCCTTTTCGTAACTGCCGTTTACGTCTTTTTCGAAAAGCTCTATCGCTTTAGCTGTGTCACATGGGTCGTTCTCGTAAGAAATAGCCACAGGAACAATCTTTAATGACTTCACGTATTCAGGAAAAGCAATTTTTTGCTTACGTCCTTCAACATGGAACATCTTCAAGATAGCTGGCTCTGTAAAATCGTTACCGTCTTTAGCACGGCCTTCTTTTTGAGCGATCCAGATAGAGTTACCTGTCTCTAGAGAGTGCTTAATGTAAGAAGACAGTTGACCTAGCGCTTTCATCATTTCACGCGGCCCTTTCAAAGAGCGCTTAACGATGAAACTTTTGTTCAGACGCATCAATTCAGTCGCACATGGCTTCTTCAACAGGTTGTCGCCAATCGCGATGCGACAAGTCTGATGGTTATTTTGATGCAGAGCGTAATTTACTAACGCCGGATCCATAGCAATGTCACGATGGTTTGATACAAACAGGTAAGCTTGATTCGCATCCAGTGACTCTACACCTGTGTAAGTCACGCCGTTTGTGGTTTTCGCTAACGTGTCACGTAAGTACTTTTTCACTTCAATCTGAATGGATTCAACGCTAGTCAGCTTGCTCCACTTCATTTTTAAGTACACACGCAAAATCGGGCTCATTAATGCTTTGAACCAAGACGCATGGTTTGAAAAACGGTAGTGCAAGATTGCACTGATAAATTCTTCATCATTAATAAGACGGTTTAGTGCCGCTGGAATTTCATCATCGCCGTAAGGACGAATATCAACATATGGATCGGTTGGAGAGGTCATTTTTTAATTCATATAATAAAAAGCTGGCTCATTCTACGCGTTGTTTTGACTTCTCGCAGCTACAGAGCCCATACTTTTGACAAGGTCAGACCAGAAACATTGAAAATCCCCTGTTATTGTTGGCATTCTTTAAGATTAACGGTAATCTTGACGCCCCAAAATTAAGGTACTATCTATGAACTTCGCTATTGAATATACATCGGCTTACTTTTCACACTTGGTGATCACACCACGCAAGAAAGTACTTAAACATAGCCTTGTATCGGTTCAAAATGGCTTGGTTTTGATTAAGTTAGGCAAACAAGAGTATGCCGTTGAACCAGGACAAAGCGTCTGGATTCCACACGACTGCCTAACGTCACTGACCTACTTTCCAAACACTCAGGTTAATCGCGTCGACTTTTCTGTTCGTTTGACGGATTCATTCCCAAGACAAGCGGGTTACATCACGCAAACTAACCTCTCTTCGGCGCTACTAGAAAAACTAGAGCAAACCAAAGCTCGTGCTTCCAATGCCAATAATACGGAACAAGCGTTTAAAGATATGCTTTCTGTATTGAAGCAAGAAGTGTTGTCGTTTAAACCCCTGCTTTGCGAAAGTGCTCTTTCTCAGCGATTCAATCAATGGAACATTGATGATTCAAACCTGCCACAAGAGCACACTCTGGTGATGGTGATGCGAGAAGCGAAGAAGCGCATGCAGTCAGGCCAGAAACGTTCACTTGTGATTGATGATCTGTTCTCAGGTAAAGAAGAAGAGTTCGAGCAACTGTGTATGCTTGTTTTTGGTGAAGATTTATAGCTTGGCGGAAAGTGAGTGCTGGTATTTAAACTAGCAAGCCAGATACTAAAAAGCCGCAAAAACTGAGTTTTTGCGGCTTTTTTAATTCTTACTATTTAGACGTAGATAGCAATCTATCTATGTCACTACTGGTCTAGAATGGCAACTCAACCTGCATCATTAGGTCGGCGTCACGTGAGTCGTGCCAACGATAATCAAAGCGCATACGCGGCTGCCCTTCTACTTTCTCGCCAAAACCGATGCTGAGTTGAAGACCATGATTCATCAACCACTCTTCAGTCGACATATCATACTGCTCGTCTTCAAGGTCTTCTGGAAACCACATACCCAAGCCAACATAATTTGACTCAATGCTTTGTGTCAGCAATGGCGAGTCTTTACTTTGAAGTACCCAATCAGACCAATAGTCCGGAGTGCTTTCAGGTTCATCATCGCTCAGCCCGCTGATTTCCATCATACGTTGGCCAAAAGACTCGATGCTGGTCGAGAAATCTAGACAGTTGTCATCTTCATCAGAAGTCAGCATGATTGAATCTAGGCTAAAAAAATCACACTCAGCATACGCAGGCATACTGCATGCTGCCATGATCAACGTCGCTGGTATCGCGCTCTTTAGCATAGTCCTCTGACCTCTTGATTAGTGAACTTACATTATCTGATACAGTCCACTATCTTGCAACATCTTTGTAACTGACTTTGTACTCAGTTTTGCAACATCGCTTCCACTTATCAGTGCATTACGTATGTCTGTGCTGCGAATTTTTACTTTTTCAGGGCAAGCCATTACAGACCATCGCTCGGTAATCTCATCTGATTTATAGAAAGATGAGAACTTAAAGAAGTTATCTGGGCCAATAACAAATGTCAGTTCAGCGTCACGATGTAACTTTTGAAGTTCACTGAGCACCGCATAAGTCGTGACGCTTTCACCTGGGGTAAATAGGCTCTTTTCGACCAAAGAAAGCTCCACTTGATCCAGTGAAAGATCGCTAATAAATGCGTTAACTAACTGACATCTCGTATCAAAGTCTAGCATCTCTTTTCCCCAAGCATGGGCAATACTTGGAACAAGTAGAATTTTGTCAAAGTGAGCCAACGAATCAATCACACTTTTGTGCCCTAAGCTCGGCGGATTAAACGCACTACCGAAAATGGCTATTTTTTCCATTATTAATTACTGCCTTCTCTTTCTAAGCTTGTGCAAAGAGGTTTTTAAATCGGATGATTTAGGTATGATAACACTAGATTTTTAATTTGCTTGCAGGAAAGGAATACGAATGGAACAGTTAATTCGTGACGAAATGCGCGTACTACCTTCAATTGACCCTCACTTCGAAGTGACTCGTCGTGTGGACTTTATCAAAACGAAACTTCAGCAGTCAGGCTGCAAGTCTCTGATCCTTGGTATCAGTGGCGGTGTGGATTCGACAACTTGTGGCCGTTTAGCACAAATGGCCGTTGATAGCCTAAATGAAAGCGCTGGTAGCGACGACTACCAATTCATCGCGGTTCGCCTGCCTTACGGTGAACAAAAAGATGAAGACGAAGCGCAACTTGCGCTGTCTTTCATTCAGCCTTCTCAATCTGTTTCTGTAAATATTAAAGCGGGTGTTGATGGGCTTCACGCTGCATCTCACGTTGCTTTAGAAGGCACAGGATTGCTACCAACAGATTCAGCAAAAATCGACTTTGTGAAAGGCAATGTGAAAGCTCGCGCTCGCATGATCGCACAATACGAAATTGCAGGTTACGTTGGCGGCCTTGTAATCGGTACAGACCACTCAGCGGAAAACATTACTGGCTTCTACACCAAGCACGGTGACGGCGCATGTGATTTAGCACCTTTGTTCGGCCTGAACAAGCGTCAAGTTCGTGAACTAGCAGCAACACTGGGCGCTCCAGAGCTACTGGTTAAGAAAGTACCAACTGCAGATCTAGAAGAGCTTGACCCACAGAAAGCCGATGAAGCAGCATTGAACCTTTCTTACGATCAGATCGATGATTTCCTTGAAGGCAAAGCCGTTTCTCAAGACGTATCCGATCGCTTAGTGAGCATCTACAAAGCAACACAGCACAAGCGTCAACCAATCCCAACGATCTACGATTAATTCGTTTTTGAATTAGTCTCAGAATCAAAAAGGCCGGAAGCTCATTCACGAACTTCCGGCCTTTTCTATTTAGTGCTTTTCCTTTTGACCGAACGCGTCGTTAATCAACAACTTCGATATCGGTTTGAGGCACACTGCAACACGCCAGTATCTGACCCATATTGCGTTCATGTTCTTGCAATGCAGGCACATCCGGTTGGTGAACTTGCCCTGACTCAAGGGTCACTTTACAAGCGCCACAGAAACCAGCACGGCAACTTGAAGCGATAGACACACCCGCCGATTCAGCTTGCTCTAGCAGGGTTGATTGGTTATTACCTTCGAACAAGTAGCCATTAACACTTAACTGCAGTTGCTTCACCGCCTCTTCAGTAGACTGAGCAACACCAAACGCTTCTTGATGATAATGCTGAGGATTAAGCCCCATTTGAATCAGCAGTTTCTTGGCATTATCCATAAAGCCGTCAGGACCACATACGAATGCTTGACGCTTATGTAGCTCTTTAATTTTAGCGACATGAGACACGCTCAAACGGCCTGATAAACCATCCCACTCTTTCGTTGGTTGGCTTAGTGAGTAAATCACCTGTAAGCCCGGATGTTCATTGGCAATTTGATCGATCTCTGCTTGATAAGGGATATCTTCTTCGCTGCTGCATTGGTGATAGAAAACCACATCATCAATCTGACCATGGTCGGCCAAATAACGAAGCATCGACAACATTGGCGTAATACCGCTACCCGCAGACAAAAGCAGCAGTGGGTGCTTAGGGTTTTGTTCTAAATAGAAAGCGCCATCTGGATTTTGAGCAACAAGCGTGTCACCGACTTGGAAGTGATCATTGAGCCAGTTGGAGATTTGACCATCATCCACTCGCTTTACAGAAATCGCCAAACGACCTGCGCGTGATGGGCTCGAAGATAACGTGTAACGACGAGACACTTTTTCACCATCAATCACCATCTCAATCGGTAGATGTTGCCCTGGCTGATAGCTTGGTAATGAATGGTTCTCTTTCGCTGGCTCTAGCCAAAACGTTGTGAAGTCGCGAGCGATCTCTTCACGCTCGACGCAAGTTAAGTGCAGTGATTCTACCCAAGTGTCTTCATAGTGCTCTTTCTCTTTGGTTTCAAGTACCTCAACCACATCACCCGCTTTCACCAGACCTTCATTTTTTGCCACAAGGTTCTGACCAAAGAAAACACCACCACGCTCGTTAGCTCTGAATGTAGAGAAGGTATTGAGTGGTTCTTTTGTTGCTCTGAATTCTCCACTCTCAACATCGACTGTTGTTAGGATACAGCGCTCGCAAGGCTTCACTGCTTCGAATTCAACCTCACCAATTCGGATACGCTTCCAACCATCTTCAGCAAAGGCTTCTGTATTTGAAACAACAAAGTTAGTACGGAACTGATCCATTGAATGAACTTCAGGGCTGCGGCGGTTGAGCTCATCTAGAGAGGCTTGGCTGATCACCAACATTGGATAGCCATCAGCGAAACTGACATTCTGACCAAGCTTTTCTCGAACACGATTGGATTGCTCACCACAGAATAGCAGTTCTACGCGAACACCAAGCACATCGCTAAACCAATCATCCGCCTCGTCGTTGGTGGTATACGCAGTGAAGCTATCTTTCCACACTGTTGCAGGCGCTTCTTGCATCTTGAAGTTTGCATATTTCAGGCGCAGCGGCTCTTTGCCTTCGTAAGTAAAGATCAAACCGTCTGGCTGCAAGCTTGAAGACACCTTGACCATTTTAGGGTACTTACGCGCCGTCACCATTGAGCCGTCAGCCAACGCCAACATAAAACGTCTGTCGAAGGTAAGGCCCTGTTTTTCGACCCAAGCAGAAGAGAGTGCGATCCCGCCTACTGATTTAACCGGAAACACGTTGATTTGAGATAAGGAAGGAGCTTGCTCTGAAGCCTTTCGATCTATAGGTGACTGCGACATAACGATTCCAATGTTTTGTTGTTTGTCCCAATGCTAACAAATGGTTATAAATAGATAAACTGGCAGGAATTAAACACTTGATACTAAGCTAATATCTTGAGATGTTTAAATCACTGCCTTGTATACATTAAGACAGCAATGCATTAACACTCTCCATACGTTCTATAATGTGAACACGGTTATCGCATTGAACTTTCATTGGATAAAAAGGATTTATCATGAACAAACTCGTCATTATCATTTTATGTGTACTGCTTCCGCCTGTTGGTGTGTTCTTCGCTCGTGGCGCAGGTAAGGATTTGCTGATTAACATCGTCCTGACCTTCTTCTTCTGGGTACCAGGAATGATCCACGGACTCTGGGTGGCGACTCGCTAACCCGTATCCAAAAATAAATACCGAATTAAAACGCCATAAAAACAAGCTCCTAGCCCTGAAGAGTTAAAAATAGGATGAAATGAAAGTGCTTTTCCACTATCATCCTGTCGCCTAAACGTAAGCGATTGCTTTCACAGATTTCGCCGAGTTTAGGCTCCAACTACATAACACTTCAAATGGTGGGAGCCTTCAATGACACAACTTACGATTACTCGTCCTGACGACTGGCACGTTCATCTACGCGATGGCGAAGTATTAAAAGATACAGTGCGCGATATCAGCCGCTACAATGGTCGAGCGTTAATCATGCCAAACACCATCCCACCGGTAACCGATACCGAAATGGCTTTAGCTTACCGTGAACGCATCATGGCAGAGCAGCCAAGCGAGCAATTCCAGCCTCTAATGGCACTTTACCTGACAGACAACACCACACCTGAAGAAATTCGCAAAGCGAAAGAGTCTGGTGCAGTAGTGGCAGCAAAGCTTTACCCAGCGGGCGCGACGACTAACTCTGATTCAGGCGTGACGTCAGCACAAAAGATTTACCACGTGTTAGAAGCAATGCAAGAAGTAGATATGTTGCTATTGGTTCATGGTGAAGTTACCACTCACGATGTTGATATCTTCGACCGTGAGAAGCAGTTCCTAGACACAGTGCTCGCGCCGATTGTGAACGACTTCCCTAACCTAAAGATTGTTCTTGAGCACATCACAACCGCTGACGCTGCAAACTTCGTTAAGAACGCGAATGACAACGTAGCGGCAACCATCACCGCTCACCACCTGCTTTACAACCGCAACCACATGTTGGTTGGCGGCATTAAGCCACACTTCTACTGCCTTCCTATCCTAAAGCGCAACACGCACCAATTAGCGCTTATCGAAGCTGCAACCAGCGGCAGCAAGAAGTTCTTCTTGGGTACAGACTCAGCACCACATGCAAAAGGTGCAAAAGAGTCAGCATGCGGTTGTGCGGGTTCTTACACAGCGCACGCTGCCGTTGAACTGTACGCAGAAGTGTTCGACTTAGAAGGTAAGATTGAGAACCTAGAAGCGTTTGCAAGCCACAACGGCCCTGACTTCTACGGTATTCCACGTAACACGGACACCATCACTCTTGTTAAAGAAGAGTGGAACGTTGCTGAAACCATGCCTTTCGGTTCAGACATCGTTGTACCAATCCGTGGCGGCGAGACGATTGCTTGGTCAGTAAAATAAGCACTCGGAAGGCAAAGTAAATACGTTGTAGATACTTCGTAAATACTTCACTTCAACTAAAAAGGGTCACCCAATTATGGGTGACCCTTTTTTATTCTGTATGAAAGTGACGCGTTACATAAGACGTTGTTTAAGCCCTACTTGCCGCGAACCTTCTCTATCGCACTCCAAACCGCGACAACAAGTAACCCTGCCACTACACCAATCACGCCATTCAACAAAGTGGGAACAACCGCAGTCGCAATCGTATGTCCACGAAAGTCCATAATAATCGGCTCAATTAAGTGATGAATCGCAGGAACGTTGTGCACCACAATACCGCCACCAACCAAGAACATCGCAACAGTGCCGACCACAGCAAGCGTCTTCATTAACTTGGGCGCAAACGCGACTAGCCCGTTACCCAATTGAGTTTTAATGGCACTACCGTTCGATGTTCGTTGCAGATAGAAACCTAAATCGTCCAACTTAACGATCCCTGCTACTAAACCATAAACACCAATCGTCATCACAACCGCAATCAAACTCACGACAAGAATCTGAGTAAGGATACTTGTACCTGTCACGGTGCCCAGTGCTATCACGATGATTTCCGCGGATAATATGAAATCGGTACGAATCGCGCCTGCGACCTTTATCTTCTCATATTCCTCTATGGATTCACCAGTACTTGTGTCCTCTCCCTTTTCAGCCTCTTGATGAGCATGAGGAAAGAGCTTCTCTAAGACTTTCTCGGCACCTTCAAAACAAAGAAACAAGCCACCAATCAAAAGCAAAGGCATGATCAGCCAAGGAATAAAGGCACCGATCAATAATGCCGCGGGCACCAAAATCAGCTTGTTTTTAAATGAACCTTTGGCAACCGCCCACACCACTGGGATTTCTCGTTCAGCAGAAACACCAGATACCTGCTGAGCGTTAAGCGCTAAATCATCCCCCAACACACCAGCGGTTTTTTTCGCTGCGACCTTAGACATCAGTGCGACATCATCCAACACGGTCGCAATGTCATCCAGTAGCGTTAATAAACTTGCTCCAGCCATTTTATGGTCTCTTTTAAGGGATTAAACAATTGATAAAATGTAACACCATCAATCCACTCATCAAAGTTATGAGTCTGTAAAAAATAGAGTCACAAGTTGTGTTTTCTATTGCCGTCTCTGCTAGACAGGACTAGTCTGTCTTCATCTTTCGCGAACATAAAAGAAGAAGTATAGATGAAAAGTGAATACTCCTACCCAATTGGTGAGCCAGGACAAAAATGGCAACAAGCAGAACGTCAAGCATGGTTAGCTCAAAGAACCGTTAAGCGTGAATACCAGCAAGAAGTCGTGCCAAAAATCCAAGCATTGGCAGACCGCTTTGACATCGAGCAATACGGCGCACTGAGCTACGATGAAGCTCGTTTCCCGCTTTTTGCAATCAAAAGCAAAAACTGGGATGCATCAAAACCGACGATCCTTGTAACAGGTGGTGTTCACGGTTACGAAACCAGTGGTGTGCATGGCGCGATCAAATTCGCCGCAACTCAAGCAGAACAATACTCAGCGCACTTCAACATTGTTGTTGCACCTTGTGTGAGTCCTTGGGGTTACGAAGTCATCAACCGTTGGAACCCAAATGCTGTCGATCCAAACCGCTCTTTCTACGACGGTACGCCAGCAGAAGAATCAGCAAACCTACGTGCATTAGTCGCTTCTTTACCAGAAGTCTTAGTTCACGTTGACCTACATGAAACGACGGATTCTGACGAAACAGAATTCCGACCAGCACTCGCAGCGCGTGATGGCATTGAGTACATCGAAGGTATGATCCCAGACGGTTTCTACACGGTTGGCGATACAGAAAATCCACAGCCGGAATTCCAAGCGGCGGTAATTGCTTCAGTTGAAAAAGTAACGCACATTGCGCCAGCAGATGCAGACGGCAAGATCATTGGCTCTGAAGTTACCCAACATGGTGTGATTAACTACCCAATGAAGAAGCTTGGGTTATGTGGCGGTGTGACTGATTGTAAGTACGGTACAACCACAGAGGTTTACCCGGACAGCGACAAAGTGACAGACGAAGAGTGTAACGATGCTCAAGTTGCTGCGGTAGTCGGTGCTTTGGATTACGTAATTCAACACGAACTAAACGCGTAAGCTAGTAGCTAGTAGCTAGTAGCTAGTACCCTAGAGCTAAGCCCTAAAACTAAATAAGAGCCACAAGTGACGATTCGCTTGTGGCTCTTTTTTGTCTCTTTCTCTTACCTGTCATTTCTTCTCAGGCATAAAAAAGCTCCCTTGCAGTACAAGAGAGCTTTGAAATAACGCTTCCTCTGGAATAAGTCGTTAATTAGCTATTGACTTTATTTCGCTGTTTCGCTAACGCTTGCTTGTCCTTTGTCTACTTCAGTCAGTAGACCTTTCAACAAGCTGAAACAACCAATCAGAAGAATGATCGTAAACGGCAGTGCAGCAATGATCGTGATCGATTGCAGTGCTTGGATAGATTGAGTACCACCAATCCACAACATCACCATTGCGATAGCACCTGAGATAACCGCCCAAACCACTTTCTGTTTAACAGGAACTTCAAGCTTACCGCCCGCCGTCATGCCATCGATAACGATAGAACCTGAGTCTAGTGTAGTCACGAAGAATACGATGATCAGTGCTACAGCGATAACCGATAGAATGCTACCAAACGGGTAAGCATCTAGCATGTAGAACAAGCTTAGAGACACGTCTGTGATGCCTTGGTCGAGGCCAAGTTGCCCCACATGACTGATCACTTGCTCGATAGCCACGCCACCAAAGATAGACATCCAAGCAGACGTTACCAGTGTTGGGATAATCAATACGCAAAGTAAGAATTCACGAACCGTACGGCCCTTAGAAATACGCGCTACGAACATACCGAAGAATGGTGCATACGCAACCCACCATGCCCAGTAGAATACAGTCCAGCCATGCAACCATGTTGTGTCTTCACGGCCAGAGCTTTGGCTCAATGCAATGATGTTTTTCGCATACCCCGTCACAGCAGTCGCGACAGAATCAAGCACAGTTGTGAAGTTCAGAACAGCGATCAGACCAAGGAATACGAACGCAATAACCATGTTCAGGTTACTTAGGAATTTAACACCACCGTCCATACCACGTAGTACAGAGATGATCGCTAAGCCCATGATCAGAACGATGATAGATTGCTGAAGGAAGATGTTGTTATCCAAGCCAAACACGTGGCTGATACCACTTGCTGCTTGTGTACCACCTAAGCCTAGTGAAGTCGCAAGACCAAACAGAGTAACCAGTACCGTTAGTACATCGATCACATCACCCGTTTTGCCCCATACTCGCTCACCCAAAATTGGGTAGAACACAGAACGCATTGATAGCGGTAAGCCTTTGTTGTAAACAAAATACGCAAGGCAAAGTGCCGTCATGCCATAGATAGCCCAAGCATGGAAGCCCCAGTGGAATACGGTCGCACCGAGTGCTAGTTCACGGCCAGCTGCTGTGAACGGTTCTGCATCGAGTGGCGTTCCGAACCAGTTCGTAAAGAACGCGGTTGGCTCTGCAACACCCCAGAAAATAAGTCCAATACCCATACCTGCTGCGAATAACATCGCAATCCAAGATGACATTGAATAGTCCGCTGTCGCGTCTTCGCCACCTAAGCGAACTTTACCCAAAGGTGAGAATGCAAGAATAACGGCAAAAACTAACATGATGTTGGCTCCCCACATAAAGAGGAAGTCAAACTTTGATAAAACAGCACCCTTAATAGAATCAATCGCAGCTTTGGCATCTGCAGGAGGAAGAGCAAGAAGAGTGATGATGAAGAGAAGAGATAAGCCTACTGAGGCTACGAAGACTGTGTTATGGACATCCATGCCCCATTTACTGACGTTATCTTGACCAACTTGATAGTCAGTAGAATCAATACTGTATTTTTTTGATTTAAAACTCATAAATTATGATGTTCACATATCCGAATCAACGAATATAAGGACGCTCTCCGTATCCAATTACTACTTGATTGGCTCGCCGAACCGCCTAAATAAAAGGCAATAAAAATCACAATAGTTAGTGATAAATGGACTTACTGGCTCAATCCCAAGGCGCACATTATAGCACAGCTCAAAGCATTTTGACTGAGTTTTAGCTCAATAGTCACCCAAACCGCCGTTGATAGTGATAGTTAACCCAATAAAAACAGAATAAAATAAAAGAATAAAAACCTTCAAATACAACAATTTAAATTGAAATGACGCACCGTAAAATTACATCCAAACTTTTTTCAGATAATTTTAATAATCACCCAATTTACTTATAGCTCTAATAAAAAAGCCCCGCTATAGGGGCGGGGAAAGTTACCAAAGGTAAAAGAGAAATCAGTGCTCAAATGTCAGTGCTGTGTCTCACAGATCAGCACTGCACATTTCAAAGACAGTTCGTTAGATTGCGAAGCAAAAACCTAGGTTATAGTCTTCACCATTTTTCGCCGTGAACTCTTTGTCTTCACTTGATGCATTCGGGCGGCCACTTTCATCGCCTTTTACTAAGCTCACCCAGTGACGGATGCCAGAAGAACGGCTCGCCTCAGTTTGACCAAACGTGGTGCATGTCTCTAATTGGATATCTTGAATATCAACCAACTCCAGACGGCCTGTGCCTTTACGAGCGCCGATTGTCACTTCAACGTGCGTACCGCTTTCATCACGGAATAGGATTGCTGAAGGCTTAGATTTATCACCTGTGTAAGCCACAAAGTGTTTAGCGCGTTTCAGTCCAGTATGTTCACCATTCTTGAAGTAAACCTGAACGTGTCGGTAATCGATCTCGTAGCTCACTACATCTTCATGTGAACCCGTCTCTAGAGGAAATAGAGTATCAAGCAACTGTTTCGCCATTTTTTGTTTTTCAAGTTGCTTGTCTGCTTTCACCATTTCGACGGCAAAGACAGCTTCAGCAATAAATGTTGAATGGTTTCTGTGAAGTTCTGTTTTGTCTAGTGTCAGCATATTCATAGTCTATCCCTCGTACGGCTTTAAATTTCATTTAGGTCAAACATCCCAATAGACCCTTTTCAAAATTGTTCTTTACTGTGTGGTTTCCATGTTTTTCATACTACTGTTATTTTTGAAACAATTTCACAACAAAAATTACACAGTGTGAATTTTACTAAATTGCTTTTTTACACAAACCGGCATTTCGAGCCCCCAGCCCTTTATTTAACTGGGTTGAGGGTTCCGTAGAAACGCGTTTACGTGTTGTTTGAATTTGTGTAATAACCCACCCCAACCAACTTATTGTCGATAACTCGATAGTAAGTGTGCTTAGTTTCCACTTTGCTCGACAGCGGATTTAACCATCGATAGGTGTAAACGCCACGACCATTTTCTTTGGCTAGATTTAACATCTCAGTGAGAATTGGCTTATCGTCAGGACTTAGAATTTCGTTGTGTGAACGCCCAACAAGCTCAGGAGAGACGCCATGCGCGAGCAGTTTTCCAGAGCTCATATCCATCACAAACACATACAAGTCCCCTTCTACAAAACTGCCTTTGGTATCATTAAATTCAGTAATGCTGTCTTGCTCAGACTCTACTATTGCGGTCATGGCTCTCGCCAATAATCGCTTAGCTTCTGCAGCACTGGAACGTTCTGGGTAATACCCCACCGCCACGATTACATCGCCGACACGCTCGAAGAAGGTGGTTTTCGGCTCACCCATGCGATCGGTCGGGTTAGTCCAGTGATACTTCACTTCACCAAAACCGTTGTGTACCGCTTTGGTGATCATTTCTCGGAAAAAAGGATTGCCGTAAACGTCTTGGGTATCCAACACACTGTCGCCCACCAGCACCATAGAAGAGCCGCCGCTAGCCAGGAATTGGCCATCGACGCCCAAAGCAAACACATAGAGCTCACCGTCTATATATTCGGCATCACTCATGAAGTCTTTCACGCTGTCGTCACCTTCTTTTTGAACGTGCACCACCGCTTTCGCCAACAAGGTTTTGGCTCTCCTTTCAGCGTCACTGACCACATGTGGCTCAGAGATATCGAGCACATTGACTGGCTTAATCTCTTTCTCGACTTCTGAATGCTCGGCACGCAATCCAATGCCGCTAACCACAGCAAACAAGGCGCAGCCAATAAGGATTATTCTGGATAGATTCATCGTTGTGTCTCCTAATAGCCGACTAAGGACGGTAGCCAAAGCGTGATTTGTGGGAAGAAAGCGATAACGAAAACGCCTACGACAGATGCAAGTACAAAGGGATGGATCTTCGCGGTGATCTGCTCGACCGTAGAGCCACCGATCCCCGAGGCAACAAAGATGTTTTCACCGAGCGGTGGTGTCGCAAAACCTATCGAGAGCGTACACACCACCACGATACCAACATGGGTAGGATCGGCGCCCAGCATGTACATGATTGGCAGCAGCACTGGCACAATGATCATGATCGCCGCCAAGGTTTCCATGAACATGCCGATGAACAGCAGCAAGGTAATCGTTAGTGCCCACACCATGTACATGTTGTCGGTAAAACTAAGTAGCGATTCCGCCACAACAACTGGGATTTTTTGTTCTATCAACAGGCGTCCGAACACAGTGGCAGCAAAGAGGATTAACAATACGCGTCCGGTGATCCATGTGGTGGTCGACAAAGATTTCATCACGCTTTTGAACGACAACTCTCGGTGAATAAACACACCCACGAATAGCGAATAAAAAATCGCCACAACCGCAGACTCTGTTGGTGTGAACATACCGCTGTAGATACCACCAAGAATCAGGAATGGCGCTAATATCGACCATAAACCGCGACGCAAGTAATGCCTTACATCACCAAACGACCATGTTTCGGTAAGCCCTTTATAGCCTTCACGCTTAGCAATGAAATAGTTAGTGACCACTAGCGTCGACGCCATAATGAAACCCGGCACAACCCCAGCAACAAACAGCTTTGGAATAGACAAAGAAGCAAACTGCCCATGCTGAGCAATGGCTTCTGGCGGTGCCATTAATCCCATCGCAGAAATGCCGAAAATAACCAAAGGAATGGACGGCGGAATGATGATACCCAAGCCACCTGATGCAGCCGTTACTGCTGACGCGTAGCTCTTATCGTAGTCACGCTTAACCATAGCGGGCACCATTAGCATGCCCACCGCTGCGGTTGTTGCAGGGCCTGAACCCGAGATAGCGCCAAAGAAAAGACACGCCATAACCGTTGCCGCGCCAAGGCCGCCTGTTACGGGCCCAGCTAAGCTTTCGGCGATATCCACCAAACGTTTGGAGATCCCCGCCGCCTCCATTAATGCGCCTGCAAGAACAAAGGCTGGCAGCGCCATTAATGGGAAGTTACCCACCGAAGTAAACGCAATTTGTACTAAAGCGATGGGATTTTTGTCGAGCAACATATAGGCCGCCATTGAAGCGCCGGCCAGTGATACTGTGATTGGTGCACCCAGAATTAACAGGGTTAAGAAGCCACCAAATAAAATTAGAGTTAAATAGGATTCCATTATTACATCTCTCTATTACGACTATTCTCTGTGATGACTACTGCGCTGACTTTTGTGCCGTCATTTTTCGCAGCTCTTTGACTTCTGGATCTTCGTTGGTTGCGCCTTTGAATAAACGCTCGTAGTTGTTCCAGATAATTCGAATCATCATTAGGGAAAACGCGATAGGTAAAATCATGTAGAAATACTTCATCGGGATGCCTGTGGTTTGAGATTTCCAAAACAGGTTCATTTTGTTAAACACGAAGTCGTAACTGAGGTAAACAAAGTAACCGTTGAAGCAGAGCCATAAGAAGTCAGCGATGGTTTCGCTAACGGTTTGCACGATTGGCGGAAAGAATTTGAAGTGAAAGCTCACTCGGTTATGAGCCGACATTTTGGCTGCCACAACGGCGCCTAGATAAGCAAACCAAACGAACATGTAAGTGGCCACTTCATCACCCCAAGGTATGGAGTAATCAAAGAACTGACGAGTAATGATTTGTGTGAACAGCAATAGGACAAAGCTTGCGAGCAGCAGACAACAGGTATATTCCTCAATGTTGTTTAGGTGCTTTTTTATTGTTTTAGCGACTGACATATAACCTCCAATGTTGATTTCCACATGACAACCAGTCGCTCACGGTCCTAAAAAGATCAGGTACAGAACAGATCAACGAGTAAAGCCATGTAAATGCCCTATCTCACTGTTCTATCGCTAGGTGATTAAGTAGCGGAGAACAGCAGATAGGGCGAATCTAATCGTTACTTTCTACCTAGTAACTCAAGAACGTCGTCTAGCTTGTCTTTGCCCCCAATGCTTGAGTAGAACTTAGGCCAAACTGACTTAGTCACCTTGTTGATCCACTCTTGTTCATTGTCTGCTGGGTCGGTGAAGACCATGCCTTTCGCTTGTAGTTCTTCACGGATTTTGTTTTCAGTATTCTCTAGATAAGCAAAGCTGTGCTCTGTCGCTTCCTGACCTGCTTCAAGAATGATCTTTTGCATCTCTGGAGTCTGTTGTTGGAAGACGGTTTCACTGACGATTAGCGGCTCAAGCGAGAAGATGTAGCGAATGTTGGTCACGTACTTTTGTACTTCATTGAACTTCATCGCATGCACAGTGATGTAAGGGTTATCTTGACCATCAACCACGCCTTGTTGCAGGCCGGTAAAGGTCTCAGACCATGCCATTGGTGTTGGGTTTACACCCCATGCTTGATAAGACGCAATCATGATTTCATTACGAGGAACACGAATCACCAGCCCTTTAAGATCTTCTGGCGAAGCGACTGGCTTTTTCGAGTTAGTCAACACCCTAAAGCCTGAATAAGCCCAACCAACGATGCGAACACCAGCATCACGAATCGTGTTATCGACGAGGTCTTGGCCAACTTGGCCTTGAGTCAGTAGAACCGCTTCTTCTGCGCTTTGAATCACGTAAGGCATGGTCAGTAGACCAACAGTTGGAGAGAAAGGGGTTACGTTGTTGATCGCCAGTACAGAGAAGTCGAGTAAGCCGATTGCCGCATCGTTGACGGTGTCTTGCTCATTGCCTAATTGACCATTCGGGAACAGATCGATTTTTACTTTACCGTCTGTTTTTTGCTCCATCAGTTCAGAAAACGATGTCGCCAATTCCCACTGCGTACCACCAGCAGCATCGCCGATAGCCATTTTAAAATTCGCTGCTGCCGCGGTATGAGATAGCACCGCTGTTGCTACAATGGTGACACCAGCAATAATTTTATTTTTAATAAATTTCATAGTCTTAACCTTTCCTATCGTACAGACTTCCTGCCTGTACTTTGCTCACAAGGTGACCTGGTACAACTTTCCCGGTCGTAGTTCTATTTCCCTATTTTGGAAACAATGTTCGAGTCGCGATTACAGCTTTTCATCCTTTAACGAATACCACTGATAAAGGAACCGCTGCCCCATTCTGCGAAACGGTGCAAACATCTCTGATTCCACCACTTCCCTCACGTTGGGGAACGGAAGTTTTGATTCAAATATTGGCAAGTCCAACTTGTGGCCTTCACCTGCGATCCACTGAGCGAGGCGCTTACCTGCTTGAGCGGAATACATCACGCCATTACCGCCATAACCCAGCGCGTAAAAGATGGATTGCTTAGGATTAGGCTGATAGATTCTCGGCATCATGTCGTGGCTAACATCCACCCAGCCCCACCATGAATAGTCGATTTTGATTTGATCGAGAGACGGGAATTTTCGAGTTAAATCCGCTCTCAACATGTCTTCGTATTTCTTTTCAGGTGCGTTCTTGCCACTGATGGCACTGCGTGTCCCAATCTGTACTCGGTTATCCGGTAACAGACGGTAGTAATGACGCAGGATTCGGGTATCTGTAATCACCTGATTGGTTTTGAAGTTACACGCGGCGATTTCGTCTTGAGTTAGCGGACGTGTCACCATCGAATTAGAAAGTACCGGCAACAAGCGATTCTTAAGTTCTGAATGCAAACCTTGGCTGGTGTATCCACCGGTACAAACCCCAACAGAACGTGCCTTCACAACACCGCCGGGCGTTTTCAAGTAGTGCACACCGTTGCGTGTTTCCCACCCCATTACAGGGCTTGCTGGATGCACTTTTACACCGAGTGCTCTCGCCTTTCTTAGATAGCCAAACGCAAGTTTCCCTGCATGAATACCAATCCCTTCTGGCTCATGCATTGCGCCTGCCGCTTCTTGGTCACCAACGTAATCACGCTTTACGGTTTCCGCATCTAAGATCTGCGCATCGTAATCGAACGTCTCACGCAGCAACTTGGCTTCTTTCTCTAGTGTTGCCATCACTTTTGGACGGTGAGCGACGTATAAGTGACCACCCGGCTGCGGGTCACAATCAATGTCTTTGATTAGAGACTTAAAGGTGTTCATGCCATCTACGCATTCGCGGTGCATTTTCAGCGCGGTTTCTAGTCCCCAGCGTTCAATCCACTGAGAGCGTTTTAAGCGTCCTGACGCACACTGAGCCTGACCACCATTTCGGGTACTGCAGCCCCAACTCATACGGTTAGCTTCAATCACAGTCGCTTTAATGCCGTACATTTCAGCAAGGTGTATCGCGGTACTTAGGCCTGTGTAACCTGAACCGATTATCGCCACATCAACATCCATATCCGATGTAATTGGACCATCATCTTCAGGTGGCGCGCCTGCCGTATCTACCCAGTACGTTGGTGCGTATTCCTTACCGTGACCTGGGCTCTTGTCTTTAAGTGGATCGTATTTTGGATCGTATTTATCTCTTGCTTGGGTACTTTCTTTTGCTTGGGTGCTTTTCACCTTTGGCGGCACATCGGCTGCCGGTTGTTCCATTACTAAACTCATAATTCGACTCTCCTAGTCATAACACGTGAACGGGTTGTGGTTTCGTGTCTAGCTCTTGGGAGTATTGTGGGGAGTCAAAAGAGGTCGTGTTTTACGGAAGGCATTTTTTACGCTGATTTTTCCATCTTTCAGGGTAAACACGTCGACCATGCGAGCTTCGATGATGCTGCCATCAGGATTAGTCGCAGAGAACGTCGATTCACTCACCGCGCGGTCACCACACACAAAATGGACAGGGTCGCTCCAAGCTGCATCTGGAAAGTTTTGCCAAACCAATTCAAAGCTATTGCGAACAGCTTCGTACCCTTCAATAGTATTTCCAAGCAAGCCTTCACCTGCCACGGTGTGGAAGACACAGTCTTCAGTCATAAACGACATCAGTGCTTCAATGTCGTGGTTATTCCACGCATCACTGAAAGACTGTAAAAAGGCGGTGTCGACTTGGTTTTCCAGCACGAATGTCGCTGCATTGGTTTGCATATTCATATTCCAGAATCCTTTATGTTTTCGTTATTGGTTTAAATTTCAGTGGCTTTGCGCCACTTTTTTATTAGAGTGTTTAAACTAGATTTGTGGAAATTTAACAACTTGATAACAAGCTTCGCCACTCTAACTTCGAGTAGCTTTATAAACAATCTCTAAGCTCACAGATTTCATCTTTTTATAAACTAATTAGTGTTCTAATTTTATTTACCAGAAAAACAACTACGTTAAGTCTAAAACTAATTTAAATTGATATAGATATTATCCTTTAGTCGAAGTCAAAATCTTGATGGTACTTTCGGCCATACTGCTCAAGTTTACGGTTATGGGTATTCACTTGTAATTCAATATTCCCCTCACCTTTATTAATAACTTGATTGTTATCTACATGGGCTTCATTTTTTATATCGGTTAGCTTCTCTTCGATATAATCAGTCGGTTCATTTAAAACATTCATGGATATTAACTCCTTTATCAGGTTTACTTTTGCTGACGGAAGAATATGAACGGATACTAGACCGTTTGAATATTCTTTCTCATCGTACAAAGGCTGAATGGCATCATTACTGCCGTCCTTAAATGGATGAATGGAATACCACTTATCCGTTCGTTGCTCCTGCTTATCGCAGTCGGCTACTTTAAAGATCTGAGTTCTTTCAAGTTCATAGGGTGAGTTAAAAACACTAACCCTATGATAATTAATCGCTTTAACAATATTGATGCAGTCTTTACTTTGGCTATGGCACACAGACCACAACGCATTAATCAGGCTATCTGTCCATTCAAGTAACCGGGTTGGAAACCCCTGCTTCTTGGCTAAGCACATCAATAACCAATCGTTTATCTCGTGTGAACTCAGTGAATGCCCACCGTAAACTCTCACGGTTGAAAGCAACTCTTGTTCGACACGGCGAATGTTTTTACGATTTGACCGGCCTAAGCTTGGCATCAGATTACGGTTTTCATAATCACACACGTTATAAATTAAACCACGCTCTCCACTACACCCCGTGATAAGTAAATCGATTATTTCATACAGCTCTTCGAGTGAGCTTATATAGCGTTTATTGTTCACAGCATGCATGTAATAGGTCGCTTAATTTAAATTTATTGCAATCAAAAATTAACTATTCTGGTTAATCAGTATCGGTACGAATGATTTTTAAAATGGTAATAGGTATATATCTTTATCAATGACTATATATCCTCATCAATAACTAGCAGTTATAAAACCATTAACTAAGGAGCAATAAGCTAAGGGTCGATTAATAAGGAACGAAAAAGTTATATAACTAAAACCACTTATATGCACAACAGTCATTTAATTCATGTTCTAACGTTTGACTAAGAATTATTGAAATACGGGTTGCCGGTATTCACTTAAGTACATTGCCAATACCCGTTAATATTGCCCGACCACATTCTCGATTGCACTTTCGTTAACACTCTCGAAAATACCGTGGCCGGACAAACTTCCTATGGCTTATACGTAATCTTTGTATTTATCTAGGAAACGAACCGGTGTTGATAGCGCATCTCGGCGGAACGGGTCGCCCAATTCCTGAGTACACATGATTTCAATGATGGTTGTTTTGCCTTCGTTCATCTGCATGTCGATGGCTTTTTGCAAAGTTGGACCTACATCTTCTAGCTTATCAACCGTGATACCTTCAGCACCCATTGCTCGAGCGATTTCAGCAAAGCTTTGGTTATCTAGCTCACCGGCAACAAAGCGTCGGTTGTAGAAATCGACTTGGTTCTTCTTCTCTGCACCCCATTGACGGTTGTGGAATACCACGGCTGTCACTGGAATGTTATGACGAACACATGTCATGGTTTCCATCAGGCTCATGCCCCACGCACCGTCGCCTGCATAAGAGATAGCTGGGCGATGAGGTGCTGCTGCTTTCGCGCCAATAATAGTTGGGAACGCGTAACCACAGTTACCAAAACTCATTGCCGCAAAGAAGCTACGTGGTTTTTCAAAGCGTAAATAGCTGTTTGCCACCGAGTTGATGTTACCGATATCGGTTGAGACCATTACGTCTTCTGGCATCGCTTTTTCTAGCTCACGCAGTACTTGGCGTGGATGTAGGTATTCACCACCAGAGAACGGAGTCTCGTGTGAGTTTTCTTCAATCATATCCAAGCTGAAAGAGTCACGTTCGTGTGTCCACTCATCAAGCTCTTTTTCCCAAAGTGCTTTCTCTGTTGCGACTGTATCTTGGCGAGCGCCTTTATTGTCATCACACAACAGTGCACGGCCTTCCAATCTTTCAGATAGAGCAACCGCAGCTGCTTTCGCATCACCACAGATACCAACTGAAATCTTCTTAACCAGACCTAGCATCTTGTTGTCTGCATCAATCTGAATGATTTTCGCATTCTTCGGCCAGTAGTCCATACCATGTTGAGGCAACGTACCAAATGGACCAAGACGTGTACCCAAAGCGATAACCACATCCGCTTGAGCCATCAACTTCATTGCTGCTTTCGAACCTTGGTAGCCTAAAGGACCACACCATAATGGGTGACTAGCAGGGAACGAGTCATTGTGCAGGTAGCTGTTCACAACGGGTGCGCCCAGTCTTTCTGCCAACGCTGCACACTCTTGAACGGCATCAGCCATAACCACGCCGCCACCAGAGATGATGACTGGGAATTTCGCTTCAGCAATCAGGTCTGCCGCTTCATTCAGAGATTTCTCGCCACCCGGACCACGGTCTAAACGCGCAGGTTTAGGGATCTCGGTTTGAGTTTCACCATAGAAGTAATCACGAGGAATATTCAGTTGAGTTGGCCCCATTTCGCTCATTGCGCGGTCGAAACATCGGCCTGTGTATTCCGCCATACGGTCTGGGTGCGTTACGTGTCCTTGATACTTAGTAAACTCTTGGAACATTGGAAGTTGGTTACACTCTTGGAAACCACCTAAGCCCATTGTTTTAGTACCTGTCTCAGGCGTCACAATTACGACCGGGCTATGTGCCCAGAACGCCGCTGCAATCGCAGTCACACAGTTACTGATACCCGGGCCATTCTGCCCGATAACTACACCGTGGCGACCCGATACACGAGAGTAACCATCTGCCATGTGGGCAGCGCCTTGCTCGTGTACTACTGGGACCAATCGAATGCCAGCAGGAGCAAAGATATCCATTGCGTCCATAAATGCTGACCCCATGATGCCGAACATGTCGGTAACATCATTAGCAACCATAGTTTCAACGAACGCTTCTGATGGTGTCATTGTTACTGTGCCGGAAACAACCGTACGTTTTTCTTGCTCGCTCATTCTTCCATTCTCCTTGAGTTGACCATAATTTCATTTTTCGGAATGAATTGTCTCTTTTTCGAATTCATTTTCACCTTAGTAGTAGAATTTTTACGCGTCAACTTTTTATATTAAATTGGAACAATTCATTCTAATTAATGAAACTGGATCACATTATTGGTAGTTTTTCGTACAAAAAGTGCCGTTAACTTAGGTTGAGCTGTTAATAATCGACGACATAGCGCAATAGCTGCGACAAGTAATGGGTTATATAGAGGGAAGAATGATGAAAGAGTCGGAATTGATACCAACGCGACAGGTAAGTATGAGAGAGTGCTTTGGGATCGACAGCAACCTAACGGTGATGGCGTTTGAACATGCGGGAGAGTATGTGCCAAAAATCGATCCTAACTACTGTTTTGATCCTGAAGTGACGCTGGCCATATTGGCGGGGTTCACTTCCAATCGTCGCACGTTGATACAAGGTACGCACGGGACGGGCAAGTCTTCTCACATTGAACAAATTGCCGCGAGATTGAATTGGCCATGTTTGAGGATCAACCTAGACGGACACTTAAGTCGATTGGATTTCATTGGTAAAGACAGCATCGTCATTAAAGATGGAATGCAGGTGACAGAGTTTAAAGAAGGCATTCTTCCACAAAGCATTCAGCAGCCCATCGCGCTGGTATTAGATGAGTACGACGCTGGTCGCCCTGATGTGATGTTTGTGATTCAGCAGCTATTAGAGCAAGACGGCAAATACACCTCTTTAGAACAAAACCGAGTGATCACGCCTCACCCTTCTTTCCGCCTGTTTGCTACCTGCAACACGCTTGGCTTGGGTAACTTTTCAGGTTTGTATTCGGGTACTCAAGTGCTTAACCACAGTCAGTTAGATAGATGGAACATCATCGCTACGCTCAACTATTTAGACCCACAACATGAAACCAAGATCGTGTTATCCAAACTTCCAGAGCTGAATAATGAAAGTGGCCAGCAGTTAGTAGAGAAAATGATCGCGACCGCAGGATTGACGCGTAACGGGTTTCGGGCTGGCGACCTTTCAACTGTGATGTCTCCGCGAACAGTGCTCACTTGGGCTGAAAACATCCAAATATTCGACGATGTAGCGACGGCATTTAGGCTTTCATTCTTAAATCGCTGCCAAGACGAAGAGAAAGAACTGGTTAGCGAATACTATTTCCGTTGCTTTGGTGAAGCCTTGAAAGCGCATACTCAAAACCATTCGCACTCGGAGTCGTAAACCATGGCCAATGTTTCTTCTCAGCAGAAAAAGATCCTCGATATTGGTGTGTCTGTCGCCAGAGCAATCAGTGGTGAACTCGATCTGAACTATCGGGGAGAACGACTCTATAAAGGCAATAGCCCCTGTTATTACCAGTCTGCTCACACCAACGATCTCACCTTTGTGTCTCGTCATGAGCTGAAAAACAGCAAGCTTTCGATGCAAGGTAAGATCGATTCATCGGCACTGCGACTATTGCTTTCTGACGCTGACCTCCATTATTCATTGCGACCGAAAAACGAAATAGAACGTCTGCTTTACGACTTCTGCGAACAGGTCCGAATTGAATCTCAAGTCCCACCTTATCTAAAAGGCGTGACCACCAGTATCCAATTCAACTTTGCGTATTGGAGCGACCAATATCATCAAAATGGCTTTACCGAATCACGAATAGGCATGTTGCTGTTTACTCTAATGCAAGTGATCCATACCCGCTTAACCGGTGTCCCTGTTTCGGAACCTATCGCTGAGACCATTGAATCGACTCGCGCTGGCATCGTGCCTACTTTTGGGCATAGCCTGAAGCGCTTAAAGCAACATAGAACCGACCAACAACAGTTTGCTCACTGCGCCAATGAGTTAGCAGCCCTTGCACAAGAGCTCATCAACCAAGAGCAAGAGAGCGATAACTCGCCCACGCCAACCGTTGAAGAAGACATCAAGATCCTTGCGCAGCTTGCGCTTATCGTTGATGGCGACATTCAAGATGAAGAGGTCGATACCGACATAACAGGTAACAGCAAGGTGTTTGAATTGTCGGGCGCCAATTATCAGGTCTTTAATTCAGAATTTGACCAAGTGGTCGCCGCAGATAAGCTCGTCAGGCGTGCCCTGTTACTCGAGCTGAGGCAAAAGCTCACCGATGACATTATGGCGAGACAAGTGAATACCCGCCGCTTAGCCGCTATGCTCACCAACTTTGTTGCCACGCCACAAAAGAATCGACGTCAGGACCATTTAGAAGAAGGCATTGTTAATGCCACTACCATCACCAAGCTCATCACAGCGCCATTGGATCGCACTGTCTTTTATCAACCTGATATCGGTACATCTCATCAATGTGCTATCACGTTTTTGATGGACTGCTCGGGCTCAATGCAAAAACACAGTCACAAACTGAGTCTACTGATGGATACGATTCTCAAATCCGTCGGGCTAGCCAACGTCCCGTTTGAGATTATCGGCTTCACCACCAACAACTGGAACGGTGGCAAGGTTTACCGACAGTGGCTCAAACAAGGTCAGCCGAGGCACCCAGGTCGTTTAAACGAAGTTCGACATATCGTGTTTAAGGATTTTGATGCGCATTGGAGACGCTCTCGCCTTGGCATTGCTAGCCTTCGCAAAGCCGACATATTTAAAGAAGGGATTGATGGCGAAGCGGTTCAGTTCGCTAGCCAACGCTTGCAACAGCATAGCGCACAGCGAAAGGTGTTGATTGTATTCTCAGACGGCTGCCCGATGGATACCGCCACCAGCACTGCCAACGATCAGTTCTATTTGGACAACCATCTCAAACAAGTGATTGAGCGCGAGTCGGCCAAAAACGGTATTGAGATTCATGGCGTGGGAATGGGAGTAGATTTGAGCCCGTACTACCGCAGTAACATTACTTTAGATATACAAGAGAGCTGCTTGTTTGGGTTATCTAGGAGCATCTTTGAGATGCTAAAGCGTTCTTAAACAGGGAAGATTAGGCTAGCGAACCGCTAGCCTCCTTTGTCGAAAGCGGTTTTACGAAAAGCCAAACAACGACCATGCAGAAACTGCCATCAAATACCCGCCAATCAACATCAACACCATAAATACTAACTTTCTGAGTTGGTCATTCGACAATGGCGGTGGGAAGCGCCGAGCAAACATAGTTACAAGCGCCACCAAAGGAACGGCAATAGCTGATAACCACAGTATGCTCGATTCCATATCACCTGCTGCGTAGACATTGACGGTACGGGACATCGACGTACAAGCGAACACCATCAACAGCGTGCTTCGTACCAGATCGAGCGTAAAAGGCTGCCGATAGAGGTGATAAACAATCGGCGGCCCCGCCATCCCAAACAGCCCTCCCGCTAAGCCAGAGCTAAAACCAGATAACAAAAACGACACGGTTTCCGAGCGTTCTTTTCTGGTTTTAGGTTTGAACATAAAGCTCAGACCTGCGAATAACACCATTGCCCCCAGTAACCCTCCCAGGATATGCGTTGCCGACTCAGTCAACTCATCCAGCAAGAACACTCCCAGCGACACGCCGGGGATAATACCGATCACCAACACCACCAGAATTTTGAGTTCTCCAAGCAGAGGCTTTCCCATCAACGCGACCAAACAATTAAACAAGGTCACAATACTGACTACGGCAGCAATCACGGGCAACGATACCAAATTAAGGCTGACCGTTAGACCAATCACGATAATGCCAAGTCCAAACCCTGTGACGGTTTGGAAATAGGTACCGACTGCAATGGTGGCAAGAATGGCGAGTAAAACAGGTAACTCCATTAGCAATCCTAATTAGGTGTTTTTACTTAGTGTGAGTGCGGGCTTTAAGTTTGAGCCTTAGTACCTAAACTCAAATTCCGATTCAGCTCTTTCTTTAGCTTTTTGATCTTCTGTAGCGTTTTGATCTTCTGGAGCTTCTTGAGCATCAGCGTCAACATCCGTCGTTGCATTTGCCGTTTTGCCTTGTTGTGCTTGCACAGCAGTCACCGCGATTACATTAAAGATATCTTCGGCACTACAACCTCTGGATAGATCATTGGCTGGTTGATTCAACCCTTGCAACAAAGGACCAATCGCGACCGCGCCTCCTAGCCTTTCAGCAAGCTTGTAACCGATATTGCCAGCTTCTAAGTTTGGGAATATCAGCACGTTAGATTCTCCTTTAACCTCGGAATCGGGCAACTTTTTCGCCGCAATTTCAGTGACAATCGCCGCGTCGAGTTGAACATCCTGATCAACCGCAATTCCGGGGCAACGTTGCTTCACTAACTGGGCGGCATTACGCACCTTATCGACCGATTCATGCTTGGCACTGCCATTGGTAGAAAACGACAGCATTGCCACTTTAGGTTCTTCCATTAACAGCGTTTGAGCACTATTTGATGCGGCCACTGCTATCGATGCAAGCTCGGTTTCATTGGGGTTAATCACCAAACCACAATCACTGAAAATCATGCCACCTTTGAGATTGTGGAAAGGCTCGCACAACATCATTAAAAAGAAGCTCGATACCAACTCGCTGTCTGGTGCTGGCCCAATGATCTGCAGCGCAGCCCGCACCACATCTGACGTGGTATAAACCGCGCCATTGACCGTGCCGTCGACCAGCCCTTCCCTTACCATCAAGTTGGCAAAAATCAGTGGGTCTTTAACCTTCTCCAATGCATCTTCATAAGTCATGCCTTTGGCCTTTCTTAACTCATACAGACGTTCAGCCAACACAGCTTTAAGTGCTGATGTTTGTGGTGAAACAATATGAATGCCCGCGAGGTTAATATGATGCAACTGAGCGGCGTCGATAATCGCCTTTTCGTCGCCCACAAGCGTGATATAAGCGAGCTGTTTATCTATCGCTAATCGTGCCGCTTTGAGTACACGAGGATCTTCAGCTTCGCTCAAAACCACACGCTTACGATCTAGGTGCGCATTATCAATAATCCGTTCAATTGCTTTCATTTTAAAATTCCATTTATTGAGATTAATTGTTCCATAATTTATATTTATATTATTGAAATAATAAAAAAGGTCAAATTTTATTCAGATAATTGAAGAATATTAATTTGGTATGTACACTCTTACACATAGACATATCGCAAGGATGAATCACTGTATGCAAACAGAAACACCACAAGTTCAAGGAGATACGCCCACTCTCCGACTTTTTGCACTATTAGAGGTGATAGCGCAAAAAGACGAGTTTATTTCCCTTCAAGGGCTCGTCGAAGAAACCGGACTGCCGAAACCCACTCTGCACCGTATGCTGCAACAATTAGAATCCGCAGGCATCATTCAAAGAGATGGTGACGAAAAGCATTACAGCTCTGGCATTAGACTCAGAAAACTTGCAGAAAACCTACTGTTCAACAGCACCATGCACAGTGCACGACGTACTATTCTTGAAAACCTTCGAGCAGAAGTCGGCGAAAGCTGCAACCTAACCGCACTATCGAGCGGTGAGATTATCTACCTTGACCGCGCAGAAACCGAAGCACCACTTCGCTTCCACCTGCAACCCGGATCTCGCGTTCCTGTGCACTGCTCTGCAACTGGCAAACTGTTTTTGGCTCACATGTCGAAATCACAACGCAGAAGACTGATCGAAAACGTGCCACTGACTCAGTACACAGTCAAAACCATCACCGACTACTCAGTGTTAGAGCAAGACATCGAAGAAGCTAAGATCCAAGGCTTTGCGATTGATGATGAAGAGTTTCTACCGGGTTTGGTGTGTATTGCGGTACTCATCCCATCGCCAACGGGCCAATCTAATCTCGGCTTAGCAATCCAAGCACCAGTGATTCGAGTAAAGCCGGATGAAGCAATAAAGTTCTTACCCGCACTTCAAAAAGCAGCAAAAGCGCTAGCGAAAATAGAAGCTGATAATTGGAGTCAGCAATAGACTTTTCTTAAAAAATTTCGAAGTCCATGACTTAGCTGATCATGGATTTCGAAAACTCGAATTTAATAAACAATAATTTTGTGTACCTTGCTTTGGTAAACAATGCTTTCACAAACAAGGACTTCAAAACTATCGAATTAACGACCACAATCTGCGACTAATGAACATTTGGTCGAAATGATCTGAACACTCACCAACCCGCATATCAGCAACACGTCTAAAGTAATCACAACAAAGGAATCACGATGCTAAACATTAAGAACCAGCACTTACTCTCTTTTATGGTGACAGAAGCGAACAACGCAGTTGCAGTCACAAATCCAGCAACGGGTGAACTCATCGGACACGCACCGGTATCATCAGAAACAGAGTTAGCAAGCGCGATTGAACGAGCTCATGTAGCGCAGAAAGAGTGGGCAAAGGTTCCAGCTAAATCTCGAGCTGCATCACTGCACCGTTGGCACCAGCTAATCATTGAGAATAAAGAAGACCTTGCTCGAATTATGACGATTGAACAGGGTAAACCGTTAGCAGAAGCGGCAGGTGAAGTTGTATATGGTGCGAGCTTCATTGAGTGGTTCGCAGAAGAAGCCAAGCGCACTTATGGTGACTCCATTCCTAGCACAGTCGCAGGCAAACGCTTGGTGACTATCAAGCAACCTATCGGAGTCGCGTGTGCCATTACGCCATGGAACTTCCCTGTTGCAATGATCACTCGTAAAGCAGCGCCTGCATTAGCTGCCGGTTGTAGCTTTGTCGTGAAACCTTCAGATGAGACACCGCTTTCCGCATTTGCTGTGGTCGAACTGGCTTACCAAGCGGGTATTCCTAAGGATTTACTCCAAGTCGTATTAGGTGATAGCCCAGAACAGATTGGTGAGCTATTCACATCGCACCCATTAATCAAAAAGATCTCTTTTACAGGCTCTACCCGTGTGGGCAGCATTTTGATGGCTCAAGCTGCAAAAGGCATCAAGCGCACCTCTATGGAACTCGGCGGCAACGCACCTTTTATTGTGTTTGACGATGCAGACATCGACGCTGCGGTTCAAGGCGCAATGGTCTCGAAATTCCGCAATGCTGGCCAAACTTGTGTTTGTGCAAACCGATTCTATGTTCACAGTAAAGTGTACGATGAGTTCGTTGCTAAATTTGATCAAGCCGTTCAACAACTTAAGATTGGTAACGGCTTAGATGAAGGTGTAACCATAGGCCCTGTTGTCAGCCGGAATGCCAAGAACAACATCCAAGCATTAATAGACCGAGCGATTGAACAAGGAGCTGAGCCTGTTACTCCAATTAAGGATCTTGATGGGCTTTTCCTTCAGCCTGTCATTCTTAAAGATGTGAAACACAGTATGGACATTGTTCAACAAGAGATCTTTGGCCCAGTCGCACCTGTGATGAAATTCGACACAGACGAGGAACTCATCGAGATGGCGAACGATACTATTTATGGTTTGGCATCTTACTTCTACAGCCAGAATATCCACCGCGTATGGCAGGTAGCAGAAGCACTTGAATACGGTATGGTCGGTATTAATGATGGCCTAATCTCAACCGAGGTCGCGCCTTTTGGTGGCGTTAAACAATCAGGTATTGGCCGTGAAGGTGCTAAAGAAGGCATCGATGAGTACATGGACATTAAATACTTATGTTTTGGTAGTAACTAGGTTTTAGTAGCAAGTAGGTTTCGGCGTTAACCAAGATTCAGAAGCACTTAAATCTTAGTGAGCACTAACCTGGCCCACTCTCCCCCCTTCCCACCACAAAAATGAATCAAAAAAAAGCCGCGCTATAAAAGCGCGGCACCTTGGGCTCGGTTAAAGGGGGTTTCTTTTTTTAGTATTTTACATTCTCTGTTTTTGTTATTCGGTTGCTTCGCTATTCCTGCGCTTTCAGCTTTAGACGCATCGCGTGCAGCACTGGCTCGGTATAACCACTCGGCTGAGCACAGCCTTCAAATACCAACTGGCACGCTGCTGAAAACGCAATGCTGTTTTCAAAATCAGGCGCCATATTTTGGTAGCTTGGATCCCCTGCATTTTGTTCATCAACCACTGCTGCCATGCGCTTCATGGTTTTCATTACTTGGGCTTCCTCGCAAATGCCGTGACGTAACCAGTTAGCGATGTGTTGACTTGAAATTCGCAGCGTTGCACGGTCTTCCATTAATCCCACATCGTTAATATCAGGCACTTTCGAACAACCTACGCCTTGGTCAATCCAACGAACTACGTAACCAAGAATACCTTGCGTATTGTTGTCCAGTTCGTTTTGGATATCTTGAGCAGTCAGCTTTTGATTGCCTAACAATGGGATAGTAAGAATATCGTCAACATTTGCTCTCACACGCTCACGAAGCTCTTTCTGACGGCTAGGAACACTCACCTTGTGATAGTGCAAGGCATGCAGAGTCGCCGCAGTTGGAGAAGGAACCCAAGCGGTATTGGCACCGGCTTGTGGGTGTCCAATTTTCGCGTCCATCATCTTCGCCATGTTATCTGGTTCTGGCCACATACCTTTACCAATCTGGGCTTTACCTTGCAGGCCACAAGCTAAGCCAAGATCAACGTTTTGATCTTCGTATGCGCCAATCCAAGTCATGGTTTTAAGCTGTGTTTTAGGAGCAAACGGACCCGCTTCCATACTAGTGTGGATCTCATCACCCGTTCGATCTAGGAAACCTGTGTTGATAAACACGACACGGTCTTTGGCTGCGCGAATACACTCTTTCAAGTTCACAGAGGTACGACGCTCTTCGTCCATAATGCCGACTTTAATGGTGAAGCGTTCTAAACCTAGTGCATCCTCAATGCGACCAAACAACTCATTGGTGAAAGCCACTTCTTCAGGGCCATGCATTTTAGGTTTTACAATATTGATGCTGTTCGCGGTCGAGTTTTGGTAAGGGCTATTACCCTTTAAATCGTGCATCGCGATGAGCGAGGTAACCATGCCATCCATGATACCTTCAGGCACTTCATTACCTTCAGCATCAATAATCGCAGGGTTAGTCATTAGGTGGCCCACATTGCGTATGAACAACATGCTGCGACCTTTAAGTGAGATTTCACCACCCGTCACACTGGTGTATTGACGATCGGGGTTAAGATTACGAACAATGGTTTTACCGTTTTTCTCTAGCGACTCTTGAAGGTTACCCTTCATTAAACCTAACCAGTTTCGGTAAGCCAATGCTTTGTCTTCACCGTCAACCGCAGCAACCGAATCTTCGCAATCCATAATCGTGGTCAGTGCCGATTCCACCAGTACATCTTTAATACCCGCCACATCGACGCTGCCAATCGGCGCACTCGGGTCGATTTGAATTTCGATATGAAGGTTATTGTGTTTAAGAAGAATGCACGAAGGTGAACTTGCGTCACCTTGATAGCCAATGAACTGGTTGCTATCTATGAGAGTGACTTCTTCACCGTTATCGAGTGTCGCTATCAGCTTATTGCCGACGCTAGCGTTACTGATGCTGTATTTGGTCACGTCTTTATGAGAGACACCGTTTAGTGGTGCAGCGTCATCAAGGAAACCTCGAGCGTAGCTCACCACTTTAGCACCGCGTACAGGGTTAAAGCTTCCGCCCTTTTCCGCGCCGTCACTTTCACTGATGACATCGGTTCCATAGAGCGCATCGTATAAACTACCCCAACGCGCGTTGGCCGCGTTAAGCGCAAAACGTGCATTCATAATAGGTACAACAAGCTGCGGACCCGCTTGTGTTGCAATTTCAGGCTCAACGCTGGCGGTCGTAACTTGAAAGTCATCGCCCTCAGCAACTAGGTAGCCAATCTGCTGTAAGAACTGTTTGTACTCGGCAGCATCTAGCGTTTGTCCCGCACGCTCTTGGTGCCAAACGTCAATTTGATGTTGAAGATCTTCACGCTTGATAAGTAAGGCACGGTTCTTTGGTGCCAGATCTTTAAGGATGGCTGCGAAAGATTGCCAAAAGTCCTCTGCGACTATGCCTGTTCCAGGAATGACCTGCTCATTAATTAATTGGTAGAGGGTGCTATCAATGCTCAAGCTTCCCTGTTGAATACGACTGCTCATAAAATTTCTCTCAAACTAATTGATGGCTACTCAATAAATTTTCGTGACTAGCTCAAATTTACTTTACTGACTTAAACTTACTTAACAGATATGAATTTAGCTAATTTATGCCGGTTATATTGGATATTCATATAAAAAATACCCTACAAACTGTGTTATTCCGTCACTCCACTCTCGATTTCGTTAGCGACACTTTTAATCAAACGACGCATCCACTGATGGTCTGGATTGGTTTGTAACAATGGACTCCACGCCATCTTCACCTCAAAGGGTTCAATCGCAAATGGCGCAGGCTTGATCAACAATCTAGGGTTATTGCGCTGCAGTTGAGCGGCTTTGGTAGGAATAGTCAGGATCAGGTTCTTCTGTTGTGCGAAGAGAATCGCCGACAAGTAGTGTCGCGTAAACACCGTGATGTTACGGGTTTTACCAATGCGCATTAATGCCTCATCTATCCAACCGAGCTTTTGTGCTTCGCTTGGGTTGATCCCCACTCCCGTTCCCATACCTGTCTTACTTACCCAAATATGTTGCGCCTTTAGATAAGACAAAATATCGAAGTTGTCGGCTATCGGGTTGTCACAACTAAATAGGCAAGAAAACCCGTCGTGCCAAAGGCTCATCTGGTGAAACGACTGAGGAATATCGTCAAATCGGTTGATAATTATATCAACGGTACCTTGCTCTACATCCTGATAACTCACGTCACTTGGCGTCATGATATCCAGTCGTATTTTCGGTGCAATCTCACTTAACCTTTTCAGAAGAGGTTGAATAATGGTCGACTCTGCATAGTCACTCGCCATGATACGAAACACGCGTTCACTGTCTTCTGCGTTAAACTCTGTGGTCGGCTGCAGTGTCTTCTCTACATTCGCCAAGATGTTTCGAATCAGTGGCTGCAACTTATGCGCGCGCTCGGTCGGTATCATCCCTTCACTTGTTCTTACTAATAGCGGATCTTCAAACAGGTCACGTAATCGGCGAAGGCCATTACTCATCGCTGGCTGAGTAATACCCAATTGATTTGCTGCTCGTGTAACGTTTCTCTCACGTAGCAACATGTCTAAATACACAAGTAAATTAAGGTCTATACGAGCAATATTCATAAGAAAAATACCGAATATAATAACTATAAATTAACAAAATTATCACATACATGATTATTATTTGTCCATGGTTAGATTTAATCCAAATCAAATGACCTCGCCAAATTGGCCAACATGTCCACGTGAAACTAAGGAATAGTTATGTCGCAAATTACACAAGATATCGAAATGATTGAAGTTGCAAAAAGCGCTGCTGGTGCTCCATGGGATGCAATTAACCCTGAATCTGCTGCTCGTATGCGAGCTCAAAACAAATTCAAAACAGGTCTGGATATTGCGCAATACACGGCAGATATCATGCGTGCAGACATGGCGGCTTACGACGAAGACAGCTCTCAATACACTCAGTCTCTGGGTTGCTGGCATGGTTTCATCGGCCAACAAAAGCTGATTTCTATTAAGAAGCACTTTGATGGCAAGACTGACCGTCGTTACCTATACCTTTCTGGTTGGATGGTTGCTGCACTTCGCTCTGATTTTGGTCCACTTCCAGACCAATCTATGCATGAGAAAACATCCGTTGCTGGCCTAGTAGAAGAGCTATACACCTTCCTACGCCAAGCCGATGCTCGTGAACTGGGTGGTTTATTCCGTGAGCTAGACGCTGCACGTGAAGCGGGCGATGTGAACCTACAAGACCGTATCCAAGACAAAATCGACAACCACGTGACACACGTAGTGCCAATCATTGCCGATATCGATGCTGGTTTCGGTAACGCAGAAGCGACTTACCTAATGGCGAAGCAGATGATTGAAGCAGGCGCTTGTTGTCTACAAATCGAAAACCAAGTAGCCGATGAGAAACAATGTGGTCACCAAGACGGCAAAGTAACGGTTCCACACGCTGACTTCCACGCGAAACTTCGTGCGCTTCGTTACGCTTTCCTTGAGCTAGGCATCGACAACGGCATCATCGTTGCTCGTACCGATTCACAAGGTGCTGGCCTAACAAAAGAAATCGCAGTAGTGAAAGAGCCGGGCGACCAAGGTGACATCTACAACTCATACCTAGATGTTGAAGAGATTGATGTTGCTGATATGGCTGAAGGCGATGTTTGTTTCAACCGTGACGGCAAGCTAGTTCGACCTAAGCGTCTACCTTCAGGTTTATACCAATTCCGCCAAGGTACTGGTGAAGATCGTTGTGTATTTGACTGTATCGAAGCTATCAATGCAGGTGCTGACCTACTTTGGATTGAGACTGAGAAGCCACACATCGGTCAAATCAAAGAGATGATGGACGGCGTACGTGAAGTTCACCCTAATGCGAAACTGGTTTACAACAACTCTCCATCATTCAACTGGACGCTAAACTTCCGTCAGCAAGCTTACGATGCGATGGTAGCAGAAGGTAAAGATGTTTCAGCTTACGACCGTGCAAGCCTAATGAGCGCGGAATACGATGAAACTGAACTGTCAGCAAGCGCTGACGAGAAGATCCGTACATTCCAAGCAGACGCATCACGTGAAGCGGGTATTTTCCACCACTTGATTACTCTACCGACTTACCACACTGCTGCGCTGTCTACTGACAACCTAGCGAAAGAGTACTTCGGCGACCAAGGCATGTTGGGTTATGTTGCGAATGTTCAACGTAAAGAAATCCGCCAAGGCATCGCATGTGTTAAACACCAAAACATGTCTGGTTCAGACATGGGTGATGACCACAAAGAGTACTTTGCTGGTGAGAATGCACTAAAAGCAGCGGGCGAAGCGAATACGTCTAACCAATTTGATTAATCGTTAACGCTAAAGCCTCCCCCGTCCTTCTCTCTTACTTAGGTAAGATCCGGGGGAAGGCTTTGAGATAAAGCTTGTACTGCCAGCTTTATCTCAAAGCCTCAGATTTGTGTTCCACACCACGGTTAACCGAACAACTTCTGTTTAAGCTAACTGTACACATATTTGTTCAGATTCCTATTTGTTGAGATTCTTATTTTTTGAGAGTGCCTATGACTTCAATACCTACACACCTACAAGATGCAAAAACACTGTTATCAGAGAATGGTTTCGCGACGGGTGATACTTGGTATCACGGCACATCTTCAGCTTTATTGGCTTCTATTCAAGGCCAAGGTTTAAAACGTTCTGGAGACAAAGCGCTCAACGAAGCAGCTTCAAAAACTATGGCGACCATCGGCAACAACTACACCGAATCGGTTGAGCCAGTGTTTCTCACCCAGAGCAAAGAACTGGCATATTACTGGGCTCAACAAACCGTTCGTGAGCGAGGCGTTCGCTTCGAAAGTGAAGAACAGCCTATCGTATTAGCGGTAAACTTATCTGAAAAGCAACGTGCCAAAGTAAGACCGGACGTAGGCGCAATGAGCCTATTGATGATGAGTGTTGGCGAGCAATTCATGTCTCACCTCACTGAAATTTATCAAGCCAACAATATTGCAGGCCCAGACATCGAGCTTCGCACTGCCGATCGCATGGACTACCTCAATAAACTTGGTATGGCCTACATTGATGAAGACATCAGCCGCGCTTGTGTTCAGGAGTTAGCTGAGCCCGAGCTGGCCGATTAAAAATCGTTCAGTGAATCAGTCTTCTTAAAAAAAAAAATGGCTCCCAACACGGAGCCATTTTTATTTGTTATCAGCCTATCTCACAAGACACTGGCGCATCTAGGCTATGAGCACAGAAGACCTTTCTGTGCAGGTTGCGTCATTTCGATGTCACCTTGTAGAGAACGGTAAACGATGGTATTCCACACTTCACCATTATCCATTTCAAACTCAATAGCGTAATTCAAACCCGCGACAACCTGAGTTCGAACACTCAGAATCTGCTTGAGCTCAGCTGAAGTGTTCATTTGGCCAAGAACTGCGTTTAAAGCTTGCTTAGCTTCTGGTGTTATCTCACTTTTCGACCAACCACCCGTCAGGTTTTTAGTGCTGCAGATGGGGTTCGCATTCTCTTGCGGTTGAGTTGGTACCTCTGATTTCTGACTACACCCAGCTAACGCCACGACACTAAACAAGGTTGCTATTCCAAGTAATGATGTTAATCGTACTTTCTTCATAAATTCTCTCTACCTCAATCATTTACGAGGGATTACTCGCAATAATGTTTCATATGCAGGCAAGCTTAAACCTCGAATGTCATCACTTCATCAGAGATTATGGTGTAACTACTCTATAAACACAGGAGATTGTCAGGAAAACAAGCCGAGCACTGGAGCTCTGCTTTTATCCACCTGATATTTAAATCATTAAAATGGGTAGCGAGAGAATAAGCGAGTAATAAGACAGACACAATTAATCAGTTAATTACATACTTCACACCAAAAACATTCCTATCAGGATTAATAAGATGAGCTCATCTTGATGTGGATTATGATATTGGTTCAAAAAATAGATATTTGAAATTATTTTATAAATCCAAAAGTTTATGCTCGACTTAATCATGTCTGATTTTAAAACTGTGATCCAACCCTACAAGTTGTTGATAATAATGTATTTTGTTCATCTGTGAATTCATTCAAATATGGAAAATCTTTATTGTTAAGGGTGAGTGCAAGTAGTAAAATCTCGCCCGATTATGCAACTTACTTCTCACACCATGGACACAAGTAAAGTTACTATTAGCTCTCTCAAAATAAAGTAACTTCAAACACATACCTAAAATCAGTGTCCTATAGATAGTGCAGATCAAATAAAAATAATTATATAAACCTAGGCTAGGTTAAACATGAAATTAACGTCGTCTTTAGGCTCACTGTTGGCTAGCAGTCTGTCTATCGAAATAAAACAGCGAGCGCTGATAGAGCTCGTCATCAGCACTTATCAGCCACAACAACGCACTGAGCTTTTTCAAAACGTGACTGAATATCGTAGAAGCCAGTTAGAATTGCTTTTCCCAGAACATCAAAACAAAAGTTATTCGGTATTGTTTGAGGTGATGGACTACCGCGATCTGATTATGCGCTATCCAAATACACTAACTGCGGAGATTACTCTTCTAGAGCAGGCCGTAGGGCAGTGCTATATGCATTGGCTAGATTTCTGGTGTGAGTGTGAAATTGCTGCGATCAAAGCAAAATCACCATTAAATTCAAGCTCCATTTCTCATGTCGACCTCCCTATCAATGACAGTGCTTATTACGGTGCGATCATCGAACAAATAGAGCATGAGCCACTGTTGGTACAAACACCGAGTCACCCACAAGGAATGCCAATCAGCGATGCCATTGCTTTAAGCAATCTTGAGGTGTTCATCAAGGGTGAAAAGTGGTTTGAGATGCTGCCTTTATTACACCTTTCTCAGGCAGGTAAGCATTTTATTCTGCTCAAACATCCAGTCGATGAAGCCTTTCCGACACTGGTTTCCTCTGCGCTGATTCAAGACTGGTCTAAGAAGGACACTTGGCTAAGTTACGCACCGCCGTTCAGCAATGAGCAATGGCAATACTGTTTACCCAATTACGGCTACGATGAACTTACAGGGTTACAACTTTTCACACCGCCTACACTGTCAAAATGTTACTCTCTCCCAGAATTTGACCAACAATTCCAGTTACAATTGTCCGACAAAAATGCCCTGTGTGAAGTGTTGCGTCTGACAGTCAGTGGCAATACCCAACAAAAGCTCTATTTCCTCTACCTTGCTCAAAAAGAGCTGATGAGTGTATTACACCAAATAAGCTATAAGATTGGCTTCACTATTATCGAGCAACCTTTCATGCTTCAGTTTTATCAAACCATTGATTCCAATGCATACTTCCATTCTGGGTATTGCGAATTAAATGATGATGGCACAACCATTTATCGTGGGTTCTGGAATTTCGAGATGATGGTAAAAGCGTTCAATAATGTGGATTTCCGGAGCTACAAACGCGCAGTGCGAGAGAGTAGAAAGTCATTAGAAAAATCGAGCTCGGCAGGAAAAACTAGCTCGGTAAAAAAGGATGAACATGTTTGATTTCGGCCTTGAGGCGATCATCTATGCAAAAGCAATCACCCTGCTTGCAACCGTGGCAGTGGTTGTCATGTGGTTGTTCTATTACTGCTATCGCCTAAAACAGAAGAACGAAGTGATCGCAGGGACACACCATGCCCCTTACATTGCGTATTCGATCTGCATTGTTGCGTGGATCAGCAGTAACGCTTATTTCCATACCGACTTATTACCAGAACTTGGGGCCTCGGCCGCTGTGTTCGCCGCAAAGTTTGCCAACCTCGCCTCTTTCTTTGCGTTTGCCTTTGCCTATTACTTCTCGTGTAAGCTCGCCGCCGAACAACGTAATGGTAAGGTTCATGTGTGGCAACAAGCCATTTTCGTCACCTTAACCGTCTACTCCTTCTTTATCAATCTAAGTCCGGGGTTAACCGTTGAACACGTCACCATTGCAGGCCCAAGCCAGTTCGTGATTGAGTTTGGCCCACACACGCCGTACTTCTTCATTGGGATGATAAGCTTTGTTGTCTTAACACTACTCAACCTGGTGGCCATGCGCGCCAACAGCAGCAAGCTGACCTTAGCTAAAACCAACTACATGATCGCAGGCATTTTAGTCTTCATGCTGTCGACTGCGACAATCCACCTAGGCATGACCTACTTCTTACGTGATTTCTCGCTCACTTGGTTGCCACCAGCTTTGTCGATAAGTGAAATGTTGTTCGTTGGCTATGCCCTGCTGACCTCTCGCTTCTACAGCGTGAAATACCTGGCGTACATGAGCCTAAATGCGATGTTGGTTTGTGCTATTTTGGTGATCCCTTTTGGCGCGATATTTATCCCGCTGACAGACGACAGTCAATGGCTTGTTGCTATTCCAATCTGTGCGATTATCGGCATCACTTGGCATGTTCTCTACAAGCGAGTGAGCCACTACGCCTCGTTCTTTGTCTACGGAAACAAGAAAACGCCAGTACAACAGATCCTCTCACTAGAAGACGATTTCAAGCTGTCGATTGATGATGCCATGCGTCGATTAGGTAGCCTACTGCAGATCCCAGAAGACAAGTTGCGTCTGGTGAACAGCAACTACAACGAAACCTTCTACGAAGATTACCTGTCTACCAACAAGTCCGTTTTAGTGTTTGATGAACTGTCTCAGGAGCTTGATTACACCGCGCCAGCTAAGCGCTCGATAAAAGCCCTGTATGACAAGATGAGCTCAAACGACACCGCTTTGGTGATGCCTTTATTTGGTCAGGGCAAATCGGTCACGCACTTATTGGTCTCGTCACACAAGAGCAACGATAAGATGTTCTCTAACGAAGAGATCTCTGCACTGCAAACCTTGTTAACTCGTGTACAAAGCACCATTGAAGCCGATAGACGCATCCGCCAAAGTCGCGCCCTTGCTAATTCTATCGCACACGAAATGCGTAACCCGCTGGCTCAAGTGCAGCTGCATTTTGAGGTGTTAAAGCAGCACATTGATAACCAAGCCCCAGCGAAACAAATCCTAAAGGATATTGAGAATGGCCAAGCGGCGATTCAACGCGGGCGACAACTGATTGATATCATCCTGCGCGAAGTCAGTGACAGTACGCCTGAACACGGACCTGTGACTATGACCTCTATCCACAAAGCCGTGGATCAAGCCGTAAGCCACTATGGTTTTGAGAATGAAAAGATCATTGAACGCATTCGTTTACCACAACACGCTGATTTTGTAGCAAAGCTGAATGAAACCTTATTCAACTTCGTCATTTTCAACCTGATACGCAATGCAATCTATTACTTTGATTCTTATCCAGAAAGCCAAATTGAGATCAGCACCAACACAGGGCCTTACGAGAACGCTCTGATATTCCGAGATACCGGCCCAGGCATTGACGAAGCCATTGCGCATAAGATCTTTGATGACTTCTTCTCTTACCAAAAAAGCGGTGGTAGCGGCCTAGGGCTTGGCTATTGCCAACGTGTAATGCGTTCATTTGGCGGCCGAGTTGAGTGCCACTCTAAACTTGGGGAGTTTACTGAGTTCCACCTGTACTTCCCTGTGGTACCCAATGCACCCAAAGCAGACGCACTTCGTACGCCTTATTTCAATGATTGGAAAAGTAACCAAACCGCAACTGAAAAAAAAACCAACGCAGAAGCTAAGCCAGATAACCAAGTAGAAACGCAAAGTTCAGAACCAACAAGTACGCTAACCCCAGAGAACCATCTCGCCCCCACTGTGCTTATCGTCGATGATAAAGAAGTACAACGCACGCTTGTTCAGATGTACCTGAGTCGACTCGGTGTAAATAGCTTGCAAGCCAAAAACGGTGAGAATGCCGTCGAGCTGTTCAAAACACACAAGGTCGATTTGATCTTAATGGACGTGCAAATGCCGATAATGAATGGTTTTGACGCAAGCCAAATCATCAAGGCACGCTCTCCTCAAACGCCAATCATTGCTTTGTCTGGCGAATCAGGACAGCACGAGTTAGATATGATCAGCAAGTTGATGGATGGTCGCCTAGAGAAACCAACCTCTTTGAACGCGCTGCAACACGTGCTCGATAACTGGCTTGAGAAAGGCTGGGCCTCGAATGCTCCCAAAGAAACCGAAAGTGAAGAGTAGATGGCTAATGGCTAATGGCTAATGGCTAATCGCTAACAAATTAATCAACGACTGATAAAAAATCCCCTCAAAAAGGTTCTTGAGGGGATTTTTATTTGGGAACATTTCAGCCATTAGAAAAGATATTAAAGCTCTTTAATCTCAATCTGACGCAGCGTCTCCATGTATTCCAAAGTTTCATTCACATCGACTGGCTCGTACAAACGTAATACACCAGCCCAACCTTCAGACACTTCAAAATCATAAGCTGTACCGGTACCACAATTGAATGTGACAGACACCGTGCCATCACCGTTATCTCGCATGGACTCACCCGACGCATAGAAATGCTCAGAATCAATCCAACCGTCCGCACCATAGGTTGTCAAAGAGTAATAACCACCACGCCCTTCAAAGTCCAAGTTCGGTGTTGGAATCGTCCATTCTTGGCAGGTTGTTTTGCCTTGTCCCGGAACACGCTCTAAATACTGTGCAGTGTCTGCTGGTAGTCCGGCATAACCAAATGCCGTCACGTATTTAAAGTGGTGATCTTCTACGTCATCCAAAGTCGCACCAAATCCTTTTAATCCTTCAATAGGCGCGCCATGTTTCATCACGTTATTGATCAATTTCAATCGGTAGTTTTCAACGTCACTTGGGTTGTAGCCTTTGCCTTGATAAGGCTTGTTAGAGTTCGCTTTGATAGAAAGCAGACTCTGACGACGCTTGGTATCTTCGATTGATTCAGCGATACGTGTTCTTGCTAGTACATGAACATGAATACCCATCGTTAGATCATCGGCAGTCAGATTGAGCGTTTCACCGCGGCGAACCACTTTATGAACAAGGTGGTTTTCGTCCATGATATGAATAATCTGGAAGTAGTCATTGTCCTCGTCCGGCACATGGAACGTCGCACCTTCTGATACATCCACAACCATGGTTGAGTAAACGACATCACGATTTGAGCGAATCACCGTTTGCGCGTCTTTGGATACTGGGTCAGCGTGCAGCCAATGGTTAACACCCACTTTGTTTTGCAGGCCAAGGAAGTTCCAGTCAGACTCCGCTTCAGGATAGTTATCCCAATTAACACCACCGATAGCCGCGTGGTCATAAACCGCTGAGCTGTTATTGTCTGCGGCCGTTACGCCAAATGCAGTTAACGCCAATAGCGTCACTAACGTCGTTTTCTTCATAATGGTTTCTCGTGTTTGTTTCGATGAGCTCAGTATGTAGATACTGCGTGATATACTCCAATTGATTATATGAAATCAAGATATACAATATGGGTATATCTCAACAGTTTCGATGATGGAGTCCCGTGATGATGAGTAACCGCTTTAAACAACTAGACCTCAATTTACTTAAAGTATTGAAGGTGTTGGTTGAGGTAAAGAATACACGCAAGGCTTCAGATCTGTTGTTTACAAGCCAACCCTCTATCAGTCGTTCACTACAAAAGCTACGTGAGTACTTTGACGATGAGTTGTTTATACGCTCACAACATGGCCTAGAACCGACCGCCAAGTTGCTTGAAATTAAGCAGACCTTGTTACCGGTATTGCTGCAGTTAGAACAAGTACTTGAACCAAAATCTGAATTTGATGTTGCTCAGTTTGATGGCACTGTGAACATCGCGATTAACGGATTTATTGCCAACAGCATCTCAGCAAAGCTAACTCAAATATTGTTAACACAGGCGCCGAAGGTGAAAGTGAACATTGTGGATTGGGGTGCCCATACGTTGGATTTGATCACCTCTGGCGAGGTTGATTTAGGGGTCAATTATTACCCATTAGAACTATCTAAACAGGTATACCAGAAACGTATCGCAAGTGATGATTTTGTATTGGTTTGCCGCACAGGCCACCCACTTGCCAACACATTATTGAAAAGTGACCAGCAAGAACCTTTGCAATTAGCGAGCTTGGTCGTCAGTGATTGGAACGACAATATTGCGTTAGCACCAAACGTGTTAGCCGATGTCGGCATCAAGACTGAGGTCAAAATACGTTCGACTTACTTACACAGCTTATTGTCTATAGTGAAACAGAGCGACGTATTATTCCCATGCTCAAAACTACTGGCTAATTCGCTTTCAGATGAATTTTCCTTTGTGCAGTTTCCTCATATGCCCAATATGCCAAATGGCGATATTGGCATGACTATCGGGCGTAAACATCGCAATCAACCGAAAATACGCTGGTTGGAATCGTGTGTCGAAGAGGTATTCAGAGGTTAGTTACCGCATCTCTAAAAGTAGAAAAAAAAAGCTAGCTCTTACTGGTGATTAGCCTCTGCCATCGCCGTTTCAATCAAATCCAATAGCCATTTGTATTTAGCTGAATGCTGATTTTTCTTATGAAGATAGGCGAACACCTCCATCTCCTCGGGGCCATCTTCCAACCCCTCAATCGCGACTGAGCGCAATACGCCTTTATGTTGCTCAATCACCGGAGGCATACAAGGAGCGATAATATTGGAGTGCTTGATCGTTTCAATTAACCCAACAATAGAAGTCGTTCGCAACGCCATATTAATTGTCTTACCTTGGCTCAAGACTTCCTCTTCCAACCGTGAATGTTTGTTTTGGTCGAAATAAGCTAGGTCAACGTGAGCAAATGGGAACGACAATAAATCATCAATCGTCGCGATGGACGCCTTAAAAGGATGATCGACTCTCACTGCCAATACAAACTTTAAGTTCACGAGCGGTACAGCAATGATCTCAGCAGGCAAATTCTCAGCTTTAAAGTGAATGACAAAATCAATCTCGTCACTTTTGAGCCTTTCTAAAGAATTTTGGGAACTCGTATGACTGATCAGCCTTGAAAATGGACTTTCTATGGATAGCTGATGAAAAAGAGCGGGCGTCAACCAAGGCAGGATATGAGGGTTTGCCTCTATCTTGAAATCTTCGCTTAAATCCGCAGGATTAAACTGCTTTCCTTCTTCTATCGCCGTGAATAACCCGTCCAATAAAGGAAAAACTCGTCGATATAGGTTGTCTGAATAAGGGGTTGGCAAAAACTGCTTATGGGACAACACAAACAATTCTTCACCTAGAGACTCCTTAAGCTTCTTAATGCTTTGGCTAACGGCAGGTGCCGAAACAAACAGCTTCTCAGCGGCTTTTCGCAAGCTCTTCTCTTGATATACCACCACAAACACTTTCAATAAATTCAGGTCGACGTTGTTCAGTTTCATAGCTAACCATAAAGCATTGCTTAACGAATGGTTAAGTTTATATGAATTAACTTAACAAAGTCCACTTTGTATAGTTGTCCCACCTTCACGATGTACACGGATGTAGTGAGATAACTCTATGAGGCAGCTATGTTATTACAACGTTCTATCCTTTCCCTAACTCCTCTTTTGTTGGCCAGCGGTGTTATCGCTGAAGAAACAGAAGTTCAAGACATGTCAGACCCATTGGCGGTCTACACACAAGCTGGCTTCGGCTACACAGATAAAGGCTTAAACCTCAAAGTAGGACAAACCTACGACACAGGCAGCGACACAACCATGGGCATGAATGTGTTCGAAATCAAAGGCATCGCTGGTGAAGCTGTTGGTTGGAACAACCGAGGTGCCGACGACAGTATTGACTCAATCCGCTTTAGAAACTTTGGGGTCGACCTAACCAATGGTCGAGGTACTCAAGTTGATATGTCTTGGGATTTCGATAGCAACCAAGGTAGCGCGTCTTATAGCTTTATTCAGGCATTACCACAAATGGGCATGTTTAATTTCTATCCGCTTGCAGGTGTCGGTGTTGCTGCTGGTGAAGAGTTGGTTGAAGGCACTGGAGGCGATCTCGACGCCGATCAGCTTCGCGACCGCTACAACATGCACGGTACTTTCTACGTGGCGGGTATGTACGCAAAAATGCAACTTACCGACAAGGTTTGGTTGAACTACAACCCTATGTATTTAGGCACAATGTCAGGGTCATCAACGTTCAAAGATTTTGGCTTTGAGGGCAATGATTCAGTACTCGCACATGAATTTGCAGCGAGCTATCAAATCAATCCAAGAGCCAACGTTCGTTATTTCGCAAACTGGACAGAAAACACCAGTATCGAAGACGGTGATCACCGCATCGAATTTAACTACCAATTTTAAGTAGTGATTTCGGCTTTAACGAGCCGGTTTCGCTTGAACGAATAAGTTTAAGTTTTGAGGACACATTATGAACATGATATCTAAAGCCCTTACCGGTACTTTCACACATCCACTGCGATCAACAGCGATGCTCGTTTCTGTAACAGCCTTGTTTTCAGCAACGGCGATTGCTGGAAACGATAACCCAACAGAAACCCTTCAAACACGTGCGGGAGACTTCACTTTCGAAACCGACTTTCTTCATGGTATTCCAACACAAGAAAGCTCAGCAAAACTGTTCGAACTGATGGACTATCAACGCGCGTCACAAGCTTACATTTGGTCCGTGCCTTTGGTGTCAAACTACGCATGGAAACAAGCCTATGCCGACATGGGTGCAGAGGATGGTCAAATTACTTATGTTGAGTCTCATGAATCTAAGCTAGGAGGCTTAACTTACAACACCTCTACGCCTTACGCTATTACTTGGTTTAACGTAGAAAAAGAGCCCGTTATTATAGAAATCCCCACAAATGAACTGCGCGGCGCAGTACACACTATGTGGCAAATCGGTATTTCTCAGATGACTGAGCCGGGCATCTACGTGGTAAAAGCCAAAGGGTCTGAAACACCGAGCAACCTGCCAAAAGGCGCTAAGGTTTTTGAGTCAGACACCAACTATGTTTTCTTCGGCGTTCGCTTAATGGCAGATTCAGACCAGCAACGTATGAAAGACTTAGAGGCCCTGAAAATTACCGACCTTAACGGCAAGCCACTGAGTGATCACGGCGTAAACTTCCCTGAGCGTGGTGAAGATGCCAAACACCCAAGAGGTATGGCATTTTGGAATACGTTGAATGAAGCCATTCAAGCTGAGCCAGTAGCAGAGCGTGATCGCATGATGCACGACATGCTACGCCCACTGGGTATTGAGAAAGGTAAGACGTTTGAACCATCAGGTCAGCAGCGTGAAATCTTAGAGCAAGCTGTAGTTATGGGGGAAGCTATGGTTAAGAATATCGACTTCAACAAAACAGAACGCTTGCCACACGCAGCTTACGGTAAAGAAGGCAACTTTTGGGAAGTCGCGACGGCTTCAACACCAAACCAAGATCGTTACTACGGTATGGATCTCGATGGACGTGCAGCTTGGTTCTATGAAGCTGTAACTAACGACGTAGCAATGCACGGTTTTGAAAATGGCGGCTGGGGTCAGATCTACCTAGACAACTACCGTGACGACAATGGCAAAGGGCTAAATGGCAGTAACCACTATACTTTGACGCTAGATGGAGATGTAAATTTCGCCGATTTGTTCTGGACAATTACAGTCTACAACGTAGAGAACCGCGCCATCATCGACAACGATATTGAGCGTGCAGACGTGGGTTCTAACATTGAAGGGACAGTTAAAGATGCACAAGGCAATTACACCTTCCACTTTTCACCAACTAAGCCAGCGGGCGTTAATGAGGCTAACTGGGTGCAAACTCGAGAAGACGAAAACTGGTTTGTTTACTTCCGCGCATACTCACCAAGTAAAGCATTTGTAGCGCAGCAGCCAGAAACCTTACTGCCTAACTTTAAGCGTATGGACTAGCCGTTAAGTCTATGTAATACCGATTAAGTCCTTTACGACCTACGATAAAAGAGGAGCCTCAATGCTCCTCTTTTTTACTTTGGCCAAATTGTAAAAACCAAGGGTACCGTCTTAGGAACCTAACCAAAGATGAAGAGTAGATGGCTAACGGCTAACGGCTAACGGCTAACAAGTTAATCAACGACTGATAAAAAGCCCCCTCAAGAAAGGTGCTTGAGGGGACTTTTTTGGGTAAACTCTTGAAATTCAGCGAGTTACAATTCTTTAATATCGTTGTTCGATCAAGCGAATAAAGTAACACCCGTTTCTTGGTTAATCGAAATAGATTGTGCCACTCTATTTCTTACCAAGCTTAGATTGATAACGTCCGTTCGCCACTCGATATCAGAAACTCGAACCTCATCGTTTTGCGTCAAGTTATGTACCGTGGCAACTTTAAGAACCGCTTCTTGGCTACGTAAAATCGTGTAAGCTAAATCACTGGTTGCAGGGTTGTCTGGCGCATACCCCAACAACAGAGTTGCTGAACTATCCGTTATCAGCTGCTGATTAAATTCAGTTTGTCCATCAATCGAATAACGCAAATCAATGGACGCTTTAAGAGGTATCTCATGGCAGCTAGTCATTCTTGCTAAAGGCCCATCTAGTGGATTGTCGCAACCTTGTGCCTCTGTCAAAGCGCTGTGTTGTCCTCTGACATGCCAGACCAAATCTAGTTGTTGGTGGTGAGGGTTTTCCGCAGTATTGAATTCAATCGCCACATCCCCTAACCACAGAATTTGACGGCGAAACACAACGTCTTTGTACGCGGCTAAATCCCACTGAACAATAGTATGGCTATCGACCGTCGGTAACTCACCACACCAATCTGTTTGTGTGTCTAACCATGTGTAGGACTGTTCTTTTACAAACGTATTCACTTGAGGGTTGGCTGGCGGTTGATTCTTCTGATTCACCGCCAAGGTGTTGTGCGTCACCGTATTTTTATAATACCCGTAATGCAGTTCAGCACCGTACCCTGTTGTTCCCAAGTCAGGCAAAATTTCTTTACCATTTCGAGTAATGATCATCCCTAGTCGATCATAGTGATCGTGCTCACCACCATACGGAGAGTGCTTAATTAATAGCATGTTATCGTGCTCTCGATCGTGCATGATCGTGACGCCTGATTGTTCTGCATGAATAGACTGGCACATGAGCGGCTCTGCCACAGGTAATGCATCAACACCGTACAACAGCGCGTCGATATTGTTGCGTGGCTTATCTTGATAGATGCTCTGCAACGCCGATGCAAATAAAGGGTCTCGGAACTCGCGATACCCGAATTCGAACAAGTGGCTATGAGTTAATTTCTCTTGGCCGGCAATACAATCGTTCAGACGTGGAAAGTCACCCGTATTGATGAGTAGCTTGAGCGGCAACGCCAACATGGTATGGAAGTTTGGCACTGATTGTAGTGAGTACTCTGTTTTACATGCCATTTTTTCGAAATTCAGAAGTGCTTGTAAAGCGTAGTAATGATAATGGATAGAACCTTCAAACCATAAGCCCTCCCCTTTTACACCATGCTCTAACTGATACTTCAAGCCATAAGGGGTGCTCACCGCAAAGTCGATGAATTTTCGGTCACCAAGTATCAAGCCTATCACGCCAATAGTCGCAGAAATCTTCATTTCATGGTTATGCAATTGATCAGCTCGATGTTGCATCAGGAACTCAGCACCTTCGCGTAACAAGCGCTGTTCAATAAACAATTGCTCTTCGGTATTCAACTGCTCTTTAACGAAATCATAGCCTCGGGCAAAATCAATATTGCAATTCGCTTCACAGAGAGTCTGCGCATTTGCTTTTCCTGGACCGTTATATGGAATACCGCCATGTTCTTCGTAATTCGGGTAGTATTCTGCATAACCCAATAAGATCTCACGAACTTTTTCGAAGTATTTGCGGTCTTGAGTAATGTGCCAAAGCAAGCCTAGGTCATTACACGCTTTCGAATTGAGCCCATTAAGCCAACGCCACCATGCACCGTCATAAGGTTCCCCAGTAAGCACCTCGCCATCAACAGGGCATACATGTTCAGTGGGTCGGTCTCTATCCCAACTTAAGCGAACCCCATGCGTGGCGCAAAAATAATATAAATTCCATGTTGCGCGGGCATCAGGTGGAACGAGAGTGTCTGAAGTCAGCACAACCTGATTATCTTGAATAATTTGTTCGATGATCTCTTGGCTGGCATTTTGACGAATGACCGCCATTTCCGGAGAGGTAAACTGCAGCATAATGGATACCTATACTAAATATTTAGATGGATGAAAATTGAAGTATTGTTTGGCGTTTTGATAACAGATGTTCTCGACACTCTGTTTAAGCAAAGGCTCATCATTCGGTAATTCCCCATCATCGACCCACTTACCGAGTAAGTTACATAGAATGCGACGAAAATAGTCATGACGAGAGAGTGACAATACGCTGCGAGAGTCGGTTAACATTCCGACAAAGCGTCCTAGAGCCCCTAAATTTGCTAGATCTTGAAGTTGTTTTTCCATACCCGCCTTATGATCGTTAAACCACCACGCAGAACCAAGCTGCACTTTACCTGGCTGCGCATCACTGTCTTGAAAGGCGCCTATGATTGACCCAAGCACTGGGCTATCTTTCGGGTTAAGACTATATACGATGGTCTGAGGGAGTTGGCGGTCTTGATCTAACAAACTCAATAAATGACTCAGGTTTTCTGCAATTGGGTTGTCACTGATAACACTAAAACCCGTACCGCCGCCTAGATCATCAAAGCGGCGCTTATTCACATTAGTTAACACTCCAATATGAATTTGCATCGACCAACCATGCTTATGATAAGCCTTGCCAAGCACTTCAAAAACGGCCGTCTTAAACTGCGAGATTTCTTCACTATTCAGCGCATCACCACGTTTGACCTTTGCTATAGCTTGATCAAATACATCAGGGTGATAGTGTGAAAAATCTACAACTTTTAACCCTAGGTCAGATAATCGGCAGTTATGCTGTGCAAAATAGTCCACACGAGACGTGATTGCTTGAGCGTAGCTTGCAAAATCGACGATATTAATGTCACTGATGAACGCCAGTGAATCGAGTGTCTTTTGAAAACTACTTTGATTCTCTATTTCAATCAGACTGTCAGCGCGAAATGTCGGCAAGACTTGTACAGTAAATTCTGAACGATTCAGTTTATCGTGATACCTCAAATCGCTAAGTGGATCATCGGTAGTGCACAAGGTATCGACTCGACTCTCTTTAAGCAGACTTTGGAATCGGTGAGACTCTTGGCTGAGTTTTTGATTACAGTGTTGCCAAATAACCTCGCAATTCTCTGAGTTGAGTAGTAAATCGAGACCGAAGTATCTCTTAAGCTCCAAATGACACCAGTGATACAGCGGATTGCCGATAAGATACGGCATGGTCTCACACCACTTTTGAAACTTTTCATAATCACTCGCATCACCTGTGATGTAATGCTCATCGACTCCGTTACTTCGTAATGCACGCCACAAGTAGTGATCGCAACTCAACCAAGCCTGAGCAATATTGTCGTATTGATGGTTGTCATAAATCTCTTTGGCATCTAGGTGGTTGTGATAATCAATAATGGGAAGCCCTGCCGCGTAATCGTGATATAAACGCTTGGCTGTGTCCCCCTGCAATAGAAAATCTTTGTGTATGTATGAAGACATAATTCAAACTCTTGTAGAAAACTGTATTGATGAACTTTAGGGAAAAATTCAATCATGAAATTGTTTCCTAAAGCCCCTCTACGAGGTGGTTCATATAAACCAGAGAGCGTCCCCTCTGGCCTATACCCTTGTTACTTTTACATGACTAGTTATTGCCGATTACTTGGATGTAGATACTTCTAACCGAGGCGTTTTCCTCGCACTCTTCAATAACAGAGAACCCACAGTAACAATCACTGCGCCACAGAAGATAAAGGCCATGCGACCCCAGAACGGGTTCGGGATTAGTACCATCGCCGTTACTAGTGCACCGAAAACCAGAATGAGTTTGCCTAGCATGTCGCGTTGTTGGCGATCCATTTCATCTTGTCCTTCCTCTTCGATAACAGGAGTCGCAACATCACTCCAAAACTCTTTAAGTTCTGTGTTTCGTTCGCCCACTGGCTCTTTGTAGAACTTAGTTGTTAGGCAGAAGAAACCACCCGTGATCACAAGGTGACCAATAACCCCAAGCAGAACTTTTAGGTCACTCGCTTCACGTCCTGTGAACGGAACCTCTAGGTTTAATAGATTGGCAACGACGTCTGCTGTAAGCACAAAACTCACGATGTAAGACACCAACATGCCCACAGCCAATGTCGCCCAGGCTGCCCAGTCGGGCGTTTTCTTAATAAACATACCGAAGAATAACGGCACTAGAATTGGCATCTGTAACAGTGTACTTACGTACATCATGGCGTCGAAAAGGCTCAAGCCACGAAGAGAGTTAATGAACAGAGCCACCATGATGATCAATATGCCGAAGACCATAGTCATGAATTGACTCACTCGCATCAGCTTCTTGTCATCCGCATTTTTGTCCATGATTGGCGCGTAAAAGTTACGCACAAACACACCTGAATTTCGGTTTAGACCTGAATCCATTGAAGACATTGTTGCTGCAAATACAGCCGACATAAGCAGTCCCACCATACCAACCGGCATGACGTTTTCGACAAACACTAAGTAGACTGCATCAGCTGCTTTACTACCAAGTTCAGCCGCGTGCACAGTTGCCGCTTCAGGATAGATAATTGCCGTTACCCAAGGTGGTAAGAACCAAATTGCAGGTCCAACCAGCATCAATACAAACGCAAGGAGTGCCGCTTTACGTGCGTTAACAGAATCTTTCGCCGTTAAGAAACGATATGAATCTTGCATGTTGTTGATGTTTTGCAGCTGCTTAACGAACATGAAGATAAACCAAGATACGAACAGCAATGGATAGTTCATATCAGAGCCCATGACACTGTCGGCAGGGAATTGCTCGATAAGATTCGCTGGACCACCAATTTTTGCCAATGCAGCCACAGCACAAACCACCGTCACCGCCATGATCACAACCATTTGTACAAAGTCTGAAGCAACAACCCCCCATGCTCCGCCCAGTACTGAAATGAAGAGAACAATCAAGCCAGTCACAACGATCGTGGTTTCGATATCCACTTTAAACACAGCACTAACGAAGAGTGCGAGACCATTTAGCCAAATACCGGTGTAAACCACACTTGTCGGCATTGTCGCCCACGTAAACACTTGTTCATTCGTTGCACCGAAGCGACGACGCACACCTTCAATAGGTGTAACAACACGCATTTGTCGAAAGCGGTATGAAAAGAACAACCACGAAAGTAGAAAGCCAAATGCGTTCGCCATGAAAATAACCATGATTGGAAACCCATCGGTAAAAGCTTTACCCGCAGCGCCAGTAAATGTCCAAGCACTAAACTGCGTCATGAATGCGGTAGAGCCAACCATCCACCACAACATCTTGCCTCCTCCACGAAAGTAATCACTGGTAGAGCTGCCTGCAAAACGTTTGAAGATGACGCCAATCGCTATCATAAAGATAAAATAGACACCAACAACGAGCATGTCGATATTCATTACGAACCCCTTTTCATTATTGTTCCGTTTAAATGATTTAATTTTTAAAATACCGTTTCATTATTACATTAACGACATTTTATTTAAGGGTAATCTGTGATTTTTGTGATCCAAATAATGCAAAAGTCATACAAATGAGATCGGGGTTGGATTATTGAGATCGGCGCTTTTTAGGTTGAAAAGATCATTGATGGATATTTGGATACATCGTGGCGAGAAGAGGCAAAAATAGATCAAATAATCTAGGGGTATGGCGACCAAATTACGTGTCTAGGAGGTATACCAAGCCATGACTCAGGCGCCTATTGCTTTGGTATTTACTGAAAATCAGCCACTAATTATCCAAACACCGGATATAAAAAAGCCAGCCTCATTGGGCTGGCTCTCTGAAATCAAGCGTTAGAATTAGTCCAAAAGCGAACGAACATAATCTGCAATTTCTTGGTTTTGGCAGTTATCAAAGAAACACTGTTGGAAACGAGGGCTACCCACAGCAGTCTTCACTAGATCTTGATCGATAGCGCGCAGTGAATCAATAAAGTTATCCTTCACTACCGCTGCTTTTACCTCATTAAGAAGCGCGGCATTGCGTTGTTGTGGCTCTGCTCGCTCTAACGGGTAACCTTGACCACGCTCACCTGTGAACGCTTTTTCAAAGATGTAACGAATGTTCAGTTCACCAGCCCAACCAAAACCTTTCGCAAAAGCGAGCGCGATAGCGTTGCCGTTGTTGATTTGGTTAAACAAGAACGCATCAGAAGGCTCTAAACAGTAACCACAAACCACGCCTGGATGTAAGTTCAGCGACATCAAAGCACCTTGGCCAGTGCCACATCCTGTCACAACAAAGTCAACAGCCTTTGAGTTAATCAGAATGCTCGCCATAATACCTAGATGAATATACGTTAAGTGGTGATCATTCTCGTCTGTCATTCCTAGGTTGAAAACATCGTGACCAAAACCACCAGCAACTGACTCTAGTTCAGCTGATACCATTGCATTTTTGCCTGCTTGACTGTTTTCCATCATTAGTGCGATTTTCATTTACTTTCTCCCGCAGCATTACTGCAAATTTAAAAATTAGTGCTCAAATGTTCGTTCTAAAAAATTTAGAGCTTAAACAAAGTCTTTACGCATTGGCGTAAAGTTATCAATTAATACACCGGCTTCTAGGCAAACACAGCCATGTTCGATACCCGGCTCTTTGTACATAGTGTCACCTGCGCGCACCACTTTCGTTACATCGCCAATAGTGAACTCAAAGGCTCCCGACAAAACGTATGTGAGCTGCTCATGAGGATGAGTATGCAACGCACCAACAGCGCCGGTTTCGAAATGAACTTCTACAGCCATCACGTTCTCGCTATGAGCAAGCACCTTACGAGAAACTCCCGCGCCAAGATCTTCCATTTTCACGTCTTCGTTATACACAAACATGTCGTTTTTATTCCTGTTGTTGCGGCGTAATTTTGCACTTGGCGTTATCTTGGTATAGACGAAAAATAGTAACGAGGTTAATCCCTATCACTGATATTTCCATCAGCGAGCCACCAATTGAACCAATAATCAGATTATTAGTTAGCCAGCATGCAGCTCCCAATAAAAAGCCGACTCTTAGTGCAATACCATTCAATCTAAATATTGAGTACGTTCCAATAATCGTTCCCGCTAAAGGCAGAAATTGATACCAATGCTGAGCAAAACCGATTCCACTGCCAACCGCGAGGGCAATAAATAACCCTGCAGCCCACAGCGATTTGGTATACATCGCGGTGCCAGTTCTGAGTGCTGAAATCAAAGCACCGATTGCCGATGTAATGGAACCCAATAATAAAAAGTGAATAAGATGGTTAACGTTCAACATCAACATAACCACTTTGAGCTTTTTGTCGTCCTTCTGGTAAAAGGTCGAAAGGCCCAGAAGGAAACTTACTAGCCCTACAGCTTGTGCAACGATCTCGTTAACCATCTTATATTACAAAAACATTTATCGTGCTAACCATCCACCATCAACAGCAATGGTATAACCATTAATGTAATCCGATGCCGGTGATGCTAAGAACACACATGGGCCAGCGACATCTTTTGGTGTACCCCAGCGATCAGCAGGAATGCGCTCAAGAATAGCTTGGTTACGATCAGCATCTTCACGCAGTGCTTGAGTATTGTTGGTTGCCATATATCCAGGTGCAATCGCATTAACATTAATGTTATCGCTCGCCCATTCGTTCGCCATTGCACGGGTGATGCCCATTACAGCACTCTTAGACGCAGTATACGAAGGAACACGAATACCACCTTGGAAAGAGAGCATTGATGCGATATTAATGATCTTGCCGCCAGTGCCTTGCGCTTTAAACTGCTTCGCAACAGACTGAGACATAAAGAAAACGGTCTTAGTATTGATGTTCATTACGTCATCCCAGTTTTGCTCAGAGAACTCAATCGCGTCTTCTCGGCGAATAATGCCGGCATTATTAACAAGGATGTCGATGTGACCAAACTCAGTCAGCGCTTTATCTATAATTCCAGGAATATCTTCCTGCTTTAGAAGGTCAGCACGTACGTCTAAAAACGTATGACCCGCTGCATTCATTTTTTCGATGGTATCTGTTGGCTCAACACGATTTACGCCAACCACTTTACATCCAGCTTCAGCTAAACCAATTGCCATACCTTGACCAAGACCGGTATCACAACCCGTCACTATCGCTACTTTACCTTCCAGATTGAATGACTCTAACATCATGTTCGCTTCCTCAATTACGTTTAGTGTTGTGGCATTTCTGTAATGTCGCCCACTCGATTTAGTCATACAATAAAACATAAATTCGTTGCTGACAATTATTTTTGAAACGACATTTCAAAAATAATTTCTTATTAAGTTAAAACTTTGAAGTTGATCGTTCTCGTTTTTTATTTTTTTGAAAAGGCTTTTTAGAAATTACGAAAAGTGGTATTTTGTCTTGATATTAGATAGCTCAAAGGAAGAAAAATGGAGAAGTCCACCCAACCAGAAGCCGTTTCATCGGTATTAAAAGTTTTTAATATTCTTGAATCTCTGGGGGAACAGAAGGAAATAGGCGTATCAGACCTTTCACAACGTCTAATGATGTCTAAAGCCACTACCTACCGCTTTCTACAAACAATGAAAATGCTTGGCTATGTATCTCAACAAGGCGAAGCTGACCGATACTCACTCACATTAAAGATGTTCGAACTTGGTTCAAAATCACTCGAGTGGGTTGATATGATCACAATTGCAGAGAAAGAGATGCGTGTGATTTCAGAAGAGACTAATGAAACCATTCACTTAGGTGCGTTGGACCATGGCTCTATCATCTACATACACAAGATCGATTCTAGCTTCGCGCTGCGCATGCACTCGCGCGTTGGTCGAAGAAACCCTCTGCATACGACTGCGATTGGTAAGGTTTTATTGGCAGAACGTGACGAAGAATTCGTTCGCACTCAGTTGGCAGACGCCGAGTTTGTGAAAAGCACAAAAAATACCCTTGAAAACGTCGACCAACTTATCGACGAACTTAAAGCGGTTAAGCTACAGCACTTTGGCGAAGATAATGAAGAACAAGAGCCAGGCTTACGTTGTATCGCAGCCCCAGTTTACGACCGTTTTGGTACCGTAATTGCTGGCGTCTCAATTTCATTTCCTACCATTCGATTTGATGAAGAGAAAAAAGCTCACTATGTGGCGTTACTGCACAACGCAGGTAGAAATATATCCAAGCAATTAGGGTTTAATGATTACCCAATCAAATAATGAAAAGGCAGCAATTATTGCTGCCTTTTTTATTGCGAGTTGTCCCATCGATTACCTACCCAAGAATCATCGACAAGTCATGCCGTGCGTAAATTGAACAACATAAAGCTCAGATAAATCACTCCCCCTCCATCAAATCATGTGAAGACCATCAAGCCTATAACACCCCATGAACCATGATCTCGAAGATCACCTAAAACAGATATTTTAGGGATTTGGCAACAATTCCATGATTTAAAAGAGTAAAAGGGTTATACATAATGATGTGTTATCTAAATTACTGAAATTATCATGACGCTCAAAGAGATCCTTAAAATTCCCAATGTCCGCTACTTCTTGATGTTTAGAAGCAGCTACTTTGCGCGTTTTTACTACCCTATATTCACCCTACTTTATTTAGATTACGGGCTAACCCTGTCTCAATTCGCGATGCTCAACGTAGTGTGGGCGGCCACCATTGTGCTTGCTGAAGTACCGTCGGGTGCATTCGCCGACACCTTAGGCCGCAAGAAACTGGTGGTGCTGTCTTCGATTGTGATGTTTGTTGAGATCGCAATGATCGCCTTAGTACCAACCGGAAACCCCGACTTGGTATTCATAGTCTTTCTGATTAACCGGATTCTCAGTGGCTTGGCGATGGCACTGGCCAGCGGTGCTGACGAGGCATTGGCTTACGACACCTTAAAAGAACAAGGCAATGAAGAGCTGTGGCCGCGAGTGCTGCAAATTCAGCTTCGTGTCGCCTCAACGGTTGGTATCTTTGTCACACTGATTGGTGCGGCGATGTACGACGTGAATTTTATGACGAACATCTTTCATTTCCTTGGACTAGCCGAACCAGAAAGCACTAAAGATCTGATGCGTATTCCTGTGTTCGCCACCCTATTTGTTGCGATGATCGCTATCTATGCCGCGATTAATATGCGCGAAGAGAAAAAGGTGATGCCAAGCGACCAAACCAAATTGGCAACCACCATCTCAAGTCTTAAATTGACGATCGATGCGGGTAAGTGGGTATTTGCTACGCCTTACGTGCTGTTCATCTTGCTCTACTACAGCCTATTCGAACACACCTCACGCATGTTCCTAACCATGAACAGCCAATACTATCTGGCGATTGATATTCCAATTATCTACTTTGGTTTTATTGGTGCGGGTATAAGTTTGCTTAAGATTATATTGGCAGGACAAAGCCGAAGATTAGCAGAGAGCATTGAGCCTAAAACCTTCATTGTAGTTATGGGATTGGCCAGCATGGCGACTTATTACTGGATCAGTTTAGGTTGGTCGATTTACGGGGTCATTCCGGCACTGGTATTAATCTTTATCATCATGACGATGAACATTTTCATCAGCTACCACCTAAATAAAAAGACCGAATCGCACAACAGAGCCACCGTTCTTAGTTTCAAAGGTTTGATGTTTAACCTCGGATACGGGCTGATCGGTATCTTGTATGCTTACTACTATAAGTTGGTGTCTCAGGGCTACACCGAACAAGAAATAGAACAGAACCTTGCTTTCTTGGCCTCACTGTCTTCGTTTTTCTATTACTTCACCTTATTGTTCATTTCGATCAGTGCGCTGTTCTATTTCAAAAATAAGAAACAGCCGATCTTCTGAAGAAAGCATCGAACTGTTGAAGAGATCTCTACTGCCGAATAGAGAATAAAGGTGAGCCTGTGGCTATAAACAGATCATGACACTTCTTATCATGTGATTTTTTGTTAGTATCACCACCAAATTACATCACACATGGACGCGTCATGTCTTTTAGTTGGATAGCCTTTACTCTCCTTGCTGCCTTTAGCCAATCTTGGCGCAATGCCTTTCAAAGTAAATTAAGTGGCACCATGAGCGTGGCTGGCGTGACGTTGGCGCGATTTATTTGGGCTGGCCCAATCGCCCTTATTTATCTCTACGCCCTCTATCAATGGCAGCCAGTCTCCGCACCGGATTTTTCGGGTGAGTTTGTTTTCTATATTGTTGCCGCCGCCATCATGCAGATCCTCGCGACCGGCTTAATGGTGATGCTGTTCAAGCTAGAAAACTATGCGATAGGCGCAGGATTAGCCAAGTGTGAAGCTCCCGTATCTGCGGTGTTATCCGTGTTGTTTTTTGGAACTGCTTTAACATTAACAGGTTGGATTGGCGTACTTATTGGTACTTTAGGCGTACTAATCATGAGTAGCGCTTCTGGCTGGCGAAGCTTGTCCCCGAAAGTGTTCTTATTAGGTATGGCTTGTAGCACCGCCTTTGCTTTAACGTCTCTTTGGGTACGAGAAGCAAGTTTGAGCATAGGGTTGCCCTTCCCTCATAGCGCTGCTTGGGTGTTGTTTCTGGTGATTACTCTTCAGACATGCATTATCTGCACGTATCTTTTCTTCAAGGAACGAGACACGCTGCGCCTGATATTCAAGAAGTCGAAACTGGTCGTCATGACAAGCCTAGCGAGTGTTATCGGTTCTCTGGGTTGGTTTAGCGCAATGTCACTTCAAGCCGTCCCATACGTAAAGACACTTGGGCAAGTCGAAGTGATCTTCATGGTGTTGATATCCTATTTCTGGTTAGGGCAAAGCATCGCACGCAAAGACATTGTTGCACTCATCTTTCTCTCTATTGCAGCGGCATTGGTGATGTGGCAGTAACTTGAACGTCGCCATACTTGGAGGTTGGGTCAAAGAGAACTAGAAATCATACCCCAGTAAAATATTCATCCACCGTATAAATATTGCGGTGGCGCAAAATGATAAGAACGACCTCCACATAATTTTTATAGTGCACGTATCAGCTATTAATCATTACCCAATAGGATACAGCCTAATGAAAACCCTTACTCAAATCGCACTAGCAACGATCTTTTTTACAACCTCAATGATGGCATTCGCAGAACCCGCGACAACAAACCAAGCCCAACTAGAAGCGTCAACCACAACAGTGAAGCATGAAGGAATGACCGTGACGCTAACAGATAAGCATTTTACTCCTGCAGAAGAAACTGAAGCCACTGCCTCACAGACGTTAACGCAAAGCCAAAAAACAGACTCAGCGCCACAGCCAACAATATAATGGCTTTATCAAAATAGTGGCGGGTCAAACTAACGCATAAAGACCTGTCATCATCAGGCAGTGACGAGCTCGTTAATATGACTAGGACAAATTGAAGTCATATTGCGACCGTTTGTTTTCGCTTGATACAGCGCTTTGTCGGCTCGAGTAATAAACCCATCCCAATTCTCATGTGGGTGAAGCTGAGCGACACCGAAACTCGACGTCAGAAACATCTCATTTCCTTGCACGGCTGAGATCTCTGAAATAGACAATCGCAGCTTACAAGCAATAGCCTGTGCTTGTAGGAAATTAACATTGGGTAATAAAATCATTATCTCGTCTCCGCCAAAACGGAACGCGCTGGCTGTTGGCGATGTTTTTATCGCACTTTGAACCATTTCAGCAAAAGACTTGATCACGAGATCACCCACAATGTGTCCATGTTGGTCATTGATCGACTTAAAATTATCAATATCCATCATAATGGCACTGACAGGTGCAGTCCCCGCCTGCTTCATGATGACAGGAACCATTTCATCTAATGCTCTGCGGTTTCCAAGTGCCGTTAAAGGGTCACTGTAAGACAGATCATGAATAGACCTAAGCAACCTTGCATTAATCAACCAAAGCATCGTGAAGCTCATCGATACGATAAGAACAATACTCACTAAAAAGGCAAGTTGATGAATGAGCGCGGCCGCCATGAAATCCTGCAGCTCAGCCGAAAATAGCGTCACCATTACTCGGAAAGCCATAAACCCGCCATATATCAAAAATGACAAGGCCATCATCCGAGTTGCTAAGGTCAAGTCATCACGTTGCCCCTTCAATACCGCAAAAGCAGTGCAAAGAGTCACAAAGGCTAAATAGAAACTAATGAGGATGATTCGAGCCTTGATGGAAGGTTCATAGTACGTGAAATAAATAAAACATGGCAAAAGAGCCAAGATCATCAGACTGCTGAGGTAGGTGCATTTTAGAGAATATTCTCGGAATAAGCATAAGCTATACAAAGCGAGATGAAATCCAAGCGCAATCACCATGTTGGCGCCAATAACAGTGATCCAATCAGGGAGCTCCCCTCTTAAGCTCAACATCAACGGCCCACTTCCGATAACAAATATTGAAATGGAAAAAATTGAAAGCCCTTTAATGGACTGTTGGGTAAATTGGAACAGCAACAAGCCAATGCAGTAAATGAAAGAGAACAAAATAATAATAAAATTAAGTGTTCTCATATCCAGCGAAAAACCATCCATGATTTACTCTCTTCCCTAAGCCAATTAAATCACAATATGGTCAATAATTATCTAAACCATAAATTTATTCACTATATGAATCATTACACTTTGTAAAATAGGGGATGTGTCACATATGGGGAGATCGGTATCACATGAGTCCATAACATAGATAGGCATGTAAAAGTCGCCCCCCATATGGCTTCATAGCATCACTGAATCTACAGGCTTCTGCACTCGTTACTTGGTTGAATGACGACTGTCTGGCATTATGCGCCCAAGAAATCTCTAGGGGCTGTCGACCTTTCGAGCTGGGTTTGCAGCATCTTGTGGAAAATTTATACAAGGAAGAGGCTTTGACGTGTAGCTGGCCTACATGAAAAGGCGATAACGCAGTAGAAATGAACCACAAGAGCTGCCCGAAGGGTTCAGCTAGGCGCCCCCACAAAAATCGTTTTATGCTTTGTTGAAGAATATTTGCTTAGAATGCTAGGCTACATACTCTTCGCCGCGCCTAAAACGATTTTGACTAGGCGTCCCCATCCGAACAAAACTTAACCACGAAAGGTCAACAGCCCTTAGTTATTGCACAGCAAAGAATGAACGAAGGTAGTCAGTGGTAGAAAACAGCCAACAATTAAGTGACCGTTACGACGAACATGGTTACTTTGTTATCAGAAATTATTTCAATGAAGCTCAAATTGCATCGCTTAGAAAAGTCGTGCTGAAATTCCATGAATCATGGAAAGCAGACAACGAAGAATTCTATAAAGAAGAGGCATTTAACTCATCTTTAATTACGGGAAGCGAGTATTTGCCTGCCGACGATAGAAGCGTGCTTTTCGACTTCATCAGCTCGAAACAAGTGATGGACGTGGTTGATGCGGTGATTCCGAACAAACCGGCATTCATGAATACACAGCTGTTCTTCAACCCAGTAAACCCGCAGCAAAAAGACTTCTGGCATCGTGACTGTCAATACGACTACGACATTGATGACCAGATGAAAGTCATCATGGAAACCCAAGTACTGCACCTGCGAGTGCCCCTTTTTGATGAGCCAGGAATGGAGCTTATCCCCGGTACGCACAAACGCTGGGACAACGAAGAAGAGTACAATGTTCGCCAAGAAGAAAACGGCAAAGTGAGCAGCGATGACATCTCTGGCGGTAAGCAGATACCGTTAGCCGCCGGTGACTTATTGGTGTTTTCAGCGGATATGATCCACCGAGGCCGATATGGCTTGGATCGTTTGGCTTTGGATATTTTGATCTTCGATTCGGCGGCAGATTATGTCGACTACGTTGATGACGACTGTTTACCAACACCAGCCATGTTAAACAATATTGCCGACCCAAGATTGTTTATGAACACGCTACACTTAAAATCGATGCAGTACTCATAACCCATAAAGGTATCCGAACTATGACTGACACTAAGCAAAACACCCGAATTAGCCAGTTCCGTTTCGGTCAGCCAAAAGAATCTCTCAAGTTAGAACATGTCGCTTTAGGCGCACTTGATAAAGATAAGGTGCGAGTACGAGTTGAAGCGACCAACATCAACCCTAGTGACCTATTGTCGATTTACGGTGTTGGGCAATACAAACACAGCCACCAGCCGCCAAGAGTACCGGGATTTGAAGCGGTAGGAAGGGTTGTAGAGTCCAACAATGTTGAGTTTGTAGTGAATCAGCGAGTGCTTGTGGCAACCAGTGGGACATGGCAGAACTATGTCGATGTATCACCAGATGATCTATTCCAAATTCCTCAGCATCTAGAAAATGGCTACGCCTGCCAGTTGTACATTAATGCGCTAACCGCATGGGTGCTGACGACAGAAATAGCCAAGCTGACCCAAGAAGATGTGTTGATCATCAACGCGGGCAGCTCTGCCATCGGTAAGATTTTTTTCCAGTTATCAGCATCACTCGGCTTCAAAATCATTGTTGTTACATCACAGCCGGAACAATACCTAGCCACTTCCAGTTGGGTATTAGATACGGACGAGGATTTAGCTTCGCAAATTAAGGCGTTAGGCTTGCCGATGCCAACCGTTGCCTTTGATGCGATTGGCGGTTCACCCGGAACCAACCTTATTCACACCCTTGGCAACAATGGGCGTTTTATCAACTATGGGACGCTGTCGTTGGATTTTTACGAACCACGCTTCTTTGAGTACGCGAAAAGCCAAGACATCGATTTCAGCACCTTCTTCTTGCGTTATTGGGAGGAAGCGGAAGGTAAAGATGTTCGCCGTAATAAGTTCACGACCATGCTAGATCACTTCATCACAAACGACATTCAGCTCGACGTTGACCGCTATCTGCCATTCGATGAAGTGCAAACCGCGATTGATCTCATTGAATCGAAAACCACACGCTTAGAGGGCAAGATCATCTTACTGCCACAGTAAGTGAGAGTTGGACGATATATACCTTGTTTATTTCAACAGGCAAGACGTTCAACAATTAATACCCCAACGCTTAGAAAGTTTGATTCAAGTAATTGAGTATTGAGAACGCAGTAAAGAGTTGTAATGCATTTCTCCATAACTTAAGTGGTTACGAGATAGTCATGAGTCACATTTATTTGAAACATCAATAAGTTGTATCACTAGAAATATGACACTGGTCACCCATAAGGTAATCTCGATTCTATATGGTAGCGTCATACTTAAAACCACGATGTGAACGTACTTATGAAAAGACACATACTATCAAGCGCCATCCTACTCTCTTTAGCCTTTCCCACCTTTGCAGCTGATGGCGACATACACGATGTCACGATACTGGGTACTTCAGATATCCATGGTCATTTTATGGCGTGGGATTACGCGGCAGATAAACTCAACACTCGTGGTAGCTTGAGCCAAATCGCGACCAAGGTTGGTGAGATCCGCAAAGAGCAATCTAACATTATCCTTGTCGATGCTGGCGACACCATCCAAGGCAACTTCGTAGAAACCTTCAAAGACGAGCCTGTTGATCCAATGATGCTTGGCTTTAATCACATGAAATACGATGTATGGGTTTTAGGTAACCACGAATTCGACTTTGGCCTTAAAACGCTCAACAGAGCCGTTACCCAATTTAAAGGGCAGTCTCTCGGCGGCAACATCAAGAACAAAAACGGAAATCCATTCTTACCGGGTTACACCATTCTAGAACGCGGTGGCATTAAGATCGGTGTGATAGGAATGGATACCCCAATGACAGAGGTTTTTGCGCAAGGCACCAACCGTTTAGAAGGCGTCACTTTCACTAATCCAACCTTGGAAGTGAAGAAAATCGTCAAAGAAATTGATGATAAAGTGGATGCCATCGTATTGGTTGCCCATATGGGGATTGAGAACGAGAATGACATTGCTGACACCGGTGTCACCGACATTGCTAATGCAAACCCAGAGCTTGATGCCATCGTCGCTGGTCACATGCACACTCGCATCGATAAGGCCGTTGTGAATGGCGTTATTATTACTGAGCCCGACAAATATGGCCGCGCCCTATCTCGTATCGATCTTCAATTTGAAGAGCGCGATGGCACATTCACTCTCGTCAACAAAGACAGCTTCACCTATAAAATTAAAGGCATAGATTCTGATGAGAATATGGACGACTTATACCAGCCTTATCACAAACAACTCCGAGAAATGGCGAATCGACCTGTCGCTCAGCTTACCGGCGTTGATTTAGTCCCAGAAAACGAAATCCGCGGTATCCCTCAAGTCCACGTTCAAGACACAGGTATTAGTGCGCTATACCAAGAAGCGAGCTTCTTTTATGCACCTAAAGCCAATGTCATCGCACTTCAAATAGACAACGACAATGCCGAGCTCGATGTTGGCCCAATCAAAGCCAAAGACATCGCGTACAACTACCAATACGCAGGTGGCGAAATCACTGTCTACCAGATGACAGGCAAAGAGCTGAGAACCTACATGGAATGGTCTGCGGGCTACTTCAACTCAGTACAACCTGGCGATGTAACCTACAGCTTTAACCCTGAGCGCAGAGCTTCAAAATACTCAACCAATGACTTCTTCGCGGGCGTGACTTATACCATCGACCTTACTCAGCCTGCAGGTACCCGCATCACCAACCTTGCGTTTGCTGATGGCACACCGGTTACTGATCAAACAAAGATCCGTATTGGTATGAATAGCTATCGAATGGGTCATCTAACCAAGAAAGGCGGCGTGCTAGAGGGCGAATCGTTCCCTGTACTTTTTGATACGGAAGCAGAGTATGGAGAAGAAGCAGGCACGATCCGTAATATGACCATCAAGTATCTCAAAGAAGAAAAGAACGGTCAGTATGAAGGCAAGCCTCAGCAGCGTTGGGCACTTTCTGGTTTAGAGAGCCGTTACAATGAACAACGAGAGATCGTAAAGTCATTGATTAATGATGAAACCATATCAATCCCGACCAGTGACGATGGCCGCTACACAAACATCACTTCTATCAACGTGAAAGAGCTGATGTTCAAATCTGACGAAGCCAAACAAGCAGCCATAACCACACGCGAAAAGAAACTGGCGCAGGCGACTGAGCAAGAGAGTGAGCAAATCAAACGTGAAATCACTCTGATTGAAGCGCTCAATTAATCCCTGACCTCAAACCAATAACGACTTAACGACGCTTAGCGCGTGGTTAGGTCGTTGATAATAGCATCTTGTACTTGTCCTATAGCGTTCCTATGTTCTCTTAATACACATATTGACCAAAAGCATCTCATCCTCACCAAGTGAAGCGGTTTAGATTGAACATCCCAAAACGTTTCTAGACATAACCTTGTAGCAAACTTTATATTATTGAGTGAACTCGGATAGCTTCATCGGCTACACAAAACTTCCAATCGCCAACAAAGTCATGGTCAATTTTGCTCAACCAATACATGCAAACGGAAAACCTTTAAAGAGGGCTGAGTATCAGTATTAATTCATCCTTCCGGCAAAGTCCTAAAATGAGATATTCCTGACAAGTTCATTTGCTGTGACAGCCCTTAAGTGATAATACCCCTGCACCATGTCACAACCAACCTCTTCAAGGTAGCGCTTTTGTTGCTCAGTTTCGACACCCTCCGCGACAACAGACAATCCCAGGTTCTGTGCTAAGTCTACCACTGATTTCACTATCATCTTGTCATGCACACTGGTCGCCAAGCTATCAATAAATGACTTGTCAATTTTCAGAATCTGAGCGTTAATTCTTTTCAAGTACGATAGAGACGAAAACCCTGTACCAAAGTCGTCGATAGCGATACAGAATCCAACATGCTCTAACTGTTGCAGCACACACATTGTTTTTTCTGGGTTACTCATCAGTACCGACTCTGTCACTTCTAGTTCAAAAATGGTAGGTGATAGCCCCTCCTCAGCAATAATACTGGTGATGCCTTCAAAGAAGTCAGGGTGTTCTAGTTGTTGAACGGAGATATTTATAGCCATTCTACCTGGTAGCACTCTACCTTCAGATCGCCACTGACGCAGTTGTTTACAGGCAGCCTTGATGACCCATTTACCAATAGGGCACATTACTCTATGCTTCTCGGCAATAGGAATGAACTCTGCAGGGCTAATCATGCCTAGTTCAGGTTCCTCCCAACGAAGTAGAGCTTCAATGCCTGCAACTTCAGCAGTCGCTGTATAAAATTTCGGCTGATACACCAGATGAAATTGCTCTGTGTTGTGTATTGCCTGCTTTAATCTACACGATAAGTCAAATTCGCGATAAAAGTGTGTGCCTATCTGGTCCGTATAGGAGACAAAGTCCTGCTCAGCCGACTTTGCTTCATACATGGCTAAATCTGCATGCGAGAGTACATCATTAAATGTTATACCGTCCGAAGGCCATGTAGCGGAACCTATACTGACGCCAAGAAAGGCTTCTTCTTCTATATTAATTGAAATAGGTCGACTCAGTGCTGCTGCCAATTGAGCACCTAAGTTCGCTGTACTTTCTTTAGTTGCTCGTCGATGAATCACAACAAACTCGTCACCGCCCACTCTAGCAGCTAAATCACCTAGTGGAAGGGCTTGTTCAAGACGTCTAGCCACTTCTTTTAGTGCCCTATCACCAGCAAGATGACCACTACTATCGTTAAGTTCTTTAAATCGGTCTAAGTCTGCAAACAATATTGAAAAGCTGTTCTCTTCAGTTGGGTGGAAGGCCATTAGCTTATTGGCTTCTTCGATAAAGTACGCCCGATTAGGTAATTCCGTTAGGCTATCAAAATGAGTCAATTTTCGTACACTTTCCTCTGCAATTTTTTGAAGAGTAATGTCTTTTTTTTCTGCCAAGTAACCAATAACTTCTCCGGTATCGCACGTTATCGGAGATATAACAGCTTCTTCAATATATTCAGTGCCATCCCTATGTATATTGAAAAATGCCCCCTTCCAGGAGTTCCCCGCCTGTAATGTGCGATACATATCGCGGTAGCTATCAACTGGGGTATTGTTTGATTTCAATATTCTTGGGTTCTTGCCAATAACTTCATAGAGTGCATATCCACTCAACTCTTCAAATTTTTTATTGGCGTAAATAATATTTTTATCAACGTTTGTGATGACAACGGCGTTTTCACTCTGGTTTACGATAGAGAAAAAAAATGAAAGTTTTTCTTGTTGAGTCATCATCGAGACGCTGTTATTTGGACTTAATGGGGACTCAGTGTAACCTTTATTAAGTGCGTCGATAAGACGACAACTACCTGACATAAAGATGGTTTTATCTATTTTCATATATACTTCTGCGATGTTACATATCGAATGGCGCACCATTTGAGGTCATTCAATATGCAATATGAATCAATTTAAAGCAGCCGCTTTATCTATACTTTAAATTCAGAAACAAGCTGACCTAAGCCTTCAGCAAGCCTTGCAATCTCTGTGCTTGAACTATTTGTTTGATGAGCTGCAAGCGAGTTTTCTTCTGCAATGCGCTTAACGTTTACTACATTCCTGTTAATATCCTCTGCAACGGTACTCTGTTGTTCGGAAGCGCTCGCAATTTGCATGTTCATATCATTAATGACGCTAATGGCATTGGTAATTTCTTCTAACGCCATGCTTGCTTTATTGGCCTGGTTAACGCAATTATCAGCCTCAATTTGACCTTGCTTCATTGCTTCTACCGTACTTTGAGTCCCCATCTGAAGTTGCTCGATAATGGATTGAATTTCTGAGGTAGATCCTTGTGTTCTTGCAGCCAAGGAACGAACTTCATCAGCAACCACAGCAAAGCCTCGTCCTTGTTCACCTGCACGGGCAGCCTCAATAGCGGCATTCAGCGCCAGCAAATTTGTCTGATCTGCTATCTCTCTGATTACATGTAGAATTTTACTGATATTAACGACTTCCTGCTCTACGTCATCGAGCTTTACAGATGAATCATTAACTCTTTCAGACAGAGAGTTAATGGAAGCAATGGTCTGCTGAACAACTTGAGAACCAGATATTGCTTCCGTATCCGCTTGATTGGCAGCGTCAGAAGCCTTAACTGCATTATCAGCAACGTCATGAACCGTTGTAGCCATCTCATTCATAGCCGTTGCCACCATTTCGGTTTCCGTTTCCTGTTGACTGATACCCTTGGATGTCTGCTCAGTCACCACCGCCAATTCTTCCGAAGCGGAAGCTAACTCACTACTCGCATTTGATATGGTTGAAATCATCTGTGTTAAACGATTTGCAGTATTTTGCACCGCATCTAAAAGTTTACCTGTTTCATCTTTGCTGGTTATTCCAACGTCAACTGTTAAATCGCCTTCAGCAAGTTGATTGGCCGCATCGACCGCTTTTTGAATCGGCCGGGTAATCGCATTAGTTAAGAAGTAAGCAGAAAGGATACCAACCATAATCGCAATCACAGATAAGGTTAAACTCAGCATCACACTTGCGTCGGTATTTGCTTTCAGTTCAGGCCCAAGCGTATCTTGGTCTTTCATGATCGACATCTTCATATCTTCAATGTATTTCGCCACCTCAGGGCCAAGTACATCCAACGTGTTTTGAATGATGTCGTTTCTTTTCACAATTAGGTAATTGATATCACGCATGTCCTGGACATAAGCTTCATGCGCATCGGAAAACTCTTTGAACAGCACCCTGAGCTTAGGGTTTTGCAATTTACCGTTCAGGTCTTCAATTTCCTCTGAAACCAACACTTGCATATTTTTAATGGCGATCTCAAAGTCACTGCTAAGATTCGATTGAAGAAATTTTACAACAAACAACCTACCTATCAGCATCTTTTGCTGAACATGGCCAGCATGATAAGCGGCTTCAGAGTCACCGTCTTGATATGCAGATTTTATAATATCATCGATAGCTACCCGCATCCTTTCACCATTAGGCACGAGGCGAGAGTCATATAAAATCTTACGTTCAACAATTAGGTCTACCGTTTTGTCAAAGGCACTTTGATAGCTCACCATCGCTTTGCTGACATCAGCAATTAGGGATGCCCGATCTGGTTGCTGGATCTCCTGCTTTGCATCATTAAGAAGGTCTTGCATTTTTGAAAGATACTCACTGTATTGTTGTAAGTCCTTCTCGCTATTAGTGATAATGTAATCTTTGACGTTCATACGAACCATAAGCATATTAGCTTGGATCCTTCCAGACAAGTTAGTGTCCCGTGCAAGCCCTCTATATTCTGATATACCCTCATCAGTTCGTTGAAGAGCATTAATGCTGATACCCAATACAATCGAAAGCATCGCCAGTACAAAGCCAAACATCAATCCAATCTTTGTTTTTAATCTTAAATTCTTAAACATAACCACCACATCTTTGCTGTGCGAAACTTAACTAGATCTACATCCAAATATATTCAACAACTAAATATAAGGATATTCTTATATAACGATAACAGGAGGTGTCATTTACAAATTGATGCACATCAACAAAGAAAGCGCTTTCTTTGGTGTTATTTCGATTTGAACTGTTTTTTAAGTTTGAGCTTTTCTTTCGGTTGCGGTGTCACTTGAAGAAAACAAATACACGGGTGTCAACATGTCTTGCGTTCACATCAATTACATACCTAGTTATTGAATATCACTCACCAAGGGAAAGACTTAAATCTAAGATTAGGAGCCATTCTGATAGCCCTCCAACTGTAGCCTCCCTCCTCACACTGATCTATTTCCCTCTTTTCGAAGTACAAGTTATTAATAATTCGATATAAATCGCTCTAATTCTTGAAATTGTTGTCTACAGTTTTATAGAGCTTGTCGCTTCGGTAATTGCCACAAGTAACGACACCTTTTGATGGTAAGTTTTGGTTATGAGGAAAGGAAATGGAACGCCCAATTATCACACTCACACATGCCAGAAAAAGCTTTGTTGATGGTAAAGATACCCATCACGTGCTGGAAAATGTCGACTTCGCTTTGGCGACAGGGGCAAGCGTGGCTTTAACAGGGGCGAGTGGCAGTGGAAAGAGTACTTTACTCAACCTAATCGCGGGCTTTGAACCTCTATCTGGTGGCGAGTTGTGGCTCGATGGCGAGAACTCATTAGATTGGAAAGATCCACAATGGAGCCGATTCCGCCATCAAAAACTAGGCGTTATCTTTCAACAGTTCAACTTGCTAACCCCACTCAACGTAAAACAAAACATCGCCTTCCCGCTCCATTTAAATCAACAAAAATGGAGCGACTGGTGCGACTATTTAGTTGATGCATTGGGTATCAGCGATCTACTCGAAAGACATGTATCCGCACTCTCTGGCGGTCAGCAACAACGGGTGGCAATAGCGCGTGCGCTAGCCCATAAGCCCAAACTATTGCTTGCCGACGAACCCACAGGCAACCTCGACCACAAAGCAGGGTTAGAGGTTATGAAGCTGCTGAGTGAAATCACTACACAAGGCAACACTGCCGTGCTTTTGGTTACGCACAGCCCGGAATGTGCCAGCTTTATGCAGACAAAATTGGTGTTAGATGATGGTTGTTTAAGGAACGCCGATCTAACCCCAAGAGCAGCAGCGTTGTGAGTAATCCAATGAAGCAAACTGGCTTCGTTCAGAACCAGCTCACCCATACCAAACTGACTCTGAATCTATTCGCGGCGCACTATCGTCAGTCACCATTGCAAGCCGCAGCGATTCTGATCGGCATTGTGCTAGCGGTCACCTTGTTTGTCGCGGTACAAGCCATCAACCTCAATGCCAAGCGCAGTTATGCAGAATCGACCGAGCAACTTAGCGCCCAAGCGCAGAACCTTATCATTCCACCAGCAGGGCAAAACTATTTGCCGGAATCGCTCTACTTCCGCTTAAGACAAAGTGGATTAAGCGCAGCGCTGCCTGTTATAGAAGGGCGAGTAAGAGACGAGCAAGGTCGACGTTGGTCAGTTCAAGGCAGTGAGTTGATCGCCGCCCTCACTTCAAGATCTCGCCACTCTCGAGTCGACGAAAAAAGCAATACTCAAACCAATGAGCCAAATATTTCCCTGTTCGACAATGCCTTACCTTTGCCGCAACTCTTAGCGGGTGAACCCATTGTGATGGTGAGCCAATCTCAGCACCAGAGTTTGGACGAAGTGGAAACGCTCACTTTGGATGAAGTACTCACTCAAGTGGTAGTGCTGCCAGATGAATGGCAACTGGGAAGCCGAATGTTGATGGACATTGGGTTCGCTCAGCAACTGCTTAACAAGCAAGGGCAACTGAGCTATATCGCTATTTTTGACACCAAGAGCGACACTAACAGCAATACTCAGGATAAATGGCAAAGCCTCATAGGCGAACAAGGGCAATGGATTTCCAACAACCAAAGCACGGATCTCGGTTCAATTACCGATAGCTTTCACCTCAATCTCACCGCCATGAGTTTGTTGGCGTTTTTAGTTGGCCTGTTCATCGCTTACAACGGTGTGAAGTACAGTTTGCTGAAACGTAATCGGCTGTTGGTGCAAATTCAACAAGCCGGCATTGCGCCAAGCATCGTGTTGTCCGCTCTGCTAGTCGAGCTCGCTGTTTTAGTCACACTAGGCGCATCACTTGGTTTCATTCTCGGCATTCAACTCAGCCATTGGCTACATCCCACCGTCGCGATAACACTTGAGCAACTTTATGGTGCAACACTGCTTCCCGGTACATGGCAGTGGCAATGGTTAGTGCAGGCACTGCTACTCACGCTGGCCGCAACGCTTGTCGCGTGTTGGCAGCACTTTAAACAGCGAGTGCGACAACCCCTCTCTTCCCATGGCGGTTTCTATCAAGCGCCGGAAACGTCTAACGAAAATCAGCTGTTTGTTATCGGGGCAGTATTAACCATTGTCGCGTTAGCAGGGTTATGGCTAAGCGAACATCATCGCTTCACCATGGCATGGCTCGGTGTGTTAGTGGTGTCGATTCCTTTGTATTTGCCCAAAACACTCAGCGTGCTAGCGAACTGGAGCGAAAAACGCACCCAATCGGGGTTAATACAATATCTGTTCGCTGAGCTGCGTGAACTTATCTCCCCTCTCTCCCTTGCCATGATGGCGTTGCTTCTCGCCGTCACCGCAAATGTGGGAATGAATACCTTAGTCGGCAGCTTTGAATCCACGTTAAAGCAATGGCTTGAACAGCGCTTACACGCAGACATTTACGTTAGCCCTGCCCAAGGTGAAATCGCGAATATGGAACGTGCGTTAGAGCAGTTTGAAAATGTTGAAACCGTTTATAAGCAATATTATGTCGACGATAACTTGCAGGGCTTACCTACTTTGCTCGGCACCAAAGACAAAGACACACTTGAGCAAACCATGGTATTCCAATCCCACCTTGATGATTTCTGGACGCGCTTTTACCAAGGCGAATTCGTGGCGATCAGCGAACCTACGGCAGTGAAGCTCGGCTTGTCCCTTGGAAGCCAACTCAAGCTCGACGCGGTCCAAGACAAAACACTCATCGTCGGGGCGATTTTCCACGATTACGGCTCACCGAATGGCGAAGTGTTACTTGCACCTAATTTATGGCTCGAAAGCGGCTTTACGGATTTGCCTACCAGCCTAGGTATTAAAGTGTCTGGCGACCCACAAGTGGTATACGAGCAACTTCGCCAACAACTGAATTTGCATCCAAGCCAGCTCTACGATCAAGCGCAGATCAAATCCCTCGCTTTGGATATCTTTTCACAAACCTTCGCCATCACTCGGGCGCTTAATGGCGTCACATTAATGGTGGCGGTGATTGGGTTGTTCTGCGCCTGTTTCATGTTGCTCGATGCACGCAAAGCCGCCATTGCAAGGCTGTATGCGCTCGGTGTAAGTCAGAGAAAATTGATGGCAATGGTAGTCGGGCAAATCGTAGTTCTGGTCGCCTTCACTCTGGTTATCGCCTTACCACTCGGCGCTATGGTCGGCTATGTGTTGACGGACATCGTTACCCTACGTGCCTTTGGTTGGAGCTTAAATTATGTGTGGGATTGGAGTGATGCACTCAGCATCGCAGCCATCACCATTTTAGTGGCTGTGTTTGCGACCTTGATTCCACTGTGGCGTTTGGTCAGTAAACCCGTGGTATCCAGTTTGCAAAGTGAGGTGTTGTGATGAATCGATCAATGAGAGTTTTCGTTCTCACACTTGGCATCTTGCTCCTTTTAGGGTGTGAGGAGTCCACTCAACCATCGGCTCAAAATATGGGTTCGATACTTGGCGCAGAAACACAAACCGACGATGAAAAACAAAAAGAGACTGAGCAATTCACATCGGTAGTAAAAGGCGTGGAGATCACCTTCCCTGCCGACCATCAAGCACACCCTAGTTTTCGTCATGAATGGTGGTACTTAACCGCAAACTTAATTGATGAAGAAGGCAATCCGTTAGGCGTGCAGTGGACACAGTTCCGCTTCGCAGCTGCACCACAGGAAAGTGGCAATAGCACTAAGGAAACTACGTGGCAAAGTCAGCAAATCTATATGGCACACAGCGCTGTCACCACTAAAGACAAACACTATGCCGATGAAAAATGGTCTCGCGACCAAGCTGAACTGGCGGGTGTAAGCGCTTCACCGTTTCGTGTCTATCTCGATGATTGGCAATGGACGTCGACGACCAATGACCTCTTCCCAGCTACATTGGTCGCTAACTCGGGTCAATTTGGATATTCGCTTAAGTTAACCAACAACGCGCCATATCAAAAGCAAGGCGAACAAGGCTACAGCACTAAAAGTAGCGATGGCAAAGTGGCTTCCTATTACTACAGCCAACCATTCATCAATGTATCGGGCGAGGTAACTATTGATGGCGTCACTCATCAGGTTTCCGGTAAAGGTTGGATAGACAGAGAATGGAGCTCTCAGTTTTTACTCGACTCGCAACAAGGTTGGGATTGGTTTGCGCTAAGGCTGAGTGATGAAACCAGCTTGGTGGTATTTCAACTTCGAAACTCAACAACAGGCAAAGCCAGTTATTCCCATGCAAGGCTGATGAATCAAGATGGCTCCGGCATCACGATTAAGCAGCAAGACATCAGCTTAACCGCCATCAAGCAAACGGAAATCGACGGGCGCGACTACCCAACAGAGTGGCAAGTTTCAATTCCAACTCAACAAATCGAACTGACTGTCTCGGCACTCAATCCAAATGCCAAAATGCCGCTGTCAGTTCCTTATTGGGAGGGGCCCATCGTGATTAAAGGTTCTCATTCCGGATCTGGCTATATGGAGTTGACGGGGTATTAAGCCAACAGCATATTTCTGAAATGAGAAGCTTTAATTTTTAACAGACGAATAAAAATAAAATCAACCGTTACATCGGCTGCCATAAATATCGTTTACCCAGCTTGGGTTATCAATGAACGGGTTGCGGTTACCTTGCCACTGCACGGCTTTCTCGTGGCGTTGACGTTCCCAGTTGTCTACTGGGTCAGCGTTATGCCATTGAAACAACGTACATAGCTTTCCAACTTTAGGTTTACCTGACGTACTCGAAGTATCATCAACCAGATACAAGTCAGGCATGTTTGCGTTGTTGCCCTCATAGCGCACAGCCATGTAGAAAATTGAACGTGCGGTATCACCTTTCACTGCATCACGAGGTTCAAAGCTGTCGTAATCCGTTTTGTTCAGTGGCGACTTTTTCAATGGCGAACCGCCAAAATCAAAGTCTTTATTTGAACGGATGGAGTTAATCTCTGCGTCGGTTGGTTGCAGGTGGTGGATATCGGTATAGCCCCATTGATCTTTGCGCTTAAAGCCAAAAGATTTAGGCCAAAGATGTTCACGGTTCCAAGCATTTTTGTCGTTGTTACCCGATGAGGTAAAGTCTTTGGATTGTGAACGGCCGCTGTAATACAAAATAACGTTGTTCGGATTGTTCGGGTCTTCGTTGGTGTCTTTCAATGCAGACCAAACTTGAGTGTACGTTAATTGCTTTTGCCCACGAGCAGCAATCACACCGAGCATATCTTTTAACGCATTTCCGTTGAGTCCTTCAGCTTCGAGGTAGTAGCCATCAGGGTATGTAATATCAGCAAGCGCAACTGGACTAAGAGCTGTAGAAATTAGGAAAAGGCTTAGATTTAAACGCATTTTCATTGTTTTAAGTATCCTTGTTATTGTTTTAATGACCCATCATTAATGAGTGCCCTAATACTCTACAAAACAATATCTATATGCAATCGGTTTATTTACAAAAGGTACTTCCTGATACTTTTCAATACCTCACGTTAATTATTGATGACTAGCATTCAGCTTTCGAAGCTAATTTTATGCCAAGACAAGTTGCTCTAGTTTGTCACTCCCCAACAAACTAGAGCAACTTAAAAATCAACGCCGTAGACAAACATATCAATAGGTTTTCTATTCAGTCGATAGCGCTAGTGCAGAAATCCCTTGAAATATTTCTTGTCCTTTATCTGTTTTAATTTCAAAATCATCGAGCCAATAGATGTCAGTTAATAACCGAACATCTCCGATTAATTCACAGCGATCCTTTTCGCACAGTGTGTCGATTTCTCCACTCCAACATGTTGATATATCGATGACTATCATTCTTTCTATCTCAAGAAACTGATGGCTAAAGTGCTCATGCAATGACTCTATACCTTCTGCATAACTAAGCACTAGAGTGCATCTCCCTTCACCAATATCGCAAACTCTATATTTGCGATCGTTTAAATATATTGTGCAATCCACGTAGATTTATCCTCAATCATTAATTCAGATTACATTGTTTTAAATAAATCGAATCTCTGCGAGGAATTAGAGAAATTCATATATGCAAAGTCGAGCAAACCAAATATGAATTTCTCTAACCCATAGTTCTATTGAATCAAGAAACTAAGATAGCTCGGTAACCAACAGTTAGGTTTATCGATAAAACCGAAAGCGCCATCGATAACCTTTAGGATCCCTTAGTTTCAACTCATACATGATTAATACTGGTGCTTATTTAATAAATAAGCTTGGTGCTATTTACGTATGCGTTAATCAATAAGATGCAACCAAAATGAAGTTAAAGCGCTCAATCGCACCCATAAATTATTCAGCTAAATGGAAGGTCATCGTTCTCGTGTTGTCTGTAGTACTGATGCTTCTCAGTGCCCTACCCTCTGCATTTGGTGAACGTGAAGCTTTGCACATTTCAAACCAAACGCATTCGACACACGCTGATGATGTATATCGTTATCTTGTGGACAATAGCATTGATGTTCACAGTGTTAGCGAAAACAACGATAGGTTAGTTGTGACGTTTGCTTCAAGCGGACAACAAGCCCCCGCACAAGCTTTGATGTCCGATTTTATCCAATCATCGGAGACCGTTGCCCTCACGCTCGAACCTTCAGCTCCTTCTTGGCTAACCTCGCTGGGCTTTCAGCCGATTAAGTTTGGATTAGATCTGCGCGGTGGTGTGCAATTTCTCTTAGACGTTGACCTAGCCCCTGTCTTTAATGCTCACGCGCAATCAGTGATCGACGACCTTCGTCAGGAGTTTCGTGTACGCGGTCGTGTAGAAAGCGGTGAGGTAGTCATTGCTCGATATAACGAAGCATTACTTGGCGATATTCGAACCCACTTAAGAACACAGTATCCAAATTGGACTCTGAGCCAATCTGGTGAGCGCTTAATGATCTCAATGGATGAGGAAGAGAAACGCGCAATTCGAACTTTGACCGTGACACAAAATCTTCAAACAATGCGAGGCCGCATAGAAGAGCTAGGGATCACGGAAGCCGCAGTCCAACGCCAAGGTGAAAATCGAATTCGCATCGAACTGCCAGGAGTACAAGACCCGACATCCGCAAAAAACATTATCGGCGCCACTGCATCGTTAGCGTTTTACCATGTGGAGCCTAATGTCAGCGCACGAACAAAATCCATCAATGACCAAAATGGTAGACCTGTCATTCTGCATAGAAACAGTATCTTAGGGGGCGAGCATATTATCGATGCACGCGCCAGCCTAGGAGAAATGGGAACACCCGAAGTTAACATCACTCTTGATAGCACGGGGGGGCGGCTGATGACCAATCACTCGCGCAGCAATATCGGAAACCCGATGGCGACTCTGTACAGTGAATACAGTCAATCAGAGACAGGACAATCCATTGAGCAAAGCGAAGTTATCAGCGTAGCGACAATTCAATCGACGCTGGGTAACCGCTTTCGCATCACTGGCGCGGGGTCAATGGCAGATGCTCAAAACCTGGCTCTTCTATTGAGAGCTGGCTCACTCACCGCTCCTGTTACCATTGTTGAAGAACGCACAATCGGGCCAACTCTTGGTGCTGAAAACGTCAAAAATGGCTTTGCTGCACTCGCCTTGGGGCTTGGTTTTACATTGATATTTATCGCTTGTTGGTATCGACGCCTTGGCTGGGTTGCGAATGCTGCACTGACTATCAACTTAGTGTGTCTGTTTGGCCTATTGGCGCTCATTCCTGGCGCTGTGCTAACGCTTCCGGGCATTGCTGGGCTCGTGCTAACCGTGGGGATGGCTGTCGATACCAACGTGCTTATCTTTGAACGCATCAAAGACAAAATGCGAGAAGGCAGAAACTTTTCCCAAGCCATAGATCGAGGGTTCGATAGTGCATTCTCTTCAATTTTCGATGCCAACCTCACCACTATGATCGTTGCCATCGCTTTGTATGCAATAGGTAACGGCCCAATTCAAGGCTTTGCTATCACACTCGGATTAGGCCTACTGACTAGCTTATTTACCGGCGTATTTGCGTCTCGAATTCTTATCAATTATTTGTGGGGAAGAGACACCTCACATGAGGTGAAACTGTAATGACCAAATCAATTAGCGTCACCAAAATACGTCAATTGATGACGATGATATCTCTGATTCTTTTGACGCTTTCCATTACATCAATCGTTGCAAGGGGGTTCAATTGGGGACTCGACTTTACGGGAGGTGTTGTCGCCGATATTCAAACAAAACCAAACGTAACTCAAGTTCAGCTCAAATCTCACCTCGACTCAGCACTGAGCCAAGATGTTCAAGTGACAGCGGCAGGCAGTGAGGGAAATTGGCAACTGCGTTTCAATGATACAGACCTCGATTTGCGAGACGCACTTAACCAAGCACTGTTGCCAATAGACAGCAATTTTCACATTGCTAACAGCAGCGTAATTGGCCCTCAGGTTGGGTTAGAAATGGTCGAACAAGGCGGTTTAGCGATTTTGGCTTGTTTCGTTCTTACCTTGCTGTACTTGAGCTACCGATTTGAATGGCGATTAGCGCTAGGTTCAATTGCGGCGTTGATTTACGACATTGTTATTGTGCTAGGGCTCTTTGCGGTGACTCAAATTGAATTCAACCTAACCGTGTTGGCCGCTTTACTGGCAGTGATGGGCTACTCCCTGAATGACTCGATCATCATTTCAGATCGAATCCGTGAGGTATTTCGTGCGAAGCCAGACGGTGAAACCGATGCCCTTCTCGATCAGTCCATCGTGTCAACGTTGTCACGAACGCTTGTCACATCAGGCACCACCTTAGTCACAGTCTCAGCATTGTGGTTGTTAGGAGGGAGCGCACTAGAAGGTTTCGCCATTGCACTGTGTGTCGGGATTTTAAGTGGGACATGGTCTTCTATCTCTATTGGCACACTCTTGCCAACTCGTGTGGGCTTGAAACCAACCCACTATAAACCGGAAGAAACTGAATCCCTTGAAAGCATGCCTTAGCTTTTACTTACTGCGCTCATTGCTTACTGCTTACTGCTTACTGCTTACTTAGCACGCTATTAGGCGAATGTCGGTCGTCTAATAGCAACAAAGAATTTCTCTAATTCATAGTCTGAATCATCGGTTCACCTTAAGTTAGCAACATGGTTAGACGCATAGCTTTGTAGATATCGTTTTAGATGCAAAAGCTTAAACGCATAACTTGAAACGAACCGTTTGCTGCACAGGAAATTGCAGTATTCACCCGATTTACTCTCGTTAAAGGACATTAGCGAGCCTTCGGTTACTCAATAAAGGCTCAACATGCTCAACGTACTCAAACAAGAATACAAACTGCCACTTGGCATCGTTACCGTTCTATTTTTCAAACTGATCGGCGACAACTTACTCACAGGAGAGCTGTCTCAGTTCGCCTACATAATGATTACTGCGGTGCTGTTTTACGCGGTGATGAGCGCCATTTTTTCGGTTGTTCGCCACTCAGATGCACTGGCGATCAAGCTTGGCGACCCATACGGTACTCTTATATTAACGCTGTCTGTTGTCTTGCTCGAAGTCATTATGGTCTCGTCCGTTATGCTGACTGGAGAATCGAATCCCTTCCTAGCGCGTGACACCATGTTTGCTGTCGTGATGGCGGTGCTTAATGGCTTTGTCGGTATCACCTTGTTAATCGGTGGGATGAAATACCATACCCAAACCTACAACCTTGATGGAATAAAAGCGTACTTGGTGGCCATTATTCCACTCTCATTACTGTGCTTGGTACTGCCTAATTTCACCAGTATGGATTCGCTGGGTAACATGTCGACCAGCCTAACTTGGACATTAGTGCTCGCTTCGATCGCCTTGTATGCCGTATTCCTGTTCATCCAAACACGCAGCCATACCGACTACTTCATTGATGGTGATAATGAAGATCATCACGAACATCACGGCCCTCTGCACAGCAATATATTCCACACGATTATGCTGGTGAGCTATTTGATGGTGGTGATTTTGTTAGCGAAAAGCCTCGCGATTCCAATTAACGATGGCATCACGGAAATGGGCGCACCTGCGGCTCTAGGTGGTTTGATTGTTGCCTTGATTATTCTCGCACCTGAAGCTGTTGGTGCCGTTAAAGCCGCCGTGACCAATCAATTACAGCGTGCGATGAACCTCTTCTTTGGCTCAGTTCTCGCCACTATTGCACTAACCGTTCCCGCTGTTCTGCTGATTTCAGGGGTAATGAACGAACCCATCCAACTCGGCCTCGCCCCTGCAGGAATGGTGTTATTAGGTGCAACGCTATTAATGACAAGCGTGAGCTTTAGCAGCGGGAGAACTAACTCGCTCAATGGTGCAACCCACCTCATCCTGTTCTTTGCCTACATCATCTTGATGTTTGATTAAAACGCATTGCGGGCTCCGGCTATCAACAACCAGAGCCCACGTTAACTTGGAGTTTCCATGCAAGAGATTATTTCCGCGATTTGGCTGCAAGACTTCGATGCCTTACTTGAATTGAATTCACTGCACGTTTTATTGCTTTTGCTTGGTGTCGTGCTTTTTCTTGAGTCGAGTTTTGTTTTCTTACCACTACCCGGTGACGGCCTAGTGCTGTTTGTCGGGGGCATGGTTGGTTTGGGCGCGATTGATTTTTCAAGTGCTCTAATGCTTCTAACCAGTGCCTCTTTTTTGGGCAGTATCATTGCCTACCTTCAAGGGCGATGGCTGCACAATACTCCGTTCATGCGTAAAGCTGAACAAACACTGCCAGATGAATCGTTACCCAAGGCAAAAAAACTATTAAACCGATTCGGTTTTTTGTCCCTGTTCGTTTCGCGGTTTGTCCCATTTGTTCGCGTACTGACCCCAATGTTGATGGGCGTTGCACAACTCAGCGCAATAAGAACGCTGATTGTTAGCTTCACTAGCTCGATTACATGGGTCTTCAGTTTATTGCTGATAGGAAAGTGGATCATGCGACACCCATTCGTCTCGCAATATCAAGAGTTGATTACAAAGTGGTTCTTAATGGGCAGTTTAATCCTGATGGTTACTGCATTTATCGCACTCTTTATTCGGCTTGCGACCAAGAAGCAACAACCACAAACATCCGAATAAAAATCGCTTTAATTGTATTCTCACTTATTGTCAAAGGTCTAACATATGACATTAATTACATTAGCTTTTTCATCAGAAGGGGCGGAAAAGCTGTACCTCAAAATACTGGAGTGCCTAACTCTAAGAAAGGCTAAACGACTGAATCAAACGCTTCTAGAGGCTGAACCCGTCGAACTGCCATCAGTCTTAAGGAAGCTCTCTGACCAGCAACGTATCGCCACTTGGACTCTATTAAGCGAAGTAAACCCAAGCCTTGCTGCCAACTTACTTGATCACTTATCTGATCCCGAGCTTCTATGGCTGATCAGTCAGCTACCTGAAAGTAGCACCATAGTGCTATTTCAATATTTGCATTCCGCAGACCGCCGGCTGCTACTCAATGAGCTGCCAAGCGACCTACAAAAACAGCTCAGGCAAGCCCTACCTTCAACATGGAAAGACGAGGAGCGTGCAGCCTTGATCTACCCACAAGACTCTGCCGGAGGGATTTGTAAAAGCGAAGTCCTCAAACTGGCAGCAGACGCTACCATCGACAGTTTGAGCGCAATATTAAGCGCAGAAGAACACAACTTAGATCGACTAGAGTGGCGCTACGTTTACTTGCATGACACTGAAGGCAGCTATTTAGGCGGGCTGAAGATCCGTGATGTACTGCTGCTACCACGTGGTACGTCATTAAGGGAATACATAGATACCACAGTGCCCGTTATCAGCCCTGACACGGATCTAAATACGATTAAAAGTACGCTGGACACCACTTTACACCCCGTTGTTCCCATCGTTGATGAACAAGGTTTCCAAATAGGCATCGTCGGTTTTAAACATCTCAATGAAGCCTTATACCAACGTTCGAAGCAGCAAATGCTGGAGCAATCCGGTGTATTTGGAGGTGATGAGTCTCGCACCATGCCAGTACTAAAACGTAACCTACGTCGACTCGCCTTTTTATTGCCTTCAGTCGCCTTAAGTTATGCCGCGATTTCAATCATTGCTATTTACGAACCCATCATTGAACAAATTGCCGTCTTAGCGGCCGTGTTGCCGCTTGTCGCCAATCTTTCTGGTGCGGCTGGGAATCAATCCGTTGCAGTGTCGATACGTGAATTATCGATGGGGCAGATCTCAGTCAAAGACCTGCTGTATGTGGTCGCGAAAGAGATTCCAATCGGCGCGATCAATGGAATACTAATTGGTGGTGTTCTGGCTCTGCTTACGCTGTTCACGCTTGGAGGGGAGCACTCTGGATTGCCATTGGTTATCGCCATTGCTTACACACTTTCTTCCACTCTTGCCGTCGTGATTGGAGGTACATTGCCCTTGCTACTAAAACGGCTCAACTTCGACCCAGCCATGCTATCAAGCCCAATGCTGACAACCTTAACCGACGCAATTTCGTTCTTCAGTGTTCTGTATCTAGCACACGCTTTTTTACTGTGATTTAACTTTTTCTTCCACCACAAAAAGGGGATTCTTATGCATTTAGAAACATTGTTCACCTATATGACACTCACGGTTCTTGGCCTATTACCCATCATGAACCCACCCGCAGCAGCAACGGTTTTACTTGGTTTGAGTAAAGGGCGAGATAAGAGCTATATTGTGTCGCAAGCCAAAACGACTGGAGTCTATCTTTTCATTGCCTTGTGCATCACCTTCTTCATTGGTGCATCGGTACTCGAACTCTTCAGTATTTCAATACCGAGCTTGCGTTTAGGTGGTGGCATCATCATTGTCGCGATTGGTTTCAATATGCTGTTTCCTCGCCCCGACAATGGAGCCGCCCCCTCAGGGCAAGATTCAATAGCACTAGTACCTTTAACCATTCCTTCACTGTGTGGCCCTGGTTCTATGGCGATGATCATCAGCCTGGCCGCTCAAATTGCTACTTATGAAAACCACACAAGTATGACTAGCGTCTATGGTGGTGTAGTCGCAGGGCTTGCTCTCGTTGCACTTATTGCGACCTTCACATTAACCATGGCGTACCCTCTGCTCAAGGCGCTTGGTCAAAATGGCATCAATGCATTTACCCGAATTATGGGCTTCCTATTGATCTGTATGGGAGTGCAGTTTTTCACTCTCGGGATTCAAGAAATCGTTCTTGAGATCAATGAACTCTTATAAGTAAGCAAACAGCCCAATTTTGAGCCTCAGCCATTTTCGGTTGGGGCTTTTTTATGTCTATACGTTTAGCAAATATGAATCGCTGTAATTCATAGTCTATTCCCCGGTCAGTAAATAAAATAGCGGCATAAACAAACACAACTTGGATTTATATTTATGAAACTAACTAAAACATCTCTATTAATTGCATCACTTATTTCTTCACCTTTAGTACTTGCAAATAACAATGTTGATTTCTCTGACTCTAAACAACATTATTCGGGGTTTGATATTGGTTACGGCAGCAACGATTTTGATATTGGTCTTCAATATGCAAAGTCACTAAATAACGATTGGAGTTTGCTAAGTTCATATAGCAGTGACGACAATTTTTATAACCACGAATTGGGATTTGATTTTCAAAGAAGCGATGGCTTAGGGCTTGTTTTTGAGTATGAACATGATACCAACTTCCAATCCGATAATTTGCGCGCGAATGACTATAGCTTCAGTCTCTACAAGGCCAATACGGTTAACGAACGGTTTTCTGTTGTACCTCAAGTAACGCTTGGCAACCTGAAGCATCAACAGATGAGCAGCAGTGTTTACTACACCAGTGCATCACTTGATATGACTTACAACCTGAACCCAAGCATGTGGGTAGGATTCACACCGGAATACACTTACAGCTTAGGTAAAGTGAAAGAAAAGAATGGCAACCAATCGACGCTTAGAGATTGGGATTACACGGCAGAACTTGGTTATCAATTAAATAGCACAAGCGCGTTCGTCTATAGCTATCAATATGATGATGGTAATAACCTTTCATTATTCTCTTTTAAACATTCATTCTAAATCATTAGAGCTGCCGGTAATAGGCAGCTCATTTTTTAATACCTAATCTTAAAATATTTAAATAAGTGAGCCACTTTGAAAACTAAACTAATATTACTGAGCTGTATTATCAGCGCTTATTCCATTGCTGATGAAAACACAATTGATTTTGAATCCGCGGTAGAAGAGTTTACAGAAGCGACCATTGAAACAACACCCATTGATTTCACCGACCCGACTGCCGCTTATAGCTCCCTTCAATTAGGGTACAGCAATGAAGGCCTTGATGCCGGATTTGGATATGCTAGAGCAATCAATGACGATTGGGCGGGATTGATTTTTGCTCAGTCTCTAAACAGTTTTGACACATACAGAGTCAGAGCCGCGGCACTGAGCACCAATTTCGGTAGTGGCGTTATGGGAGACTATTTATATGATGACCGACATGACACACACACTTTCGTATTGAACGCGATGCAAGTCCTGCCACTGCATGAACGACTACTGATTGCACCGACTCTTGGCGCGGGTGTCATATCCAGCGATAACCTTAATAAAGACGTACCTATTGCTATGGCGCAATTGTACGGTGTCGTTACCATTACAGAGCAAGTCTCTATGATGATAGCACCTATCTACACGACGTCTTTGAGTGACAAAACAATTAAAATCAACACGTTAGACTGGGAAGGTAATTTTTCATACCAAATCGCAGATAACCAAAATATTTCATTTAAGTATAGTATCTACGATGAAACCGACAACAAGGTGGGCATTCACTACACCTATGCGCTGTAGCTACACTCATTCACTATAATGCCCTTGACTCTACCTAAAACGAGTACTCTAACTCGAAGCTCTTGTATCACATCAAGCCCTAAGCGCCTTTAGTAACACGGATGTTGCTAGCCCTCATTTTACTTACTCAAGATATTTAGAACGCCTTTCGTTGAAAGCTAACTTCTGCTCACAGCGCATTGCTGCGAACCGTATCAAACATTCTTTAACACATATCGTTCTTAAACTATTGAACAAAGGCTAATTTCCCTTATTCTTAGGTTACGCTTTCGAACTTCATTACGAAAAGGTAACCCATGAAAGAACTTCAAGACTTAGACCTAAATCTGCTCAAGTTACTTAAAGCGGTTGTTGAAACTCGTAATACCCATGCAGCAGCAGACAAGCTTGGTATATCGCAAACCAGTGTCAGCAGAGGGATGGCGAAGTTAAGAGAAACTTTTGGCGACCAGCTTTTTCTTCGTAAAGCACACGGCGTCGAGCCTTCAGAATTGGCAGAGAAACTCGCCGAAGCGGCCGATGAAATGTACTCCCCTTTGATAAAAGTGGTTGAGTCCTACCACAACTTTGACCCTAAAATATTTACCGGCGAAGTCACTATTGCATTAAATATATTTCTACTTGAACTGTATGGCGATGGGGTTTTTAAGGTTCTGCAAGAAGCTTTACCACAAGCGAGCTTTAAATTGATCTACTGGCAAGATAAAAGCTTGGTAGAAGTACTGAATGGACAAGTCGATTATTTACTACAACTTTCAGGCATTCCATTACCTCAAGATATCTACCAACATAAGCTCACCGAAGTAAAATTGAGCCTAATTGCGCGTAAAGATCACCCTGTGTTAAGTAAAAGCAGTGAATGGGAAGATATTCATCACCTACCAATAACAAGAATCTTAATTGATGGCATTAACACCAAGCGTGCTCCGATTGAAGACCTCTATATATCAAAAGGCTACAGCGCGAATATTGTGCTGGCGACGCATAGCCTCACAGTATTACGAAGCAAGCTCAGAAATTCGGATGCCTTCTCTTTTGGCAGCAGTTTTATGACGGAAGATGATTCGGAACTCCGCTGTTACCCATTACCTAATTTACCAAAAGAAATGCGCCAAATTGGTGTAGAGGGCGGCTACCTGCAATCCAAACGAGGCTTCCCACTTCACCAACTATTGCATCAAACCATGCAGAGCTACTTTGATAGTATTGTTCAACCTGACGGTCGATAGCGAGCGGGATTTCTGGCCTCAATTGAAAAACTATTAACGATAAGCTCTGGCCTCTAAAGCGATATATAGGTCGCTTTAGAGGCACGTTGTCTTTAGGGGCAAGGTGTCTTTAGGTTAATCGTGTCTGAGGCTGCGTTAAGCAGAAGGTGGGCGCACAGCAGAGGTTGCCGCCGGATACATGATAGTATTTTTAATTTCGTACTTATATTCAAAGCTGAAATCAGGAAATGGGAAAGCTTGCTCTTCATGCCACTGCGCAACAACCTGTTCGGCTTTTCGTTTCTGTTCCTCATTGTCATTGGCATTTACATCCACAAGTTGATATTGCGTAGAGTGAGCTATCTTCGCACCAATGCTCTCGACTTGGGTCAATACAGAAAACAAAATATCCTCTTGGACAGCCATGAACTCTTCATGGTCACGACAGCTAATGTAAGCCATCAGATTAATATTGATGGAGTATTCCCCAACACCCATGAGCCTCACTCGAACTGGATCTTCTTCGATAATTGGATGCTGTAGTAACAACCGGCGCAGATTAACGATCAGTACGCGTAATTGCTCAAGGGTAGTTTCGGAACGCAATCTCAACACATGATCCATGCGTCGCTTATCACGTCGCTCCAAGTTATCAATTTCCATGTTGGCAAATTCCGAGTTAGGAATGGTAATTAAAGAGCGCTCTAGCGTCCGGACTCGAGTCGAACGCAAACCAATACTCTCAATGGTTCCTAGTTTGTCTCCATAACGACAAAACTCACCAATCTTTACGCCCCCGTCAGCATAGAGCGTTAATCCGTTGATTACGTTCTCCAATATAGGGCGAATGGCCAGTGCAACCGCTAAGCCACCCACACCCAAACCTGCCAATATTGGGGAGATTGAGAACCCCATAAATTCGATGACATAAATACCAAGAATCGCGATCGTCAACCCGCCAAATATACGTGCTAATACGGTAATCAGTGACGAATCTACGTGCTTTCCATTGTGCTTTTTGAATACATAAATATCAGCGAAATAATTGAAAATGGCCATAATAAGCCATGAGACGAAGAAGAACTGAGCCAGTAGGAAGAAGGTGGTGAACAGCTGATAAACACCACCTGTAATCCATATCCCATCATCAATCACCCATCTTGCTAAAAACAGCAAATTCACCACGCCCACCAGCGACAACAGTCGACCTGCCCGCCATTTCAAGCCTTTTCCTTCCCAGCGACGATTCCAGCGTTCACCAAGCAAAAAGCTAATTCTTATCATTATCTTACATAGTGACAAAACGCCAGTGAGTGCAAGCCATTGCCATAAAGGAAGCGGCCCATAAAGTTGATTAAAAGATGAAGGTAAAGAAAGAACAAATTGCTTAGAGAACATAGGTCCGGGGCTAATCAAAAATTCCTGATAATAGTCTGGACGTGCTTTGGCATAGTACGGAAGGACTGACATCGTTCTATACCACCGAGAAAGGCTTTGAATGGTGTTAGAACTAAATAGGAACTGATCGGTTCGATCGCCTAGAGTTTGGCGAGACAATACGATCTCAGTATTGCCTAAACGCCAGTGATCAATATCTTCTCCCCTTATTTGCTCGACATTTGGCACTAGCTGATGAGTACCTTGATCAATTCGATCCAACAACTCACGAAGAAGAATTATTTTCTCCATCACGACAACTGTTCGGCTTCGATTCGGAACCATAGACAAATCCATGGTTCTGATCACTTGTGAATAAGCATGCTGCGCTTCTTTAAGATGCAGTGTTTCATTTTTCCAATGCTCGATAACCACACTCGAATCCCTGATGAAGCTCGAAAGAGTATGTTTGGGGCTCGACGTGTCAGCGAGCTCCAAAGCAATACTTGGCATGGCTAGCGCATTAGGTATGGTTAGACATAAGGGTATGGTTAGAAAAACGGCTACTAACATCGAATAAAAACGTCTTATCACAACGATCTCCCGTCATCACTTTGTTCCAATGAAAACATAGGGGCTAGCGAATAAGAATGATCCATGACAGATTGATGTTGAGAGTAATGATAATTAGCTTGTAGTAACGTAGATATACATTTTAAAAGTGAAGTGAATAACGTTGTCATTATATCCTCCAAATAAAAATCCACATCCATGTGATTCAATATTAGCTTGCTGAAATAAACTAGTTGATATGTTTATTAAAGAACTGGCCTAACTCATTAATAGCATCTTCAGACTCTGGCATGTCGATTAAGATACCACTCATATAATCACCATGAGATTGGCCATCATATATATGCAGGTCAGTTTCTACGTCTGCACTGCGTAATAATCGATGCATACGAACCGTATCACTTAACAAGAGATCTCGAGTACCTGAAATGAATATCGTTGGTGGGAATTCATCAATATCAGCGTATATTGGTGAAATAAGAGGATTATCAAGCGCTTCTCCACCAGCATAGACATCGAAAGTGCCCTCAATCAGCCCTTCTCGCTGACCTAGAGGGTCTAAGCCTTGCATCGTTAACCATGAATCCGATGTCTCTTTAAGGTCGACGGAAGGGGTCCCAACAAACAATGCGCCAGGTGCGGGAAGATCGAGCTCTTGCAGTTTAAGTGTCGTTGCTAACGTTAAGTTACCGCCTGCGGATGTGCCAAAAATCGCTGTTGATTCTGGTGATTGAGTTTTTATTAGCTCTTTCCATACTGCAACTGCATCATCAATTGCCGCTGGGAATGGATGCAGTGGCGGTTGACGATAGTCAACAGAGATCACCTGTGCACCAAGCCCGTTCGCAACCCAAATAGCTTCTCGTAAAGCTGATTCACCCCCACCGAAAACAAATGCACCACCATGGATATGTACTAGCCACTTATCTTTGTATTCAGGGGCGATATTCTTCGGCGTAACAAAGAACGTATCGACTCCGGCAAACTGCTTAGCTTCATAAGTAACGTCCAAGCGCTCTAGAGCTTGTTGAGCAATCTTAATACCTGGCGCATCGAATTGGGCTTGTAACGCCAACCACTCTGCCGTGTTGTTAGGAACAGGAATTGCCGGTGAGATAACTCTGTTCTCAAATAACTGAGCAAACTCTGTCGATATACCTGCTGGGGTCGGAACCTTTCGCTCTTGCAGTTCCATTCCAGCGAACGCCGCTGTGCTTGATAAGCTGAGTAGCAATGCAGGAATAACAGTGCGTAGTGATTTGGTTTTCATAGTAACTCCGGTAATGATTCTAAAAGCCGTGATTGGCGAACTGAAGCTATTATTCACGTCCGAACCCATTAGCACTATGAATTAGAGAAATTCAAATTTGATTATAGCTAAGTAGCAATAATGAATTTCTCTAATTCCTACTAATTCTAAAAATCAAATGCGATATTAAATGAAGAAAAGATAAGGAGCTTACATGAAATACTTACCAGCAAGTATGGTATTAACAGGCTATTTAGTTTTCTTTTTTATATTGGTTATGCGTTTAAACAGCTAAACAATATAGAAAGACAACACTCAATCACTTATTTAACTTCTTACTAGCTTAATAAATAAAACAGTAAGAGGAACATTAAATTTAGTATCGGTCATCAGAATTAATTCGGACAGTATTAAACCATGAGAAAACCAATGAAACTTAATTCAACAACAAAATCAATCAAGCTATTCATTCTGACAGCTTCATTAAGCGCAACTGCCATCGCTCAAGACACGATGTTTACCTCTCCACAAAACGTATATAACGACAGTGAAGTAGTGCTGACTAAGTATAACAATGGCGGAGTAGTGAATGCTTCGGTGATAGAAAACGTAGCAAAGACTCAGCCTGAAGAGGCGTACATCAAACAAGTAACAGATGGAGTTTGGGCAATCACTGGCTATCATTTCGGCTACAAAACAGTTATTGAGGGCGAAACTGGCCTTATCATTTATGACTCTGGTGACGACATTGAAGAAGCAACGGAGATCTTGGAATTAGTACGCAAACACATTAGTGAAAAGCCGATCCACACCGTCATTTATAGCCATTCTCATTATGTATTTGGTGCACAAGCGATTCAACAAGCCTTTGATGGCGAGCTCAAAGTGATTGGTCATCCAGAGATCAACAAAAACGTTCTAGAAAGCGGCGGCTTAGGTGCGTCGATTCCTGAATTATCACCAACGCTAACAGCCCGTGCCTATGAGCAATTTTCGGTGCTTCTGCCTGCTGAGGGGCCTGACGCAAAATCACCAACACCGATAGGTAAAACACAAGGGTTTGTGCCAGTAAATACTCCTGTAACACAAGGACAAACAATGACGGTTGATGGTGTCGAGATGGTTTTCTACACCGACTTTGATAGTGATACCGACGATCAAGTGATCGTCTATCTGCCTGAGTCCAAAACGGTACTCAACAACCACCTATGGCCAACTTACCCGAACTTCTACACATTAAGAGGTTCAGTGTATCGTGATCCGACAGTTTGGGCTGAAGGTATCCGCCTTATCAGAGACTTAAATCCAGAACATCTTATCAACACGCACACTGAACCACTCAGTGGCCATGATGAGATCCAAACCACATTGAACGGTTACTATGATGGAATTATGTACCTCTATGACCAAACTATTCGAGGGATTCTACAAGGTAAAACACCTGAAGAGTTAACCTACTCGGTTCAGTTACCACAAGATCTCGCCGAATTACCCCATAACCAGATGACTTATGGTGAGTTTTCTTATTATCCGAAAAACATCTATTACCATGCGCTTGGTTGGTTTAACGGTGAAGCTGAAACCTTGAACCGTATTGAGCCGAACCTTCAAGCTAAGAAAATCATTGAAGGGTTTGGGGGAGTAGACGCGGTAAAACAAGAGCTAAACAAGACTATTGCCAACAATGAACTCGCATGGTCAGCAGAACTCGGCGGCTACTTAGTCCGTGTTGTCCCGAACGATGAAGAAGCTAAACAGCTTTTGGCAGACACATTAAGACAAATGGGCTACCAAACAGAGGCATCAATCCCCCGATCTTGGTATCTAACCAAGGCTCTTGAATTAGAAGGAAAAGTCCAAATACCAAGCGTGGTGTTTTCAGATGCTAATTCAATCATAGGATCCCCAGCCGAGACGTTGGTGGGCCAATTTCGAGTGCGTCTAGACCCAATCGCAAGCTATGGGGAAGACCAAATGATGGCAATTACGATAAAAGACTCGGATGCCCCAACAATGGGATTGCATGTACGTAGCACTGTCGCTGAGTTTATCTCAGACACCGAAGACTACAATCGCCAAGCTGACCTTGAAATCAGCGTATCTAAACGCACTTGGGCAGAGTACTTTGTTGGGGAGAAGAGCTTAGATCAAATGCTAGAAAGCGCTGACGTGAGCACTAACCACAAAGATGATGTGAGAGGATTCTTTAGCCTCTTTGACCAATTAAACGAATCGAAAACCCGGTTTGTATCGCCATCACAGTCTTAGACTTGAGCTTCGACATAGAGTTAGTTTTTGGGCTTAAACATAGCGATAGCCATGGACTAAACCACTTTTAACCAAAGCCTCCACGACGGAGGCTTTTTGCTATTCATCGTGTTCTATTTATCTAAACGCTTGTTACAAAATATCTAATTTAACCAAACACTGAGCTCCCCTAAAATACCAGTCAAATGATTAGGGGAGATAGAACATGATTAGCTCAGTACACAATGACGAACTCAACAGATACATAGAGAAACTAGACTTAAACCTTACCAAAGCTCAGGTTCGTGAACTTGGTTGGCAGCAAAGTAATGAAGAGGTAGGAAAAGAAAAAACAGTATTAGGCTCGTGGTTTTTCTTTTCTTTCTTTGGCTTATGTACGTCTGCATGTTTTGCGCTGCTGATGTATATTTCATGAGGATAAACAAAATAATGACCACGTATAACCAGCATGGAACGTTCAATTGGTTCGAGGTCGATGGAGAAACGTACATACTGTTCAAGGTCGGCAGCAACAGTGCTCTATTGAATCAAGACTATGAGGATGTCACCGAACAACAGAGTAAAATATATAAGCTGTTAAAGACTAGTAAAGAACCCTAGGTGCCTCGCTTGTTAAATTGATCGCATGATGTTTGAGTTATGTTCCAGATAACAACAAAAAATAGATTGGCGATTCCACGATAATTCACACATCCTACTCCTTCATCTGGCGGGAACAGACTCACCCATGTACTATTGTATAAAAATCAACAAAATATAGTAGCTACGGTTATGGATGACGGTCTGTTAAGGAAACTGGATTTTAACTCTATTAAACTTCTCAAAATTCTTGGAGAAGAACGCAATACTAAACGTACTGCGGAACGAATGTTTTTGTCGCAACCTGCGGTTAGCAAACAGCTCAAAAAACTTCGTGAAGATATTGGTGACGAATTATTCATCCGCCGACAATACGGGTTAGAACCAACGCCTTATTGTTTAGAGCTTCTAGATAAATTACCGGCGCTATTCGAGTTACTGGAAGATGTTTTTTCTCGAAACCAAAATTTCAAACCTAGCGAGTACACTGGTGATATTTGCATAGCCATCAATACTTCAATGTATCGCCCTATCTCCCGAAAATTGTATACACACCTTAGCGCCTCAATGCCAAATGCAACATTGAAAATAATCAATTGGGGTCAAGATACCGAGCATAACCTGGCCATGGCAAGAGTGCACATCGGTATTAACTATCTTCCGCTCGATATTTCCAAACAAATAATTCAGAAGAAAGTGGCGCGATGTACCTTCAAGCTTGTCTGCAGAGAAGGACACCCAATCATCAACACCCAGCGTACTGCTCACGATGTAGGGCAATACCCTCTCGCTCTTCTCCAACTTCCAGATTTCAATAAAAAAGAGAATCTAATTGAAACAAAGTTACGCGAATCGGGAGTCACACCAAACGTGGCACTTCGAGCAGACCAGTTAAGTATCTGTTTGCACGTTGTATCTCAATCCAACGCACTAATGCCTTGCATCGATATCTTTGACACCGAACTCCCAAAAGGGACGAGGTTTATATCCCCGAACAAAGAAGACACACCAAGTAGTGATATTGGTGCTTTCATCCCATCGAAACTCTCTAGAACACCCTTAGTGACATGGTTGCACAAAGAAATCGATCAAATCTTTTCGCATGCTAATTAAGTCAATTAAATTCGTATCGGTAGCTCATGGGAATAAGGCGCTGTCCTTAGCTGCCCGATAAACATTAATTTCCATAGTTAAACGAAGCTTTCGGAACCATTAGACTTTCCAAAGGTGAGCCCTGATAAATCAAACTTTGCACGGTACTACCTGCTAAGCCTTCCTGAGGTAGGTAGTAACGAACGACAAAGTAGTAGTCTTCGCCATCCACTACTGGCATCCAGTAGGTTTCGTTCTCTGGATTATGGCTTGAGAACGTAATGGTGATATTGCCATCAGCGTCAGGTGACGTGTTTCCTCCAGCCCATACTTGTCGCTGTGACCCACCAATCGTTGCAGGATCGAGAGGCAAACGGGTCTCATCCGAGTAACGCGTGACAGACCAGAATTGTCCAACGGCTTGGTCATGAGGCATAGTCAAGACAAAATCTTCAGCTCCATTCAACTTTTCGCCTTCAGGCGTCATCGGGATCAACTCATAATATGCATGCTCTGCAGGAAAGCCAAGATGCCCTAAATGCGTTAATACTGAACGTCTTCTTTCATCGGCAAGATCATCAACATGACCAGGGTGTTCAAAGCCAGACAAATTGTTCACTACTAGCCCGGACGAGGCTAAGTTATGCACGTAACTCCTAACCTCGGTTAGCCTTTCTTGGTCGAAGTTTTCATCTGCGATAATGGTTTGGATGTTGTCGTGAGTCTGAACCCAGCCATCGGTAATTTGGTCTGCAAAGCGGAGGACCTCTCGAACATTGGCACGATCAGGCAATACAACATTTGAAACAGCTGAGTGATTGTCGATAACAAGTTGCTTACGCCACTCATCAGCCCCTCCGTTGTCACGATACTCGAATGTTTGCACTCGAATAAAAGCAAAAATCAGGTCATCGTTGACCTCGATGGTGTCGATATAGTTCCCCTCTGGCGTGTCATAATCTGAACCAGAACGAACAATAAGGTAGGTTCCACCTTCATCAGGAGTCACTTCGTGATAAGCCGCGAAATGCTCAGCGTCCAGTAAATGGAATGAAGCATATCGACTAGATTCACGAGCTGGTACCGTCACTTCAATAGGGCCATTGGATACGTCAAGCATCGCTTTAGCGTAAATGTGGTCCAGTGCAGGCGTGATAACGTCCCAGGTATGATCGGCTAAGCCAGGAAATTCAAATTGATTTAGTCCATTTTTCTCCATGAAACCAATCATGTTTTCCATGTGGTGATACACTCGTTGCCCTGTTAATTCAGCATCCGTTGGTACAATTTCTTCTGCATTAACTACATTTCCAAGAGAAATAGATGCAATCAACAATGATATTGCTGTGTTTTTCATAATAATCCTATTTTTAAATTAATAGTTAAAATAATTTAATTGATATTGTTGGGTTGATTTATTTACTGTGGTTTTTTCTAAATTTAAAATTGATGGTTATATTCGATTCTAAAATCGGTACCAGTGATAACTTCACCAAAATTCCAGAATGCCCGTATATTACTCTGGCTATCTATTTGGTAACTTGCAGCCACTTCATGCTGCCAACCATAAAAATCGCTCGCGAGCTCTACACCACCAAGTTGGGTTGTATACATGGGGTTATAGTTGAGCCAAATATTGTCCGTGACGTCGATCTTGGAATACGAACCGATCACCGCAAAACTAGATGGAATGGTGTAGCCAATAGAGCCTTCATAGTCGGCGCCTGGTTTGATCAAGTGTGAATGCACATCTGCAACTGACAGTCCCACACCGGCAAGAGGATACAATTGCACTGGCCCTATGCTTGGTAATGCTTGAATAAAGGAGTAAGAAGTAGAACCTACTTTGTTATCGAAGTCCCAGTTCAAATCAAGTTGAGAGCCCAATCCACTCTCTATGTTTACGTTGAAGTGGCGATAGCGCAACGAGTCAAAACTGTCATCACCTTTTAGGCTTAAACTGTCGGCAGCAAAGCCTTTTACCTCTAGAACATGCATAGCCATTGTTTCATCATTTCTTGTGTCATAGGCTTGGCCAAACTTAAAATTAACACCTTTATTTGTAAAACCTAATCCTGCTTGAGAATAGACAGCCATAGGGTCAGACATGTCCTGATATTCATCCGCAAAAACTGATGTGAATGATAAGGATAAAATAGAAGCAAGTGCTAACGTAAAATTTGATTTGTTTTTATTTAATAATTTCATACTGTTCTCTCTTATTTATTATGCTCTCCTTTGCAATTGCAGTTATTAATTTAACTGCATCATGATTTTTTAATTAACCCCGAAGCGAGGTTGTTATTCCTAAACAACCTCGTTTCGATAAAAGAATATTAAATAATTAAATTTAGATTCGGAAATGAACTAATGAACATCAAATATTACCCAGAGGCATATCTGACGTATCTTAGCTTTCGGATCCAAAGTTGTCAGAGGTCTAAAAAGAGGAAAAGTCAGCCATAAATGGTGAAGGTGTAGTCAGTATTAACTGAAAAATAAGATGAAAAGCGCTCAAAGAATATAGGGAGAGGCAGGATATGCTGTTTAACTACGTCCAAGAATAAAGAATCTCTCTGGAGCTTTAGAGGTTTTCTGAGTGGTTAAGCAGTTAAGTAGTCCAATGGAACAAAATTAGGAGACTAGGAGGGAGGCCTGTGGTAATTCTACAACTTCACTATCCGAAACAACCGCGTACTGATTGAAATTCAAACATTTTATCTACGATACATCTTGAATTCATCGGCAAAATCTCAGATATGCCCAAACAGAGTTCCAGGACTTGATTGGGCATGTTGTAAAGTTTAAGTACATAGAACGAACTACAACAAACGGTTCTTATACTGTTCTGGCGTTTGGTTCGCGTAACGTTTGAACATGGTGATAAATGGGCTTGCTTGGTTATAGCCCAATGTAAGAGCGACCTCTTTGACCGATTGGCCGTTTCTTAACAAGTCCATCGAGTACAGATAGCGGACACGCAATCGCCACTCTGTAAAGCTCATTCCAAGCTCCGTCTGGCAGTGGCGAGAAAGGGTTCTTTCCGTGGTGTGGACACGTTCAGCCCAATCTTTCAGTGTCACTTCGTCGGTTGGGTTTTCTTCAACAGAAGCCAATATAGGCGCGAGGTACTTATTGTCAGTCGAAGGTAAGAAGTGATGTTCAACCTCACGCTGCGCAAGTTGGTCTAGCAGTACCTGAACAAGTCTTTGATCTTGTTCTGTTTCCGCAACATTGATTCCACGATCGCGAAAATCATCGATGATAGAAGACACAATCGGCGTGATCTTTATAAGGCTGGTTTTATCTGGCAGATGTTGCGTGAGTTCTGGGGCGATATTTAGCGAACAGTAGTCCAAAGGCTTACGGTTGTAACTGCAATGCATCACCCCGGCTGGTACCCAAATCGCTAAATGTGGCGGCGCTAGAAATCGGGTGCTTTCCGCTTCCATCTCTAATATACCGCCACTGATCAATTGAACCTGTCCCCATGAGTGGCTATGAACTCGGGTTTCAGTGTTCGAAAGAAACGCTTCAAAATTCATAAATACGTTGGATGGTGCCTTATCAATTGATAAGGATGGATGAAGGTTTCTGGACTGTTTTTTCAAACTTGTCTTCCTATCGCGCCTGATGTCTTTCTAAAGATACTTGTAAGTATAACGACCTGTCAAACTAGCCGCATCAACTCATTTGCGACGGAATTCACATGCATTATCTCTTACCATTTTTTACAGTCTGTATCTGGGGCGCCAATGCAATCGTCAACAAGCTTGCTGCAAGCACCATAGAACCTAGCGCGATGAGTTTTTACCGTTGGTTTTTTGCGATGTTAATTCTCACGCCTTTCTGTATTCGCCCGGTGATGAAGCAGTGGGCTGTCATTAAGCCAAACCTATCGAAATTAGCGTTCCTCGGCTTTTTGGGCATGGTGTTGAACCAATCTCTAGGCTACTACGCCGGCTTAACCACAACCGCTTCCAACATGGCATTGATCACGTCTTTAGTCCCGTTGATCAGTGTGTTTCTAAGCATTCCTTTGTTGCACAAGTCGATTTCTAGTTTGAGTATTGTGGGTGGTGTGTTGTCACTGTCAGGCTTAGCTCTGATGTTAGGTAAAGGCGATCCTTTATTCTTCATGCATCAAGAGCTGACTCAAGGCGATGGCTATATGCTGATTGCGGCCTTTGTTTATGCGTCTTACTGTGTGCTATTGAAACGCTGGAAAATGCCAATCAGTAGCTGGGTGGTGATTTACATTCAGGGTCTGTTTGCTGTCGCGATGCTTACGCCACTTTGGCTTACCAGCGAACAGCTTTTACCACCGCAACAAGCGATCCCATTGATAGCTTACGCCGCGGTTGCCGCTTCAATTTTAGCGCCTTGGATGTGGGTGAAGGCGATTGACACGATTGGTGCTGACTCAAGCGCGATGTTCATGAACTTGCTTCCGGTTGTTGCGATCGTATTAGCCGCGACATGGCTTGGTGAAGAGATTAACCAATTCCACATCATTGGTGGTGTGATGGTCATTTCCGGTGTCATCCTTGCTCAAATCAAAAGAAAACCAAGGCTTGAGGCTCCTCTCCCTCAACAAAGCTAAACGCATTAGCCAACGCTCACATTAGGGTAAAGATTCAAACTCACTTTTCTCACAGTGCCTACTCCCCAAGTAGGCACTGCTGTTTTATTCACAAGCCTTTCAAATGCTTTTAATACGCGTTCATTGTGGTTGCAACATGTTACCGACTCAGGTTTAATGCATTGAGTACTGTTTAAGTTGTAAAAGGAATTACAATGACTCAACCAACGATCCCTGTGATCATCTCGTCCCTGCTTGCTTTATCCTCTGCTTCAAGTTTTGCTGCGACTGTTCCTGCTAATGCACCATTAGCTGAAGAACTATTAGCTGAAGAACTATTAGCTGAGGAACAACATTTTGTACGTGGCAACGGTGCAGAGCCCAACACACTAGATCCTAGCTTCGTAAACTCAGGTATGCCCGGTGACATTATCGTCAATGATATGTTTGAAGGCTTTGTAATTGAGGACAGTGACGGGCAAATCATCCCAGGGCAAGCCAAAGAGTGGTCTATCAGCAAAGACGGCAAAACCGTGACGTTTGTGTTGAAAGAGAATCTCAAGTGGTCGAATGGCGACCCAGTCACCGCGTCTGATTTTGTGTTTGGTTGGCAGCGCGCAGTGTCTCCGAAAACAGGTAACAACACGGGTTTTGTTTTTTCGACGGCTAACATCGTGAACGCTAGCGAGATTCTATTAGGAGATAAAGCTCCCTCTGAGCTTGGCATCAAAGCATTAGATGAGCGCACAGTTGAGATTTCACTTTCAAAACCTACGCCCTACTTCATGAGTTTAATGAGCATCAAGACCTTCTTCCCTCTACCCGCTAAGTTGGTTCAAGAGAAAGGTGACCAATGGACTCGCGCTGAAAATATCGCGACCAACGGTGCTTACACTTTGAGTAAATGGGTGCCTAACGAATACGTTGAAGTCGAGAGAAACCCAAACTATTGGGATGACACGTCGACAGTCATCAACAAGGTGACCTATTTGGGTCTATCCTCTCAAAATGCTGAGCTTATCCGTTATCAGGCGGGTGAAATTGATATGACCAATCGAGTTCAGCTTGAGTACTACCAGAAATTAATCCAAGAAAGCCCTGAGCAAATCAAAGCGCAAGCTCTACTGGGTTCTTACGTCTATTCATTCAATACACGTCAAGCACCCTTTGACGACGTGAGAGTACGCCAAGCACTGAGCATGGCCGTCAATCGTGAAATTCTGGTCGAGAAAGTGACAGGTCAAGGTGAGTCAGAAGCATACAGCGTGACGCCGAATAATATTCCTGACTACACAGCGCCTTTGTCCGAATTCAATTCTCTAGACAGCGAGCAGCGTTTAACCAAAGCCAAAGCGTTACTTGAAGAAGCGGGATACAACGAAAACAAGCCGCTCAAGTTCACCCTGACATACAACACCAGTGAGAATCATAAAAAGATAGCCATCGCGATTGCATCGATGTGGAAGCCACTTGGCGTAAAAGTCGAGTTAGAGAACATGGAATGGAAAGCCTATGTTGCAGCGAAGGGAAGTGGCGACTATCAGCTAGCTCGCTCATGGGCATTTGGTGACTATCCAGAACCTTCTGCACTATTAGAAGCCTTCACTTGTGATCACACAGCAAATGAGAGTGGCTACTGTAATCCAGATTATGATGAGCTCTTACAGCAAGCGAGCAAAACGGAAGATCAGTCTAAACGCTTTACTTTATATCAGCATGCTGAGTCGTTGCTCAACGATTCTGCAGCAGTTATGCCTCTGTATCACTACAATCACACACGATTAGTGCGAAATACACTAAAAGGCTTCCCAAACAATAATCCGAAAGGAAATATCTACGCGAAGGATCTATACTTTTTAAAACAGTAAAAGTGAGCTGATAAGAAAACAATAATCACTACCACTTTAGTGGTAACTGAGATACAGTCACTTTAACTAAACCAAATCAACAGCGGTTAGTTGGCTAACATAAAAAAGGTACCGACATGAGTACCACACGGCTTAGAAACACCTAGCATTGCGCTAGGTGTTTTTTTTTGCAATCGACCTATCTAGTGACTTAATCAGTATTTCTATTCTCTTGCTTAATATCACTTCATCCATGTTTGCCATTCGCCTGATACGCCTTTAAGCACCAATATTCATCAACTGATCATCTGTTTGAAAAAAATAGTCTTAACCGTGAGATTATCCGCTTTAACTTATGTCATCTTAAGTATATTGTTACTAGCAAGTAACAAGCATGTTATGCAGCAAAATAATAATGAAGGAAGATAGATGAGCAGTAGCAATAGCCGACAAGATGGTAAACGAGACGTTACTCTGCGTTTTTTAGCTGAACCCGGGGATGTGAACTTTGGTGGTAAAGTTCATGGTGGTGCAGCAATGAAGTGGATCGATTTAGCAGCCTACGCTTGTTCTGCAGGTTGGAGCGGTAAATACTGTATAACAGCCTATGCAGGCGGAATTCGATTCGTTGCCCCAATTCATGTAGGCAACCTTGTGGAGGTAAGTGCAAAGGTCATCTACACAGGTTCATCTTCAATGCATATCGCTATTGACGTGCAAGCAAGCGACCCTAAAGAGCTCAATAACCGCCTAACAACTCACTGTATCGTTATTATGGTCGCTGTTGATGAGAATGGTAACCCGACTAAAGTACCAGAGTGGATACCAGAGACGCCAGAAGACATCGAATTACGAGATTCGGCTATTCGCCTAATGAACATGCGAAAACAGATTGGTGAAGAGATGGAAGCTCACGTGAAGTACCTGAAATAAGGTCCACCAGCAGCCCTCCCCCTACAAAACCTTATTACAATGCCAAGCGCCTGCTTGGCATTGATCTATTTGATACCTTCGAGCTCTACACCGCCAAATCCGCTGCACACCCAATACAGACGACAAGAGCGTGATACCCAGCCAAAGGTTGAAATGAATCGGCACTTGTTCACTGATTTATTTGGACTGTAATAAAGTCGTCATTTTGCTCTGATTAAATACCGCCAATCATAATGGATGTACTTAAATTTCCCGGAGCCACACTTGAGCGTCACACGCCCCACTCTTAGCGAATCTACACTGAACAATTTGAAGGCTGTTGAGTATCAATGGGTTAGAACTTTGTACGTCGAAGGCTACGACAGCAATGAAATCAACCACTATATCCAGACGTGCTTCGGCGGCGACCCAACGTTTGCGGATCTGTTTCGTCGTGTCGCACTCGATCAAGAGAGCATCTATGTATTACTGCAGCATTTAGGTTGCGCACCTTCAAGCAAAGAGTTCTAGCAGCTAGAACTCATTATCCACATTCTGTAGCTACCCATTCTATGTTCATCCATCCCGGCGTTTTGATCATTAGCTCTCAACTATAACTCCAGTGTAGTTTCATATCCCTGAGTTATAACCATTTAAAACTCACAGCCACATCCCGTTTCTATATGCACTTTCTGTGCAATTTCATCATTTGTTGCATACAAATCATTGAAGTATCACGCATTGGATTATTAGCAATATATCAATAGATCAACAGCCCCTTATACTGAGTGTCTGATTTGTGAGACTCGTTCACGCCTTCAAGTAAGAGGAATGAGTCAAGAAATGTGTAGGAGAGAAGTGACTCGAAGCTTTTAATATTAAAGCGCTTATCAGCACAATAACGGTGATGGATACTAGAGTTGACGAGTAAAGCAGACACAAAGACAAAACAAAAAGTAGCGGGCATAAAAAAACCCAAGTAAATACCTGGGTTAGAGTTACAAAAACCACTAATCATTAATAGCGTAAGGAACCTGATTAGTAGCCAGCTATGCGTAACCTGAGGGTTATTTTTATTACTGATCGGCGGCCAAACCAAATGATGTAATAAAAATGCCAATATAGAGCGACCTAACGGTCGCTCTTTTTCTTTCTTATAGAGTACAGCTTATCCTTTTACACCACCTGCCGTCAAACCGCCAACTAACCAACGTTGAGCAAGTAAGAACACGATAGTAATCGGAAGTGCTGATAGTACAGCCGCTGCCGCAAAGTCACCCCATAGGTAGTTCTGAGGGTATAGGTACTGCTGCATACCTACTGCTAGCGTGTAAGAGTTCACATCTGTAAGTAGGATAGACGCTACTGGTACCTCACCCACCGTCGCGATGAAAGATAGGATAAACACAACCGCTAGGATTGGCACAGACAGCGGTAGTAGAACCAGTCTGAATGCTTGCCAAGGCGTTGCACCATCAAGGGCTGCAGCCTCTTCCAGAGAGTTATCAATCGTTTCAAAGTAACCCTTAATCGTCCATACGTGCAGTGCAATACCACCAAGGTAAGAGAAGATTAGACCACCGTGTGTGTTCAAGCCTAAGAACGGAATGTATTGACCAAGTTTGTCAAACAGCGCGTAGATTGCTACTAAAGCCAATACTGCTGGGAACATTTGGAAAATCATCATCGCTTTCAGGATAGTTTCTTTACCTTTGAAGCGCATACGAGCAAATGCGTAAGCCGATGTCGTTGACAGTGCCACGATTAGAATCGATGTAACACCTGCCACTTTAATCGAGTTCCATAACCAAGTCAGTACTGGGAACGGAGGTGACGTTACCGAGCCATCAGCATTCGTCACTGACATACCTAATGCTAACTTCCAGTGTTCCAATGATGGGTTATCTGGAATCAAACTACCGGTTGCGAAGTTACCTTCACGGAACGAGATCGCGATGATCATCAGTAGTGGGAAGATAATCATTGCCAAGAAGCACCACAACACTGCATGCGTTGCCCACACTCGGTATTTAAGGCCTTTACCTTGTACCATAGCCATTGTCGAGCTCCTTAATCTTGAGACAGTTTAGTGAAACGAAGGTTTAGTAACGCTAGTGCACCAACCAATAGGAAGATAAGCGTTGCGATAGCACTTGCTAGACCGAAGTCTTGACCGCCGCCGCCTTCGAATGCAATTCGGTACGTGTAGCTTACAAGCAAGTCTGTGTAACCCGCTGGCTCAGAAGTACCAATCATGTTCGGGCCACCGTTCGTCAATAGTTGAATCATTACGAAGTTGTTGAAGTTAAAGGCAAACGCTGCAATCAATAGCGGTGTAAGCGGTTTAATCATCAATGGGAACGTAATGCGCTTGAAGTTATCAAGGAAGTTCGCACCATCGATTGCTGACGCTTCGTATAAATCATCAGGAATCGCTTTAAGCAGACCCATACATAGAATCATCATGTAAGGGAAACCTAGCCATGTGTTAACCATCAACACCATGGTTTTCGCTAAGATAGGGTCTGAGAACCAGTTCGGGCTTAAGCCGAAGATATTCTCGAGCACCATGTTGATCTCACCAAAGCTTTGGTTGAATAGACCCTTAAAGATAAGAATCGAGATAAACGCGGGTACGGCGTAAGGCAGAATCAGTAGAACACGATAAATAGAACGACCTTTCAACTCTTCCCATTGCACGATGTTAGCCAATACAAGGCCGATAACTAGCGTGAACGCTACGGTACATACCGAGAAGATAACCGTCCAAATAAAGATGCTGATAAATGGTTCTTTAATGCCGTCATCTTTCCATACACGCTCAAAGTTATGCGTACCAATGCTAACCACGAAACCTGGAGAGATGGTATTACCCGTAAACTCACCATTTGCATCAACACGCTGGTAGAAACCCACATCCATATTTGGCTTGAGAACTTCACCCGTTTCATTGTTGATTAACGTTTCTTCATCGTCTTGTAGCGTGTAAAGCGGAGCAACAGAAGCAAACTTACGTAAGCCACTCATGCGGATGTCACCACCGTCAGGTAGATTGAAATCAACACCACTGATTGCTGCTCGGTTTTGGATGATCGCTTTGATCTTCTCTTTTTCACCTTGCGCAGACTCGATTACAGATAGGTCCATCTCTGTTTCTGTCATATTGTCTAGAGAAAATACGTCAGTTGCCAACAGCTGGTCGCCATCTTTCACGACGATCTGGTGACCGTCATCTGTTTTGTACAAAGTAAATGGATAACTTTCACCGCTTTGGAATGAACGGTCTAAAAGAACGGTTTGAGTACGCTCTAAAGAAAGCTGGTTTTTTGCACTGTAGTTAGTAAACGCAAGCCCTACGGTGTATGCCAATGGGAAAAGAATGAATAAGATCATTCCGGCAATACCTGGGTAAATATAACGGTGGGCGTAAGTTTTTTTACTACCAAAAATGTAAAGTGCCAAAGCCGTTAAGATCACCGTAAGCAGCGCAAAAGCGAGCTCACCGCGAGAATACATTAGAATTGTAGCGTAGCCGTTTATTAAGCCAACGCTACCAAGCAACCCCCATTTGATGAAGACGCTTTTACTGCCTGGAAGGCTTGATGGTGCTGGGATAGCATCTGTACCTTGAACTGACTGCATAGAGGAACCTGCTAGCGATATAGATAAAAAATAGAAAAGTAAGGAGAGGTTACCCCCTCCTTAAAAGGTAGTGCCTGGGTGTTACTTAACCATACGACCTTCAGCAGCTTTTAGTGCTTGGTCTACTGATTGACGGCCGTCAACTACGTTGCCGATCGCTTCTTCCATGCTGTACCAGAATGTTGTGAACTGAGGGATGTTAGGCATGATTTCACCGTTCATCGCGTTGTCCATTGTTGCTGCAATACGAGTATCGCTGTCTAGTTGACGTTGGAAAGAGTTAAGAGCAACAGCGCCTAGTGGCTTGTCGTCGTTCAGGCTCTTCATACCTTCATCAGTTAGTAGGTAGTTTTCCATGAACTCAACAGCTAGGTCGCGGTTTGGAGACGCAGTGCTGATACCACCCGCCCATACACCAACGAAAGGTTTAGACGCTTTACCGTTGAACTTAGGTAAAGTTGTTACGCCGTAATCTACGCCAGCTTTCTTGATGTTTTCCCAACCCCAAGGGCCGTTGATTGTCATTGCAACGTTACCTGCAACGAATTCAGACTCAGCTACTGAGTAATCCATGTCTGCAGAGATAACCTTGTCTTGTACCATCTTCTCGATGAAACCTAGAGACTTCTGAACACCGTCAGTCGCTACGCCCGCATCTTTAATGTCGTAACCTTCTGCAGTCTGTTTGAATGCGTAACCGCCGTCAGCTGCAAGTAGAGGCCATGTGAAGTAAGCGCCGCCACGTAGAGGCCACATGATTGCTTTCTTGCCGTCTTTTTTAAGTTCAGCATCAAGTGCTGGGATTTCTTCCCAAGACTTAGGTGGGTTAGGAACAAGCGCTTTGTTATAAATTAGAGAAACTGACTCAACAGCAACAGGGTATGCGATTGTTTTACCTTCGTATGAAACAGCGTCCCATGCGAAGTCTACGATACCTTCTTTAGTTTCTTTAGAAGGTTTGATATCAACAAGAAGTCCCGCTTCTGCATAGCCGCCAAAACGGTCATGTGCGTAGAAGATCATGTCTGGGCCATCGCCAGCTGCAGCTACTTGAGGGAATTTCTCTTCTAGCTTGTCAGGGAAAGCGACGGTTACTTTAACACCAGTATCTTCTTCGAAGCGTTTACCTACTTCAGCCATGCCTTCATAAGCTTTGTCACCACCTACCCAGATTGTTAGTTGTCCTTCTTCGATAGCAGCATTTGCACCAAAAGAACCCAGAGCAACTATTGTACCTAGAGCTACAGCGCTTAGAGCGTTTTTCATGTGAATATCCTTTTTATATTTATACGTAGGGCACATCTACCAAGATGAGCCAGTTTTCGGAGGTTATGATCTGAGAAAACAGACCCTAGCTCATCATCCTAGCCACTACGCCCTAGCTATTATGGCTTAAATTCGTGATCACCATCCGGTCAGATTAGAGACTGCAATCACAAAACGCATACTCATCGTGATCAACGTCACCGTTATGGGGTGGATTTATTTGAACTGGATCGCCAATTATTAATAACCCTATTTATCTACTCCTCCCCTCCTACTCCCCCTAGTTAATTTTCCATTAGGAGGATGTACCCTTACGCCAATTCACCGAAACTGCATTCATCCAAGAGTGGATAGTAAGAACCCTTTACCGGCAAGTGTTATGCGTTGACGCATTATTCATTTAGTTGGCTTCACTGCCCGCTGGTGTCTTATATTAGCATCGAGCTAAATCTGTGATTGAATCACGGGGGAGGTTTAGCTGGATGTGGGGGAAATGGGCATCAGTTTGGCTATGACGGGTGGGCTTGGTTAAAGAAGCCGAGTCTCACCCACTTTTTTTCTTACTCACTCAATACTTACCAATTCCTACAGTTACTGCTGACCCAAAAATTTCTTATAATGATAAGCAGTAAAACTTAAAATTTGATCGATCGAGGACAAGCTAGATGGCGAGTGTCACGTTAAAAAACGTTTATAAATCATATGGTGATGTACAGATTTCTAAGGACGTAACCTTAGACATCAACGAAGGTGAATTCGTAGTATTCGTTGGACCATCAGGTTGTGGTAAATCGACGCTATTACGTTGTATCGCAGGTCTAGAAGACATTACGTCTGGTGATTTGTACATTGGCGACAAGCGCATGAATGACGTTGAACCGTCAAAGCGTGGCGTAGGTATGGTATTCCAATCATACGCGCTTTACCCTCACCTTAACCTATACGACAACATGTCTTTCGGTCTTAAGCTAGCTAACGCAAATAAAGCTGAAATCGACAAGCGTGTTGAACATGCTGCAGAAATCCTTCAGCTTGGTCATCTTCTTGAGCGACAACCTAAAGCGCTTTCTGGTGGTCAACGTCAACGTGTTGCGATTGGTCGTACTCTGGTTTCTCAACCAAACGTATTCCTACTTGATGAGCCTCTATCAAACCTAGATGCTGCACTACGTGTTCAAATGCGTTCGCAAATCACCAAGCTACAGCGTCAACTGGGTTGTACCATGATCTACGTTACCCACGACCAAGTGGAAGCGATGACAATGGCGGATAAGATCGTTGTTCTTGATGGTGGTTATGTATCTCAAGTCGGTAAGCCGCTTGACCTTTACCACTACCCTCAAAACCGTTTCGTTGCTGGCTTTATTGGTTCGCCGAAGATGAACTTCATGTCGGTACACATTGAACAAGCTGAAGCAGAACGCGTATTGGTACAACTTTCTAATGGCATGACTTTCTGGATTCCTGTTGACGGGACGACGGTTAATGCTGGCGATCGTATGTCTCTGGGTATTCGCCCTGAACACTTGATGTCTGCTGAATCAGGTGACGCGACGATTGAAGCTGACGTGATGATGGTAGAGAAACTAGGTAACGAAACTCAGGTTTACCTAAACCTTGAAAGTGCCGATGCTGATGTTATCTATCGCCAGCCAGACACGTTGAAAATCGAATCAGGTGACAAGTTGGCGATTGGTATTCCAGCGCACCGTTGCCACCTGTTCCACAGCGATGGCCGCGCATGTCGTCGTTTGTACAAAGAATACGGCACAGACTAATCGCTTAGCCTTTTAGGATATAACTTGCCCATATCGAATCCCTCTTACTCAGTAAGGGGGATTTTTTTATGTGCTGGAGACGGTTTCACTTACATTGAATAGTTCATGAGCCAGCTACTCGGTCTTTCGTTAACGGCAATAAAAAAGGTCTAGCAACCGCTAGACCTTTATCTTTTAGTTAGGCTATGAACCCAACCGCTAATATCACTTCTTTTAGACATGAAACCTGTCTAAATCAACTTAGTGAATTGGCGTATCATTCTGTTTGTTGAACTGGCCAAAATGCTTCTCTAACACTTCAGGTGTCAGTTTGCCTTCCGCTTCTAGTCGCTTGAACTCAGCAACAATTGCTTTTTGCTCTTCAAGTGATGGCAGTTTCACCTCAGGCTCATCGCCCATCTCTTGAGTCATCTGCTCTAGTTCTTTTTCAAAATCGCTCATGATACTTACCTAAATATTAAACCTAACGAGATTTTACTCATTTACGCCCTATGATGCTAGGGTGATTGAGTGCAAAGCCCGAAACCAGATCAAGCTAAGGTTCGTTAAAAGAAAACAAACCCACAAAATAAAAAGAGCTGGATTCACGATTAAATGAATCCAGCTCTTAGTTTATGTCTCTTTCTAAGCCATGCTACAGCTTAAAGGGATTAAAGCTTAAACGAACCAACCATCTTATCCAGACGAGAAGAAAGGTCTCGAAGCTCTTGGCTCGCCTCAGCAAGTTGCTCAGCAGTGCCCGTTGTCACTTCGTTGATGGCGTTTATCTCTTCAATGTTCTGGTTGATGGTGTGAACTACGGTTGATTGCTCTTCCGTTGCCGTTGCCACTTGAGTGTTACGGTCTGTGATATCAACGATACGGTCTGAAATACCACTCAGCACGTCTACCGCTTCATCCGACGCCGATACACCTTCAAGGGTAATCACCTTACCCGTACTCATTGCCGTTACCGCATCTTTTGCATCGCTTTGCAGCTGGTTGATCATCTTTTGAATCTCTTCCGTTGAATCTGCGGTACGGCTTGCTAGGTTACGTACTTCATCTGCTACCACCGCAAAACCACGTCCTTGCTCACCGGCACGTGCAGCTTCGATCGCCGCGTTTAATGCGAGTAAGTTAGTTTGCTCTGAAATATCACGGATAACACCCAGAATAGAACCGATGTCTTGAGTTGTAGAAGCCAGTTGTTCTACTACCTGACCCGTGCTTTCAATATCTTGCGCCAAACGACTGATCGCGTCTTTTGCTTTGTTCACCACAGAGCGGCCTACTTCCGTATTGCCTGACGCTTGTGTTGCCGTTTCTGCTGCGGTTGCCGCGTTTGATGCAATCTCACTGATGGTCATACCCATTTGGTTAATGGCAGCCACCACTTGAAGCGTTTGGTCGCGCTGTTCTTGGCTGTTGTCGTGGGTGATGTGGGCTTTGTTAGAAACACTCTCTGCCGCCACTTGAAGCGCTTGGCTTGTCGAACACACCTCTTTCATCGACTCGTGAATCTTTTCAATGAACCCATTGAAGCCCTTCGAAAGCTGTGCGATTTCATCGTTGCCTTTCACTTCAATACGCTGTGCAAGATCACCGTCACCTTCACCTAAGTCACCGAAACGCTTAGCCAGAAGTTTAATAGGTTGAGTAATGCTGTTCGCCAGAACTACGCCCATTAGGATAAACACTAATGCCACAACCGCAGTCATGATCAACATCTTTTGCGCTGTTGCATCTAGCTCAGCAAATACTTCGCCTGTTGGTACTACACCAATAACGAACCAGTCCATTGAAGACACATACAAGCTCGCCACAAACAGCTCTTGGCCTTGGCTTTCTGTAGTAATCAGGTTGAAGCCCGACTTGTTCAGTAGTTGGCTTGCTTGAGGACCGTAAAGTTGTTGAAGTGAAGAGTCACTGCGAGAACGCTCGCGATGAATTTGAACATCACCTTGGCTATCGGTTAAGAAGACAAAACCGGTATTTTCAATCTTGAAACCGTTCAGCAGATTAACCATGTCATCCATCGACTTTGATAGACCAGACATCGCCAAACCAGAAGGCTGCTGATAGTTAGCAAACATCTTCACTTCGCCATTGGCTTCTTGGAACATGCTCACCATGGTCGGCTGTCCAGATTGCGTAAAGCCAAAGAACCAACCATCTTGCTGTTGGTTTAACTGACGTAGGAAACCATTTTGGTTCCAGTAATACGCCGTTTGACGGTTCGCCACTGAGGCATCATTCAACTGATACTGGTTACGAACATTGTTCAGTTGTTTCACCAGCTTGTTTTCTAATGCCGGATCGCGATCGGTCGATTCGATAGCATCAGAAATAAATTCATTTGAAGCAATTTGCTCCGCCGCTAGCAATAGCTGAGAGACTTCGCGGTCAATTTCACCATTGATTCGCTCTAGCATTCCTGGAAGTTCAATATCGATCAATCGATGACTTAATACATCTCTTGCTTGTTGTTGTGCCATTGCGCCGACAATCACTGTCGATGCAAGAACCGCAAAGGTAATTCCAAGTACAACTTTTTGCTTGATACTCAGAGAGTTAGTTTTAAACATATTTGGACCTTTAAAAAGAATCGCTCGTTATTGGTATACCCTGAACAGGACTTTTTTAGTGCACTCCAACAAGCAATGCACAATCTGAGTGATGTATCGGCCACAACCAATAAAACTAGAGACTTTTCTCTCAAAAAACTGCAAATATGATGTAACAATTAAAAACATTCACCTTGAACATGAATTAACTAGGCAAATACCACATTGTCGAGAGTCGATTTTAGCTCTCAGCCCTTAGATCCAACCGAACTCAAACCACTCCCCACCGCTGAGCTTTTGTATATAAAAACCAATTGATATGGTAATAATCACAACCTAACGATGTTTTTAGCTAACCACTTGTAAATCTTTCCAATTTTGAAAAAATAAATTACGCAAATGTACTGGAACTTTTTCCTCGAAATCAGTGACCAATACACAAAATAAAAATCAAATGGATACCCAGAGAGTCCAAAATGCATAAAACAAATTTCGAAGTCCTTCAAAACTATCTAGAGTCTCAAATCATTGGTCAAAAAGAGCTCGTTAAGCAACTGATGATCGCCCTTCTAGCGGATGGTCATATCCTCGTTGAAGGACCTCCCGGCTTAGCAAAAACTCGCGCAGTAAAATCACTGGCTGACTGTGTTGAGGGTGACTTCCATCGTATTCAATTCACTCCCGATCTGTTGCCTGCTGATTTGACGGGTACCGATATTTTCCGACCAGAAACGGGAGAGTTCACCTTCCAATCAGGTCCGATTTTCAATTCATTGATTCTAGCGGATGAGATCAACCGTGCTCCGGCGAAAGTTCAAGCGGCAATGCTGGAAGCGATGGCAGAAAAACAAGTGACTGCCGGTCGAAAGACCTATGCGCTGCCTGAGCTATTCTTGGTCATGGCAACACAGAACCCGATTGAACAAGAAGGGACTTACCCGCTGCCGGAAGCTCAGTTAGACCGTTTCTTACTTCACCTAGAAGTTGAATACCCAGATATGGAAAGCGAGCTGGAGATCTTACGACTCAACCGTGGTGAGGCTCAAGGCAACGAATCAGCTCAGCCACAACAGATATCTCAGCAAACGATCTTTGAAGCGCGCCAAGAAGTGCTCAACATTCACATGGCAGACACCATTGAGCAGTACATCATCAGACTGGTAATGGCGACTCGCCAACCTAAGCAATACAGTGACCAACTTGATCAATGGTTAGACATGGGTGTCAGCCCGCGTGCAACCATTGCGTTAGACCGTTGTGCCCGCGCTCACGCTTGGCTTGCAGGACGCGACTATGTTACACCCCAAGATGTTCAAGCGATGGCATTCCCTGTGTTACGCCACCGTCTACTGCGCAGCTACCACGCACAAGCTGAAGGTGTCACCGCAAACCAAGTGATCACACACCTTATTTCATTGGTTGGCAGCGCATAGGGATACGCGCATGAATAATCAACTACCTAATCATAGTGACGGCGTCACGTTAAGTTTGGATGAGCTGCTGCAATACAAAGCGCAGTCTGTTCGTTGGTTGCCTCCAGCCAAGAGCCTTTGGTCTCAACTCAATGGTCAACACGAGAGCAACCGCAAAGGTCGCGGGATGAATTTCTCTGAGGTTCGTCAATATCAAGCGGGCGATGACATTCGCAGCATTGATTGGCGTGTAACAGCCAGAACGGGCAAAGCGCATACCAAGCTTTTCTCTGAAGAGAGAGAACAGCCTGTCATTTTATTCTTGGATCTATCAAGCAGTATGATTTTTGGCTCAACCTTGCTGCTGAAATCGGTTCAACTTGCTCACTTTGCTAGCCAACTGTGCTGGCTTACTGTGGCTCAAAAAGACCGAATTGGCGCGGTGATCGATACTGGCAAAGAGGTCATTGAGATTAAGCCAAGTGCAAGCAACCATGCTCCACTGCGTATTTTGCAAAAAGTCATAGAAATCAATAATGCGGCACTGTCTAATCATGACAATCATAATGACACGACCTTAGAGCATGGGCTGAAATCTCTGCACCAGCTTTGCCCTAAAGGAAGCGATATTATTATGCTCAGTGACTTTGTGCGTTACCAAGAAAGTGACTACTCACTTATCAGTCAAATTCGGAGGCACAACAGAGTACGTCTGGTGCATTTCTACGATCCGCTAGAGCAAGGTGAAACCGCCTATAAAGGTTCTAAGCAGGTCACCGATGGCAGCAAAACTCAATGGTTTAATTTCTCTTCTAATAAAGAAAAGCAAAAGCTTAACCATGCTTTTTCGCTTAAGAAACAGCAGCTGCAACAGATGGGTTTGTCTCTCGCTATACCCTATAGCTCGCTGTCGAGTGCGCAGTCACTCATGAGCCAGATATCAGGAGCTCAGTCATGAAACAGCCCTTAGATTTAAGTCCGGTTATTGCGCCAGACGCACCGACTTGGTGGCCTTTGGCGTGGGGTTGGTGGGCCGTGATTATCACAGCCATTTCCTTGATTGCCTTGGTGTTTTTTATTCTAAAGCGTAGAAAAAACAATCAACAGGCGAAGCAAGAAGCGCTGTCTTACTTCAGTAATCGTCAGTCTTCAAATCGCTTGTCTCCGAGCGAAGCACAACGCATCCTTCGTCAGGCAGCATTGAGCTACTTCCCACGAGAAAAAGTGGCAGGTCTAGCAGGCAATGATTGGTTGAAGTTCTTAGACGCACAATTGAAAAAGCCGTTGTTTGTAGCAAAACAATCCCAGTGGCAACAAGCGCTCTATCAAGATGTAGCCCTAATGAACGACGAACAGAAAAAGGCTCAGCTGCAATTGATTAATGACTGCGAAATATGGCTTCGTAAAGCCCTTCCTCCTAAGCGAGGTCGTTATGAGTGATTTTCTAAGCACTATGTTTCTAAGCAGGGACTTGCTAAACATCGAGTTCGTTTGGTGGTGGATGTTCTTCATCGCGCCACTGCCGTTGCTCGTTTACTTGTTCTCACCAAAGTCAGAATCGAGCAATGCCCTAAGGCTTCCATTTTTGCCCGAAGACAGCAATACCAAAACACCGAGCAGTCGCTTACCAAAGGCGTTGTCCGTGATTATCTGGCTTCTGCTGGTTACGGCGAGCGCACGCCCTGTATGGTATGGCGAACCGGTGGAGTTTCAACCGAAGCATCGTGATTTGATGTTGGTTGTCGACCTCTCCTACTCGATGAGCCAAGAAGACATGCAGTTCAATGGCGAATACATCGACCGCTTGTCGGCTGTGAAACGAGTATTGAGTGACTTTATTGAGCGTCGTAAAGGTGACCGAGTCGGATTGGTACTATTTGCTGATCACGCCTACTTGCAGACACCACTGACGTTAGATAGAGACACGCTTTCACAACAACTCAATCAAGCTGTGCTAAAGCTGATTGGTACTCAAACTGCGATCGGTGATGGTATCGGCCTTGCCACCAAAACCTTTGTCGACAGCGACGCTCCTCAGCGTGTAATGATTCTACTCAGCGACGGCAGTAATACTGCTGGGGTATTAGACCCGCTAGAAGCGGCGGATATTGCAAAGAAATACGACGCGACGATTTACACCGTGGGTGTAGGTGCAGGCGAGATGATGGTCAAAGAGTTCTTCATGACGCGCAAAGTCAATACTGCTCAAGATTTGGATGAACGCACACTAATAGAAATTGCCAAACGCACCGGCGGTCAGTACTTCCGAGCACGTGACAGCAAAGAGTTAGCGACGATTTACGACACCATCAACCAGTTAGAGCCCGTGACGAACGCCACTAAGATCTGGCGACCGCAACAAGAGTGGTTTGTATGGCCACTGTCGGCGGCAATGTTCTTCGCATTTATGCTGTTAGCCATTAGGAGAAACAATGTCTAACTTTACTTTTATCTACCCATATTGGTTCTTGGCGCTTGCAGCATTGCCCGCTATTTGGTGGCTGAGCAAGAGACAATCCAAACAAGGATTACTCGCGTCACACATCGCTCGATACTTGGCGCCTGAATCGAGTAAGCCATCGAAAAATCGCAGTACTTACTTCGGTATTTGGTGGCTGGTCGGCGTTATTGCATTAGCTGGACCAAGCTTTGAGAAAAACGAACAGCCGAGCTTCGAAAAAACGCAGGCACGAGTTGTGATCATGGATATGTCGATGTCTATGTATGCCACCGACATTAAGCCGAATCGTTTAACGCAAGCCCGATACAAGGCTCTGGATCTGCTTTCATTATGGAAGGAGGGGCTAACAGGCATGGTGGCATATGCTGGAGATGCTTACACCATTAGCCCGCTAACCTCAGACATCAACACCATCAAGAACCTAGTCCCTAACCTATCGCCAGATATCATGCCTTATCAAGGCGGTGATGCCGCATCAGCCGTTAAGCTTGCGATTGATATGATGACTCGCGCTCATATCTACCAAGGCGATCTAGTTCTGATTGCTGACGATATTGATGCTCAAGAGAAGAAACAGATCGACTCCCTACTCTCTGGCAACGATTGGACATTGTCGATTTTAGCCGTCGGGACTGAAAGCGGTGCGCCAATCTCGTTACCTACGGGTTCGATGCTGCAAACCGACTCAGGACAAACCGTGGTGGCAAGAACTAACTTAGAGAACATGCGCGAGCTTACACGCAGCTATGGTGGCACGTTCACTGAAGTTCAATTTGATAACTCAGATGTTGAACACATCGCGAGCTACCTCGACCGCGTTGCAACAACATCGGAAGTAACCAAGACCAAAAACTCACTCAACACCAGAGTGAACAACGGTTTCTGGTTACTGCCTTTGCTATTACTTCCGGCACTTGGATTATTCAGGAAAGGGGTTGTTTGGTGTGCCTTAGCTGGAGTTATCTCTTTTAGCCAACCAAATACTGCGTTTGCGAACCCGTGGAAAACCGATGATCAAGTAGGCTATCAGCTGTATCAGGACGAGGACTTCCAACAAGCTGCTGAACAGTTCACCCAACAAGAGTGGAAAGGCATTGCTCAATACAAAGCCGGTGATTTCGAAGCCGCAGAGCAGACGCTGCAAGAGCTTTCTAGTGAAGATGCTCGCTACAACCTTGCTAACGCTCAAGCCCAACAAGGTAAGTACGACCAAGCGACCCAAGAGTATCAACGTATTCTTGAAAGCAACCCTGAACATGCTTATGCGAAGAAGAACCTAGAGATTGTCGAACAGGCTCAGAAGCAACAGCAACAGCAACAGCAACAGCAAGGCGATTCTGACTCCAAAGACCAGAAAGACCAAAATCAGCAAGGTCAGCAAGGTCAGCAAGGTCAGCAAGGTCAGCAAAATGATTCTTCGCAAAGCTCGCAGGATCAACAGCAAAGCTCCACAGACAATAACAAGTCGCAAGATCAAAGCAGTAACCAAGATCAACGTGGTAGCCAAGATCAAAACGCAGCTCAAGGCCAACCTGAAAATCAATCTGACTCTGAAAAGTCTAAACAAAACGACAAGCTTGCCGCTCAACAAAGTAAGAGTGATCAGCAGAAACAGAGTGACCAAGAAGGCGCTACACCTCAAAGTGCTAGCGCACAACAAGCTTCAAAAGAAGATGGTGAGCAAAATGGTCAGCAAGCTGTAGCACAAACCTCAGATCAACCTCTGTCGAGCGATCCGGACATGCGAAAACTTGAGCAAGTAGAAAGCGCCCGTGACCCGAGCCAACTGCTTAAAGCGCAAATGACTTTACAAGCACGACAAAAAAGTGCTCCTAACAACCAGAACAAAAAGTGGTAACCATGCGATTTCTAAATAAGCCATTTTTATCCGTACTCCTAACATTGTTGTTGGGAGCTTTCTCGTCCTTCTCAGCATTGGCTGCAAACGCCGTGGCGAGTGTTTCACATAACAGTGTCACCAAAGATGAAGTATTTCTTCTTAGAGTCGCAACCGATGAAAAGGTCTCTTCTGACGCGTTAGATCTTACGGCGCTCCAGCAGGATTTTTATGTCGGCACACCAAACTTTGGGTCGTCGATGCGAATCGTCAATGGCAGCCGTTCGGTGTCAAGTGAATGGAACATCAGCCTTGCTCCACTGCGTTTGGGCAAGATACAAATACCTAGTTTCGATATTGAAGGGGCGAAAACCAAGCCAATCACCATCAATGTTGCCGTTAATAAAGCTGTGCCCACTCAACATGATATGGCTGAGTTTCAACTTAATCTAAGCAAAAGCTCTCTATACCCACAAGAAGTGGCTGAGCTTGATGTAAAACTCATCATAAAAGCTGACCCAAGAAGACTGCAAGATCCTAAAATAGCGCCACCGAGCTCGCCGGGCTTAGATGTGGAACCTATTGGTGAATCGAAGCAATTTCAAGATGTTCTCAATGGACAAGAGGTGACGGTAGTTCAACAGTCTTTCCGTATCTCCTCACAAAAGGCCGGACAGTTTAAGTTGAACGGACCGAAGCTGACTGGAGCCGTTGTTTACTCAACCAACAACTCCCGTACAACGCGTCTGTTCCAGCTCGATACACCTGTTGAAACCTTAGATGTCACCGTCAAAGAGGTGCCAAAAGGCTACCAAGGTGAGTGGTTACCAACATCAAACTTCAAACTGATTCAACAATGGTCAGATAGCCAAGGCAATCAACTGGGAAATAGTAATGGTTTAGAAGGCGGTACCCCAACAATTGAAATGGAAGCCGGTGATTCGTTAACTCGTACCATCACCATGACGGCTAGTAACTTAACGCAACACCAGCTGCCAAAACTGAATATCACCTACCCTAATTCGGTACGTGTTTATGAAGAGAAGCCGCAATTTGGCACAACTCAGTCAGGTGATGCTGTCGTTGTTTACAAGCAAGTATTGATTCCGAAAGAGGCTGGAAATATCTCGCTTCCTGATGTGTCTCAAGCTTGGTTTAACACCGATTTGCAATCAGAACAAACCAGCAAAGCGCAAGGGCTAGAGTTAGCTGTAAAAGCAAGTGATCGCGCAGCGTCAAGCACTCCACCAGTGACTGCTACGCCCGCCCAACAGGTAAGCCCGACGGTTGTTACTGTGGATAGCCCTGGGATCTGGCCTTATCTCACCGCTGTGTTTGCTGTTTTATGGTTAATCAGCTCAGCGATGGCTTTCTATTTCTGGTCACGACGTGGTGTAACTACAAAACCAACACGCATAGTTGAACGTCAATCAGATACAGCAGAAGCGCTTATTGAAGCTCTAAAAACGAAAGATGGCGTGATGACCAGAACCTTGTTTGAACAATGGAAAGCAGAAAATCCAGACTTGAGCGACGAGACAATAGAAGTGATTGAAACTGAACTAACGAAGCTCAATCAGAGCCTCTATGCTGAAGCTGGTTCACCAAGTCAGTCATGGGGCCCGGCTCAAGCAATCAAAGCAGTTAAGAAGCCAAAGCGAGTCACAAGCAAAGCACGCAAGAGCACATTGGAAAAGCTTTAGTTAACCAGCAATCTAAGTAAGCATAAAATCTAAGTAAACGAAAAAGAACGAAGCCGTGATGACCACATAGTGATCATCACGGCTTCATTCGTTTTACGCTAAGAAGAAACAGATACCGCACTAAGAAATTGAAACTGCGACCTTTTTACGTTTCAACGCAGAAACGATTCGATTTCTCCCAGAGTCTTTGGCTTGATACAAGGCTTTGTCTGCCTTGCCATACAGCAGATCAAAATCGAATTGATGCTGGTCTGAGGTTATCGAGGCATAGCCGACAGATGCAGTTAAATACTGACTGGTGCTGCTTTCACAATGAAGGATCTTCGCCTCTTCAATGCATTTTCTGATCGACTCTGCACGCTGTTTAGTTTCTGAATGATGAGTGCCGATCATCAACAACATAAACTCCTCTCCTCCAATACGACAGAAGGTCTCTTGTTCACTATAAACATGGTTATTCAGTATCTTACCTATCGAGCGTAAAGCAGCGTCACCTTCGGTATGACCATAAACACTGTTGTACAAACCAAAATGATCCAAATCGACGAGGATCAATCCAAATGTGACTTCATGTTGTGTGGCAAACGCTCCTTGATCGTCACAGTTTAGATCTTCTAACACCTGCGACAGCATACGACGATTTCCAAGGCGCGTCAGCGGGTCTAATTTAGAAATGATATCCAACTGTTCATTGGCTCTTTCAAGCTCTTGAGTGCGCTTACTGACCTCTTGCTCAAGCGTTTCATTGAGCTTTTTAAGCTCCTCTTGCGCCATGGTTCTTTGCAGCACCTCAGCAAGACTAGAGGCGAAGATCCGAATCACTTCGCGAAGCTGGGAAGTTAAAGGGCTGCGTGTTAACAAGTTATCGGCGGCAATAAACGCAATCGGCTCACCCGTATTGGTGGTGAGCATGGTCATTGCCGTCCAACCTACCCCAACAATATTAAAGTCATGATAGATAGGTACTGATTCTTCAAATGCGACTTGATTAGGACAAGCGCGAGCCGCTGAAACAATGTTGCGTTCCACCAGCTCTGAACGATAGTAGGACTCGTCGACAATATCGCCCTTTATATCCGTACCCCATGTACCTTGCATGTAGCTGCAATTCTTATCCGTCAGGAAAACCGCCAATCGGTCAATGCCTAGGTGTTGAATAGCAAAGCTAACCGCAGACTTACACACCTCACTAACACTGTCGCAGCGAGACAACTCAACCATGCTAGAGTGCAGCATGCGTATGTTCTGCTCTTGGCGTTTACGAATGTATATCTGAGAGAGCAGCGAGCCGAAGGACTCAAGCATCTGCTTTTGATAATTGGTGATTGGTGAACGGTGAATGTAGTTATCCATCGCAATCCAGCCGACCGGTTTATCCCCTTCACGCAAGATAAGCATCCCATTCCAGCCCTGCCCCACCACCTTGCCTTCGGTGTAGAGTGGCGCTTGTTCAATAATAACTAAGTTGGTGTGGTTGTCAGACAGCGCCTCAATGTATTCAGCTTCAAGTTGGTGTAAATCATATTGAGTATGATGTTCACTGTTGGTTTTACCCGTTTCATCGGTGCCGTAAGTGCCGCTAAAACAGCGCTTTTTCATATCAAGCAACATGAAGATCGCACGATCAAAGCCTAGGCGATCGCGTACGGCTTCTACTGATGCTTTATAGAGTGCATCTAAAGTTTCGGGATTAGAAAGCTCTAACGCCACCTGATGAACTAGCTTCATGTTCTCGACAAACAATTCACGAAGCTTAATCTCATCAAGGTATTGAGCTTCACGTGTGTCTCTGTGTTTGATCTCAAGTGCCGCGTTCTTCTCAGCACGAATACACTGCCAGCGAGCGGCGGCAAGTTGAAGAACATCTAGATCTTGGTCGAAGGTTTGATTGATCTTTTCGGCATCGCAATTTTGAACAATTAAATAAGTTCTACAGGCAGGCGCGTTGTCGAGCATCATGATGAACGACTCCCCACCGAGCACTTTTATGTGATCCCAGTTACAGGTATTGATTGCCATAGGTAAAACACCGTCTGCGGTATCAAACTGTGAAACCCAAGGCCAAAATGTAGAGGGGTAATTCTCAAGAGGGGTTAATTCACCGTAACAAAACAACGGCAACGAATCGCTTTCCGGTATCGGCTCAGCAAATATCCCAATCCCTTTTGGAGCAAGCATTTTAGCTAAGTACTCAAAAAGAGACTCTGCCAATAAACGGTGATCGCGCGTAGCAGATATTTGTTTTGCAAAGGCTTTTACAGGCACAGCTTCCGTCCATTGGCTATTGAGAATACAGCAAAAATACAGAAGGCTTGATATGCAATCAATGTAACTAAAAATGAGATGTTAAGCGGGTCGCAATTTCACTTTTTACATTATCACAAGCATGAGAAGGACTACAAAAATGGGATTTCCTGCCCAAAATTTCATCGACATTGGGACTTTTTTAGAGGCATAAAAAAGCCCCACCAAAAGTGGGGCAAAACTTCCATCGCTTATAGTTATAGTGATAATTCTGTCGATCTATTCGATTATCTAACCTGCGTATCAGTTAGCGTGCTGGTTTTGCTAATAGGCTAAACACAGCACCTAAATAATCAATTAACCAAAGTCACCGTTTACGTAACCTTTAGTACGATCATCTTTTGGTTCGCTGAAGATAACACTCGTTTCATTGTGCTCTACAAGCTCTCCCATTAGGAAGAAAGCAGTACGGTCTGAAATACGACGCGCTTGCTGCATTGAGTGCGTTACGATAACGATAGTGAAGTCTTTCTTCAGGTCTTCCATCAATTCTTCAATCTTGTGCGTCGCGATTGGGTCAAGAGCCGATGTAGGTTCATCCATCAGGATTACATCCGGTTCCATTGCAATGGTACGAGCGATACATAGACGTTGTTGCTGACCACCAGACAAGCCAAATGCGTGTGCTTTAAGACGATCTTTTACTTCGTCCCACAGTGCTGCACTGCGCAGTGAACTTTCTACTACTTCATCAATGTGCTTCTTGTCTTTGATGCCTTGAGCACGCAAGCCGTAAGCCACGTTCTCGTAGATGCTCATTGGGAATGGGTTTGGCTTTTGGAATACCATGCCTACGCGAATACGTAGGTCAGCCACATCAATATTGCCGTAGATGTTTGTACCATCCATATCCAGCTTACCTTTGATAGTAACGCCTTCAATTAGGTCATTCATGCGGTTCAAGCAACGTAGTAGCGTTGACTTACCACAACCTGATGGGCCAATCAGTGCCGTAACCTGACGAGTAGGAATTGGCAGGTTGATAGATTTAAGCGCTTGGTTGTCGCCGTAAAACAGATCTAGGTTCTCAATATCAAATTTGTTCATGTTCGTAATCTCTAAATTCTTAAATTCGTGTCTAACTTGATGCTTTCTTTATCACGGGGGCTCTCTTTATTGATGAGCCAGCTAATGAGCTTAGTAAGTTGCCGTGTTGAAGCGTCTCGCAATCAGTTTTGTAACCATGTTGATCAAGAGAACCAGTACGATTAGGACTGTCGCCGTGCCGTAGGCTTGGTTCCACTCATCGATAGTAAATAGCTCTGTTGTCAGCTTATATAGGTGAACCGTTAGTGTACGGCCAGAATCGAATACCGACTCAGGAACACGTGCCACCATACCTGCTGTTAAAAATACAGGTGCTGATTCGCCAATTACACGACCAATACTAAGAATGACCGAAGTTAAGATACCTGGCATTGCGCTTGGTAAGATCAAACGCCAGATAGTGTAGATTTTTGAAGCGCCAAGGCCATATGAGCCTTCGCGGTAAGTTTGTGGCACTGCCATCAATGCTTCTTCTGTAGTACGAATGATTACAGGAAGAATCAAGATACTTAGCGTTAGTGCACCCGACAGAATCGAGAAGCCAAGACCAAGAATCGAAACAAAGAAGGTCATACCGAACAGACCAAAGATGATCGATGGGATACCAGCTAGCGACTCAGTACAGAATCGAATCACTTTCACCAATCGGCTACCTACTTTCGCATATTCAGTTAAGTATATCGCCGTCATGATGCCTAGTGGCGCGGCTACCGCAATCGATGCGATTACCATGTAGATCGTGGCAATGATCATTGGGAAAATACCACGTTCTTCACCAGTACGAGTGTAATCGTCAGTGATGAAGTTCCAATCTACGTATTGCAGACCGTTCGATAGGATGTACCAAATAATCCAGAATAAGAAACCAACGGTTACAGCCGCAGCTGCCCAGATAAAGCCTTTCAGGATGTTATCTTTGGTTTGACGTGCTTGTTTTAGTTTTACGCGATCCATATTACTTATCCTCGCCTACTTCGCTTTTTCACGGTTAAGATAAAGTAGAGCACCATTTAACATCATGATGAACACTAGAAGTACAACACCCGTTGCGTACAATGCGCTAGCGTGAACGCCACTTGCGTAAGACATTTCAATTGCAATGTTTGCTGTTAGCGTACGAGCTGAGTCCAAAATACCTTCTGGCATTGCTGGCGCGTTACCCATAACCATGATGATAGCCATCGTTTCGCCAAGTGCGCGGCCGATACCTAAAATCACACCAGTCATAATGCCTGAACGTGCAGCAGGAACGAGTAGCTTAAAAATCGTGTAGATTTTCGAAGCACCCAGTGCAAGTGAACCTTCTTTGTATGTGCGAGGTACAGCACGAATCGAAGTTTCAGAAACCGTGATAACGGTAGGAAGAATCATGATACCCAGAACAATGATACCCGCCAGGATAGTGTTACCCGCTGGTACTTGGAAAACGTTCTGAATCATTGGAACGATAATTACTAGACCGAAGAAGCCGTAAACTACCGACGGGATACCCGCTAGAAGCTCAACTGCTGGTCGAATAATATCTGCAAGACGCTTTGGAGCAATCTCAGCAATAAAAATAGCGGTTAATACACCAACTGGTACACCAACAACTACAGCTCCAAGTGTCGAAACAATCGATGCAACAATCATAGTTGCAACACCGAATAGAGCTGGAGGTAACCAGTCAACACCCAGAACGATGCCAGAAACACCGGCCTCTTGGAATGCAGGGATACTCTCTGCAACGATAAAGTAAGCGATAACGGCTAGTGATACGATGCCGATTACAGCACTCGATAAGAACAAGCCGTGGAAGATTCTTTCTCTCCAGTCGATGCGCTTCTTAGCACGTAGACTTGGCTTGTTGATTTGAGTCGCTTCAGTATTCATAAGCTTTTCACTATTTGCGATGGTCATATATAAAATCTCAAACTTTGTGGCTCAATAAGAGCTCGAAATAAACAAAGTTGAAAGAAAAGGCTCAGCCTAAAGCAGGCTGAGCAATAATTAAGATTGAGTCAGTTAAGATTAGTTAACTGTGATGTAGCCTTTTTTAGCTGAGATAGCTTGAGCTTCGTCTGCAACCATCCAGTCTAGGAATTGTTGAGTTTCAGCTGATGGAGCGCCATCTTTGTAAAGAACTAGGAAAGGACGAGCAACTTTGTAAGAACCGTTCTTAACGTTGTCTACAGTCGCAGCAGCGCCGTCGATAGTTAGAGCTTGAACAGATTCGTCAACTGTACCTAGAGAGATAAAGCCGATAGCGTATGGGTTGCTTGCTACAGAAACTTTAAGTGCGCCGTTACCGTTTGCAACTTGTGCACGTTGAGAGATAGCCGATACTTTCTTATCGCCAATCTTCTTCTTAAGTTTCATGATGTCTTCGAATGCACCACGTGTACCAGATGCAGTATCACGAGTGATTGCTACGATTGGCTTGTCAGCACCGCCAACATCTTTCCAGTTAGTGATGTCGCCTTTGTAGATTGAAGTGATTTGCTCAGCTGTAAGAGCAGATACTTCGTTATTTGGGTTTACAACAACTGCGATCCCGTCACGAGCGATAACTAGCTCTTTCAGGTCAGCTGTTTTCTCTTCTTCTTTTAGGTCACGAGAAGAGATACCAAGGTCAGCACTTCCATTTTTTGCTGCTTTGATGCCTGCAGAGGAACCTGGTGCTTGAATTTCGATGAACACTGGTTCGCCTTTATTCATGTAGGTTTCTGCAAAAACTTCAACCAGTGGAGAAGCACTGTTAGAGCCAACTACAGAGATAGTTTCTTTAGCTGAAGCTGTATTCACTGTTAGAGCGCCTAGTAGTGCGATTGCACCGATAACTGTCTTTTTCATCACAAATTTCCTTTAGTGGCGTTATTGCCGTAATGTTGTGTTTTGCTTGAACGAGGCCTACTTTAGAATCCGAATATGACAGTTGTGTTTCACTTAATTGAAGCCTATATGACAACTGCAATTTATTTTCTTGTTTCTCCCCTACCAAATAGCCTTAAAGTAATAAATTAGCCCCACTCATAGGCACCGAATATTCATTCCAACCTACTTAAGCTAAACCGCTCAATATCTCGCCATCCCTTTTATTACCTAATACCACACAAGGTTCTGTGCCAAATAACCCTACCTTAAAAATGGCTAAAGCCTTGTTTGTACAATAAATATTCAAAATTTATCAAATATCTATCTCATATATCAAAATCGAATTCATTACTGATTGAATTGTCAGTCTCATTAGTTAGAATCGCCAACTAATTCTAATAATAATTCTCATCTATTTATTTTATTCAAAGAAGGACATTACATGCGCCAACTTCTCAGTGGCTTATCAATCAAAATACAAATTCTTATACCCGTACTATTTTCCGTCGTTTTACTTTTAGGCGGTGTCATTATCGGTAGTGAAAAGCTAGAAAGTGCATTCAAAGATGTATCAGTAGCGACCGACCAATTAATCTTACATAAAGAAGAACTCAGCGAAATCGTCGACAACAGCTATGGCATGCGCATCAAAGCGATTTACAGTCTATTCAATGCTGATGACGTAAAAACACTGGTTGAAACACTAAACCAAAAGCGCGACCAAAATACTCGCCTACTGAATTCATTAGACACAGTGCCAGGCATGCAAGATGAAGTGGCCGCGATGAACAAAGCGATGAATCACTATGTCGACTTTTCTCGAACGACAATGCTTCCTCTATTAAGATCGAAGCACGGCGATGCATCACTCACTTCAGATTTTGAAAACCGCTACCAGATTGCAATCGACCAATACCGTCACGCGGGTAATGAAATGGTGCAAGCGATCAACACTCTGTCTAAGAAGCTGAACTTGCTTGCCACTCAAGAGGTCGACATCAACGGCCAGCAACACGCTAGCACGCTGACTACTGCGACCATTGCACTGTTGGTGATCCTGTCTGTAGCTCTAATTATCAGTTGGACGCTGGCTGGCATCATTGTTAAGCCGATCAGCAACATTCAAGAAACCATGCGAGAAGTAGCAAAAGGTAATTTGTTAGTTAAAGCAGAAGAATATGGCGACAACGAAATCTCACGCCTTGCGCAAGACGTAAACCAGTCTGTTGAGCAGCTGCGTGACACGGTAAGCTCGCTGTCTCGAATCAGTATCGAAGTGGCTTCTGCGTCGACAGAGCTAGCAGCGGTAATGACCCAATCAAGCGTTAACTCAGACCAAGAGAAACAAGAAGTGGAACAAGTCGCTTCTGCTGTGAACCAACTTGAAAGTACTGCAGCACACGTTAACGAGAACGCAGTACAAGCCGATTCAGCGTCTAAACAAGCTGACGAAATGGCGACACACAGCATGAGCTTGTTTAATGAAAGCAACAAAGCTAACGAACAGATGGCGATTCAGCTAAGCGAAGCTGCAAATGTTGTGGGTACGCTAAAAGAGCACTCTGAACAGATTGGTAAAGTGATTGAGGTGATTCAAAGTATCTCTGAACAAACTAACCTGCTTGCGCTTAACGCAGCGATCGAAGCCGCTCGTGCAGGCGAAAGCGGTCGTGGTTTCGCAGTGGTTGCTGATGAAGTTCGAATGCTAGCGGCACGCACACAAGATTCAACCAAAGAGATCCAAACCATCATAGAAGGTTTGCAGGTTCAATCCGGTAACGCGAATGAAAGCATGAGCAGCTCATTATCTATGCTGGAACACAACCAAACTCTTGCAGGTGAAGTAAGCGCCGCGCTTTCAGGCATTGCTAACTCGGTAACGGACATGACAGAGATTAACACTCAGGTTGCCTCTGCCGCTGAAGAGCAAAGCCAAGTAACCTCAGACATCAACCGTAATATCTCAAATATCTACAGCCTGGTAAGCCAAAACGTTACCGGCATTACTCAAGCCGCTGCAGCAAGCCACGAGCTATCTAACCTAGCAGAACAACAGAAGCAGCAGTTGGATTACTTTAAGGTATAGGGTTTAAGGTACGAGGTTCAAGGCAACAGATTCAAGCTGTATGTGCTTTAGAGCTCACCGATAAACAAAAAAACCAGCCATCATGGCTGGTTTTTCGCTTTTAGACACTACTGACCAGATTCAGTCGCTCGAATTCTTTCAATCGCTTTTACCCTTCTCAGTTGTTCTGGTAGGAAATGCTCTGTCCGAAGTTGCGCAATTGTCTCTTGTTGTTCGGTTTCTGATAAGGCTGAGTCGTTCAAAACATCATTCCGTTCTGCGAAGTAGACCTCTAACGAGCCTTCAAAGGCCGCTCTTTGTTTATCAAGTGCTTCAAGTCTTTGGGTTGCTTCTTCACCAACAAGTTCGCTTCTCTTTAAGTATTTACCCTGTTCATCGAGACCTTCAGAGCTAGAGAGCTGTTGGAGTAACACCTGATTCTGGTGACTCGACTGAACATAATCAGGTTGCTCAGATAAATAGGATTCAAGTCTTTGTTGGTATTCTTCATCCTCTAATCCCTCCTGTTTCAGAAGTAACTTTTCTAAGGCGATTTCTCTCATTCTGTTGTCATGCGTAAACAGAATACTTATCTCGCTCTCACTGAAAAACTGAGCTTGAAGGTTAATGAGCGCTTGATTGAGTGTGCGTAGGTCATCAGCGGAAATGGATGTGGTATCGAATTGTACGTCCAACGATGTCAGTGCCGACTTATACTCTAGATATTTGGCAAACAGTGCTTCATCGACCACCGCTGTGGATGATTGCTCGTGGTGTTTTGCCACATTGCCTCGAATATCTTCAAGGGTTAATTCTGTATTACCCGATACGAAGTATTCCATCATGTCTTTGGCTGATGCGTTATCGATGTCGGTATCTTTCTGAGAGGTGATTTTCAATGAGGAGACGCGTTGTTCGTCGTCAGTATGTGTACCTTGATTATTTAGATATAAAAAGACCGCCGCTGTGCTCATCAGGGCTATCGTGGTTATCGACAAAATGGCGGTCTTTTTCATCATACTTTCCTTGTTTTCTTATTAAACGGCTTTGCAGACTACAAGCCAGCCAACTTCAATCGATTGGCATGCTGACGATATAGCGTTACAGGATCGGTCTCAAACAAGTGGTGAATTCCCAATAACCCATTGATCTCATCTAGGTGGTTCATTTTGTAATCGTCACCAATCACTTTGCCCAAATGGGCGCTGCATGCTCCTACTAACCCGTCATTGGGTTCATTGAAAGCTAAGCCTAGGATTGTCATCGCTCCATCGGTAGGATCAAGAAGGTTGGTAAAAGTGGAAGACCCTGTCCATGAATAGTAATAAACGCCGTTACTTGCTTGCCACTCACCATCGCCACACTCAGACGTCGGAACGCCCTCAGGGTAAAACTGGTTGAATGCTAGCGAGCCTTCTGTGGTCAATGCTTCAAGAGAAGCGAGGCCGTCTTGGTCGAGATCCGTTCCACCAGATAAAAGGTTAATCAGTGTCGTTAATCCACCTGCTAATTTAACCGCGATACCTTCTGTGACAGAGCCTTCAGATACGTTCCCTCTAACGAGATCAGCAACCTTAGAGCCTTTATGCACACCGCCAATACTGGTCACTGAAGCCACAAGATCCGGTCGAACTGACGCAACATAACGAGCCGTTGGCCCACCATGGCTGTGACCAACCAGATTCACCTTACTTGCTCCTGTTGCAGCTAACAGCGTTTCAACTTGGCTGAGTAACTGTTCACCACGGACCTCAGAACTATTGGTTGCAGAGACCTGAGCGACGTATACGCTCGCGCCATCTTTGGTTAGGGATTCAGGTACGCCATAGAAATAGTCGACGCCCGCTAATGTATCGAAACCAAACAGACCATGTACCAACATAATGGGGTATTTCGTTTCAGTGTATCCGCTGGCTTCTAATGCTGATGCGCTCGTTCCGGCATATACGCCAAAACTGGATAGGCAGGCTATCGTCCAAATTAATATCTTTTTCAATGCTCTTTCCTTAAACAGATTAGACCTCTGATGAGTAAAAGAACCGTAGATGATGATTTTATAAAACAGAAAGTAACGATTTGATATTTGTGATGGCGAACTTGAATTAAACAGGTGCGATGAACATCAGACGACCAGAATCGTGATAAAAACTAAAACCATAAGTAATTGATTAAATTAACATTTAGTTAATCTTAATGAGATTGCTCATTCAATATCCCGACTCAAATATCAATTCCAAATTCTCAATAAACCAAAATTTTTCGACAAATAACCGTTTGGAAACAGGTATTTTTCAACCATAAACTCGTTGAAAACTTGATACTTATGCCATTAACGACACACCACAAACCTGAATGTATTGACGTTAATTATTGATTTTAGATATAGGTCGTACCAGTTATTTACTTATCCAGTTATCAGCAAGAAACAAGCAACAAGCAACAAGCAACAACGTTTTTGTTTGGCTCATCTAAATATAAAAGAGAATACAGTGATGAAAAATACGGCTTTAATACTCACGTTAGCCCTGCCTTTTGGCGCTTATGCCGCTGAAGACTCAATACCAACTCCTGAATCCATAACATCCGCACAAGTACTCAGTACACAAGGCTCAGAGACCTATTCGTACGTTCGATGTTGGTATCGAACCGATGCCTCTCATGACTCTCCGGCCACCGACTGGAAGTGGGCAAAGAAAGAGAATGGTGAATACTACACGATCAACGGATATTGGTGGTCTTCTGTTTCTTTCAAAAACATGTTCTACAGTGATGCGCCTCAATCTGAAATCAAACAGCGTTGCGAACAAACGCTCGACATCCAACATGACGCCGCTGACATCACCTACTTTGCCGCAGATAATCGCTTCTCTTACAATCACTCCATCTGGACCAACGACAACGCTTTTCAAGCCAATAGCATCAACCGTATTGTCACCTTTGGCGATAGCCTGTCCGACACTGGTAATCTTTTTAATGGCTCTCAATGGGTTTTCCCCAACGCAGATTCTTGGTTTTTAGGGCACTTTTCGAATGGTTTAGTCTGGACGGAGTATTTAGCAAAAGCGAAAGATGTCCCTCTGTATAACTGGGCTGTGGGTGGCGCCGCAGGTACCAACCAATACGTGGCATTGACTGGTGTTTATGATCAAGTAACCTCTTATCTGACCTACATGAAAGTCGCCAAAAACTATCGCCCGGAAAACTCACTGTTTACTTTAGAGTTTGGTCTCAATGACTTCATGAACTACAACCGAGAAGTCGCCGATGTAAAAGCTGATTTCAGTAGCGCGCTGATCCGCTTAACGGAATCTGGTGCGAACAATATCTTGCTGTTCACCTTACCCGATGCGACCAAAGCCCCTCAATTCAAATACTCTACCGAACAAGAGATCATAAAAGTTCGTGGCAAGATCTTAGAATTTAACCAGTTCATCAAAGCTCAAGCCGAGTATTACCAAGATATGGGGAAAAATGTGGTGTTGTTCGATGCGAGTGCGTTGTTCGCCAGCATTACCGATAACCCCGAACAGCACGGCTTTCGAAACTCGAGTGATGCTTGTCTTAATCTCAATAGAAGCTCAGCGGCCGACTACCTGAAAAGCCACAGCTTAACCAATGATTGTGCGACCTATGGTTCAGACAGTTATGTCTTTTGGGGCGTGACCCACCCAACCACCGCCACGCATAAATACATTGCCGACCATATCCTAGCTTTTTCTTTCTCGACTTTTGATTTCTAAAGCCGCCAAGTTGAACTGTAACTTGAGGTAGCACCTCTTAGGCACAAAAGTCAGATACAAAAAAACCGCCCTTCATAGGCGGTTTTCATTTATGTCAGTTTTACAAACAAACACTTTTAACTGGCTGGTGATTACTCGTCGTCAGTTTTTGGCGCAACTTTCTTCTTAGGGATAAACACGGTATCACCCACTGCCACATTCTGGTGGAAGCTCTTATCACGCTTAACTGGTTTCTTCGGCGTTTTCTTCGCTTGAGTGTTGGTTTTCTTCTTCGCAGGACCGCCTTTAGCAAACGCAGGTTTACGAGGTTTAATACCTTTGAACTTACCTTTTAGGCCTTCAAGCACAGAGAAAGTAAGATCTTGTTGAAGGTAAAGCTCAACACGCTTGAAGCTGTCCCAGTCTTTTGGACCAACCAAAGAGATTGCATCGCCTTTGTTACCAGCACGCCCAGTACGACCAACACGGTGAACGTACTCTTCGGTGTGCTTCGGCATATCAAAGTTGATTACGTGGCTTACGTTTGGAATATCGATACCACGAGAAGCAACATCGGTTGTTACCAAAATCTTGTAAACCGCACGCTCAAACTGACTCATGATCGCATTACGCTGCGTTTGGTTTAAGTTACCGCTCAGTGCAACGGCTTTAAGCTTCTTCTCATTCAGCTTATCCGTTAGGCGATCAGTATCAGCACGAGTTGCTGTGAAGATCATAACCTGACGGTATTCAGCTTCTTCCAGTACACGGTCTAAAATCGCTTCTTTGTGATCTAGGTGATCACATAGGTAGAATTTCTGAGTGATATCAAGGTGCTGCTCGTTAGAAACACCCACCGAGATACGCTTAGGTGCGTCTAGCATTTCATTGGCAATACCGTTCACTTCAGCGTGGTCTAGCGTTGCAGAGAACATTAGCGTCTGACGACGACGGTGCTTAGCCGCGTTTGCAATACGACGCAGTTCTGGAGCAAAACCAAGATCAAGCATACGGTCTGCTTCATCAAGGATTAGCGTTTCAACACCATCAAGGAACAATGAGCGGTGCTCTAGGTGGTCAGCAAGACGACCTGGCGTCGCTACGATAAAGCGAGGGTACTTACGCAGTGCTTTAACTTGATCGTTAAAGTTCTCACCACCTAAGATAAGCGCCGCTTCATAAGACAGACCACCAAGCATGCTACGCAATTCGCCGTAAACTTGCTTCGCTAGCTCACGAGTAGGAGCCAAAATTACACCACGAGGATCTTTAGCAGAAAACGCTTTTGTTTTTAATGCTTTATGTATCATTGGCAACACAAACGCCAATGTTTTTCCTGATCCCGTTTTTGATGAAGCCAATAGATCCTTACCAGCAATAGCAACAGGGATCGCTTTTGATTGGATCTCTGTCGCCTTCTTGAAGTCGTAATGTTTTAAGTTCTTCAGTAAGCGGTTATCTAAGCCTAAATCTTTAAAGTGCAAAGGACTCTCCAGTCATGATGGTATTGAATAAAATTAATTTAACGTGACATGATACCGCGAAAGTACTTTATAAGGATAGAGATCACAGTAAATTTATCCCTTTATCTATCTTTAGCTAGAACATTGTATGCATTGCTAGCAAAGGGGTGGCCCTCCAAAAACACCTTCAAGTCGTCTCTAAATCCTTCATCTCATAAGTGAGACAGAACGTGATGCTTAGCTAATTACCTCAAAAATTTAGCAATTTCTTTAGTTATTGTTTTTGCAGTTAAAAAATTAGTCGCTACAATCATTAATGAAGCGACTATATGATAAAGAATGTATAGCGCATCTTTTGATGATAAATAAGCAAGGAGTTCTTATGAATAAGACGTTAATCGCAGCTGCAGCATCAGTTTTCATTCTAGCCGGTTGTTCTTCAGAGCCAGAAGAAGCTGCAGTGTCAGAAATGGATCAACTAACTAACCAAGTGGCTCAACTTACAAGCGAAGTTGAAGCACTTAAGAGTGACAAAGCAGCCGCAGAAATGAAGGCTCAAGAAGCAGAAGCAGCCGCTATGGCAGCGAAAGAAGAAGCGGATCGTGCTAACGAACGCATCGATAACATCGCTGAGTCTTACACTAAGTAGTTTGAGATCTAATCGCGATTAAGCTGTAAATTAAATAAGTCGCAAAAAGCAGTATATAGACAGCACCACTTCTTATCGGATGTGGTGCTTTTTTTTGGGCGATACTAATTCGAGTAGAAGGTACTAATGCGAGTAGACAAGATAAAACCGCTCCCTATTACAGAAGAGGCCATCGAATTAAAACTCAATCACAGGTGGTGCTATTTCTACAGGCACGCCGTTTTGAGCAAAGATAACCGCTTTCGCCTTTGAATTTGGCAGTTCTGCGTCTTCAAGCCACCATTTTAGTTCCACAGGGATCTGTAATGATTTCTTTGAGCCGTCACTTCGAGTTAATGGTTCGTGCGCTTCAACAAACACACTTCTATCTGGTTCTAATGACACCTTAATCGGCTCATTGATAATAGTGACCTGTTCACCACGGTTCACTTGCTCAAACAGCCACTCAATGTCTTTAGGTTCCATTCGGATACAACCAGAGCTAACTCGTAAACCTATTCCGAAGTCCTTGTTAGTACCATGGATCAAATAGTCGCCAGCGCCATAAGCAAGCCTCAGAGCGTACTCGCCCAATGGGTTTTCTGGCCCAGCAGGAACCACTCTCGGTAACTCAATGCCCTTTTCAAGATACTCTTTGCGGATTGAATTTGGTGGTGTCCATGTTGGATTCGGTCTTTTTTGGCTTATCTTGGTGATCATCTCGGGAGTATCGCGCCCAACTCGACCGATGCCGACAGGGAAAACATGCACCTGATTGTTCTCGGGCTCAAAGTAATACAACCTTAACTCAGCAAGATTGATGACGATCCCCTTTCTTGGGGTGTCAGGCAAAATCAAGCGGCTTGGAATGCTTAACACATAGCCTTCCGCGGGAAGAAAAGGATCCACCCCTTTGTTAGCTGCCATTAAAGAGAGAAAACCAATATCGTATTGCTTGGCAATGATGGCCAAGGTTTCGCCCGCCGCCACTTCATGCTGCTGGATTCTGCCCACAATGCGGCTTTCTGTCGGTGGCAATTCAAAGGTTGCAGCAGACACCCACGATGAAGCTATCCCGCTGGCAAGCAAAGTGGTTCTTACAACAAGCGACGCCGCTCTGTGAAGTCGTGTTTTCATTGACGGCAAAGGCGTCGGTTTAACGCAATACGACATACAAATCCTTGGTTTGTCTTTTATCAAAGTTTAGATTATCTCTGATCAAACGTCTCTACAACGTATTGTTGTCTCGAAACTGATAGGCAACAAGTTTATGTGTAGGCCTTTTCCTCTCATTCGCTTGCAATTTACCCATACAAAATCGATTGCCTTTACGCTTTCAACATATTTGGTTATCAATATTAATAAAACTATAATGGCAGACCTGTTTTGTGACTAAAGTCTCATGGAGCCACGTTCTAACTCGCTAATATTGCCTCAACAAAACGAATTCAATTCAACAGAATCGGTAATTGATTAAATCCTGTTCCTATAATTACCGTTTAAACTTTGGAGAACGACCATGGCTACACCTCATATTAATGCTCAAGCTGGTGATTTCGCAGAAACAGTACTTATGCCGGGCGACCCGCTTCGCGCAAAATACATTGCAGAAACATTCCTTGATGACGTGAAGCAAGTTTGTGACGTTCGCAACATGTTTGGCTACACAGGCACTTACAAGGGTAAGAAAGTTTCTGTAATGGGCCACGGTATGGGTATCCCATCATGTTGCATCTACGTACACGAGCTAATCGCTGAGTTCGGCGTGAAAAACGTAATTCGCGTAGGTAGCTGTGGCGCAGTACGTGACGACGTTAAACTAATGGACGTTGTTATCGGTATGGGTGCATCTACTGACTCAAAAGTAAACCGTATTCGTTTCAACAACCACGACTTCGCTGCTATCGCTGATTTCGGTCTTCTAGAAGAAGCAGTAAACCAAGCTCGTGCACAAGAAGTTCCAGTTAAAGTTGGTAACGTATTCTCTGCAGACCTTTTCTACACTCCAGAAGCTGACCTTTTCGAAAAAATGGAAAAGCTAGGCATCCTAGGTGTTGATATGGAAGCGGCTGGTATCTACGGCGTTGCTGCAGACCTTGGTGCTAAAGCACTAACTATCCTAACAGTATCTGACCACATCATCCGTGGTGAAAAACTAAGTTCTGAAGAGCGTCAAAAATCTTTCAACGACATGATGAAAGTTGCTCTAGAGACAGCAATCAACATCTAACGATTTGATAAAAGATACATTGAAAAGCGTTACCCCGCAGCCAGGCTCGCTTGGCTGCTCAAATAATCCCGAGGGGGAGATCGTGTCTAACGACAAGCTGCCAAAAGATGCGGATGGTTTGCAACTCAACTTTTGTAAAACATTGGCGTGTGACAACTTTGGCTTGAGCGATGCAAAACGGTATGTTTTGCAACACGCGAACCCTAAGCGTCCAGCGATGGTTTGTCGTGAATGTGGAGCTTTCCCCCCCTTACTTAACAATCGTGAAGTGTTAAGCGAACTTCATCGCCTAAGACAACTTCACAGCGATGGGCTTCCTGCTTGTCGTAATGATGACTGCGATAATTTCGGCTTATCGGTTCATACCCACAAACATCTTTATCATGCCTTCGGCTACAGTGGCGACAGGCAGCGTTATAGATGCAAAGACTGCCAATCAACCTTCGTTGATAAATGGTCTGGATCCAATAAAAAACTCCAATTTCAAGAGAACCTCATGGGCTTACTGTTCATGGGCTATTCCGTACGTGAAATCTGCCGAAAATTAGAGATCAACCCAAAGACTTTCTATGATCATGTTGACCATATCGCGAGCCGTTGTCGTCGTAAATTAGCGATGATCGATGCACGATGGGTTAACCATGCAAAAGATTACGAGTTCGCATCTCACTACCAGCGTCTGCAACCACAAAGTAACAACGGTGTGGTATGGATAGCAACGGGCGAGGCGCATTCTGGCTATATCCTTTGCCAACACGTTAACTACTCTCAAAATGAAGAACCATCAGGGAACGTCGACCACAACCCTTATGATGATGTGGCACGCTTTGTATCCAAGGAGCACTCTTCAGAAGCAAATCTCGAACTGCCTCAGCCCTCAGACAAACTAAAAGAGCGCATTGAACAGCAATACCAAGTGATTCTTGCGAGAGGTAACGTTGAGGACCCTATGGGTAACCTCACCACATTTAGCTACCCTTCAAAGGGTGCACTCATTCGACCGCCTTATACCTCTTATGCTCACTTCTTACATGTGTTGGATATGTGTAACGAAGACAAGCATGTCGCCATCTATATGCCACAAGATCCATTACTAAGATCTGCCGCTTTAAGCGTATGTTTGCCGCGCATTCAGAGTCAAAATATTGACCTTATGTATGTCGAAGAAGATTCTGGCTGGCAAGACGATCAAAGTTTTGAAAAGATCGACATCGTTCACATGAGTTGGTGGCGAGATCGTTGGGCTATTGCGAATCAGGGTGATAACCAGAAAGGTATCTGCTACCTAACCGGTAACAATCCAGAACCAAAACAGTGGTTTAACACGGCCTCAATTCAACAAACTAAGTTCTATCAACAGCGCTTTCAGCTGTTATTTGATAGCTTTATTAATGAGCCCAGACGTAAGCTTCGTCCTGGGGGCATTCTTCCATTGCTCGACATATTTAGAGCTTGGCACAATCTGTGCTACCAAGATAAGCAAGGGCTCACGGCAGCACAACGCTTAGGCGTAGCGGAGCTGCCATTAACTCTAAAGCAACTACTTTCATAGCAACAAAGCCTCTAGGTAATTATTCGGGAACTCATTGATTTTAAAGCGACAATATGAGGTAACACCCATAATTAGAAAAGATCGATGTTCCTTTGACGCTCTACGAAAGATAATTGGTGCTTATCTCAAATTACACTCTTATAATGATTGTGTTATCAATATGTTCGATAATCATGGATGTAAGTCTTGGACAAAAATCAGTACCTTCTTGAAACAGAATTAGAAAAACTTAAAACTCGTGTCGACTCTGAGCCATCGGTGATCCTAGAGATTGCCCAGCAGTGCCTAGTCCGATCAGAGCAAGTTCTGTTTGAAGAGGGTGCCATCCAGTCATTAATGTTAATGGCAAGATGTAGCTGGAACCTGATGGATTACCAAAAAGGTTTAAAATACATCAAGGAAGCCTACAAGCGCCAAAGCCGATTAGATACCGACCTTTTTCTCCCTGAAATCCTCCATTTACACGCGCTCCAGTTCTGGGGACAAGCCAAGTATTACTCTGCCCAACAGTTCTGGATCAATGCCTTAGAGCAGTCCGCATTGGTTGACGAAGTCGAAATTCAAATTGAATGTCTCATTGGCCTTGGCAATATTTGGCGAATGACCCACGAATATAAACTTGCACGTTCAACCCACCAGCTTGCCGTTAAAGTGGCTAACAACAGCCGCATTGGTTGGTTAGAGGGCAAAGCCAGAATACTGCTCGCTTGGGATTACTACCTGCTCAACAACTATGTTGAAATGCTGTCGGTATTAGACGGTGCAGAAGAAGCATTAAAAGACCACAAAGATAACACTTGGCATGCTGAGGTGTGGGACTTCCGAGGCCTTGCCCTACTTGGTCTTGAACGCTTAGATGACGCAGAGCGCGCCACGGCCAAAGCGCACAATCTGGCCGTTGAACACAATCTAGTTTGGATGAAGGCACACTCATACATCAGCCGAGCTAGATTGGAGCTCCTGAGAAAAAGGCCAGAACAAGCGGCGGAATTACTCAGGCTCGCAGAACAGTCTGCAAACGAGTTCGATAATGGCGAGTTGCTGAGCCAAATCTGTTACCAACAATCCTTGGTGGCGGAAGAAAACCAAGACTTCCAAGCCGCACTCGTCGCATTTAAAAAGTACCGTCAATATTCTATCGGCATGCTCAAAGAGCAAACGACCCGCGTTGGGTTAGATAAAGCGCGAAGTTCAAAACGCCAGCTAGAGCAGAGAGCGCGAAAACTGATTAACCGCATTCGTGGTCAGCACGAGTACGATCCTGAAAAGCACCTCTCTTATGTCGTCTCTGAAACCTTTTGGTGGGAAAAGTTGGTGTTGTTCAAGACAGAGCTTAAACGTTCAAACCACAGCATCATTATGTTCCATCATGTCGATACTGATTACTTAGATGTCTGTACCGAGATTGCTCATGCTTTATGTAACCAGAATGACTTCATCGCAAGGCTAAGTTCTGAACGTGTGGCTCTTATGCTTTCCGAGAAGGGCGAAGCCGCAGAGCAAACCTTCCAAACTCTCAGCACCATGCTCGATATCTATCCATGGCATAGAAAAGGATTAAAAGGCTCGAAACCAACCGTCAGCCTCAATGATATTTTGACGTTCCCGTTCACGCTTGAACAACTCGAAGAAGACGATGCTGAGGTAATAGAATAATGGAAACTCTATTAAGCAAGATCACAGACGCCGGTTTAGACCCTTCATCAGTATCAGGTGAAGAAGCGATCATCTTCTGGAACCACATTCGTCAGCACGTTTCGACAACGCAAACAGAGCAAGCACACTGCTATATCATTAGCTCTGAATACCGAGCCGAGTTACAACAAAATCAAACCAGTATCGAAGAGTTGAGACGAGCACTCGATCTGCTCCACCTTCCTGCCGATATCGAAGACATTCTGACAGTCAAAACCAGCCTAAGTGACCGCTTAGTTGAAATTGGTGATTACACGTCAGCACTCAATGAATTCGTCAGTTCATCGACAATCGCGGTTGAACACGGTCATATCGATGAGTATGTATTAGCTATTTTAGGCATGGGCAACCTGTGTGATTCCTATGGCGATCACAACAGAGCCCTTCGCTACTATCAAAAAATCAGCAGCATAGACCACGCGATAAGCAGTCGCTCACTTCGCCTCAAATTCAAGCTGCATATGGTAGCAAGCCTACTTCTACTCAATCGCATTACAGCGGCTAGCGATTTACTGAATGAGTGCGAAGAATTAAGTATTTTGGTGAGTGACAAGTTGCTCACAGCTCAAATATTGCTTTACCAAGCGAAGGTGCTGCGCGCTAAGAAAAAATACCATGAAGCGCTACGCTGCCTGTCTAAGGTTCAATACCCAGCCAACAGCACTCAAGCAAGCTGGCTTGCGACCATGACTCGTCTAGAGCTAGCACATTGCCTAAGCGCAACCGGCAAGCAAGACTACGCGAGCATGATTTTGTCGAGCACAGACAAACGCGTGAAAGCCTACTCGTCGCCAGTACTTGCAAAACGATTCTACGATTCGCTAAGTGATGTGTGTATGAATCAAGGGCGTTTTCAAGAAGCGCTAAGCTATGAGAAAAAAGGCTACCGAATTGAAACCGATCTGATGAAGCAGATCCCGATCAGTGAACTCGGTGCAAGCCAGCTACGCCGCCTGTCCCGTTTTGAGTTACAACTCAAACTCATTCTCTCTGAACAAGAGAACAAAGAGCTCAAAGAGACAACTGAACAACACAAGAATGCGGTGGCTCAGCTCCAACAAGACGTATTCACCGATCCGTTGACAGGGTTACACAACCGTCGCTGGTTAGATGTGAAACTGAAAGATATGCTGCTGCACGATACCTCTTTCGCACTGATGGTTATCGATATTGACCACTTCAAGTCTATCAATGATGAACTGAGTCACTTAGTGGGTGATAAAGCGATCGTTAGTGTGTCTCAAGAGCTGCGTTCATACTTTAAGTTTAGAGGCGCGTCGTGTGTCAGGTTTGGCGGAGAAGAGTTCCTCGTCATTCTAGAGAACACTGATCTTCCTAAAGCAGAAATGCACTCTGAAAATTATCGAGAGCGCATTTTCCAATTTGGATGGCATGAAATACTTGGGGAGCGCGGTTTGACCGTGAGTATCGGTATCACTTTGCATCGTGACGGAGAGAATACTCAACGTACCTTCTACCGTGCCGATAAAGCGCTATACCGAGCTAAAGCCAACGGCCGTAATCAAGTGTGTACAGAGTAATGGCATGTCACTCTGTAGCTCTGTAGCTCTGTAGCTCTGTAGCTCTGTAGCTCTGTAGCTAAGGCCAACATCTTATTGATAAAAGAACAAAGAAATTCCCGCAAGGGCGGCAAGCGTGCCGATGATACTTTGCTTTGACACATTCTCCCCTTTCAGCGCATAAATCACCAAAATAAAGACCGGGCTGGTCGCTATCAACGTTTGTGCAATCGCAGGGTTAGCATTTTTCAGCGCCACTTGTTGAAGCCATAGAGCGAGAAACGTCCCGACAAAGATTGCCCCTAATAACCACAGTTTATCGAGCTTGGTCATTTCCCATAAATCTCTTTTTATCGATGAATACGGCTTCTTTTCAACGAAAGGGATAATCAGCATCACGGCAAACACGCCGATCGTCAGGCGAATCAGTGCACCTAACAAAGGGGGGATATCACCCGCCACTAACGCGTAATGAGAAATAACTACACCAGATGCCTGACAGACACTCGCCACAAGTCCATAACCAATACCACCCCACTGCGCTTTGTCATTCGATTCTCCGCTCGCCGATTTTGATGGTTGGAAGACAACGAAGGTCACCGCCAGTGTTGTAATCACGACACCGAGCCAGCTTTGCACTGTCAATACAGCGCCAAGGAACATTAATGCCAACACACCAGAAAGAGGCGGGGCTAAAGACTCCAGTAACAACGTCTTATTGGCACCGATTCTTTTCAACGCTGCAAAATAGGCGCTATCTCCAATCGCAATGCCAATCACACCTGAAATTGCCAATATCAGAAAATGGTTGGTACTCAGTTCAAACTCCGGCATCGGGATAAGAGGCATGACCAGCAACATCATCCCTGACGCCACTACCCCCTTAACAATGTTCAATTGCATCGCAGAGAAGCGATGTCCAAATTGCCCATAGATCCAGGTCGCACATGCCCACACAATTGCAGCGCCAATGGCCGCCAATTCACCTATATACATCCGTATTTGTCCCTTGTGGTTATGCCCGTCATTTAGAATCTTAACCGTCATCATTTCAGGCTTAAATACCAACCAGAAAGCCGAAATAACCTCTTCAAACGCGATAAGATTTTATAAGATTCATCAATGCTTTTATTCGCATTAGAAGCGACAACACATTATTTTCAACTCGGTAAATCATTTTTATAACAATTACTTGGATGATAGCGTAGTATATTTATAACTAATATCTAACATTACAAGGATCTGTTATGTTTTTAGACTACTTTGCACTCGGTCTACTGATTTTCGTAGCATTAGTCATCTTTTACGGCATCATCGTTATTCACGATATTCCCTATGAAATTGCGAAAGAACGTAACCACCCTCATCAAGATGCTATTCACGTCTCAGGCTGGGTTAGCCTATTCACCTTACACGCTATTTGGCCCTTCCTTTGGATCTGGGCAACGCTGTGGCGTAAAGATCGTGGTTGGGGCTTCGCTAAATTAGAAGAAGAGCAACACGATATTCATCATCGCGTCGATATTCTCATCGCTCAAGTGAGTACCCTTCAGGAAGAAATCGCACAGCTCAAGCAAGCTGGTGCTGAGCAAAACAGTCCAGAGAAAGAGACAAACAACGTTCAAGATCAGGAGGCTAAGTAATGGATTTACTGCTGATAATGACCTACGCGGCACTTTGTATCACCATCTTCAAAGTATTTAATATCCCGCTCAATAAATGGACAGTACCTACCGCCGTTCTTGGTGGTGTCGTCATCATAGGTACTTTGATTCTACTGATGAACTATAACCACCCTTTCACACAAATTGGTAATCAAGTTTACTCAACAACGCCAGTCGTTTCAGGCGTTAGGGGTAAAGTTATCGAAGTGCCTGTAGAGGCAAACAAACCTCTGAAGAAAGGTGATATTCTTTTCAAAATAGACCCGGTTCCATTCGAAGCTGAAGTCGCAAGACTGGAAGCGAAGGTAAAAGAAGCAAGCCAAGGTGCGCTTGGAATGGAGTCTGAAGTGGCTGAAGCTGAGGCTGCAAAAATCAAAGCCATCGCAGAGAGAGATAAAGCCCAACGTGAATTCTCTCGTTACAAGCGCGGCTATGACAGCGGAGCCTTTACTGAGCAACAATTAGATACTCGCAGACAAGCTTACAAGGCATCAGAAGCCGCCGTGAAAGTGGCAGATGCTAATCTAGAACAAGCACAAATTGCCCTAGAGTCTGAAATTGGTGGCGAGAATACAGCCGTTTTAAGCTTATTGGCCGAATTGCGTAAAGCTCAGTTTGATTTAGAACAAACCGTGGTTCGAGCTCCCACTGACGGATACGTTACGCAACTAGCATTGCGCCCAGGCGTTATGGCAGTACCGCTTCCTTTAGCTCCTGTGATGACCTTTGTTCACACAGAAGAACAATTCTATACCGCTGCGTTCAGACAAAACTCCTTACAACGCCTGCAACCGGGTTACGAAGCTGAGTTCTTGTTTAGAGCATTGCCAGGGAAGATATTCAAAGGACGTATTGATGAAGTGATTCCAGCTATTGGTGAGAGCCAATTCCAAGCTAGAGGCGCGCTTCTAGGTACTGATGCGTTGCGTACCAGTGGTCGTGTGTTCGTTAAATTGAGCATCACTGATGATCTGTCTGACTACCATTTACCAATGGGTACTGCGGTTGAAGTTGCCGTTTATTCTGACAGTTTCACTCACGTGTCTATCATGCGTAAGGTACTTATTCGCATGAAGAGTTGGCAAAACTATCTATACCTAGACCACTAAACGGTCGTAGATATATGACGAACCCGCTTAACACATTGTTAAGACGAATGAAAAAGCCAGACCCGCTCTGGCTTTTTTGTTGCTTGATTAACCGTAAAATTGCGCTTTTTACACGATATTTAGGTGTTCAGATGGAATTTTAGACATCTAGACACTTACCTTCCCTTATGGAAGGGTTCTACTGTATAATGCGCGCCTTATTTTTTATATTTGCCCAAAAAACGCTCTCATTGAGACGCATATTAATAATGGCGAATATTCGTTCTTTATTAAGCTTTATCTTTCAGTATTCGAGGTTATCTATGAACTTTTCAGCTAAAACAGTGGTCGTTATTGCCATTGGCGCGGCACTGTACGGCATTGGTGGTTTACCTATGTTTGGTGTCCCAGTGTTTGCGAACACGACATTGAAACCAGCGATGGCAGTCCTAGCACTGTTTTCTGTTTTGTTCGGCCCAATTGTTGGCTTCTTAGTTGGCTTTATCGGTCACTGGGTAACGGATCTGTTCGCAGGCTGGGGCGTGTGGTTAACTTGGGTACTAGGCTCAGGTATCGTAGGTATGGTTATCGGCTTATTCCCTATGATGACTAAGAACCGTCTTCAACAAGGCGAGCTGCCAATGAAAGATTTTGTGTTGTTCGTGATACTGGCCCTTGCAGGTAACGTTGTAGGCTATGGCTGCTCTGCGTTCCTAGACACCATCCTATACGCAGAACCGTTTACTAAAGTCTTCACTCAACTGTCTATCATCGCAGCGGGTAACACCGTTCTGATCGCTGTTGTGGGCTTCCTGATCCTAAAATCAGTCGCTAAACGCAATAAACAAAGCCGCAACCTGACTGAGGCATAAGCGATAATGACTATAGCATTTTCGAACTTCTCTTTTAGATATGAGTCGCTGGATAAACCGACGCTAAAAAATATCAATCTAAGGATAGAGAAAGGAGAGAAAATCGTCATTATTGGACCAAGTGGTAGTGGTAAATCTACCCTAGGTCAGTGTCTCAATGGTCTGATACCTCATGCAATCAAAGGTGAGGTGTCGGGCTCTTTAGAGATAAACGGCAAGAATATCTCTGAGTTTTCGATGCACGATTATACCGAGCAAGTCGGCACGGTATTACAAGATACTGACAGCCAATTTGTGGGTTTGAGTATCGGTGAAGATATCGCTTTCGCACTCGAAAACCAGTTGATGTCGAACATTGACATGTACCCGTTAGTTAAGTCGACGGCAAAAATGGTCGACCTAGCGGACATGCTTGAGCGTTCACCTCATGACCTTTCTGGTGGTCAAAAACAACGAGTATCGTTAGCGGGCATCTTAGTTGATGACGTTGATATCTTGCTGTTTGATGAGCCTCTAGCAAGCCTTGACCCTAAAACGGGTAAAGCAACGATTGAGATCATTGATCAGCTTCATAAAGAAACCAACAAGACCATCGTGATTATCGAGCACCGCCTCGAGGATGTCCTACATCGCGATATCGACCGCGTGATCTTAATGGAACGTGGTGAAATCGTTGCTGACACGACACCCGATGAAATCTTGGCTTCTGAATTACTTGATACACACGGTATTCGTGAACCGCTTTACTTGTCGACGCTTAAGGCGGCGAAAGCACCACTAACTAGCGAAGACAAGCTGTCAAACCTCAAAGCTTTAGACTACAAAAGGTTCCGTCCTTCTGTTCAAGCATGGTTTGCTGAGCGCCCTGCCCCGGTAGCAGAGAAGCAGTACCCACCTTTACTCGAAGTTCATGGTCTAACTTATTCTTACGACGGCGAGAAGAACGCACTCGAAGATGTCAGCTTCAAGATTGGCAAAGGTGAGTTCGTTTCGATTCTGGGCAAAAATGGTTCGGGTAAATCAACCATCACTAAACTCATCATGGGTGTGATCGATGCCGATTCAGGTTCTTCCTATCTAAATGGTGAAGACCTATCTGAGCTTTCTATCTTTGAAAGAAGCCAGAAAGTCGGTGTCGTGATGCAGAACCCAAATCATATGATCTCGCATCATATGATTTTCGACGAGATTGCCTTTGGTCTTCGTAACCGCAATATTGCAGAAAAGCTGATCACAGAAAAAGTAGAGCATGTTCTTGAGTTGTGTGGGCTGAGCAAGTTCCGCCACTGGCCGATCGAAGCCCTGAGCTACGGCCAGAAAAAACGTGTAACGATCGCATCTATCTTGGTGCTGGAGCCTGAGCTTCTTATCTTGGATGAACCGACTGCAGGTCAAGACTACCGTAACTACACATCCATGCTGGCATTCATCCAAAAGCTTAACCGTGATTTGGGTATTACCGTTGTGATTATCTCACACGACATGCACCTCGTTCTCGAGTACACCACACGTTCAATCGTAATCGCGGACAGCAAGTTGATTGCGAATGCAGCGATGACGGAAGTATTTAGTCAACCATCACTTCTAGAACGTGCAAATCTTTGTACCACCAGCATTTATGAACTCGCGACTATGATGAAAATCGACGACACTAATGCGTTCATGCAGTACTTCATCGACTACGAGAGAAGCGCTCAATGAACGCATCAAAAGTAAAATTCGGCATCAATTACATTGATACAAAATCACCGCTTCATGCTCTCAACGGCATCACCAAATTTGCGCTCTTTTTAGCTTGGGTGACCGTAGTATTGACTACGTTCGACCTAAGATTGATTGCACTGCTTATTGTGACTGGTTTATACCTTCTAAAGCTGACCAATGTGCCTGTACGCGTGTATAAGCCTTTGTTATTAGGAACGGCGAGTGTATTAAGCCTAAATGCTCTGTTCATGTATCTACTGGCTCCACAGCAAGGTACTGAGCTCATCGGCAGCGAGACCTTATTGCTGACATTGCCGGGTAACTACTCGTTGAGCCAAGAGACTCTGTTTTACTTAGTCACTGTGACGCTCAAATACATGAGCATGTTCCCGATAGCGTTGATTTTTGTCTTCACAACGCATCCGACTGAGTTTGCAGCTAGCCTCAACCGTATCGGTGTTCCCTACAAGATCGCCTACGCGGTGAGCTTAACACTGCGTTACTTACCAGAAGTTAAAAAAGACTTCATCAATATCATGCATGCTCAACAGGCTCGTGGTGTAGAGCTTTCAAAGAAAGCGCCCCTAATTACTCGAATCAAAAATGTAGCTAAGGTTCTAGGCCCGCTCATTTTCTCTAGTTTGGACCGCGCAGACGAGATCTCTAACGCAATGACATTACGAGGTTTTGGTCGACAGAAAGCACGCACTTGGTATAGCTATGCACCTTTGAAACGTATCGATTTTGTTTGTTTAAGTGTCATCGCTTTTATCGTGTTGTTAGCCATTGCGAAACGTATTCTAGAGCCGCAGTTATTTTGGTATCCGTTCTAGTCATCTGAATTAGCAAAGATAAACAAAGACTTTAAATAACACACCGCTCAATAGGGCGGTGTTTTTGTTTATGCCAAAATCTGATTGATAATTGAACCAATGACACAATACTGACTATATTTAACGATAAATTGACCAGTTATTTACCTTTGGAGTTTGAGATTTAATTCAGAAACTCTTAATATACTGTGTTTACAGAATGTTACACTCAATAGAGATTTGTAATGGCTCGAATAACTCAAGTACAGAAATTAGAAAATCAAAAAAACTACGATAACATCGTACTAAACCTTTTTCTGGCTGAAGGACATGAAGCACTAACTTATGCAAGGATTGCTCAAGAGATTGGCATTAGTTTAACGACGCTTCAGGGCTATTATCCGTCGACCCGCGCTATTCGTTCAATACTTCACGAACACATGCTATCGATCGTTATAGACAGTCTAGACTTTTCATCGGAAGCGCTTTTTATCCAGTCTTGGCAAAACGCTCTCGATGATGAGCAGTTTCGATACGTGATTAAATTGATGTTTTTCCATGCTTCGCAAATAAAGAACCCTGAGCAATTTAACCTCAGCTCAAACGGCGAATTTCGTGAAAAGATGTTGGATAGTTTTGGCAACGACTCAGTTCGAATCCTTGAAATGGTAGTCGGACGCTCAATGTTCTATCTGACCAACTTCAAGTAACACTAACCAGCTTACTGAAATAGAAAAAGGGAACCCTAGGGTTCCCTTTTTTAGACTTTCAGAAAAGTGAGCAGCGATGACTTACTCAACTTATAGACCTAGTTTAGCTTGTAAAAAACGGTCGATAACGGCGGTAGGCGTAGCTCAATCGAAGTGTCTAGCCCTTCGCTTTCTACTGATTCAATCTCAGCAGTCTGCTTCACTTCAAAGCCGCTGCCTGCATAGTCCACAGAGTCTGTATTCAACAGCAATGAGTACTCACCTTTTGCAGGAACACCTAAACGGAAATGCTCGTGAGGCACTGGCGTAAAGTTAGAGACAACTAATACGCGCTCACCAGATTCACTGATACGTTCGTGCGCTAAGATACTCGCTTCAGCAGAGTCCTGTAAACGCCATTCAAATCCTTTCGGATCAAAATCAAGATCGTGCATTGCAGCTTCAGAGCGGTACAGGTTATTCAGGTCTTTCGTTAAACGCTGAACACCTTGATGACGTTCGTAATCCAGCAAGAACCATTGCAGTTGGTCGTCATGATTCCATTCGGCCGTCTGACCAAATTCTGCACCCATGAAGTTTAGCTTCTTACCCGGCTGCGCATACATGTAACCCATATAAGCACGTAGATTTGCCGTTTGCTGCCATTCATCACCCGGCATCTTGTTGTGGATAGAACCCTTACCGTAAACTACCTCATCGTGAGACAGAGACAATACGTAGTTCTCGCTGTGTGCGTAAACCAGCGGGAAGGTAATCGTATCGTGGTGATATTTACGGTTGATTGGATCTTCTTGGATGTAAGATAAGCTATCGTGCATCCAACCCATGTTCCACTTAAAGCCAAAGCCCAAGCCGCCCATGAAAGTGGGTGCCGAAACACCTGGGAAAGCCGTCGATTCTTCGGCAATCGTCATCGCATTCGGGAAGTGCTTGTACACTTCTTCGTTCATCCACTTAAGAGTTGCGATGGCGTCGTAGTTTTCGTTGCCGCCGTCTGCGTTCGGAATCCATTGATCATGGCTGCGCGAGTAATCGAGGTACAGCATCGAAGCAACTGCATCAACACGGATACCATCAATGTGGAATTGCTCGAACCAGTACAGTGCATTAGAAACTAAGAAACGACGAACATGCTCTCTGCCTAAATCGTAAATGTACGAGTTCCAATCTTGATGCCAACCGCGACGCGGATCTGGATCATGGAACAATGGTGTACCATCGAAGTTTGCTAGGCCGTGATCATCGCTTGGGAAGTGAGCTGGAACCCAGTCCAGAACAACGCCAAGACCCGCTTGGTGACATTGATCAACAAAGTATTTGAAATCATCTGGAGAGCCAAAACGGCTAGTCGGTGCAAATAGACCTACTGGCTGATAGCCCCAAGAACCGTAGAATGGGTGCTCTGAAACTGGCATTAGTTCAACGTGCGTGTAGCCAAGATCCGTTAGGTATGGGATCAGCTCTGCCGCAAGCTCGCGATAATTTAAGAACTCACCTTCGGCGTTACGCTTCCAAGAACCTGCATGAAGTTCGTAGAACGAAAGCGCTTCTTTGCGCTTTTGCGTTACAGGGCGATTCTGCCATTGAGTATCTTGCCACTCGTAACGAGCATGATCGTAAGTCACGGATGAGAACGATGGGTATTGCTCAGAGTAGAAACCCCATGGATCAGCTTTGTGTGGTAAGCCTTCTCCATTTGGTCCTTTTAATTCAAACTTGTATTGAGCGCCTTCTTCCAGTTCAGGAATGAATAGGCCCCACATACCGTAATCTAGGCGTTGCATAGGGTGGCGGCGACCATCCCAAGCGTTGAAGTTACCCACCAAACTTGCCGCAGTTGCATGCGGTGCGTACACCAAGAAACGCGTACCTGAAATCGTCTGTCCATCACGCTCTAGCGTAATAAACTGAGCCCCCATGTGATGATACATATCTTTAGGTGTATGAAGATCTTCATAACTCGCGTACAGATCGTGGTACTGGTACGGATCATCGATGATCTGTTCTACGCCAGCCCAATCAACCGCAAGCTTATAGTGAGTGAAACGTAAGTCTCTCTCTTGCTTAAGAATGAAACCACTTTCACCCTCTCGCGCTAACTCAATACGAGGTTCCTTTCCAACAATCAACTCGACTTTATCTGCCCCAGGAATCCACACACGTAATGCACCTTGTTCAGAAGGTAAGTATGGCCCTAAAAACGCAAACGGGTCTGTGAAACAAGCCTGTGATAGTTGGGTATATATTTGTTTTTGCTTTGAAATCGAACTTAGTTCCAAAACGTTTCTCCCTAACCAAACATCCAAAAAACATAATACAAAAATGCCCGCTATTAGTGCGGGCAATATAACGACGGTTTATTCTACCAGATGAGCATTCATTATTGAGTGACCGAGGTTGTAGTTTCGTATGGCGTAAACAAAAAACCACCTAATTTCAAGTCACTCAATGACATTACTTACCTGCTTTTTCTCGAACTTCAGTCAGCTTAGAAGCGATACGATTAACACCTTCGTGAGCAAATATTTCGTCCAAGTTCATTGATAGTTTACGACGCCAGTTAGGGTATTCATCGACCGTGCCAGGAATGTTTACTGGCTTATCCATCTCTAGCCAATCTTCTAGCTGAACACTCAGTAGTGTTGAACCACCAGCCGCTACGTGCAGTTGAAGTGCCTCAGCAAGATAAGAGTCCATCGGTACTTGGCTCGCATCGCGGCCCACACCTTCTGGTAGGAAACCATGCCATGCTACTGAATCTAAGATACCTTGCTTGCACTCTAGACGGTCATCGAACAAGGTTTCTAGTTGTTCTGCATCTGGGTATAAGCCAATCTCTTGGCCCATTTTCAGGTCATCACAGTGCCAGAAGCCGCGAAGTGTTGGCATATCGTGAGTACACAGTGCCGCCATAGATTGTGATGCATAGTGTTTTGGTGAGATGAAACCACCGTCGTCTTCTGATGTTTCGAAGAAGAACACTTTGTAAGAATGCACGCCAGCATCTGCAAGGATGTCGACAATCTCATCCGGTACCGTACCTAAATCTTCACCGATAACGCTACATTGGTAACGGTGAGACTCAAGCGCCAGAATAGACAGCATATCTTGTACTGGGTAGTAGATGTACGCGCCCTTAGTTGCGTTCTCACCCTTTGGAATCCACCACAAACGCAGTAGACCTAAAACGTGGTCGATACGCAGTGCACCACAGTGCTTCATATTCGCACGAAGTAGCTTAATGTAAGCGTCGTAGCTTGTTTCTTGAAGCACTTCTGGGTTTAAGGGAGGTAGACCCCAGTTCTGACCCAAAGGACCAAGAATATCAGGTGGAGCACCAATGCTCGCATCCATCACTAGGTTGCCTTCGTCAGCCCAAGTCTCGCTGCCTGAATCTGCAACACCTACCGCTAAGTCACGGTACAGGCCAACAGCCATACCTTTCTCTTCAGCAAGAGACTGTGCATCGTTGATCTGGCAATCTGCTAGCCATTGTAGGTACATGTACAGATGAACGTTTTCTAGGTTCTCTTTGATGTACTTCTGTGTCGCTGGGCTGTCGAATGTACGGTACTTCTCTGGAAATACCGGCCATCCCCACATGCCAGAATCTTCAGCGTGCAGTTCACCATGTAGAGCATCAAACGCGGCTTGATGCATCAGGCTATCGCCACCCTCTTCTACGAAGGCTAAGAACGCTTGAGCACGGTCGCTGTTCTTGTCTAGATGACGAGTCTTAAATTCTGCGAATAACAGAGGCAAGATGCTCATCTTAAGCTCAGACACTTCGGTGTAGTTTACCCAGTGTGCTTCACGCGCTTTTTGTAGACGCTGTTGGAATTCAGCGCTGCCTACCGTTTGTTGTGCTTCAGCACTTAATGCGAATTCAGGTACTGAGCTCACATCAATGTATAGGATGTTCAACCAGCGACGAGAAGACGGACTGTATGGGCTCGCACCTTCAGGGTTCGCAGGGAACAATGAGTGAATTGGGTTTAGACCAACGAAGTCACCGCCGCGAGACGCAATATCAGCAACCAATTGTTTTAGGTCACCGAAATCACCAATACCCCAGTTGTGCTGAGTTCTTAGTGTGTAAAGTTGAACACTTGGTCCCCAAAGCTTTTTGCCTTGCTCGATTGGTGACTGCTTGAAACACGCTTTTGGCGTAATAATCAGTGTCATCTCGTAAGGCTTCTTACGGCGCTTACGGCTCACAATCAGCTTGTGATAACCCCATGCCAAATCACTTGGCAATGCAAACACTAAAGGGCCACCCTCGGCACGCTCGTCACGAACGACTTGAGATTGAAGATAGCCTTCAAGTACCTCTCCTTGCTCGGTTTCTAAGCGCCAGCTGAACTCACTTTCACGAGCACTTACACCTAGATTAAGCGCCACTTCTACTGGCTCACCGTCACGCAAGACAAGAACTGGGTCTAGTACATCTTTTTTGTGTTTTCTTTCTGCTGACTTAAGCAGTGCATCATCGCTGCTTGTATCGTAGCCCAACGAAGCCAATAGAGACGTGATCGTCTCGTTTGATACTTGTGCTTCATCGCCCCACGCACTAACGTAACTGTCGGCAATGTTTGCCATTTCTGCGACTTGTTTTAATACGGTCTGTTCTTTCATCGCTCTCTCCGAAAACGTTCTGACGCTTTCTATTTTGTAGGGTTGTTAATTTAATTTTTTACTAATCAATTAGCTTGTGACAATCGGTTTGTAAGGAGCTTGTTTATAAACGACAAACCTTTAAGCCTTTCGTTTGCTCACAAGCTAATTGAGCCAAGGCAGAAACTGCCTTGGCTACTTGGGAAGTATTAACGGTTAACCGCTTCAAGTTTCCAGATGTTGTTCACGTAGTCGCGGATAGAGCGGTCTGATGTGAACTTACCAACCAATGCTGTGTTAAGAATTGCTTTCTTAGCCCAACCTGCTTGGTCTTTGTATTGCGTGCCCATATCTTCGTGCGCTTTCACGTAAGATGCGAAGTCAGCAAGACATAGGTAAGGGTCACCACCGTCTAGCAGGCTGTCAAACGTTGCACGTAGAAGGCCTGGTTGACCTGGAGTGAACTCATCGCCAGTCAGTAGGTCTAGAGATGCTTTCAGTAGTGGGTCTGCATTGTAGTAGTCGTATGGGTTGTAGCCCTGAGCTTTCAGTGCTTGAACACCATCAACGTCTAGGCCGAAGATGTAGATGTTTTCATCACCCACTTCTTCACGAATCTCAACGTTTGCACCATCCATCGTACCGATAGTTAGCGCGCCGTTTAGAGCCATCTTCATGTTGCCCGTACCTGATGCTTCTTTACCAGCCAGTGAGATTTGCTGAGAAACGTCTGCTGCAGGGATGATGATCTCAGCCATGCTTACACGGTAGTCAGGAATGAATACCACTTTCAGTTTGTTACCGATGCGCGGATCGTTGTTGATCTTCTCTGCAATCTTGTTAACCGCGAAGATGATCTCTTTCGCTAGGTGGTAACCCGGTGCTGCTTTCGCTGCGAAGAAACATACGCGTGGCTCACACTCGAAACCTGGTTCGTTAAGAATACGGTGGTACAGAGATAGAATGTGTAGCAAATCTAGGTGCTGACGCTTGTATTCGTGCAGACGCTTGATTTGCACGTCGAAGATAGCGTTAGTATCTAGCTCGATACCCATGTTCTCTTGAACCCAATCAGCAAGGCGCTGTTTGTTTTCTTTCTTAACAGCCATGAATTCTTTTTGGAATTTCGCGTCTGTTGCAAACTTAGCGATGCCTTCTAGCTGCTCAAGTTTTGCTGGCCACTCAGTGCCGATCTTACCTGTGATTAGCGTAGATAGACCTGGGTTACAGAACTTCAACCAACGACGTGGCGTGATACCGTTCGTTACGTTAGTCAGTTTACCTGGGAAGATTTCGTTGAACTCAGGGAACAAGTCTTTCTTAACCAGTTGAGAGTGAAGCGCAGCTACACCGTTCACTTTGTAAGAACCAATCACACATAGGTTTGCCATGCGAACCATGCGGTGGAAACCTTCTTGGATGATAGAAAGCTTCGCTTGCTTCTCACCGTCACCAGGCCACATCTTGCGAACTTCCTGCATGAAGCGGTGGTTGATTTCAAAAATGATTTCCATGTGACGTGGAAGAAGACGGTTGATCAGTGATTCAGACCAAGTCTCTAGTGCTTCAGGAAGTAGTGTGTGGTTCGTGTATGCGAACGTATGTGCACTGATTTCCCATGCTTGGTCCCAAGATAAACCTTTCTCGTCAATCAAGATGCGCATTAGCTCAGGAATCGCAATCGTTGGGTGCGTATCGTTAAGCTGAATCGTTTCTTGCTTAGGCAGATCTTCTAGAGAGAAGCCTGCTGCTTCGTGACGACGTAGAATATCGCGAACAGACGCTGCTGAGTGGAAGTACTGTTGCATTAAACGCAGAGTCTTGCCTTTCTCGTGGTTGTCGTTCGGGTAAAGAACTTTAGTGATGTTACCTGCATCGATTAGCGAGTGTTGCGCTTCGAAGTAATCACCGTTGTTAAAGCTTGCTAGTGAGAATGGTGCAATTGCCTGACATTCCCAAAGACGCAGCGGGTAAACCGTGTTTGACTCGTAACCTACGATAGGTAGATCCCAAGGCATTGCTTTTACTTCCATGCCTGGAACCCAAGTACGAACTTCTTTACCGTCAACGAATTCAACGTCTACATGACCGTAAAAACCAATATGTTGTGCTAGTTCTGGACGAGCCACTTCCCATGGGTAACCTTCAACACCACGCCATGCGTCAGGTGCTTCTTGTTGACGACCGTCTTGGAAAGATTGTTTGAATAGACCGTACTCGTAGTGAAGACCGTAGCCTACTGTTGGGTATTCTTGAGCGGCACAAGAATCCATGAAACAAGCAGCTAGACGACCAAGACCACCATTGCCTAGTGATGGGTCGCGTTCTTCTTCTAGAAGGTCAGTTAGGTTTTGACCTAGCTCTTCCATTGCATGAGTAATCTGTTCGTAAAGACCCATGCTGATCAGGTTGTTACCTGTTAGACGGCCAATCAAAAACTCTAGTGATAGGTAGTTAACGCTCTTCGCGTTCTTAATTTTTTCATCATTTTCAGTTTCTAGCAGGTCAAAAGTCGTTAGCTCTGCAAGAGCACGACCCATTGCTAGATACCATGAACGGCTGTCTGCTGTTTCAACGGTTGTTGCGTAGGTTGCAGATAAATGTTTCTTAACACTCTCTTGGAATGACACTTTATCGAAAGTTTTTTGCTGAGTTGGTTTCATTTCAGAAATCTCGCTTTTAATAGTTCTAATTCATCTGTGACATATCGTGCATGGTCACCATAAACTAAACATCCTCCCGCTAACGCAACTGACTAGGAGTAGATGGGAGGGCGTAGGGGGCGTACCGACTTAGGGTTAGTGATCTGACTCTCATGTTCTGACTGCGAACAAAAACTTGGAGTGACTAAGATCACAAGCTCCCGTTCGATAACTTAACTTCAATTGATGTGACTTTTATTTAACCAGATTAAAGTCATTGTCAAATCTGATATTCAGATCACGAAAATAATTTCCAACTCTCATCTTTTGCATAGATTCCCGTGTAGGGATGAACGAAGTCACATTCATAAACCAACCCGCAACGTGAGCAAAGTCTCAAATAAAGGGCGTAGACACCCAAAAACATGCAGGAGCGCAAGGTTTCTGAGGAGGATCATAGTCGGTAACGTTTGGCTTCACGTAATATGAGTAAAGACTTAAGTAATTAGGCTAATGTCATTGGAGTGCACTCAACGATAGATTGGGATATTCCAGAACATAGCCACGGAATAGGTGTAAAACTTCGATATGTGGATCCCTTCGAAACTGACTCGTCCCGGCCGCTTACATAATGCAATCCTACGACCTAGGGTTCTCGATCTGCTTCACAATGCAGATTGCTATAAGCTTGTGTTGTTCCGCTCTCCAGCGGGCTACGGCAAAACCACCATGGCTGCACAATGGTTGGTAGATAAACCTAATGTGGGTTGGTACAGCATCGATGATAGCGACAACGATGCCTTCCGCTTTATCAACTACCTACTTCAATCACTTAATAAAGCGACTCAAAATGCCTGTCCGAACGCCCAAAAACTGGCAGAAAAGCGACAGTTTTCATCGCTGCATTCTTTATTAAGTGAAGTATTTGCCGAGATGTCGGAATTCCATCACGAGTGTTTTCTGGTGTTGGATGACTATCACTTGGTCAACAATGACGACATCCACGAAGCCATGCGCTTCTTCCTCAAACACATGCCCGATAACCTAACGTTGGTTGTCACCAGTCGTGGTACGCCACCACTTGGTACAGCAAACCTGCGCGTTCGTGACTTAATGATCGAATTAGGCAATGACTCGTTGGCGTTTGATACCGAAGAAACCACACGCTTTTTCAACCAACGCGTAGCCGATGGCATTGATGACACCACGGCAGACAGTATTTGTAGTTATGTAGAGGGTTGGCCTTCTGCACTGCAACTTATCGCGCTACAAGCACAACACCAAAAACGCACTCTTGCACAGTCCGCAGAGTCATTCTCTCACTTTAACCACGCTCATCTTTGGGACTACTTGGTTGAAGAAGTATTCGACCTGCTAGACAAAGAAACCCGACAGTTCTTGATGCAATGCTCTGTGCTTGATCACTTCAACGATGAGCTTGTGTGTGCACTTACACAGCGTGAAGATGCGTTAGGTATGATCGAATCACTCAACCGTTTTGGTTTGTTCATCTACCCTCTTGAAGGTGAAAAGAACTGGTATCGCTTCCATAACTTGTTTGGTGAGTTCCTCGCCCATGAGCGCCAAGCTCGAATTCCTCAGCAAGAAGCAGAACTGCATCGAAGTGCTGCAAAAGCGTGGATCAAGCAAAACACACCGCACCAAGCACTACGTCACGCACAGCGCGCTGAAGATCCAGAACTGATCATTCAAATCCTGACTGAACACGGTTGGCCGATGTTCAACCAAGGCGAGCTTTCATCTTTAGAGATGGCGATCAAGCAACTGACCACCGATCAACTTTACAGTGAGCCAAAGCTTTCGATGTTGCGTGCTTGGCTTGCACAAAGTCAGCACCGTTATGACCAAGTGGGTACTTTGTTGGAAGAAGCTGAAACTCAATATCAAGCTCGAAACATTGAACTCGATACTCAGCAACAAGGCCAATACAACGCCTTGCGCGCCCAAGTTGCCATTAACAGCAATGAGCCAGAGAAAGCATTGGAATTGGCTGAGCTTTCATTGAGTCAGTTGAACACCACCGTTTATCGCAGCCGCATTGTCGCCACCTCGGTTGTGGGCGAAGTGAATCACGTAATGGGTAACCTAAGCCGTGCGCTACCGATGATGCAACAAACAGAAAAACTGGCACGTCAGTATCAAGTTTACCATCAGGCTCTGTGGGCGATTCTGCAACAAAGCGAAATCTTGATTGCTCAAGGTTATGTTCAAGCTGCGTTTGAGCTTCAAGACAGCGCATTCAAATTGATTGAAGAACATCAGCTTCAATACGTGCCGCTGCATGAATTTTTGCTGCGTGTTCGCGCTCAGATCTTCTGGTGTTGGAACCGACTAGATGAAGCGGAAGAGTGTTGCTACAAAGGCTTAGATATCCTTGGACACCACTCTCCGAGTAAACACCTACACAGCTATTCTATGTTGGCTCGTATTTCATTGAGCCGCGGTGAGATTGATAAAGCGTCGAAATTTATCGACCAGATTCAGCACTTATTGCGTCAATCGACTTACCACGTAGATTGGACGGCAAATGCTTCTCTTTCTTTGATTCTGTTCTGGCAAGTGAAAGGCGATAAAGAGGCGATACGTGATTGGCTGAGTGTGGCGGTTCGACCTGAATCGGCAAGTAACCACTTCTGCCAACTTCAGTGGCGAAACATCGTTCGTGCACACATCATCCTTGAGCAATACGAAGAAGCCGAAGAAGCGCTGACCTTCCTTAAGAGTGAAGCCCAGCGTTCGCACCTGATTACAGACACTAACCGAAACTTGATCGTTGAAGCCGTGTTACGTACACAAATTAACGATGAAGACAGCGCACGAGTACTGCTTGAAGAAGCACTTCATATGACTAACCAAACCGGTATGGTCGGTAACTTCTTAGTAGACGGTGGAACTATCGGGCATATCTTGGATAAGTTGAGTAACAAGCCAGGCTTAGGTGATTTAGAACGTCACCGCGCGCAACAAATCATGAAAGATATCTCCACCACCCAACGCAGCCGCTCCGTTCACTTCGATGAAGACTTTGTTGAGAACTTGGTTAATCACCCGAACATTCCTGAGCTTGTGCGCACTAGCCCACTCACTCAGCGTGAATGGCAAGTACTTGGTCTGATCTATTCAGGATTCAGTAATGAGCAGATCGCTCAAGAACTCGATGTAGCGGGTACCACGATCAAAACTCACATCCGTAACCTTTACCAAAAGCTCAACATTGCTAACCGTAAAGAAGCAATCAGCACTGCGGAGAACTTGCTGCAGTTGATGGGGTACTAAAACGGATTCGAGATTCGAGATTCGAGATTCGAGATTCGAGATTCGAGATTCGAGATTCGAGATTCGAGATTCGAGATTCGAGATTCGA